>JBHJHM010000080.1:0-15198 GCA_050330865.1 Leptolyngbyaceae cyanobacterium
CGATTGTGCGAGTTCTCAAAGCACTGGATAGAAGCGGCGACCAAGCTCGCGGACGAACTATAATGAGCCCATCCTGAATAGGATGAGTCCATTATGAACCAGGGGATAAGGGTCTACCGCTCCTGACTCTAAACATACAAGAGGGTCCGGTATCCCCCACAATAAAGAATAATTACAGAACGTTGAGCGTTGCAGTTCCATGTCTACTCCCTCCCAGCCATCGTCCTCCATCGTCCGCGGAGCCGATATTCGTCAAACCTTCTTGGACTTCTATGCCCAACGAGGACACAAGATTTTGCCAAGCGCCTCTTTGGTACCGGAGGATCCTACGGTATTGCTGACGATCGCGGGAATGCTACAGTTCAAGCCGATCTTTCTGGGACAGCGCACAGCCGAGGTAGACAAGGCCACGACCTCACAGAAATGTATTCGCACCAACGATATTGAGAATGTGGGCCGCACTGCTCGCCACCACACGTTTTTTGAAATGCTGGGCAACTTTAGCTTTGGCGATTATTTCAAGGAGCAGGCAGCGGCATGGGCGTGGGAGTTGTCAACAACCGTCTTTAAGCTGCCGCCGGAGCGGTTAATCGTTAGCGTCTTCGAAGAGGACGATGAGGCATTCGCCATCTGGCGTGACCAAATTGGAGTTCCTGCTCATCGCATCATTCGCATGGGCGCAGAGGACAACTTCTGGACTTCTGGTCCGACCGGTCCCTGTGGCCCTTGCTCGGAAATCTATTATGACTTTCACCCCGAGCTTGGGGATGATGCAATTGACTTGGAAGATGACTCGCGCTTTATCGAGTTTTATAACCTTGTCTTTATGCAGTACAACCGCGACGCTGAGGGCAATCTGACACCGCTACAGAAGCAAAATATTGATACAGGCTTGGGCCTCGAACGGATGGCCCAAATTCTGCAAGGTAAGCCGAACAACTACGAAACCGATCTAATCTTTCCGATTATTGAAACGGCGGCCAAAATTGCTGGACGGGCCTATCACCAGTGCGACGAGCAAACGCAAGTCTCGCTGAAGGTGATAGGCGATCATGTCAGGGCTGTTGTGCATATGATTGCTGACGGTATTACGGCCTCTAACGTAGGACGGGGTTATATTCTGCGTCGTCTCATCCGTCGCGTTGTGCGTCACGGTCGACTTTTGGGGATAGAGGGTGCCTTCATCAATCAGGTGGCAGCGACAGCAATTGAATTGTCGGAAGCCGTGTATCCCAATGTCCGCGAGCGAGAATCGGTCATCACAGCAGAACTGGAGCGGGAAGAGGCGCTCTTTCTAAAAACGCTAGAGCGGGGTGAAAAGCTGCTGGTCGATATTTTGACTCAGGAAAGTGACCAGATTTCTGGAGCCGATGCCTTTGTGCTGTATGACACCTATGGGTTTCCGCTTGAGCTAACGCAGGAAATTGCCGAGGAAAACAACCTCTCGGTGGATGTTGCTGGATTTGAAGCCGCGATGGAGCAGCAGCGGCAGCGCTCTAAAGATGCTCACGAAACGATTGATTTGACGGCTCAAGGAAGCCTAGATACCTTAGCAGAGCAGGTTCACGCCACGGCGTTTTTAGGTTATGTAAAATCCCAAAGTACCAGTAAAATTGAGGCCATTTTGGTGGCAGGTTCTTCGACTACCGAGGTGAAAGCTGGGGATGACGTCCAGATTGTGCTTGATCAGACGCCTTTCTATGCTGAGTCGGGAGGCCAAATTGGCGATCGCGGCTATCTCTTAGGCGATGACTTCGTGATTCGGATTGAGGATGTGCAGAAAGAGAGCGACTTCTTCTTGCACGTCGGACGGGTGGAGCGGGGTAGCGTGACGGTAGGCGATCGCGTCACAGCCCAAATCGATCGGGCCTATCGACGGCGCACCATGGCCAACCACACGGCGACTCATCTGTTACAAGCTGCACTCAAAGGCATTGTGGACGAAAGCATCTCCCAGGCAGGCTCGTTAGTGTCATTTGATCGCCTTCGGTTTGACTTCAATTGCCCTCAGGCGCTCACCCCTGAGGAAGTGCAACAGGTCGAGGATCAGGTCAATACCTGGATCAGCGAAGGACATACCGCTACGATTGAGGTCATGCCGTTGGATGAAGCCAAAAGTCGCGGTGCAACAGCTATGTTCGGTGAGAAATATGGTGCTGAAGTTCGAGTCATCGACTTCCCGGGTGTTTCGATGGAGCTGTGTGGTGGTACGCATGTGACCAATACCGCTGAGATTGGTCTGTTCAAAATCATCTCGGAAACGGGGGTAGCGGCGGGTATCCGTCGTATTGAGGCTGTCGCCGGTCCAGCAGTACTGGATTACCTCAATGTGCGCGATGTGGTGGTCCGCGATCTGTCGGAACGCTTTAAGGTAAAGCCGGAGGAGGTGCCTGACCGGATTACGAGCCTGCAAACGGAGCTGAAAGCATCCCAGAAGGAGCTAGAAGCCCTGAAGTCGGAACTGGCCGTGGTGAAATCGGACCAGATCTTGAATGAGGCCGAAGCGATTGGTGACCTGAAAATACTGGTGGCCGAAATGGCAGGTGTGGCTCCGGAAGCGCTGAAGACAGCCGCCGAACGTTTGCAGCAAAAGCTCGGCGAAGGGGCTGTAGTTCTGGGTTCTATCCCCGCCGAAGGTAAGGTGAGTTTGGTGGCGGCATTCAGCCCTAAAGTGATTGAACAAAAGCTGCAGGCAGGCAAGTTCATTGGGGCGATCGCCAAAATCTGCGGCGGTGGCGGTGGCGGACGTCCGAATCTGGCCCAGGCGGGGGGACGCGATGCCTCAAAACTGCCCGAAGCATTGGCGACTGCTAAGCAGCAGTTGGTCGATGCTTTAAGCTAAATCTGCTTATGCTTGTAAGGCTTCAGCAACGGCAGCTAGCGATCGCGGATCCGTCAGCATGAAGGGATGCAGCAGGACTGGAAGGGTTCGGGTTCTGCCCACCGGCAACTGTGAACTGTTGGCGGGCACAATCATCAGGTCATAGGGCGTCCACAGCGATGTGAAGTCTACTTGTTCAAGCTGGTGTACGGACTGATTCAAATCTTTCAGAAACGGACTGTCGGGGCGCATGTGCCGAACCCCAGAATTCCAGCGAACATAGGCGGTCAATGTTCCGTTATGGGGAGACGAAAGAGTCAGGAAGCGCTGCACTCGCTGGAGACCCCCCAACCGCTGAATGTAGTAGCGGCTAACGATGCCGCCCATGCTAAATCCCAGTAAGTCAATCTTAGCTGCATGGCTCATACGGGTATCGACGTAGGTCTTCACTTGCTCAGCGAGCTGATCGAGGCCGACATCGCCATTGTTGGGCACTAGGTTGATGGCGTGAATATCCGTCCAATTGCGATCGCGTAAATACGCAACCATGCGATCAAAAACGCGGACGGTATCATCAATTCCGTGAATCAGCAGGATAGGGTTTGGGGAGGAGGCCATAGAATTTTAGGGATTGAAAGAGGCACATCCCCAGCGTAAATTCTCAAACTCTGCCTATCTTTAGGCTGGGGACAGTTCAAGAGACAGTCCGGTATATAGCTCTGTGTGTTTGGGGCAAGTACATCGCGTTTGCTTGAGGGAAAGGGGAAGAGGGAAAGGGGGGTGCTGGATCAACCCGCATACCACGTACATAAAGAAGTCTCCCCCTTTCCCTATCAATCAGGTGCTGGGTATCTGCAGCTACAGAGATATTGAGGCAGGCTCGGTTTACTAGCTAGAAAGAAGCGATCGCACCGCATCGGCACTGAAAACAGTTTCTTCTAGCGATTCACGAGGTTTTCCTATGTCTACCGTAGGCACTGTCGAGAGTATTTGGCGTTATCCCGTCAAAAGTATGGCGGGTGAAGAATTGGCTGAAAGCTTTGTCTCCTTTGCTGGAGTGATGGGCGATCGCGTCTACAGCTTTGTAAAAAACAATGGGAATCCTGGCTTTCCCTGGCATACCGCCCGCGATCAAGAATCGCTGCTGCTGTATAAGCCCCGCTACAAGCACGCCAGCACCACCGTCAAACCTGGAAATCTGGCAGCGGCGGAAGCAATGGCCCCTGGAATTAATCCGCTGTATCCCGAGACAGAGCAATTTGCTGTTGATGTGGAAACGCCGGAAGGGAACACCCACAGCATCACGGATGAGGCATTGTTGGCCCACCTCAAAACTCTCACCCAAGATCAGACACTCAAGCTGCACTTTACCCAAAGAAGTCAGTTCGACTGTCGTCCCCTTTCTTTGTTTTCGCTGCAGCTCTGTGATTTATTGACGGAGGAGTTGAGCATCCCAATAGATAAACGGCGATTTCGCGCCAATTTTTATGTCAACTGGGCCGAAGGCACGCCCAAACCATATGAAAACGAACTAATAGGTAAGCGCCTAAAGCTTGGCGAAAAGGCTGAAGTTAGCATCCTCGAACGTGACCCTCGATGTAAGATGATCACGTTAGACCCTGATACGTCTGAAGCGAATCCAGAAATTATCAAGCACATTGCCAAAGCTCATGAAGGCTTTGCTGGAGTCTATGGCGCTGTGTTGGTTGAGGGCGTTGTTAAAGCCGGGGACTCAATTCAACTGTTAGATTGATGACCTAACCCATGTTCAGCGTTGACAGGCTCCGTCACGTATCCTTATTTTCCGGCCTGACGGCTGAGCAATTGCAGGCGGTGCTCCAGCAAGGCGCGGCGCTATCTGTATCAGAGGGCGAAGTTTTTGTTCGTGAGGGCGATCAAGCTGGGGATTTCTTCATTTTGCTCGCGGGAGGCGTTGAATTTCGCACCCAGCAACTCCGCGATCGCGAGGTGCATTTTATCCACTATGAACCCGGCGATTTTTTCGGCCATGAATTAATCCTCATAGGCAATCCTTTATATTTGGGCAGCGGTTATGCAACCCGCGATAGCGATTTACTCAAATTCGGAGAAACGGCCTTTTGGCAAATCATTGCAAGTCATCCGGGTGTTATTCAAAAACTTCTACGAACCAACGCCCAACGCTGGCAAAGCTATGAGGCTCTACTGCAATCACAAGCAAAGCTGACATCTTTGGGAACTTTAGCAGCTGGACTGGCCCACGAACTCAACAATCCAGCTGCGGCTTTGCTCCGCAATAGCGAATACTTGGATGAGGTTTCAGCCGCGTCTTCGTCGGAGTTGCTCAAACTCAGCCAGAAATCCTTGACCAACGAGCAATGCCAATTTCTTGATGATTTGCGGATGAAGCTAAGCCAACAGATAAAAGCGGAAAAAATCTTTGATCCATTGACCCAGAGTGCCCTTGAAGAGGACATCATCAGTTGGCTCGAGGAACAGGGTGTTGCTAATAGCTGGAAACTAGCTACTAATTTTGTCGCGGCAGGCCTTGACTGTGAAGCACTACAGCAAATTAGCGATCGCGTTCACCCCAATATTTTGACTGACGTTCTCATTTGGCTCGAATCAACATTAAATCAAGCGCGGTTGATTACTGAAATCAAAGCGGGTGCTTCCCGCATTACGCAACTGGTGCAAGCCATAAAAGACTATTCATATATGGATCAGGCTTCGCTTCAGGAAGTTGATATCCACGAGGGAATAGAAAGTACGCTTACAGTCTTAAACCACAAGCTGTCAGCTGAAATTGACATTATCCGAGTCTATGCTGAGAACTTACCGCGTATCCAGGCATATGGTAGTGCGCTCAATCAAGTATGGACTGACCTCATCGATAACGCCGTTGATGCCATGGCAGGGCAAGGTGAGCTAAAAATTCACACCCTTAAAACGGGCAACCATATCGTTGTTGAAATTGTAGACAGTGGACCGGGGATTCCTCCAGACATTCAACCTCGAATTTTTGATCCGTTTTTTACAACTAAAGCTGTTGGTAAAGGTACGGGACTGGGACTCGATGCGGCTCGGCGCATTGTTGTCGGACAGCACAAAGGAGACCTGCAATTTACGTCGCAGCCGGGCAAGACAATTTTCCGAGTTTGCTTACCCCTCAATCACTCTCTTTAGAAAGTTTCTGACTAAGAAATCACCAGTAAGGTTTGCCTGCATCGGTTGGATGAAACGGTTGGATGAAACAAAGCGCTGGCGTAGCCTTAGAGAATAGAAAATATAGCTTGAGCCATCTAGTACCGCTACGCGGAATTCAAAATACCCTGCGGGAAGCCGCTGAGGCGTCTACAAAATTCAAACCTAAGGCAGATAAGCCTTCCCAGCATTCTGAATAGTGAGCATACTGCTGCCGTGATGTACTAGGCTAGGACACCGAGTAGCCTCCGATTGCTCAGCGTACGGCCAGATGGCTTTGTCGTCTGGCCCTCAAGGACTTGGCGACGGCTATAAACCAGCAAATCATAATACTCTGGAAGTGTTGAGTCTCATTTATCGAGATCAATCAACTATCGAGATCAATCAACGATAGAGTATTCGTCGCAAGAAATCGAATTACAACACAGATGAAGCCCACAATTCGTGCTGAATGTCAATCTTTCAAGGTCAGGACTCTCATAAGCGTTGATTTTTATCTACATCACCAATCATCACAACATCAATAATTGCACCCCGTGCACTCTTATTATAGAATTAAGTAAATGAAAATTCTTTTTGAATAGATTTAGTTCTATTCTCCTGGATTGCCTGCGGTTCGCTATCTCTCCATAGTCTTGGTGGAGTCGAGTGCTGAGCCTTCGTCGTTCCTGGATGATGCGGTCACGCTGATCGACCGTTTGCCGAGTACGTATCACGTTTGCCAAGTCTGAGTTCAATTCACTTAGTTATGGGGGGGTAGTTGTGCAGCTGACCAATCGAATTCACTTCCGAAACTTACGCGGTGACATCTTTGGAGGTGTTACCGCGGCTATTATTGCCTTGCCAATGGCCTTGGCTTTTGGTGTTGCTTCTGGTGCTGGTCCGGTGGCTGGACTCTGGGGCGCTGTATTAGTCGGTTTTTTCGCGGCCTTGTTTGGGGGAACCCCTACCCTTATTTCCGAACCCACAGGCCCAATGACTGTGGTCATGACCGCAGTCATCGCTAACTTGACCGCTGCTGATCCGGAAAACGGCCTAGCAATGGCCTTTACTGTGGTCATGATGGCTGGGGTATTCCAAATTATTTTTGGACTTTTGCGCCTCGGCAAATACGTCACGATGATGCCATACACCGTAATTTCGGGCTTTATGTCCGGTATTGGCATCATTTTAGTGATTTTGCAGCTGGCTCCATTCCTTGGACAGGCGAGTCCTGCAGGCGGAGTTGTGGGAACGCTGCGCGCCATTCCGGATCTGCTCACCAGTATTCAACCGGCAGAGACAGCATTAGCCATCATCACCGTGGCAATTATTTGGTTCATGCCATCGCGATTTAAGCGAATTGTGCCTCCTCAGCTAATTGCATTAATTGCGGGTACAGCTTTGTCTTTAATCCTGTTCCCGGATCTGGACATTCGCCGCATTGGTGCAATTCCTGCAGGTTTTCCAGCGCTCCAAGTTCCGACCTTTAGCGCTGACCAACTGCAGCTCATGTTTGTTGATGCAGCTGTACTAGGTATGTTGGGCTGTATTGATGCTCTGTTAACCTCGGTGGTCGCCGACAGCCTGACTCGTACTGAGCACAACTCAAATAAGGAACTGATTGGCCAGGGTTTAGGTAACTTGATATCGGGTCTGTTTGGAGGCATTGCGGGTGCAGGCGCCACGATGGGCACGGTAGTCAATATTCAATCTGGAGGCAGAACCGCTCTTTCTGGGTTAACCCGTGCTTTTGTATTACTCATTGTAATTTTGGGTGCAGCTAACTTAGCTGCCACGATTCCCTTAGCCGTTCTAGCCGGAATTGCGCTGAAGGTAGGGATTGACATTATTGATTGGGACTTCCTAAAGCGAGCGCACCATGTATCGATTAAGGGCGCTCTGATTATGTACGGTGTCATCTTGCTGACGGTGCTGGTTGATTTGATTGCAGCTGTGGGAATTGGGGTCTTTGTTGCTAATGTTCTGACGATTGAGCGTATGAGCCAGCTGCAGTCTGAATCGGTGCAGACCATCACGGATGCTGATGATGCTATTCAGCTCGATGTGGATGAGCGACGCTGGCTGGATGAAGGGAATGGTCGCGTTCTGCTTTTCCAATTGAGTGGTCCTATGATCTTTGGGGTTGCCAAGGCGATTTCGCGTGAACATAATGCGATCGCGGACTGCGATGCTATTGTGTTTGACCTGAGTGAGGTTCCTCATCTTGGTGTCACTGCCTCTCTCGCGCTTGAAAATGCTGTTGAAGAAGCGATTGATGAGGGCCGTCGAGTCTTCCTTGTAGGCGCTGCCGGACAAACTCGACGCCGCCTGCAAAAGCTGAGAGTTTTCGATTTGGTCCCCCCCCATCGTCTGTATATGGATCGTGCCAAGGCTCTCGAAGCGGCTGTTTCTGAGGTCTTTTCGCAAGACGCTGAATATCCCCCCAGCATGCAGGCCTCAACTACGGCTCAGATCTAAAGGAGACAACCGTCATCTTTGCCTATTTAGCAACGGGAGTACATGAACGATGCAATGGTTTGTATTATTCGCGATCGCTATTGTTTTTGTGACTTGTGGTAAGCGGCTGCAACCCGTTGATGAAGTCTACGCTTTGGCTACCTACTGCGCTGGCGTCTTAAGTGTGATCTGGGGATTCGTGATCGCCCCTACCATAGCCCAACTTTTGGTTGGAACTTTGGCCTTCGGCTGGGTACAAGTGAATTCTCCCCGTACTTAAGCACCGTTCATTTTGCCAAAGGTGAGGTTGATCGCACCTTTGGCAAAATTCTGGACTATACCTTTGGAGAAAGCCTTGGCCATCGCAATTCCATCGGTGTTCTCTCCAGGTGCGCGTCCCCTCCAATATCCGGTAGGGGACGCTTCTTACCAATTTCTATACTTTTTCCAAGTTAACGATGCTCATCTTAGAAGCCTGCGTTTTTGCCACTATTTTATGTGGTTTTTTTGGCATCATCTTGAAGCAAAACTTGATGATGAAAATTATCTCTATGGACGTAATGAGCACTGGCGTCATTGCTTATTACGTTTTGGTTGCGTCACGAGGTGGACTTTTTACGCCAATTTTATCGGAGGCTAGGTCATCGGTAACGTATGCCGATCCGGTTCCTCAGGCTGTCATTTTGACCGCGATCGTAATTGGCTTTTCGATTCAAGCTCTTATGCTCGTCGGTGTTATGAAGCTGGCGCGAAACAATCCCACTCTGGAAAGTATTGAGATCGAGAAAAGCAACACGCCATGATGACAATTGTCTGGATTGCCCTCCCCTTTTTTATAGGATTTAGTGGCTATCTTTTCCCTAAACTTATCCGTCACCTAGCATTCGGTGTGGCGCTAGTTTCGTTGAGCTATAGTCTGCAGCGAATTGTTGAAGCATCATCTTCAACTTTGCAACTCCTCAATCAGTTCGGCGTTACGCTAGTCGTCGACCCGTTGAGCGGCTACTTTATCCTCACGAATGCCTTAGTGACGATAGCGGTTATCCTCTATTGCTGGCAAACGGGAAAGACAGCCTTTTTTTACACCCAGGTCATTATTCTGCATGGCAGTGTCAATGCAGTCTTCATCTGTGCGGACTTTATCAGTCTCTATGTGGCGTTAGAGGTCATCGGCATTGCAGCCTTCCTTTTAGTTGCCTATCCGCGCACGGATCGGTCGATTTGGGTGGCTCTGCGCTATTTATTTGTCAGTAATACGGCCATGCTGTTCTACCTGATTGGAGCGGCGCTGGTTTACAAGGCCAATGGCTCGTTTGAATTTGCTGGATTACAAAATGCGCCAGCTGAAGCGATCGCACTCATCTTTCTGGGTCTGCTAACCAAAGGAGGAATTTTTGTCTCGGGGTTGTGGCTACCCTTGACGCATTCCGAATCCGAAACCCCGGTGTCGGCTTTATTATCAGGCGTGGTGGTCAAAACGGGCGTATTTCCGTTGGTCCGTTGCGCTCTGATGGTTGAGGGGATTGGGCCGACGCTGCAGGTTTTCAGTATGGGGACAGCTTTGCTGGGAGTTAGCTATGCCATCTTTGAAAAAGACACCAAGCGGATGCTGGCATCCAGTACGATTTCACAGTTGGGATTTGTTCTAGCGGCTCCGGCAGCTGCGGGTTTTTATGCGTTGACCCACGGACTTGCCAAAGCCTCCCTCTTTTTAATTGCTGGCAACTTACCCAGCCGTGATTTTCAGGAACTACGGCAGAGTTCTCTGCGTAAATCGCTATGGGTAGCACTCGCGATTGCCAGTCTTTCGATTTCAGGATTGCCGCTGTTAGCTGGTTTTGAGGCCAAGGTGTTAACACTTAAGCAACTGGCTCCCTGGCAGGCCATTGGCCTGAATATTGCAGCCGTTGGAACCGCGATCGTATTTGCTAAGTTCATCTTTTTGCCCTCTAAAGCACAGCCAGATTTAGCAGAGGCGAAAGCAAAAAAGCCTGGTTTTTGGGGCGCGATAGTGGTGCTACTGGGTGGATTAGTTGCTGCAAATAGCTTGAACTATGAAGCCTATACGGCTGCAAATATTATCAAATCCTTAGCAATCATTGGCATTGGCTGGCTGGCTTATTGGCTAATCTTGCGAAAATCCATCTTTAAGTTATCGCGAGTACCCGAGCAATTTGAGCATTTAATTGGGGTAATGAGTTTAGTGTTAATTTTGCTCTTTGGCATGGTGTTGGCATGAGCAAGCAAAGACTCAATAAAGCTTCCCTCGGTACCTGAGCATTGGCAATTTGAATGTTGGAGATAGTTGGACATGCAACCCATTACTAGATATGCTCTTATGCCTTCAGCTCGGGCTCCAGTGCTGGTCAGAGTTGTAGAATTAGCTCAAAATAATCCGACTTTAGGAAGTGCTGAAACCGAGAACAACACGCCATGAGTCAGATTACAATCGCCTGGATTGCTTTACCATTTTTAGTGGGATTTAGCAGCTACCTCCTTCCTAAACTGGCGCGCCATTTCGTCCTCGGTATGGCACTGATTTCGCTGGGCTATGGGCTAGAGCGAATAATCGATTCTTCGTCTTTAACCTTGCAGCTTTTAGATCAGTTTGGTGTGAGTTTGGTGGTTGACCCGTTGAGCGGCTACTTTATCCTGACTAATGCCTTGGTAACGGTAGCGATTGTTCTCTCCTGTTGGCAAACCGGTAAAACAGCCTTTTTCTACGCGCAGGCCATCATCTTGCACGGCAGTGTCAACGCAGTCTTTATCTGTGCGGACTTTATGAGTGTGTATGTGGCCTTAGAGGTTATCGGCGTCGCAGCGTTTCTCTTAATTGCTTATCCCCGTACCGATCGCTCGATTTGGGTAGCCCTACGTTACCTCTTTATCAGCAATACGGCGATGCTGTTCTATCTGATTGGAGCCGTGTTGGTTTACCAGGCGAATCATTCGTTTGCCTTTGCTGGTTTACACAACGCGCCAATGGAGGCGATCGCTCTCATCTTTTTAGGATTGCTGACCAAGGGTGGAATTTTTATTTCAGGGCTGTGGCTACCCTTAACTCACTCTGAATCCGAGGCACCTGTGTCAGCTTTTCTGTCAGGAGTTGTGGTCAAAGCAGGGGTATTTCCCCTGTTACGATGTGCGCTTTGGATAGAAGCGGTTGCGCCCATTATCCAGATTTTGGGTGTGGGTACAGCGCTATTAGGAGTTGCCTACGCTGTCTTCGAAAAAGACACTAAGCGGATGCTGGCGTTTCATACAGTTTCACAGTTGGGCTTTGTGCTGGCCGCCCCTGCAGTGGGTGGCTTCTATGCATTAACGCATGGCCTAGTCAAATCGGCTCTCTTTCTCATTGCAGGAAACTTACCTAGCCGCAATATCAAAACTCTGAAGCAAACATCGATCGCGACTCCCCTTTGGATTACTCTGGCCATTGCTAGCTTTTCAATTTCAGGATTTCCCTTGTTGTCTGGTTTTGGGGCAAAAGTGTTGACGATGAAAAATCTATTGCCCTGGCAAGTCATTGGGATGAACATTGCGGCTTTAGGCACTGCTATTTCATTTGCCAAATTCATCTTTTTACCGTTCGGAGGCAACGGAACTGTAAAGCCTGGTTTTTGGGCAGCTATTACCGTGTTGCTCGGAGGCTTAGTTCTAGCGAATGGCGTTTATTACGAGGCTTACACTATTGCCAATATGGTTAAGCCGCTGCTCACCATTGGCATAGGATGGCTAGCATATTTTTTGATTTTCCAAAAACTGACCCTCAAATTACCCCAAGCACCCGAAAAATTTGAGCATTTGATTGGTGGTATGAGTTTGATGTTGATCCTGCTGTTTGGGATGGTGTTGGCATGATTAGATGGCTAGATTTGCTGCTACGGCTAAGTATTTGGTTTTTACTAACCGCTGACATAAGCTTGGCCAATATTATTATTGGTCTTTGTGTTGCGCTGCTGCTGCCAGGCCGTTATACCGGACCTGCTGCCTTACGAGATTGGTTACGGGTATTCTGGGAAATCATTAGAGCCATTCCGCAAGCTTACATAGAAGCCTTTGAGATTATTGTCCGCCCTCACAATCGCGAAGGCATTACGATGGAGCGTGTTAAGCCGAGGCGAACACCCGGGTTGATTTTCTTAGATATTTTTCTCATCACGTTTACCCCTAAAACGATTGTGTTGAAGTATCACGAAGATGGTTGGTATGAGGTGCATCAGGTGAAAAGAAGGAGACAATAAATTGGGAATGGGATAAATCGGTATTTTGCAGGGATGAGGCATCTGTTTAATCATCTTTGGGAGCGTAGACAACATGGCTACACAGATGCCTTGCCCGTAACAAGAATTTCAAGATTGATGGGAAAAAGGAGATGGCCAGATGAATTGGGTGTTGTTGGCGATGATTTTGGCATTATTAATTCCAATTTATGAAGCCTGGCAAGATAATAATATCTGGCAAAAGATGCTGGCTTTTTCCAGTATCGCAACCAAAACATCCATCATGATTTTGGTGGTTTCAGTTTTGCGGGATGACTGGATGATTGGGGTGATTGGAGTGCTTATCTTAAGCGTTGGCAACGCAGCTTTGATGCTCTTGGCTCATGTTCTGAGGCGGATGAATGACCTATGATTAACCACCTTAGCTATCTCTGCATTGCGGTTGGTGTCGCCTTCTGGTTTTGGGGGACATATCCACTCTTAGGCGATCGCTCTGTGCTATTCAAACTGCACAGTCTTTCCGTCTCTGATACCTTGGGCTCGATGAGCATTATTGTCGGTTTACTTTTGCAAATTCCGCGAGAATGGCCGCTACTCATCCTGGCACTCATTTCCCTATCCATTTGGAATACAGTTCTAGGGTATGTGTTGGCTTACTGTTCCAGCGAGGGAGGTGGAAAATGACGCAAGAGTTGTATGTTTATGTAATTGTGGCTCTGCTGCCACTGACCGCCGGTATGCTGGTATTTCAGGTCAATCCTTATCACGCATTGGTCATTCGGGGTATTTTGGGCGCTGTGGCAGCCTTGGTTTATGCTCTTCTGGGAGCCGCTGATGTTGCTTTGACAGAAGCCCTGGTAGGCACCATGCTATCCATTACGCTGTATGCCGTAGCGGTGCGATCGTCAATGAGTATGCGCCTAGGTGTGCTGGAGCCAATGCCTGTTGGCGGACAAGAAGGTTTCTCGACTAGCGCTGATGTCCCCAAACGGACTCTTCTTTCAGAGCCATTACTAACCGATTTGCGGCAAGTGCTAAGCCGCTACCACATGCAACTTGAGGTGGTCGCTTATCCTAGCCTTCAAGCTATGCAAACAGCTCTAGAGGCAAAAGATATCCACGCTATCTGCACGGTGTCGGAAGCGCCAGCTTTGCATGAGTCGCCGCGATCGCCCTCCTTGGATGAACCAACCTCCTATCACCTTCAAACTCGGGTTCAACGACTCTATACGCTGATGCAGGCCGGGCTTCCTCTCAACGGAGTGAGTCTCAGCTACATTACACCTGCGACGCTTGGCCCATCCAATGTCAGTCAGTCTGGTATAGGCCCCCTTGATCCAGTGGAGGTGAAATCATGAAGTGGATTTATATTGCGGCAGGTATCGCACTGTACATTAAGATGCTGGTTTTTCCGAATCCAGTGGTTGATGCTACAGAGCTTTCCATTGTCGAAACCGTGGTGCAAGATACCGGCGTAGCGAATGCGGTTTCGGGTATCATTTTCAGGAATCGCCTCTACGACACTATTTTCGAGGTTGTGGTTTTCACCATTGCCATTATGGGGGTGCGGTTTTTGCTGGCCGATGAGCAGCCATCCTGCACTATCTATCAATTCACGGATCATCCTTCCATTGTGCTGGCACGATTAGGGGCCACGATCGCGGCGTTGGTCAGTATTGAGCTAGCCATTCGCGGACACTTAAGCCCGGGTGGAGGATTTGCAGCAGGTGTAGCCGGAGGAACCGCGATCGGACTGGTTGCCATAACCTCATCCTCGCAGATGATGGAAGCCCTCTACAAACGTTGGAACGCCGCCACTCTAGAAAAAGTTTCGGTCCTGATTTTTATTGTGTTGGCAGTGCTGACTTTGATTGGTATCGAACTACCCCACGGCGAGTTAGGCGCGCTTGTGAGTGGTGGCTGGATTCCACTGCTGAATATTTTGGTCGCTATTAAAGTGGCGCTGGGAGCCTGGGCCGCTATTTTGATCTTCATTCGCTATCGAGGTCTACTGTGAGATAGCTTTAGCCATAAACCTCAAACCTTGAACCACCCACTATCAACCATCGCCGCCACCCACTAACTATCAACCACTGGCCTACAATCGAAGAACCCTACCCGTTGGAGGAGACTATGGCCGATCCGTTGATGTATGAAGAGGACCACTTTGTACTGCTGGTTCCGGGTGAGGCAGAAGAAATTTTGACGGTGGCGGAATTGAAGGAGCGGTTAGTGAAGGTGCTGGGCGATCGCCAAGGGGATCTCCCGCGTGATGTGGGGAAGTTTTCGACCGTGACAGGACAGGTTGACTATCTGTTGAATACGGCTTGTGAGTTCGAGCTCCAGCCGGGACAAACGATGCAGTGGTATGCCATTCGTTTAGAGAAATAACTTAGATCTTGCACCCAGCTGGCCATGCCCAGACATCCGCGCCGAGTTGAAACCTCAGCGCTCACTGAGCCAAGTCCCTAAAGGGACTATCAAAGGCTAAACCCATTGATGCATAAGGATTACACGCTCTTCAACCCCTTT
>JBHJHM010000081.1:0-55759 GCA_050330865.1 Leptolyngbyaceae cyanobacterium
GGGGTTGAAGAGCGTGTAATCCTTATGCATCAATGGGTTTAGCCTTTGATAGTCCCTTTAGGGACTTGGCTCAGTGAGCGCTGAGTTTTCAACTCGGCGCGGATGTCTGGGCATGGCCAGCTGGGTGCAAGATCTAAGTTATTTCTAACAACACGCTAAAGAAGAAATCCTGGTCGGCCAAGCTCGGCATGAAACTATGACTGGGCAGACTATTCTTGTCGCTCAGCTTGGGGACGAGCTTATGAATGAGTAGACCTCAATCTATCCAAATTGAAGCTGCCTCTACTTATAAAGCAGAATCCTAAGACACATTTTCTACTTGCCCGATAATATTCTTCATTGCATTGAGAAGAGCATTACCGCCCAAGATGTAAGAGGCATTGGCGATGTAGGAAACATCCGTGCTGATCATATCGAGCTGTGTATTGCCAGCTAGTAGACCAATGCCCAAAGCCGTGTGTAGCGCTCCCAGCGTTAAGTCCCGTCTACGCCGCTTTTTTTGTTTGCGGCTGAGTTCTTTAGTCGCTTGATATTCTTGAGGGATTATCTGGCTGAGCTGAACGAAAATATTGCGGAGTTCTTGGCTGCTGGCAACGGGCTTATCTTCGTCTGACGATCGCAGAAAGACATATACAATCTCCTCCAAATCCTGCGGATTGAAGGTCAAAGGATGCAGTGTTTGCAGCTCTACCGCGAGTAGAGGCTGAGAATGCTTGACTAGAATGGTGCGGAGTTCCTCAGGGGAGGTGCTGTTAGGCGCGATCGCCTGCTGAATCAGCTCATCAATCTCCTCTGTGACAGGATCTGCCTCAAGGTAGGTCAAGACTTTTGCTTGAGCGGCGTCTAGCTGCTTGGCTTGAGGGTGGGAGGGTTTGTCCTTTCGGCCTAGCCTATAAACGGCCTTTTGCCACTGTTTAAGTGCTAGGAGTAACCCTGAGATGTGCGATGGCATGATTTAACGAGAACTCCGTTATGCATATAAATCGGCCACGTAATCGCCATACCCGTTGTAGATCACTGTCGGCTGCTGCTCCCAGTCAAAAGGATTAGTGTTAGTGCCGACGATTTTCTCCGTTGCTTGGGACCAACGGGGATGAGGAACTTCGGGTTCGACATTGGCCTCAAATTTATATTCATTAGGTGAGAGGGTGTTCCAGTACGTTGCGGGCTGCTGATCCAAAAATTCAATTTTGACGATTGACTTCCCGCTCTTAAACCCATACTTCCAGGGAATCACCATGCGGATAGGCGCACCGTGCTGCTTCGGCAACGTGCGACCATAAATACCGACGGCAAAAAAGGCTAATTCGTTCGCCATTTCTTCAATCCGTAACCCTTCGACATAGGGCCAGGGTAGATTAAGCGCAAATTCCCAGGCTGGACCGGGCGTAATTTCAGAATCATAGAAAGACGTGAAGCGAACAAACTTAGCATCGCTGGTCGGTTCGACATCTTCTATCAGCGATCGCATGGGGAAACCGAGCCAGGGTACCACCATGGCCCAGGCTTCGACACAGCGAAACCGATACACGCGCTCCTCCAAGGGGAAGCGGTTGGTCAGATCATCCAGGTCATACTTACGAGGATTTTTGACCAGTCCTCCTACCTCCAGCGTCCAGGGGTCCGTCGGCAGCTTTTGGGCGTTTTCCCAAATATTCTTAGTTCCCCCAAACTCATAGAAGTTGTTGTAGCTACTGGCGTATATCTGCTCAGTAATAGGACGACCTGCATCTTGAAAGTCAGGATGGGTGGTGAAGTCTTCAAGAGGCTTGCCAAAGGTCTGACTTAAAGAATCGGAGACGGCATTAGAGCGTTGACAACCCACTAAAGAGGTCGCTGAAGCGCCAATACCCGCACCAATTGCCATCTTCAGAAATTTGCGGCGGTTCCAAAAGGCCGACTCGGGAGTGACAGTGCCTTCAGGAAGCTGCCAAGACGGAGGGAGATGAATAAAAGCCATAGGGCGATCGCATAGAGGCCATCGCTCCTGATTGTTACACTTTTCCCACTAGGAATGGAGAGCTGCATGTTCTATCTCGGGTGCGCCGTGTGGGCCTTTCGTGAATGGGTCGGTGACTTCTATCCAGCGGGATCGCGCCCCAGCGACTATTTACGGCTTTACAGTGAAAGACTTACAGCGGTTGAGGGGAACTCCACGTTTTATTCAATCCCGGATGCCGCTATGATTGAGCGTTGGGTCGCCCAAACTCCAGAGACCTTTCGTTTTTGCCCCAAAATTCCCCGACTCTATTCCCATGACGGCGCTTTATCGCCCCATTTACCAGCCGCGATCGCGTTCCTCAAAACCCTGCAGGGGCTAGGTTCTCGGTTAGGTCCTATCTTTCTTCAACTGCCTCCCAGTTACAGCCCCGATTACTTGAAAGACTTAGCCCAATTTTTGACAGGATGGCCTCGCCAAGAAGCTCTCCTCGCGGTCGAAGTTCGACATTTGGACTGGTTCCAGGAGCCTTATGCAAGCTATCTCAATGAGCTTTTGCAGCGTCTGGGAGTCGGACGTGTACTGCTCGATACTCGGCCTATGTACGATGGCGTAGAAGACGGACTTCCCGATCCGCAGTTTGCCTCAGAGCGACGAAAACCCAAAGTTCCCCTCCAGCCTGTTGTGACGGCTCCCTTTTGCCTGGTGCGCTACATTAGCCATCCTGATCTTAATTTCAATGAACCCTACTTGATGGATTGGGTACCGCGATTACAATCCTGGCTACAGGCTGGCAACACGGTATATCTGTTTATTCACTGCCCTAACGAGGCGCGATCGCCTACAGTTGCCCGCGATTTCTATAAAGCTTTGCAAGAAGCATACCCGCCCTTATCGCCACTGCCTTGGAATGGGATTGTCCCTCCCGCTTCACAACTCAGTTTGTTTTGAACGCTCTATTGTTTGCTATCCTCTGGCCAGGGCATAAGGAGTCAGCCTCTTTGCCAAAAAAAACAACCGTCAACTATCAATGAAGAACCCATAACCAGTAACAAACGACAGGTAACAATTAATGATTGACAAACATTGAGTCCAAATTCCTAACAGGGTGTACCATTCTCACTTATCGAATTGGCTTTGAGGTCAGACAGACTGGCATGAAGACGCTATTAACGACACAGTCAAGGAGAAAGCCCTGGGTAAGGCGCTTCAAAACGGCTTTTCTAGCAGCACTAATCTTATCGTTGATGCCCTTAGTGTCGGCTCGGGCTCAATCGGTGCAGCTCGATAGCTATTGCCACATTTCACAGGCAGATGCTACCCGCAAAGAGGATCTTCGCAAAGCTGTCTTCGAGGGGTATGAGCAAACCCAGGACCAATATGCGGCGATCGTCGAAGCTCAGAAAAATGCGTTACGAGACTGTCGCGAGGCTAACTGGCCCCGTGAGCAAGCAGTTTGGCTGCGGTTATATCCCTGTGACTTGCAGCCCGGTATTCTAGAAGCCGTTCTGGATCGCATCGCCAACTTAGGCTACAACCAGGTCTACGTGGAAGCGTTTTATAGCGGTCAGGTCCTATTGCCTAGCAGTGATAATCCAACTGTTTGGCCTTCTGTGGTGCAAGCAAATGGCTATGAAGACCGTGATTTGCTAGCTGAAGTCATTGAAAAAGGCAAAGAGCGGGGGCTAGAAACTTATGCCTGGGTTTTTACGCTTAACTTTGGCTATTCTTACGCGCAGCAGGCTGATCGCTCGCCAGCCTTAGCGCGTAACGGCAATGGGCAAGATTCCGTTAGTTTTGCCATGGCAGGCGCCACCAGCAACGCTGAAGAAGTGTTCATTGACCCCTACAGCCTCCAAGCCCAACAGGATTTTCAAGTTATCTTGACCGAAATTGCGAAGCGACAGCCAGCAGGCATTTTATTTGACTATATTCGCTATCCCCGGGGCGTAGGATCCCATTCTGTGGCAAGCAAAGTTGAAGATCTCTGGATATATAGCGAATCCTCTCGCAATGCCCTGTTTCAGCGAGCCCTCAACTACAAAGGTCTAGAACTTATCCGGCGATACATCAGCCGTGGGTACTTGCTCGACTCCGACCTGGATGAGGTAAATCGCCTGTATCCTGATGAGCCCGAACCCCTCTGGCAAAGCCGAGTGCCCCTGGATACGACGGAAGAAATTCCCGCTTCTGTCCTGCGCCCGGTTCTGCAAAATGAGCTGTGGCGTTTAAGCGTTGCCCATGCAGTGCAGGGCGTTGTGGATTTTTTGGTGCAGGTTGGGCAACTCTCCCAACAGCAGGGCATGCGAACCGGTACGGTGTTTTTTCCAGGCGGCAACCGCTCTGTGGGGAACGGTTACGATTCCCGCTTACAGTACTGGGACCGATTTCCTACCTGGATGACCTGGCACCCGATGGCCTATGGCGTCTGTGGTCATACTGGCTGTATTTTGGATGAAATTCGCAGTGTTATGGCGGTGGCAGGTCCCCAGGGGGGTGAGTTTGTTAAACCTGCACTCGCTGGCACATGGGGCCAATCGACGCGCGATCGCCCCGCCCTCGAAGAACAAATGCAGGCTATCCGTCGCGCCATTCCCGAAGTCAATTCAGTCAGCCACTTTGCCTATTCATGGCAGGATCCGGAGTTTGATCGAGCGCGGAAGTTTTGTCAGTTGCGGTCCTAAAATGTCGGTATGAATCACGGCATTTCTCCTCACGCTTCAGCTCAGACCCAGGAGACGCTAGAACAGCGGCGGCAGATTGCTTTGCGTATGGCGAGGGAGTGCGATCGCTTGCTGCGGCAAAAATTCGGTGCAACCCAGGTAATTTTATTTGGCTCCCTGGCGGGACAAAGCCCCTGGCACTGGAACTCTGATATTGACTTGGCGGTAGAAGGACTGACCTTTGAGCAATGGCTGCTGGCCGTGGATGCAGTCAGCGTGCTCCTGCCCGACTGGCTTGCCATTGACTTGGTCCGCCTCGAAACTCTCAACCCTGCTGTTCGTCGCCGTGTTTTTCAAAAAAGAGACATGACTCAGAACAAGTTTCTTGTCCTTAAAGACCATCTTGATGATGAAGTCTATGCCCTCGAAGAAACCAACAGAGCGTTAAGTAGTGCCCTAGTGCGAGTACCTGAAGTACCTGAGGATTTTGCCGCACGAGCTTTAGCCTCGTATATCAATGATTTTTATCGGCGCTGCGAGCGCATGAGTGAACGCGTGGCGGTGACTCTAGACGGCGGACTGCCTCAAGGAGAAAACTGGCATCAAGCACTTCTCCAACAGGTGGGCGAGCCTAGTGGGGAAGATCGTCCCCCACTCTGGAGTCAGCAGCTACTGACCGCTTTGGACGAATACCGTCGATTTCGCCATGTCGTACATCACAAATACAGCGATGAGCTGCGTCCTGAAGAGGTCCTTCGTCTAGCGCGGCGCGTGTCCCAACTAACCGCTAAAGTCAAAGCCGCGATCGCTCACTTCAACCACTGGTTCACCACCCAGTCTTCCTAATCTCCTCCCTCAAAACCCATCACCCGCCATCACCCATCAACTAATAACAAAAAACCACTAACGAATAACGTTAAACTAATGAGGAGACGTAACGAAATGTAAACGCATGGTTGCTGGGTGTTCCCTTGAAAAACGAGTTGTAGTTATCGGAGCAGGAATCGGGGGGCTGACGGCAGCAGCTTTGTTGGCACGGCATGGTTACAGCGTTATGACCTTTGACCAAGCCTATGTTCCAGGGGGCTGTGCTTCTACCTTCAAGCGGCGGGGCTTCACATTCGATGTGGGGGCAACCCAAGTGGCCGGACTAGAGCCGGGAGGTGTGCACCATCAAATTTTCGAATTTTTAGACATTCCTTTGCCTACCGCTACGCCTTGCGATCCGGCCTGTGCGGTCTACTTACCGGGTGAGACCAAACCTATTTCAATCTGGCGCGATCCTGAGCAGTGGCAGGCCGAGCGCCAGCAGCAATTTCCCAACAGCGAACCCTTCTGGCAGTTGCTGAAGACGTTATTTCAGGCTAGCTGGCGGTTCCAGGGACGCGAGCCTGTGTTGCCGCCTCGAAATGCCTGGGATTTGTGGCAACTGGTATCAGCAGTACGGCCCGATACGCTCGTAACGGTTCCGTTTACATTTTCAACGGTAGGTCAACTGCTCAAAGCGTTTGGTCTGTATGGCGATCGCCGCCTCAAAACCTTCCTCGACCTACAGCTCAAGTTATATTCCCAAGTTGATACCGATGAAACTGCTTTGCTCTATGCGGCAACTGCACTGGGCGTTTCGCAGGAACCCCAAGGACTCTTTCACCTGAAGGGCAGTATGCAGGTGCTGAGCGATCGCCTCGTGGCCGCTTTAGAACGCGACCACGGCAAGCTGCTGCTGCGTCATACAGTCGAGCGTATTCATCTAGAAAACGGCAAGGTCACAGGCGTTACGGTACGTAGTCAGAAGACGGGCGCAACCTGGACGGAAGCAGCGGATATTGTCGTGGCGAATGTCACGGTTCAAAACCTGGTCGCGCTGCTGGGCGACCAGACTCCCCCGGGTTATCGTCAGCGGGTGGATCAGCTACCGGACGCTTCGGGAGCCTTCGTCGTGTATCTGGGCGTTGACCAAGCTGCCATTCCGGCTGACTGCCCTCCTCACCTGCAGTTCCTTTACGACTACGATGGCCCGATTGGGGAAAACAACTCCCTCTTCGTTTCCGTCAGCCGTTCGGGTGATGGCCGCGCTCCGGATGGTAGAGCGACCATTATCGCGTCATCCTTCACTGACCTGCATCAATGGCAAACTGCGGCTGATTACGATGCCCTAAAGCAGCAATATACCCAAGCAGCGATCGCTAAGCTAGGTCAATTCTTTGATCTCCAACCCGACCATCTGATTCACGTTGAAGCGGGTACTCCCAGAACCTTCGAGCGCTTCACAGGGCGTAACCTGGGGGCTGTCGGGGGGTTAGGTATGCGCCTCAGTACCTTTGGCCCGTTCGGCTTTGCCAACCGTACGCCTATTCCGGGTCTTTGGCTAGTTGGCGATTGTACCCATCCTGGTGAGGGGACTGCTGGGGTGAGTTATTCAGCCCTGACTACCGTGAGGCAGATCGAAGCGACAGGATAAAGGGGGCCAAGAAACCGGAATGCGGCTTCGGCGTTGGCCACACAGCGATGCGGGAGTCCGAAACTTTGGCGGGACCTTGAAGCCCTATACTATATGCACAATGATTCCGCTTCGCTGCTGAGAAGGAACTATGGAATGGCATGTGACTGACGCCCAAAGCTTAGGGGTGATCGATCGCGAAATTGGTAATCATCATTTATTCACACCCTCTGAATATGAGCTGGTGCGACGCACCATCTATGCCACAGCAGATTTTGAATACGCATCATTGGTTCGCTTTTCAGAGCATTCTTTGACGTCAGGGGCAGCCGCATTGGCGGCACGAACGACGATTATTGTGGATGTGCCGATGGTGCAGGTCGGAGTTGCTCCGCCAATTCAGGATACGTTTGTTAACCCGGTCTACTGCAGTATGGATGCCTTAACGCGCCCGCAAAAGGGTAAGAGCAAAACAGCCTGGGGGATTGAGACCTTAGCGCAACGATATCCCGAAGGCATCTTCGTCGTAGGCGAATCCCAAACGGCGCTGGAGGCTTTAGTTGAGATGATTGAAGCTAATCAAATTCGTCCTGCTTTGGTGATCGCGACTCCTGCCGGCTTTTTAGACATTGACGTTCTGAAATCCCGTCTACAAGACTCGATGGTGCCCCACATTCGTATCGATGGGCGCAAAGGAAATCCAGTCTTGGCCGTTTCGATCATGAATGGCCTGATTGATTTGGCATGGCAAGCCTACGGCAAGGAACCTCAGACAAGATAGCAACCTGCTGGACTTTGATTTCCCGACCCCATCGCTTCTTGACTTTCTGTAATCTCCCTTCTACGCTTTCTTTCCTTCTAACACGCCAATTCCCTATTCATGGGAGGATTGCATAAGCCCATGCTGGAGGGATGCCATGTCTTTCTCATCGTCCATCACGAATACTCAGACACCAGATGTTGTAATTGTGGGGGCCGGTCCAGCAGGCGTTACTGCATCGCTGTTTCTGTGTCAGGCTCAGATTCCACATACGCTGGTGGACAAAGCTGTCTTTCCCAGAGACAAGGTGGATGGAAATGTGTATGGGAAGAAAGTCATCGAGGTGCTTGACCGCCTCGATCCGACTTATTTGCCTGAGTTGATGGAGCGACAGAATCAGGTTTTGGGGGGGAACGCTGCACGCGTATTTACACCCAATGGCAAAAGCTTCAGTTTGCATTTCGCGCCAGATCGAACAAGTGAGAAAACCGCAAGAGCCGGTAATGCAGGACGGGCATTGTCTGAGAGGGTGCCTTTTTTCACCATGAATCGACGGCATTTTGACCACTTTTTGGTCAGCAAGCTGGACGAGGCATATGTCGATAAGCGCCTGGGAACGGCTTTAGTGGATCTAGAGCGACAAGATAATCAATGGCGGATTACGTTGGAAGCAGGAAGCGAGCAGACAATTCTGCCCGCCAAACTGGTTGTGGCCGCAGACGGGGTAAATTCTACCGTTCTGCAGAGATTGGGGTTAGGTCGGTCTGAGGAACGCTACTACGACACGGTGCAGGGCTATTTCCGGGGAGTCACTGGGTTTACATCTACTGATAATTCTGCAGCAGCGCCTGGTCAAGCTCACCATGACGCTCATATTGAAGGCTACTTTCTGCCGGAGTCTAATCCCGGATTTCTGTTTATAACGCCTTTGGCAGAGGGAATTTTCAGTGTCGGTGTGGGAAAACCGCGACATGACCTTCAGCGTCAGTCAGTAGATTTGCGGCAGCTTTTGCAAGAGGCAATGCAGACCCATCCGAAACTGGCGTCTCGGTTCGCTGAGTGCGAACCTGTCAGTGATGTACGTCCTTGGCCGGTGATGGTGGGAGCATCACAGCCGGTTGCAGTATCAGGGCCGGGATATCTCGTTGCTGGGGATGCAGCGGGATTGTGTAATCCTTTGACTTGTTTTGGGACCGGGAGCGCTATGGTCTCTGGCATGTTGGCAGCAGAGCAGGTGCAGCGATCGCTAGCCCAGCAGAACTTTGGTGCGGAGTCCTTGAAGGCATACGATCGCACACTGTACGACCGATTTCAGCGAGAGTTCCGGGTGAGTAACTTCATCAAGTCGTTTACCAGGCAGGATTGGTTATTTAATCAGGTGTCAGAGAATCCGCTGGTTCAGGGAGGGCTGCGTCGGATGCTGAAAGGGACTTCGGCATTATTGAAGCGGCTGTAAATCTCCCGTCGATACTGGATTATTCAGGAATCCCCAAATTATCGGCTAAGAAAGCCCATCGATCAGCTACTTCCTCAATAAGCTTCGCGGTGGGTTTACCCGCTCCATGCCCTGCCTTCGTCTCAATCCGAATGAGTACCGGAGCTTCACCGCAATGGGCTGCCTGTAGAGCTGCTGCAAATTTGAAACTGTGAGCTGGTACTACGCGATCGTCGTGATCGGCGGTTGTAATTAAAGTCGCTGGATATGTGTTTCCTGGTGTTAGGTTATGCAGCGGCGAATAAGCCCGCAAGGCCTTGAACTCAGCCTCTTCCTGGGGTGAACCATAGTCCGATTCCCAGGCCCAGCCAATTGTGAACTGGTTAAATCGCAGCATATCCATGACTCCCACAGCCGGTAAAGCTGCGCCGAACAAATCAGGTCGCTGAGTCATACAGGCTCCGACCAGCAATCCACCATTGCTGCCGCCCATAATGGCTAACTTGCTAGGGTTGGTGTAGTGATTGGCGATCAACCACTCAGCCGCTGCAATGAAATCGTCAAACACGTTTTGCTTATTCAGCTTCGTTCCTGCTAGGTGCCAGGCTTCGCCATATTCACCTCCGCCCCGCAAATTAGGTACTGCGTATACACCCCCCATTTCCAGCCAGACAAGATTGCTGACCGAAAACCCAGGCGTTAACGAAATGCTGAAGCCGCCGTACCCATATAGCAGCGTGGGGTTTTGTCCGTTCAAAACCACTCCTTTTTTATGGGTGATGAACATCGGAACACGGGTCCCGTCTTTGCTGTTAAAAAATACCTGGGTGGTCTCGTAATCGTTGGGGTCGAATTTGACCTGAGGCTGACGATAGAGAGTACTTTCTCCAGTTACTAAATCGTAGCGATAGAGGGTGTTAGGGGTCGTGAAGCTGGTGAAACTGTAAAAGGTTTCGGTGTCTTCTCGCTTACCATCGAAGCCGCCTGCCGAGCCAATTCCAGGAAGCTCAACGTTGCGAACAAAGTGACCTTCAAGGTCAAAGATTTTGACCTGCGATCGCGCATCTTGCAGGTAATCGGTTACGAACTGGTGATTCAAAACCCCAACACCCTGCAGTGTGTTTGCCGATTCGGGAATGACTTCACGCCAGTGGTTGCGGGAGGGCTGGGTCGTGTCGATGGCAATAACACGGCCTTTGGGTGCATCGAGGTCGGTGCGAAACCAGAACAGCGGTCCCTGATTGTCGATGAGGCTGAACTCGGCTTCAAATTCTGCAATCAGTTCAATTACCGGGCTATCAGGAGCTTGCAGATCTTTGTAGAAGACCAGATTGCGAGGATCGGTTCCTAGCCAAACCGAAATAATCAGATATTTACCGTCCTCGGTAACATTACCGCTAAAGCCCCATTCTTTTTGGTCAGGACGCTCGTAAACCAATACATCCTCTGATTGAGGAGTGCCTAGGCGATGGTAGTAGAGTTTTTGATAGTAGTTGACGGCTTCTAACTTGGTCGTTTCGTCAGGTTCGTCGTAGCGACTATAGAAAAACCCTTGTTGGTCATGAGTCCAAGATGCGCCGGAAAACTTGACCCACTGGAGGCGATCGCTCAAATCTTCACCCGTTTCAATATGCCGGACTTTCCACTCCATCCAGTCGGATCCTGAAGCCGAAAGCCCATAAGCCAAGTAGGTTCCGTCTTCACTGATAGCTGTGCCTCGGAGCGCGATCGTCCCATCTTCTGAGAGCGTATTGGGGTCAAGTAAGACTCGGGGCTCAGCGTCTAGGCTCGGAGCGGTGTACAAAACACTTTGGTTTTGCAAACCGTCATTTTTATAGAAGAAATACTGACTCCCCCGTTTGAAGGGAGTCCCGTATCTTTCATAATTCCAGAGTTCTGTCAGGCGCTCTTGGAGACGCCCCCGCTGGGGCAATTTTGCCAGATACTCAGTTGTGACACCGTTTTGAGCTTCAATCCAGACACGGCTTTCATCAGAGTAAGGATCCTCTAGCCAGCGATAAGGGTCAGGAATCGCCACACCGTGATAGATATCAATCTGGTTATCTTGACGGCTTTCGGGGTAGCGGAAGCGAATCTGATTCATACGACAGACGGACGTGCTGAGTGAATTAAGCGCAAACGGAGGAAAAGAGACGCCGAAATAGTTTATCCCGTAAGCTGCCTCGGATTTCTAAGCTTCCTCTGACTCAATGATACTGTTGCAGAAGGAGAAGTCCGTCAAGGGATATCTGCCATGGGTTAATGAGAACATGGCTCGACTGTAACTCTCTAGAGCTTGACTACAACTCTCTAGAGATCGATTGAGGTGAAAGTGGGCACCTCTTTAGTCCCATTGCTACCTTCTCCCTCAGTCTCGAACTCATTGCCAATGGCAAATTCTTCCTCTTTCCGCTGCGCTTCGGCGACTGGAATCTTTGCCCCGTTGATCACAGCTCCGAGAAGCCGAATATCTTCGTTCTCTTCTAGCTGCTCCAGAACCGTGACTAGTACCGGCTTTTCGGTAAAGTCAGGACGAGCCACAATGACCATGCCGTCGCTTCTAGATTCCAGCAGCATGGCATCATTACTTGTTGTCAGGTCCGGTGCGTCAAAGATAATGAAATCAAACCGAGCCGAAACATCTTTCAAGAACCGAGCCATTTCATTAGAGTCTAGAATCACCGCCGGATTGCGCTGTGGCCCTACCCCTGGGGAGATGTAGAGGTTAGCGATTGTTGGTACCATTTGCACAGGGTCAGACAGATGTCCCCCGTAATATCGCAAAGGTTCAACAACGGCCTGATCGTTTGGTTTGATGCCTAAGCGCCCTGCTCGAGATGCGGTTCTCATATTCATCTCAATAATGAGCGTACGGCGACCCGCCCGTGCTGAGGCAATGCCCAAGTTGAAAGCCGTTGTGGTTTTACCTTCGCTGTCGCGGGTACTCGTCACCAAAATAGTGTGAGGAACGCGCCCTTCGTTGACCTGGACCCCGGAGATTTGTAGGTTGCTTCGTAGGCGCTCGTAAATATCATTACAGCTGTGATTGGGGTCTGTAATTAGGGCCATAGCAGGCTTGCTGCGACGGGGTGCGATCGCGGGAATCAGACCCAACAGTGGCACGTCTTGCTGCTCGAACAGCTGGTCCAAGTCTTCGTAAGTCCGAACCGTCGAATCGAGCATGTCGAGAAGGTATACGATGCCACCGCCAACTGCAATTCCTAACAAGCCACCAATCAGTAATACCGTGAACGGGTTCGTTGCCTCTACAGGAACCATCGCAGTCAAAGGTGGACTGGCCACCGATAGGCTCGTCACCGTTTCCGCCTCAGCCGCCTGAGCATCAATGCGCTTGGCCTGAAGCTGGTCATATAGTGCACGTTTCAAAGCTACTTGCTGGGCTAGGCGATCGCGATCTAGCTGCTTATTGGGTAAGCTTGCATATTGCCTTCGCAGCTGCTCTCGGGATTGCAGCAGAATCTGCTGCTGACTTTCCAACGCATCCCGTTGAGTCCTCAAATTCACAAGTTCATTGGCCAATGCGGCTCTGGCAGGGTCAAGGTTGCTGTCGATACGGACATTGACGCCACTGCTTACCAAAGCCGACAATCTGCCACCCCCTCCAATTACCTCACGGGCTCTCGCCTGTAGCTGCTCGGCGTACACATTTAAGTTGTTCTGGAGTTCCACCATTGTGGGGTGCTCTTCGAGCAGTCCCTGCGATCGCAAAAGTCCCCACTGAGTCTCCGCCTCATAAATCCTGGCTCGCAGCTGAGCAATAATTGGGTCCGCACTCAAAGCTGAAGAAACATACGCCTCGTCAGGACTCAAGCCTAGTTGAGCTTCCAGACTACTCATCTGGGCATTGATGCCTGCCAATGTGATGCGATTTTGCCGAAATTGGGCTTCGCTGCCAGAGATAGCGCCCAGCAGGCTCCCATCTTGCGCGGCTTGGATGGCTGGCCCCTCAAGCCGATCGTAGGCTTCTAAGGCTTGCTCAGCCTCGCGTAGTTCACCTTCAATACCGGGGAGACGCTCTTCCAGGGCCTCAATGATCGAGTTGAGCCGCGCTTGGTTTGTAACCCGGCTCAGCTCAATCATGTAGTCAAACAGAAGATTAAGAACCGCTTCTGCTTCTGCTTCCGTATCAGTTACATAGCTGACGACGACTCGTTGCGGTCCGTTGTCATCCGCATCAATTTCAATATCAGTATTGCCGCGAATTTTACCGGGGCTGACGTCAAAACCTTGTTCTTGCAGCTCCTCTGAAACCGGTTCTAGCAAAACATCGGCCAGGAGAAACTCACGCGTAATATTGCCCTGTCCGCGCTGCTGCAGCTCAACCCCTGTATTGGTAAAGGTGACAACTGGGGCATTTTCCACCAAAATGCCCTCGGACTCGAATTGCTCTTCTGGGGGAGGCTGAATGGCGACCACGCTAGACACGCCAAGCACCCCAAGGAAACCGGCAATACCTGCCCACTTGTATCGTTGGAGGGCTAGAACATAACGCTTAATGAGCGGAAGTACCATGGTATAGCTCTTTGTAAATCAGATGGGCGTTTAAGAAAGCAATCAATGCCTGAAGTAACTCATCCTGACAGTGTAAACTCGGCAGCTGGGCAGTTGCTTACGGTGCATCCTGTACTCTCAATATTAAGGGGCAAATAGATCATTGGCAGATTCTGCTAATGAATCGAAGAAGAGTATGAATCCTAATACGTCTCTAAAGGGCTGAGTAAAGACATTAAACGCATAAGTGATACGGGCCAATAATGTACGATTCACAATCACCACATCGTTATTTTGAAGCGGTGGATTCTCGGATGGGTCACCCCGAAAAGCTTCATTTCCATCTAAGGTTAGCGTAACGGCCTGACCCGCTTCTTCATCAAAGCGAACCAGTCCAATCTCTCTTAGATTAGAGGTGTCTGGATTTAGACCCGCTCTTACTAAAACGTCAGCAAAGCGGCTACCGTTAGGGAGTTCAAGGGCCGTCAGATTACCGCCAGTTGTCCCGCCAAGACTTCCACCGCCGTAGTTGAGAATCCGGACGGTAATGTTTGGTCGGGCGATTGTAGAGCGAGCCACCAGGTCCCGATCATACTCGTCTAAAACAGCCGGATCAAGCTGCTCTACAACAATCACGTCGCCATCTTGTAAAGCGACGTTTGGAATCTCTTGACCCTCTTTCAATGGGGTAAACAGGTCAAACACTTCCTCTTGAAAATCTCCTCCTGGAAGGCGTCGTTGGATCACAACCTTACGCAGGTCGGCTTCGCCAGTCGTACCTCCAGCAGACAACAGAGCGGTTGATATTTGTGGCGCAGCTAAGGGATAGAATCCTGGTTGTACGACCTCGCCCAGAACTGTCACCTCAACGCCCCGTTGGGCAACTAGCGTTACGCCTACTTCCGCGGGGCCTCCTGTTTCTGGGTTCTCAACATAGCGGCTGTAAATTCGTGTCAGTGCCTCTTCTGCTCCCTGTAGCGTTAGGCCACTAAAACGGGTAACGCCCTCTAGTGGAACGATGACATTACCTTGAATATCCAGCGTGGCCTGGAAGCTGAGGTCGGGGAACCGAGGTACGCTCACGAAAAAGCTATCGCCAGGGCCTAAGCGATAGGTATCGAAATCCAGTGTCTCTTCAGGATTGCCCAAGATGAAATTCTGCACTTCTGAACCGGGCAGATCTGGCTGTCGGAGTGGTATTGGTAATCTTTGAGGTGGTTCCGGCAGTTCAGGATCGACTTGAGGCAAAGGTGCTGTGAGATCAGGATCCGGTTTAAGGGGCGAATCGGTTTCTGCTGATGAGTTCGAATCCTCCTCTTGGCTGGGAGGCGGTGGGATTGTTCTAGGTTCTGATTCAGCGCCCTCTTCTGTAGCTTCCTCATGGCCATCGGCCAAAATAGCCTGCAGAGGCGTGGGTGAGTTTTGAGCGGTGTTAGCCGCAAAGGCAGGCGCGACCGCAGGTAAGAACCAGCAGGTTACCAGGAGCCCAGAGCTAGCCCAATAAGGAAACTTACACAGCCACGCAAAGTGCGATTGAGAACTCACCCACGCCATAACAATTACACTTACTCGTAACGACAGAGGCTTTCACAGTGGTCAAACTTACTGACCTTTCGACCTATTTAAGCACAATGGCTCACTATGCTTATTTAAGACCTAAATTTTGGGAAAATCGTTTCCTGAATACCTCTATACATCACTCAATAATCAGCATCCGCTAGTTTCCAGAGAAAATAACGGTCATGAGACTGGCTTGAACAGCCTGCCCGATCGCGATCGCGTCTTCGGTATGCGGTCGAATATTGCCAACAGGTTCGATAGGCAAAAAGACACTGACTGCAACCCAGGGCATGCGCTGTCGGCGCATCCACTGCTGAGTTTGGTCAGCCCAGAACCACCGACCAGGAGCGGGATGTCCACCGGTGGGCCAAGCATACCATTGCATCACTGCAAACGTTCGTTGCTCATCAATGCCTCGAAAATAGCGAGCTGCTACCTGAATCGATGGCCCATCAGCGCTGGGAACTTCAAAATGAACACGATGTAAGTCGCTCACTTGCCAGCCTCGGGCACCCCTGATGTCAACCCATTCCACCTCCGGCTGCTGATCATGCCAAGGCTGAGGGCGCAATAATAAGGCGAATCCACTGGTGGTAGCAGGAGTGTCGGTCGCTTGATATTCTGTCAGGCCCCAATCATTTCCCCCAATCCTGACTTCCTGTTGCGAGCTGACCTGCCACCCTGGCAGGTCTAAGGCAGTACTTCGCAAAGCCTTAATCTGGTTGATCTGGGGCGCTTTGAGGGGCTCGCTCCACGGCCACTGGCCGCTGAAGTAACTAGGAGCCGCCGCGATCGCCACAATTACAGCTAAAACAGCAACTAGCAGCCATTGCAGGAGCCGCTTCTGTTTTGAAAAGGGGGCTGCCTGCTGGGGTACAGATATTTCCTCGGGAATAGACACGGCTACACCATAGATTCAGTTTCAGCATTGACGGCCAGCTGTTCTGGTACGTATCGTTGAACCAGATTTATCAGACCGATTAACAGCAGCAGCATGATCGCGGAATACACATCACCGCCCCAGCTTTCATGCAGCCAGTCAAAGGCAGCTTTATTCCCTACACCGTGGAAGTAGCTCAAGACGGCATTACGGACAATATTCCCCGCAACACTGATGCTTACTGTCCCAGCTAAGAACACGCCCATCCGAAAGCGCGATCGCCAAAGTTGAGTCCAGTAAATCAACATCAGGGATACATAGAGGCTTGTGAAGAGCATCTTGAGGCCTGCACAGTGGGGAGCCACCTCGACCATTTGGTCATTAACCCGCAGATAAATCTGATCGACGGTGACATTGATGCCTCCTTGCTGGAGCAAAAATCCTGCTACGCTGGCAATAAAGCTCTGCAGCGGCAAAATGTAAGGCTCAATCAGATAGGGGAGTTGACTAGGGGTTGCAAATACCACTAAAGCGAGTGGAAATCCCATTAGCTTAAGGCCAGGTATTCCCTTCAAGCTGAGGCACAAACCTGCCAGGATGAATGGAAATGAAATGTTAATCCAGTCAGGTAACTGACTCAGATACAGCACAGCTCCGAGTCCTAAAAAGCCAAGTCCTGCCGGATGAGTCTGTTCGGGTAGCTGACGCCACTGGGAGCGCTGAGTCCAGGCAAGATGAGCCGCAAAGGGAATCCCCAGCAGCCCGTGGCTGAAGTATTCATGCTGAATGCTGATGGACTTATTAAGCCAGCCATCAACCCAATGCCAAAGCACAGGACCGTAGAGAACAATCAGCAGCCCCAGCATAGCCAAGGCCAATGGAGTAGCCGGAAAGGGTGACAGATTGTTTCGAGTTGATAACGAGGATGCTCTCATAGCAGTCTCCTTTACAAGCAACAGTTACGGTTACAAGAGTCAGGCCTAGGGCGATTGTATAGCGGTTGGTTAAACAACTGTCATCGTCTCTTTAAGCGGTTGGCTTTGATGAATCGTTTGAGCAATCACAGTCACAACGTGATCCACTTGAGCTGTTGTCATGCCGGGATACATCGGTAGCGATAGAATCTCTTGGCTTAGGGCCTCTGCTTGAGGAAAATCGCCTGGCTGATGTCCCATTGATTTAAAGGCGGGTTGCAAATGACAGGGGACTGGATAGTGGATACCCGTTTGAATATCGTGTTCTTTGAGGACAAGCTGTAGTGCGGTTCGATCAACTGGGCAGTCTTTCGTGATGCGAACAATGTAGAGATGGTAAACGTGCCCCTCCCCGCACTCATTCTTAATAGGCACAATCCCAAATTCCCGCAGCGAGGCCAGCCGCTGGTCGTAGTGTTGAGCGACTTGATTGCGGGCTTGGTTCCAGTTGGGTAGCAGCGGCAGCTTCAGATTCAGGACCGCTGCCTGGAGCGTGTCGAGACGGCTGTTAGTGCCGCCTGATTCGGTATGGAAGTATTTGCGGACAGCTCCATAGTTGCGGAGCGATCGCGCTGTTTGAGCCACTAACTCCTGCTGCGTTAGCAACATGCCGCCATCCCCAATGGCTCCTAAGTTCTTGCTGGGATAAAAGCTAAAGGCTGCAGCTGTGCCAATCGATCCGGCTCGATACCCTTCCCGCTCAGCTAAATGAGCTTGAGCCGCGTCCTCAATAATCATGAGGCCATACTTTTCGGCCAGCGTTGCCAATGCTGTAGGAGACACCATCTGACCATACAAATGGACAGGAATGATAGCGCGTGTCTTAGCTGTGACAGCAGCGTCAGCAGCAGCCAAATCAATCAGGGCTGTCTCCGCATCGCAATCGACAAAGACAGGCGTGGCACCGCTCCGGATAATCCCGATTAATGTAGCCACAAAGGTATTGACCGGCAGAATCACCTCATCGCCTGTGCCAATGCCGCAGGCGACTAATCCCAGAGCGATCGCATCGGTGCCGCATCCCATACCAACGCCATAAGCGACACCAGAGGCTTCTGAGAAGGCTTTTTCAAAGTCTCTGACGGCTTGACCTAGGACGAAGTCATTCTGGTCTAGAACCGCTGCAACAGCGGCTTGGATATCGTCTCGGATAGGTTGATGCTGCCAAGTTAGGTCAACGAATGGTACACCAGAAGCAGATTGCGTCATAGGACTGTCTGAGTTAAGGGTTTGGGTAAAGAACGTCTTAGATTTAGACAGCGGGAGCAGCCTGATCAGCGACGAGAAAACCCGACTAATAGGATTTCACTCAGCGCGATGAGGGAACATGAGAACCCGTAAGATTATCTGGTAAGCATCGAAAACACAGGACGTTTCTGCTTTCAGGGTTACCTATTTGGATGAGGCCCCATTCCTTCAGAGCCGATACGGTGGATATTCTAGGAAGAAACCAAAAACCCCTGCAATAATAGTCTGGCGATTTCATGACAAGGTCAGGCTCTTCTTAGATGAAGTCTCCATGAAGAAATGAATATCTTGTTATCTCGTTGCCTACGCAAACCTACAGGGGAAGCCTCAGCTGGTTTGAATTTAGAATGCCCTGGGCTTAGTCAATCGCAACAGCAACAATACGGTCTATTTTAGGTCTCAACTGAATATGGATTTTGAAACAGCCCATCGCTTCCTACTAGCACAAACGATCGCTCCCGTGGCAGGGCAAACTGCTTTCATCGACTGTTTGCGTCAAGGGGTACCCCCGGTTCCGGGTCAAGTTACCTCTATCTTGCTAGCCCTGAAAACGTTGGCTTCTGGCCTAAAAGATGAACCCGCAATCGAACGCCCCTTGGGTCACGCTTTCTTTGTTTTGACCTATGAAAGTCGACAGCTCTATCGGCAGGGAGCAAAGTCGGGGGTGGAATGGCCCCCGCTTCTGAACGAAGATCTGAACCGCATTGCCGAGGCAGTTCGCATGATCTGGATGCAGAATTAAGAAACGCTGGGAATCAGCACATGTGCGCCCTTAAAGCCAGCGGGCTACATCTTTAGCGTGGTAGGTAAGTATGAGGTCGGCGCCAGAGCGCTTGAAGCTAGTCATGGTCTCTAAGACGACCTTTTGCTCATCAATCCAGCCATTCAAAGCTGCAGCCTTCACCATAGAATACTCGCCAGAGACGTTGTAGGCTGCGACCGGCAAGTTCGTAGCCTCCTTGACCCGACAGATAATGTCCATGTAGGCCAGTGCTGGTTTCACCATTAGCATGTCTGCCCCTTCCGTAATATCAAGGGCTATCTCCTTAATGGCTTCTCGACTGTTAGCAGGATCCATCTGATATGTGCGGCGATCGCCAAACTGAGGGGCAGACTCGGCAGCATCGCGAAAAGGTCCGTAGTAGGAAGAAGCATACTTGGCGGCATAGGACATGATGGGCATGTCCTGAAAACCTGCTTCATCTAAACCTGAGCGGATGGCAGTGACAAATCCGTCCATCATGCCAGACGGAGCAATAATGTCAGCCCCTGCTTTGGCTTGAGATACAGCCGTTTTCTTCAGCAGCTCCAACGTTGGATCGTTCAATACCTTTCCGGTTAAGTCACCGACCTCCAAATAGCCACAGTGACCATGGCTGGTATATTCGCACAGGCACGTATCGACTGTAACGACTAAATCAGGGACAGCCTCCTTGATGGCAGTAGTGGCTTTTTGCACAATACCGCAGTCGTGCCAAGCACCGGTTGCATCAATATCCTTGTCATCTGGAATGCCAAACAAAATGATGGAAGGAATTCCCAAATCGTAGACTTCCTTTGCCTCCTCCACGATTTTGTCTACCGAGAGTTGATACACTCCCGGCATCGACTTCACTTCTTTGGCAACCCCTTCTCCAGGTACTGCGAAGAGTGGATAAATTAAATCGCTGGTTGAGACAAACGTTTCCCTGACCATCCGGCGAAGTTGAGGATGGCTGCGTAGACGACGGGGACGATGGATCGGAAACATAGATTCAAGTAGGGCTCAGCGGACTACTAGCGACTGCAACCAATAATCACTCAGCAATCGGCACCCCTTAGAATACGCTGAGCTGAGCGAATGCAAATACAGATTGTTCTTTAGTCTAAAGCTTAAGAGGCTGGAATCTTTACACCTTAAATTACATTCTGTGAAGAACACCTGCAGGCGAAGGGCAAAGCTCTATGTCCCTACCAAAATAGAGCCGTACCCAAGGAGAATTTCCGCTTGACGCTAATAAAGTCATCCAGATGTGTTTACGGAGTTCGGGGAAAATTTGTTTCTAGATGATTGTCAAGCTGATTGAGTAGCTGAAGCTCCCGATTATATTCTTCGCGAAGAAGTCGCAAGTAGCGATCGCGCTCCTCGACTGACTGCACTCGTCCCAGCATATGTATAGCCAGATTCATGTTGGACAAAGGCTCTCTGAGCTGATCAGAAATCCTGCGGATGGTAGATAGAGTATGCGTCATTTTGCTAGCGCTGTTAACGTTCTGAGATGAAGCCATGCTACGAGACGAGGTGGAAACTTCAGCAACAGGCGCTGTTGCTTCTAGAGAGTATCTGTACTCCATATCAATACTGGACCCCGATGCCACTGGGCCAACGCCAGTTGATACTGTTGACGTTAGTTTTCCCAACTCAGATGAATAGTGTGTGTAAATTTTCCTGAGTAATACTGATAAGTCACCTTGAGCAACACGCTGCTCAGTCAAATTCAAAACACGAGGCTTCTGATTGGTAGATTCAGATGCAGCAACAGGAACAATCATGATAGGAAGGCCAGTTTTTCTTAGAAAAGCGAGGGAAGTGTCTCCTTGCAGTTGGGCCTCAAAATCTTGGGTATCTTCTAAAACAATCAGATCGGCCTGTCGAAGCATTCTTAGATTTTTGGAATTGAGCTGTCGCAGATTTGCTGCCGTAATATGAACATCCTTCTCGTGATTCAAAGCTAGTTTAAGACGTTCATACTGCTGAAGATTTTCTGCAACGATTAGTACCCTTGGCATTGTAAGCACCCAAAAACTGCGTAAGCTCCACACCAAAGCAGTATTATTTGATGAATAATACACACCTCGGAGGGTATTAAAGAGAGCCATTGACCTCAAAGGTGGCGCATGCACTATGTGACAGTTAGCCGCGTTGAGACTTTGAAGAAGTGTAAGTGAAACCACCTCAAATTATTACAGCTAACACTGAGAGGATGGAGCAAGGGCTACTTCTGATTTTGCCTGTAAGTCAACTCCCAAAATGAAGAAGAGAGAAATGATTTAGCTTGATTTCTCTTTATGCAAGAATTTTATTATGGCAAAGAATTAGCCATAATCAACCTCTTTTCGACAAACATATTTCTGAGGTATGGGGGGTTTCACCCCTCTTAGAGTGGTGAAATATTGAGTGATAAAGGAAGGAGGCGATTATGCTTTTAGCCTTTTTATTATTCAAGACGAGGCTACTGAACACAAGTTTCAATCACAGTTTGGCTATCGTCCAAAAAACAGAGGAATCGGCTCTCAACTCAATCTAAATCTGAGTTCACCTCAGAGATTCCGTCGAGTTGCAAAATTTCTTGGCCAACTGCTTCGTAATCCTGCCAAGCAACCTCAGCCTTAGCTTCCTTGACGCTGTAAACTGGAACCCCTGCCATAGCTGCTTTCTGAAAGACAGCATAGCGCCGAATGCCGCGCTTGAAGACAGGCAAGTGCGCTTCTGCTAATAGCGATCGCACTTCTTCCTCTGCCTTACTAGGCTTAGGAGGGATAGAGGTTAGTAGAATCCCATACTGCGTAGCCTGCAGCGATTGAAGGTAATCAATTGTCAGCACTAGAGCATCCAACGCTAAAATATCCGGCGTTGTGGGCAATACGAGCAAATTACAGTTTGCCGTCAGAAGTGCTAAATCTTCTTGAGTGGGGCGTGCCTGGGTATCGATGACAATATGCTGAAATGTATCACTCAGCTGATCGGTATGCCATTCGTCAATAACTGGAAACGGCAGCTCGCCTCGGCTAGCCCATTGCAAGGCCGAGCGATTAGGATCCGCATCAATCAGTAGTGTCTTTGCATTTCCTTGCAAGAAAGCTGCTAAATGCACAGCAGTAGTTGTTTTGCCGACTCCCCCCTTAAAACTCGTAACCGTGACGATCATTAACCTAGAACAGCCATTTCTTCCTTATCATTGTCCTCGATTGATCGAGTATATGTGGAGTGAGTGCGAAAAGACTTTGGGAGGTTCACTCAAATTGCTGTGATAGGTATTTCCAGGCTTGTCGTAAGCCGAGTCAGATCAATTTGCATGTGCAACGCAACTTTGCTAACTAGATATGCCTTCAAATCCTGTGGATGTACTAGGCTGAGCAGTACTCTATAGGGTGTATTGATGCTTTACGTCGGTCCTAGAGCTTAGGTTGACCTGTGCTTCTCTTGAAGGCGAGAAGAAAATAGAAGTCGCTAGACTTAGTAGTGATAATACAATTGCACCAACCATGAATCCCACGATTTTGTCTTGCCCAAGCTGAGTTGCTTTATGGAGTTCTAAAATCTGAACCTTTTCCTTTAGAGCTCTGATTTCTTCCTGCTGTTGCTCTAGACGATACTGCTGTAGACGTGATTCTGCATGGACGTTTTTACAGAAAATCGCTAAAGATTCAAGATCACTCCCGATTCCAGAGCTGATTGAATTCATGTTAGTTGGTGTATTTAGATTAGTCACTTTTAATGTCTCCTGATGGCTTATATTTCCATCCTAAAAGGGAAGTATCCACGCATAATCAGGAATGCCAACCAACTTTGCTACCACACGCAGCCAATATCCTCATCAGTAGGGGTAATACCCCTCCCTCGTAGAGCTACGGGATTAACTCAGTAATTACAGGTACGATTCTACGGAAATTCACGGGTTCTTCACCGTAGAGTTGCGGTTAACCGTACAGATATTTCTGAACTCTTAGCCTGTGTGACCTCTTGCTGTCGGTGTCTGCTGGGATTTGATAGGCTCGTAAAGTAGCTGTATCAGCGGCTTTTGGTGTTTATAGTTGCTATGGTCGTCATCGTCGGTGTTGGATTTTGAGGTATCCGAAATTTGACGGAGACTTCTAGTGAAGGAGATGGTGGGTTTCACGGAGAAGGTCCCCCGTATTTTTCGGCAAGAACAGATGCGTGACCTTGGAAGATACCGATAGCTTTGTCGCTATTTCTGCAAAAAGGGCTACATGCGCGGCCTGATGCATTGCGATTAATCGCTTGTTTGCTCGGGGGTCAAATGCTTTGACGTAGCCCTTTGACGTGAGCAGCTTGTCAGATTTGGCCATGCAGGTCACTATATCCAGGCGAACTATGCTGCAAGCGGGGATGATTGGTCTGAAGAATTTCCCAAACATTGCGGAAGCAGCTCTATTCCTGCAGGATTAGGTTTTTAGGTTATGTAGATCTCTTTTACTGCTAACCTGCATATACTTTGGGAGTCATAGCGCAATGTGGAGTAGAGCCAGAATCTCGGCTGTAATAGCTTTCCCAGGAGCATTGATCGCCCTGCACCCTGCATATGTCGTGGCTCAGTCTTGCGCTCTGAAGAGTCCCGAAGCTCCCAGTTCTGAGTTACGGGCCTTTCGCAGTACTGATCTGGGGCTTTCTCTAGGGATTCCTATCAATTACCGCACGATGCTCCGCAGTAGCGGCCACATTACCTTTCACGACCCTAGTAGTTTTGAATTCATCCAGTGTTTGACCGACACAGGAAGATATGGCGAAGTTCCTCCTTATGTCTCACTAGAAATCTATGAGGCTGTCCTTCCTGATTCGGACCTGATCCAAATTGTGCGGCGCAAGCGTCCCTGGGTGGACTACTACAATCCGGAATATTCGCTCATAGAGGTGTCTGGGCATCCAGCGCTGCAATACGAATACCTCAACGAAATTTACCAAACTCCTATTGCCAACATTTCGTTCTTTTCGAGGGATGGCCAGACATTGATAACGTTGTCTGGTCCTGCTCAAGACCCCATCTTAGAGAATGCGCTATCGACATTGGAAATTTATCCAATTTTGCCGTAAGGTCGCTGGTCAAGTATTTTGATTGCCTACCGAAGGGTTGCGATGGCGAAGATATAGCCAAGATGCCGCACCGAAGACCGCAACTGCTGACAGGATATGCACAACATTGAAAGGGGTGCCAGGAAAAAACCAGGAATCGGTACGGAGAAATTCAATAAAAAAGCGTCCTAGCGGATACCAGATCAGGTAGAGCAAAGCAATATCCCCATCTTTCAAGCTGGTTTGGAAGCGGCGAGAAATCCAGAAAATTAGGGCAAACCCCAAAAAATTCCACAGCGACTCGTATAGGAACAGGGGATGGAAGCGCGTACTGTCTGGATAAGTACTGAGATCGTTGTAAGGAGGAATGCGATGCGGACGATCGATCCGCAAGCCCCATGGCAGGGTTGTCGGGGGGCCGTACAGCTCCTGATTGATAAAGTTACCCCAGCGTCCGATCGCCTGTGCTAAAGGAAGCCCAAGCGCGATCGCATCCAAGTACGGTAAAGGATCCAGCTTCCGCAAGCGAGTGAACAGCCAAAGAGCAATGCTGCCAAAAATGAAGCCCCCAAAAATGTGAATACCGCCTCCAGCAATGTTGAAAATTTCTACTGGGTTCTGCAAGTAATATCCCAAGCCAGACTCGCCACGTGGCGCTTGAATAAATACGTAGTAAAGCCGTGCTCCTAGAAAGCCAGGAATCAGTAGCCACAGGAGCATATCCCACAGATTGTCGGGACTTTCCCCCCTACGGGCAACTTGACGACTCGCAATTTGAGTCGCGACCAGGATGGCAATCAGCATCAGCAAGCCATACCAGCGCAAGGCTATGGGGCCGAATTGGAAAATGATGGGGTCGACAGGGGGGTACATAAGGGGGAGTGTATGAGTGGAGGGGGGATGGGGGGGTGGAGTGATGGGGTGGTGGAGTGATGGGGGAATGGGGAGTGGGGAGTGGAGAATAGAGATCAGAAGGGACGAGGGATGTAGGGAATAGGGAATAGGGAATAGGGGGAGTGATGGGTTCTCAGTTTTGATTTTTGAATTGAACTCAGAACTCAGAACTTAAAATTTAAAACTACAACCATCAACCATCAACCATCAACCATCAACCAACCAAAAGCCAACAACCATCAACTATCAACCATGAACCAAGAACCAAGAACCCAAAATCAATCCTCTAGATAGCCTAAATCCTGTAGTCTTTGTTGAACTTCGGGGTCATCGTAACCGGGGGCGCGACGGGTAGTGATGACGGAGCCATAGTCATTCATTTCGCCAGCAAAGGCTTGGAGACATTCTTGCAGGGCTTCAACGTTTTCGGGCAGGATGGCACTGATGTTGAGGGTTTCTTGAGGGTCTTCGCGAACGTCATAAAGTTCGATGGAGTCTTCACCGGTTTCAATGAGTTTGTGAGTACCCATCCAGACAGCGCGGCGGGGCTGGTCGCAGGCGCGATCGCGCACCAACTCGGGCTGTCGTTTTTGCATTAGATTCACGACATTTTGAGGTGGAATGGCCTCAGCGAATACGTAGTCAACTTCTGGATGGGAATGCCGTTGAGGGAGTAGACTCAAGGTCTGTTCTGCCTCTGTTGCCAGACTGGCAGCGTCGAGTACTGTATGAAAAAGTCGGCGTGTGGAGACGACTTCTTCAATGACAGGAGGAGCTGTTTTAACCTGAGCAGGCTGACGAATGATGAGGGGAACCCGTACCAGCTCATTGTAAATAGATAGGCTGTGACCCATCATTTGCTTCTCGCCCAAATGCTCGCCGTGATCGGCGCAAATAATGACAAGCGTGTTTTCAAAGCAGCCGCTCTGCTCCAGCGTTTGGAAGAAAGAACCCAGTAAAGTATCCTGGCAGGCCACTTCAGCATCGTACATGCCGTCGAGTGTTTTCTTTTGATCTTCATCCAAAGCGCCTGTGAGGGGAGCTAGCCAACCATAAACGTCATTGTTGAAGCGCTGAAGAAAGTTGCGAGCATCCCGGTCTTCGAGAACATGAGGTGCGTGTTTCTCGATATATTGGCGGGGCGGATGGTATGGCATGTGGGTACCCATCAGGTTCACAAAAGCAAAGATCGGTTGATCGGGCTGCGTAGGAGCGCGATCGCACAACAACCGTGCCGTATCTTCTAGTGACTTGGCGGTGTTGCCCTTGAAGCTGAGAGCAGTTTGCCATAGCGGTACCATCAGTGGCGTAAAGGAGAGGGATAGCAGCCAGTCGGATCGCGCAAAGGCATCTTGCAGCTTATTCATCAAACCGGATAGCTGTCGCTTAAACCACTGGCGATAGCGGCCTACCGGGCTAGAAAAAACCCCCGCTTGATTGGGGCGGGAGGTGAGCAAGCCACTATAGTTCAAAAAGCTCTGGAAGCCGCGTCGTAGACCGTTATTCACCACACCCACTAGAGGATTGTTGCAAAAGCCAGCGGTGAAGTAGCCACTGTCTTGCAAGCGCTCAGCTAGGGTGATTACCTCCTCAGGCATCACGGAATACGACTGAGTCATGGTGTGTTCTGAGGGATAAAGGCCTGTGAACATAGCGGCGTGAGAAGGCACTGTCCACTGGGCAGCGGCGATCGCCATATCGAACCGGGTTGCCTTGGCCGCAAAGGCGTCAAGATTGGGGGTGGTGTTCTGAGGGTAGCCATAGCAGGAAAGCCGATCAACTCGCTGCGTGTCCAAGACTATGAAGAGGATGTCGGGACGCTGGCTAGACATGACATTTATTTGCAATTGGGACTTATTACAGAATAGCGGGCAGGGGGGATTTCGGGGCAAAGAGAGCGGTGAGTAGAAGGGTAAAGGATTAGAAGCGTGGCGGCATAGGGAGAGGCGACAATGTCGATATTTTTACGGTGTGTCATCTAAATCTAAAGGAATTTGCATCGAAACGAGGGGGACGCGATCGCCTGAATAATACTTTTTTGCTGTAGGCATATCCCCTTTGTTTGCTAGTAAAGGATGCGTTTCTGTCCTCACGGGTCATTTTGCCCTGAGTCGGTAAGGTGGCTGAGGGCTTGCTTTTGAGGGTCTATTCTATGAAACTGAAGCAGCTGATTCTTTTAGGACCTCCTGGTGTAGGTGTTCGGGAGCAGGCGATCGCGCTCGCTGAACGGTGGCATGTTCCGTATGTTGCTATCAATGAGCTTTTGCGTGAGGCGATTGATAAGGAGTCTGCGATTGGTATTGAAGCGCAAACTCACATCGAAGCCGGAGAGCCCGTTCCGGATGCCTTGTTGATGAAGCTGATCCGGAAGCGGTTTGAGCAACCTGATATCCGTTTAAAGGGATGGGTTTTAGATGGATTTCCGCAGACATTGACTCAAGCTCAGGCGTTCGATGCGTGGCTGTCAACGGTAGGTCTACCTGTAGCAAAGGCTGCTTATCTTAAAGTGATGAAGGGACTTTTGATGGACCGACTCTGGACTCAAAGAAAACCAGACGAGTCTATGTCGGATGTTCGCCGTCATATAGCTCTTCATCAGGACGCGATCGCTCCTTTACTTGAGTATTACCAGTCGCGAGCGCAGCTAACCACCCTCAACGGCAGCCTATCGTCTGCGGAAGTTGCCAATAACTTAGCCCAGCTAGGCAACGAAGCACCCGGCGCGGCTCGCATGATTAAAGATGAAGCCGAACTCGATTCGCTGATAGCCAAGGAATCGCTTCTGGTAGTGGATTGTATGGCGTCTTGGTGCGGCTCTTGCAAGTTGGTGACGCCGCTAATGGATCAACTCGCCAATGCGTATCGCGATCGCGTCAATGTGATGAAGATAGACTTTGATGCCAACAAGCAAATACCCAAGCGGTTTGGGCTAAAAGGGATGCCCGCAGTCATGATCTTCAAAGATGGTGAATTGCTGGAGACGCTAACAGGTGTGAAACCTTATAAGGTATACAGCGCAGCTGTAACGCGCTTTTTAGAGGTGTAGGGCCTTGCTGAACAACAGATAGCAAACGCTACGGCTATGCCCTTGACCCTAACGCCGCGTGAGGCTTCTAGCATGGGCTCATCCATCGATTGCGATTGTCTCTAGATAGTAAGGAGGGACAAGATGAAAGCTGTTGCAATGAAAGTAGGTGACCTTGCCAAACAAACGGGGGTATCAGTGCGGACACTGCACTATTACGACGAGATTGGCTTGCTATCACCCTCTCGCCGAACTGCAACAGGCTACCGGCTGTATGCGGAAGACGACATTATTTGTCTCCAGCAAATCGTGTCACTGCGGCAGATCGGCTTCTCGCTTGCGCAAATCCGGCAGTGCTTAGAGCAGGATCAATTTTCACCCCACCAAGTGGTGCAACTGCAGCTATCGCGGCTCAAGGAGCAAATGGCGCTGCAGCAACAACTCTATGACCGCCTCGATGCAATCGCCCTCCGCCTGCAATCGATGGAATCAATCTCCATACAGGAGTTTATTCAACTCATTGAGGTGACGACCATGATTGAAAAGTACTACGCCCCAGACCAGCAAGACTATCTCAAAGAAAGAAGAGAAGCACTAGGTGAGGAGCGCATTCGCCAGGCTGAATCAGAGTGGCAGGTATTAATTGAACAGGCTCGAACAGCGATGGAAAACGGGAGCGATCCGGCTAGTGAGCCGGTACAAGTTCTGGCTCAACGCTGGCGAGCCCTGATTCAGGAGTTTACCGACGGTAATGCTGGGATTGAGCGATCGCTGCAAACGATGTATCAGCAGGAAGGAGCGGAAGCGGCTAGTCAAGGTGCGGTGGATGCTGCTGTGATGGAATATATGGGCAGAGCCATGGCGGAACTGAAGGCGCCAGAGTAGCTGTTGCTGAAAGCCTGAGGCGCACGCCTGCTAATCGTAGAAACGCTAGCAAGCTTTGAGCGCACGCGAGCGTTCTACCTGAAATGTGGCTATGAAGAAGAAGCACGGATTCGCGATTTTTACGAAGCGAGTACCGACGAGCTTGTTTATCGCAAGGTGTTAGCGCTTAGATAGACTATACCTGTCCTAACTCCACAATATTGCCGTCTAGGTCTTGAGTAAATAGAGCCGCGCGACCCGATGAACTCATCTGGATCGGGTAGCCTCGCTCGGTCAACCGCGCTTTGAGAGCAGCTAAATCGGCTACCTGAAAGGCGAGATGAGCATTGCGTCCCCATTTGTCAGGACGTGGGCAGGGAGCCTGCCATCCTTCCTGATGGATCAAGTGCAGTTGAAACTCGCCAACTTGGTACCACAGTCCCGGGAAGTTGAGCGATCGCGGTGCCTGCTCCAACCCCAACACCTGACCATAAAACACCTCAGCCTGTGTCAAGTCACTGACTAATAGAGCGACGTGTAGCGATTTTAGAATTGCTGCCATGTTTACGCTCCCATGCGCAACTGTTCCTAGCGTAAGTTGTGATCGCCGAAATCTCTAGCTAATTAATCCAATCGGTTGGTGTTGTAGGGTTGTAGGGCTTCCATTTGCTGGATGGTCGTTATGTCCCGATTGAACCGAATGAGCAAGGTCATCTGTGGAGTGAGCAATTGGGTCTCTATTTAGGCACAGACAACAATCGGCCACGCTTTTTCAACGATGAAGGGCAGCTGATTCCATACCAGCAGCGTCACCGCAATGGTGGTTTCAGCGCCCACCATTGACAAAAACAGTGGGCCAATTACTACATTGTTTGAGCCTGAGAATAATCAGTTAGGGACTGCCGCCCTATGAGGTCTTAATTATCGGCGTTGCTTAATAGCGGTATGATTTCGCCCTCTTGCCCCCAATATTGGGGGCAAGAGGGCTGTGCAGAGTCTAGCGCTTGAGCCGATTCATATCCAGAATCAGCAACGCCTAATTATCGAGTTCAGGGAGGGGTAGAACAGCAATCTCAGGGGAGCTCTGTGATGGCGACTGAAAAGCCGCTTCTTCGGTAGCGTCGCCCGCATCAGGAGCACCACCACCGGCGCCCACCGGCAACGCAATTTCAGTTCCCCGTTCTTCTAGCACAACAAGGGGTTCGCTACTGAGTCTGGTTTCAATGCGCTTCACCAGAACAGCACCATTGGAAAGGCGATCGCCCTCGCGCACATAGCGACTGGTAGGCTCGTTTGGAGCTTGAACAATGGCATAAACCTCGCCGTTCATTTCAGCGATACCGAAGATTTGCACCTGAGAAGCGACAACAGCTGGATCAGGTAGAGGGGGCAATGTATCGAGCGGTGGAAAAGCATCATCAGGCGCCACAAACGGTTCGGTCACACCGTCTGGATCGCTATCAGCAAAACTACCACCATCGGCGCCGCCGTCACCGCCGTCTTCTGCTGGAGTCTCCTGATTATCAACAGTCTCCACATCTTGACCAGCAGGAGTATCTTCCGGCACCGGTGGTAAAGCCGAAGGAGTTGGAGGCACAGGTACAAATGCATAGGGATCAGGGCGATCGTTTTCGACCTGCTGCAGGCGTTCGTTCGCGTCAGTAGAGGGCAATAGCTCTGCCAAGGCAATTTCTGCAGCGCTAGGCAACCCCGGCAGCACTGCTTCCTTGAACAGTTCATCATCCTCTGCCACTTCAGCTTCAGCCGCATCAACATCCGGCTCTTCAGTAGCGGCTTCAGTTTCATCAATCTCGCTGGGCTCTGTCGATTCAGTATCGCCTCCACGAAAACCACTGAGGAGATTATTAAAGAAACCGCAACCCGTGGTGGATAGCCCCAACGCTACCAAGCAGGTCAGCGTTACTAAACGACGCATGATTCAAGCCTCCCAAGAGGTCAAAACGGAAGAGCACAGTTGCAGGAAGGCGACTCGACACAACCCTCTCCAATATGCCCGGTCTAACGATAGCGCATCTAAACTAAACGGGATCACTCATTTCATCAAATATGTTGATGTACAGCTAATCTTCATCGGAAGCTGTCATCAAGTGACGGAGACGCTGCAGCCCGTGCTTAACTCGCCGTGAAACAGTGACTGAGCTAATACCTAAACGCTCAGCCGTCTCCTTTTGGGTCAAATCCTGCAGGAATACGAACTCTAAAATTTTGCGGGTGCGTTCTTCCAGCTGCTGTAAAGCTTGCTGTAAGCGAATCCGATCCTCCTCAGCCAGTTGAAAGCTACGATACTTTGGGTCAGGAAGAACGTCAGAGAGGGAAGCTGAGCGGGTTTCCTCATCGGTAACAGGAGCATCCAGACTCAACAATGACCGATTGCGAGTAGCCAGCTTAACTTCCTGCCACTCGCTCATCGAAATTCCAAGCGTCTCAGAAATTTCAAGGTCGGTGGGCTGTCGATGAAGCTCGGTTCTTAAAGTTTGGATTGCTTTACGAGCCTGATATGCAAGGCTTTGCCATTTACGAGGAATTCGCATTGTAGCGCTGCGATCGCGTAAATAGTGCTGGATTTCACCCCGAATGTAAGGAATGGCAAAAGAGCTGAAGGCGTATCCCTTAGCCAGATCAAATCGCTCAATTGCGTTGATCAAGCCCAGACTTCCGACTTGCATGAGGTCTTCAAACGACTCACTCGACTGGCGAGCCCAGCGATGCGCTTCACGTCGCACGAGCCCGATGTTGAGTTGGACTAGGCGATTTCGAATGCAAGACTCCTTAGACTGCTGGTACTGCTGAAGTAGCTCAGCGCTCTCACCTTTAAGCTCTGTGTGAAGTTGGAAGGGCATACTGAGATTCCTAGTAAGAAGATAAACCTGACTGCAGAGTAAAGTACTCATACAGCTGACTCGCTTGTCTAATTCCCGGTTCAGTAGAGGCCAGTAGATGCTGACTCACTATTCTCTGAAACGCGCTATCGCAACGCTAAAAAAACTAGCTATAAGATACACCCACTACCCAAATTAAACGAAACATAAATACTCTACAACCTTATTTCCACGGATTCCGGAAATTAGGAATAACTAATATCCAGCATAGGTTTCGCTTATTCACTGGCTAGAATATTTAATTAAGCTTTTCCCAACTTGGTGCTAAATAAATATTGCACGTGTTTCCATGCATCTTGGGTGGCAGACTCGTCATAGCTATCGCGTTGGTCACAAAAGAATCCATGACCGACATCAGCATATCGAAAAACACGATGATCGCCAGAAGCACGTTGCAAAGCAGCTTCGATCGCATCGACATCAGATAGTGGAATTAACGCATCTTTCTCGCCCAAAAAGGCATAAACCGTTCCTGGTATATTCGGAGTCTGAGTCAGGGTGGGCGGTCCGCCACCCGGTGTAAAGGACGTAATACCGGCCCCATAGAAGGAAGCGACCGCTGCGATATCGGGCAAAGTCGCGGCGAGATAAGCTACATGTCCTCCAAAGCAAAACCCAATGCATCCGACCGCTGCAAGGGAATTCTCGAAGTGGCTGCGAACATACTGAATGGCGCCGCTAACATCGCTCAGCAGCTCAGCAGCCTGGGTCCCAGCTTTGTACTGTCGTCCTACTTCGACGTCAGCCGCGCTGTAGCCAACTTCAAATCCCTGCACCTGGCGATGATAGATGTGGGGGGCGATCGCGATGTACCCTTCAGCCGCGATACGGTTGGTCACATCTCTAATGTGAGCGTTAACGCCAAAAATTTCTTGGATGACGACTACTACTGGGTATTGACCCTGGCTGCTGGGATAAGCCAGATAAGCTGGAACACGAACATCTTGACTCTGAATTTCAACGGTAGTCGCTTTAATCGAGGGGGAAGTTGTCAAGCCTGAAGCCTCCACACGCTTGCTGCTCTTTACGGTTGCCTTTTCATTCATTCTGAGGCTATTCTGCCGCGCATTATCAAAGGCATACAGAAGTGTCACATTTTATTGAAGTTGCGCTATTGATCTCATTAGGTAGTTCAGCCTTGTGTAAGACTGCGCTGGTTGAATTAACCTTTAACCGTTTAGCCGGCTTCACTAAGAACAAAGCTTCGGTTCCAAGCCCTGTGTCTCGGCGTTTACTGGGAGAGTCCGCTGTGCTTAAGTTTCATATCCAAACTGATAGTGAAATTCCGGCCTCAACGCAACTATATGGCCAACTCTGGTTTGCGATCGCCTCGCGTCAGTTTCCGCCCGGTTATCGGTTGCCCAGTACCCGTCAATTGGCCATGCAAACGGGACTGCACCGGAATACTATCAGTAAGGTCTACCGTCAGTTAGAGGAAGCAGGCGTTGTTGAGGCTCAGCCGGGATCGGGAATTTATGTTAAGGCGCAGTCTTCAATTGAGAGCGCCAGACCCCATCTAGGCCTGTGGGATCAGTTCCCAAAGGCGCGCAAGGTTGTTGAAGATGGTTTAGATGAGCTGCTCCGCCAAGGGTGTTCGTTGAATCAGGCACGCGAACTTTTCTTTGCCGAAATTGATTGGCGTTTACGGTGTAGTGCTCGGGTGCTGGTGACTGCTCCAGCTCAAGACTTAGGGGCGGGTGAATTGATGGTGCGAGAGCTGGAAGCAGCCCTACATATTCCCGTACAGCTGGTGCCTTTAGAAGATTTGGAAGATATTCTCATGCAGGCACGCTCTGGCACAGTGGTCACAAGTCGTTACTTTTTGGCTGAGGCCGAGGCGATCGCTGGCCCTAAGTCCGTACGGGTGATTCCGATTGATATCTACGATTATGGGCGGGAACTAGAACTTCTTAAGGATTTGCCGGATGATACTTGTCTGGGCATGGTGAGCCTGAGTTCTGGCATTCTCAGGGCTGCTGAAGTGATTGCCCACAGCTTGAGAGGCGATAGCGTTTTGGTTATGACAGCCCAGACCGAAGATGCTTATAAGCTCAATGCTCTGGTTCATAGCGCTCAGACCATTGTGGTGTTTGATCAGGCTAGCTTACCGGCAGTGAAGCAGGCGATTGATAATGCCCGTGATGACCTGATTCGTTCACCCCAAACGGTTGTCTGTGATAACTACATCGGCGAAAAATCAATCAATCTACTGAAACGCGAATTGGGTTTGGACGGATGAATCCGGTAGGGACGCAACGGATCACGTCCCTACCGGATGCGAAATGACTTGCGATGTTGGGGCGACAAACCCAAACAGGCGATCGCACGACGATGACGAGCGCTGCCGTAGCCCTTATTAGAAGCCAGGTCATAGCCTGGATAGCGATTGTCTAAACGCACAATCAACGCATCGCGCCAGACCTTGGCTAGGACACTAGCAGCTGCGATCGAGACCTGCGTCTGATCACCCCGAACTACCGTCTTTTGCGGAAATGTTAAGCCTGGAATTTCTTGGTTGCCGTCAACTAAACAAAGAGACGGCGAACATGCTAAACGATTGATGGCTCGCTTCATAGCCAGTAAAGAAGCCTGAAGAATATTGAAGCGATCGATTTCGTGAACACTAGCAAGACCGATGGCAAAAGCATCAGCCTGAGCTTTGATCGGGATAACAAGTGCCTCTCGTTGCTGAGCCGTTAGCCGTTTACTGTCCTTGACACCTAAGCTAGACAACTGAATTGCGGCCTTAGGTTCAAGGATAACGGCAGCTGCCACGACAGGGCCAAATAAAGACCCTCTACCCACTTCGTCAACACCTGCAATAGGGGAAGACCTGTCAGCGAGAATATCGCTATTACTCGTCGTCATGCTGACCGTTCATCTGACGATAAAGGGAAACCGCTAGCTAACACTAGACAAGTCGTCGTCGGTGGGTGCTGAAGAGCGACGACGACGGCGACGGCGAGGTGCTGTAGAAGGCTCACTTTCTTCTTCTTCATTTTCGGAAGTTGAGGTCTCAGTCTCAGATGCAGCGAGCACGTCTTCCGACTGTCTGACAAGTTCAGGTTCATCCTCGGCTTTTGTATCGGGACGTTCCGATACAGCCACATCAGCCTCAGAACTTACCTCAGCTTGTTCTGGAACAGTCTCTTCTTCAAGCATTTGAGAAACCTGTCCAGACACCTCATCATCAGCTTCATGGGCAACCCTATCAGCAGGAGGAGCTTCGCCTGGCAAGGTAACCGTGACCACGGTATTCCTTGTATCTTTCACCGTCTGAGGGCTCAGCACCAGAGGCGAAACTCCCATAAGGGCATAGACTCGTTGCTCATCGGCGGTCATTTCAACGACGACTTTTTCGGGGGGAGGGGCTGCCTTCCGTTCAACCCGTCCGTTGCGTCCACGGCCAGAACGGCTCGGCGTTGGCGTTGGTGAGGGGGGCTCGGTTCCTTCATCAGAAGCTGGCGCCACGATAGGAGCAGGAATTGTCCTATCAGTATCATGTCTACCGTTACCGCGATTGCTAGGAGCCGGTTCTCGCCGCCGTCGACGGCGGTTGCCCTTGTTGCCCCGCGATTCTTGATAGCTGGGATGGTTAACAAGATCCAGCTCTTGTAAATCGGTGTGTGGGTCAAGGCTCTCAGCCGAACTTTCGCGTAGGGACGATGGCAACGAAGACGGATAACGGCCACCGCCGCCACCGCTGACAATCTCGCGAACGGGGTCCACTAAAGGACTTTCGGCATTTTCTGGTTCATCGGGTAAATGGACCAAATGTCCCAGGCCACCACAGGTTGAACAGGGCCGCCCAAATAGCTCATAGATGTTCTGACCTTGACGCTTGCGAGTAAGCTCCACCAAACCTAGCTCAGAAAGCTGTGAAATTTGGGGTCGTGATTTGTCTGCTCGTAGGGCCTTGTTGAAAATTTCCAGAACCTGAAGCTGGTCCCGGCGAGAGTCCATATCGATGAAGTCAACGATAATGACACCCGCCACGTTACGGAGTCTTAACTGGCGAGCAATCTCGGTGGCAGCCTCGCAATTCGTCCACAAAACTGTTTCGCGCGCAGTTGCTGATCGCGTAAAAGACCCTGAGTTAACGTCGATAACGGTCAGTGCTTCCGTCGGCTCGATGATGATGTAACCACCCGATGGCAAATCCACCCTTGGCTTCAATGCATCGCGAATAGCGGCATTCACCCGGAAAAACTCTAGCAGGGGAACACGATCGCGGTGATGGTCAATCAAGACACCGGGCGGGATCCGTCCGGCGTTCCAATTCATTAGGTGCTGCTTTACCCGCTTTGACCCGGTGTGAGAATCTGTCACGATGCGGTTTACGTCCGCGCTGTAAACATCTCTTAACACGCGCTGAATAAAGTCATCATCGCGATTCAGCAGAGCCGGCGGACGCGTCGCAACAGCTTCCTGCTGAATGCTTTCCCACTGACGCTGCAAGGATTCCAGATCTTCAATAATGGCTTCCTCGGCGACACTTTCCGCCTCGGTCCTGACCAGCAAACCCATGCCCGAAGGCTTGAGCAAAATAGCTAGCGCCCGCAAGCGATTTCGTTCCTGATCATTCCGAATACGGCGGGAAAGATTGACCCCTTTGCCGTAAGGCATAAGGACAAGATATCGCCCCGGGAGAGTGATATTCCCGGTTAGACGAGGTCCCTTGTTCCCCGTAGGCTCCTTCATGATCTGAACTAGCACCTTTTGCTGGGGAGCCAGCAGCTCCGTAATTGAGCCTGCCGTTCGTTTCAGTCGCAAGGGGCCTAGGTCGGTAACATGCATGAAGCCGTTGCGATCGCTGTCACCGAGATTTACAAAAGCGGCATCAATACCAGGGAGGACGTTTTCCACTGTCCCCACATAGATGTCACTGACTTGATGGGTACCCGTAGCAACAATCAGTTCCTGTATCTGGTCTTCTGCGAAAACAGCGGCAATCCTATGCTGTTCAGCAATAACAATTTGCTTCGGCATTCAATATCCTCAAAAACTCATAAAGTGCCCCTTATCGCTTCCAATGCCAGGGGGGAAGGGGCTGAGAAAACAGTGCTGTTGAGAGCGGCTGATCCTTAGACACGCAGAATAAGTACACAGCCGCTGGAAGTGACATTAAGTACAAACCCGAGAGTTTCAACATAACAACCCAACAGTCTGCCAGAAATAAGGTGAAATATTCCACCCAAGATCACCAAGATCCTTGTCGAATCTATCAAAAAATCCTGACAGAAGCCCTTTGGCTTATTCGTGCGCACAGCCTAGTGAATCGCCTGCTACCGCTCAAGCTTGAAAACTTAACCGCTTCTGTAGCCAGCATTATAGCGCTAGGTGACGTAAGCCAACATATTCATCATTACCTTTCTTGGAAATCCCTATGACTGTTGGACTTGCGGGATGTGAACTTTTTGCAAGGCAATGTAACAATGCTGGCAAACGAGGTAGATAGTCTGAGTAATAGCCGCCGTAAAAAGTCAAATTGATAGTGAGCTGCGGTTGCAGAGCTCAATTTTGATCGAATCTGTCTTCACAAACAGCAGCACTGTCAAGAGGCCGATAACATCGGTACGGTCTTGGTATCCTCTACAGCTGCCTCTATCCACTGTAGTAGAACTACAACGGCGGGATAGCGCTTGGGGAGTTCGCGGCGAACAAGCCGACGCAACTCTGATTCAATTGCCCCTTGCAGTCCCTCTTGCTCTAGCGTGCCTTTTAGAGTTCGTTCTCGCAATACCCGGGCAATCGCCTCGGACACTTTTTGCTGAAAGCGCTCTACCTCCAAAGACTGTGAAATTCCCCGAATATCGAGGTTAGGAGGAGCCAGCAGTTTTCCTTTGCTGTTGACAATAGCCGCAATTGTGACGATGCCATCTTCGGCCAACTTTTGGCGATCGCGCAAGGTGTCATGGTCGACGACACCTTGGCGGGAAGAATCAACTAACTCAATGCCCGAGGGAACTTTGCCCCCAATCTGGATGCTGTTCTGAGTCAGTTCAACCACGTCGCCGTTGTCGATGATCACCATATTCTCTGCTGGAATGCCCATACTTTGGGCTGTTTGAGAATGTTTAACCAGCATGCGATGTTCACCATGAACAGGCAAAAAGAATTTAGGCTTAGTCAACGCCAGCATGAGTTTTTGATCTTCTTGGGCACCGTGTCCGGACACATGAATGCCTTTATTCTTGCCATAGACAACCTTGGCACCTTGCATCATGAGTTTGTCAATGGTGTTGACGACAGCAATTGTATTACCCGGAATCGGATTAGCCGAGAAAACGACTGTGTCGCCCTCATGGATTTTAATATCGCGATGGGATTTGTTGGCAATTCGAGTCAGCGCCGCCATGGGTTCGCCCTGCGATCCGGTCGTCAGAATCAACACATCCTTGTCAGAGTACTGGCCGAGTTTACGCAGTGGCTGGAAACGCTCTTCCTCACATTTGATGTATCCCAGTTCACGGGCATGGGCAATGACATTCAACATTGAACGTCCCACCACAAACACCATTCGATGGTGCTTCTGGGCCAGTTGTAAAATCATATTGACACGGTGTACGGAGGACGCAAACGTGGTCACAATCAAGCGTCCTTCGGCTTCCGCAAAGGTCCGATCAAGGTTAGGGAAAACGGAGCGTTCAGAGGGGGTGTAGCCAGGCACCTCAGCGTTTGTTGAGTCAGCAATCAGGCACAGGACACCCCGTTCGCCATACTCGGCCAGCTTCTGGAAATCAAAGAATTCACCGTCCACAGGTGTATGGTCAACCTTAAAGTCCCCTGTATGGATAACAATGCCGACCGGAGTATGAATGGCAACGCTGCAGCTGTCCGCAATGGAGTGAGTGTTGCGGATGTACTCCACCAGGAATGATTTACCAACCCGAACCGTTTCGCGGGGACGAACTCGTCGCAGTTCAGTGCGATCGCGTACCCCAGCTTCCTCTAGCTTGCCCTCCAGCAGAGCCATTGCTAGCCGAGGACCGTAGATAACTGGAATGTCAAACTGCTTGAGGTGGAAAGCAATCCCACCAATATGATCTTCATGACCATGCGTGACGATCATGCCTTTGATCTTGTGGCGATTTTCACGCAGATAGGTCACATCAGGTAGGACAATATTGACGCCGTGCATCCCATCGGTTGGAAACGCGAGACCTGCATCCAACAGCATAATCTCGTCGTTGATTTCAAAAACACACGTGTTTTTACCAATTTCGTGGAGTCCACCGAGGGGAATAACTTTCAGCTTTGAATTGGATTTTTGATTGGTCATACAGTTGAAACAAGTAACGCCGTTAGCGGCAGAACAACGAAAAATTTGACACCAAGACGGGTCGATGGATGGTGAGGAAGCCTCTTCGAGAAGATGGCGTTTAAGACAGTAGAAAGAAAAGGAAAAGCACTTTGTAGCTGTAACGAGTCGGCTGTTTTCAATACAGCTAGTAATCGAAGAATCGAGTTGGAAACGAGGAATTAAATCCCTTTCTTAGAGGAGACTGTGCAAAGTCGGAGAATATTCTAAATCTTAAGCCAGACTAAATCATAGGAAAATCACCTTAGTTAGTTTGAGTATAGCCATACATAAAGTCAGAATTTATGTTTTGGTCAATAAAGTGCTATTCAATTGTGAAAAGCCTATGGTCGACCTAGCAGCACCCTGAAAATCCAAGCTGGGTTACATCAGTAGTGCTTGTAATGTTTGCTTCACTTCGGTACTAGCAGGGACTAACGGTGGTCGTACTGTCCCAACCTCCCATCCCTGCAATGAAAGAGCCGCCTTCACGGGAATTGGGTTGGTTTGAAGAAACAGCGCCTTAAAGAGTGGAAACAGGCTCAGGTGCTCTGCTTGGGCCTTCTGTACTTGGCCTGCTTCAAACGCTTGAATCATCGATTGGAGGCGGTTACCTACCAGATGACTGGCAACGCTGACAACACCACAACCCCCAACTGAAAGTAATGGTAACGTCAAAGAGTCGTCTCCGGCATAAATTGAAAATACCTGGGGCGTTGTTGCCCGTACCTGGCTCACATAATCCAAGCTACCGCTGGCGTCTTTAATGGCCACGATATTAGAAATCTCAGCTAAACGTCCAACCGTTTCGACCGACAAACTGCACCCTGTCCGGCCAGGAATGTTGTAAAGCATCAAAGGAAAATCAGGGCTGGCTTGCGCGATCGCAGCAAAATGACGATAAAGCCCCTGCTGCGGAGGTTTGTTGTAGTAGGGCACGACCTGCAAGGAGCCATCTAAACCGATGCTGGCGGCTTTACACGTAGCTTCGATAGCCTCTTGAGTAGAATTAGACCCCGTGCCAGCAATAACCTTGGCTTTTTCACCCACGGCCTGCTTGACCAATTGGAATAGCTGAAATTCCTCATCCCAGCTCAAGGTGGGGGATTCTCCTGTGGTCCCGCACACAACAATGCCATCGCTGCCATTGTCTACGAGGTGAGCTGCTAGTTTCTCAGCCATCGAGTAATTGACACGACCATCCTCCGCGAAGGGAGTCACCATAGCTGTCAACACTCGTCCAAAGTATCCCACGCGCTTCGAGTCCTTCCTCTATGAGATGAGTGCCTGCAGACACCACTGATCAGCTAAAGCAGATAGGCAGCGGTCCAACCCAACATTTCTCCAAATCGTACGATAGCGATCTAGATATTTACATAGGATACGGCACTCTGCCCACCTTGGTTTTGCACAGCGATCGCTTACCTCAACGCAGCTGTCGGTCTTAGCCATTGCTTGGCCACCAGCAACTCAGCGATTTGCACAGCATTCAACGCAGCTCCCTTGCGAATCTGATCCCCACTTAGCCATAGCTCTAAGCAGCTGGGTCGAGACAAGTCTTGGCGAATCCGTCCAACCAACACAGCATCTTGACCGCTGGCATCCATCGGCATCGGAAAATAATTAGCCTGCCAGTCTTCAACCATACGGACACCTGGAGCATTTGACAGGACTGAACGAGCTTGTTCCAGTGGAAAAGGAGTCGCAAATTCGAGATTGACGGCTTCTGAATGAGCACGGAGTACAGGCACCCGAATACACGTTGCTGTGATAGCCAAGTCCGGCACATCAAAAATCTTGCGTGTTTCGTTTAACATCTTCATCTCTTCCTGGCAGTACCCCACATCATTCAGCGGCGAATTGTGGGGAAAAAGGTTGAACGCCAAAGGATAAGGAAATGCTTTTGTTTCGGGGGGAGCACCGTCAAGAATCGCCCTAGCCTGTTGTTTCACTTCTTCCATGGCCTGAGCGCCTGCACCACTTGCTGATTGATAAGTGGAGACCACGATGCGCTGAATTGGCTGCACTTGATGGAGTGGCCAAGTGACCATCCCCATCAAAATTGTGGTGCAGTTGGGATTCGCGATGATGCCATGATGATGCGCTGCTGCTTGAGGATTAATCTCGGGTACCACGAGCGGTGTCTGTGGATCCATACGAAAGGCACTGGAGTTATCAATCACAACAGCCCCGGTCGCTGCCGCTTTGGGAGCCCATTCCCGCGAAATACTGCCCCCTGCTGAAGCGAGGACGATATCAATATTCTCGAAGGAGCGATCGCTCAACGGCTGCACCTCAATGGTTTGCCCTCTAAACTCCAAATGCTTACCCGCAGAGCGTGACGATGCCAATAGGGTTAGCTCAGACACCGGGAACTGACGCTCCTCCAGGAGTGCAATTAGCTCCGATCCCACGGCTCCAGTCGCTCCTAAAATGGCGACGCGATATCCTTCTGACAACAGCCTTCCTCCAAATAAACTCAACCTTTTGACAGACTCAAGCAGTAAATCCAAGCCATCCATCGGCAGACCCTGAGCACATCAAATCTAAGGAAATGCCCTCTAGCCCTGGCCGCCACACCACAAATGACTGTCTATTTTCGCTGCCGTACATTTGCGAGGCTGGCTGGCTATCGCACCACCAACGCATGGACTTTTTTCAATTGTGTCATAGGTTTCCTACAAACCAAGAGCACCAGAGCAATAACGTCTACAGAGCCCCGTCAAAGGTACATTGAGGCAATGCAAAGCGTCCTGAAGCCCAGTGAACTATCTTGTGGTGATGAAGTATGATAGCTAACTGCATGAATTAAGGCTGTCTCGCTTCCTGACTTCCGAAGGTCACACTCTGTAGATAGAGAATACGCTGGCAAGATTTGGCTTTAATTTAGATTTCCGACTTTGACGATACCGAAAAAACAGGACTCTTTCATGAAAGTTACACAGGAACAGCTGCCCGATAGTCAGGTAGGGCTTCAGATTGAGATCTCCGCCGAGGCATCCAAGCAGACCTACGAAAAAGTCCTGAAAAAGCTGATGAAAACTGCTAATGTTCCTGGATTTCGCCGGGGTAAGGTGCCTCGCCCCGTCTTTTTGCAGCGATTTGGGGCTTTGCAAATCAAAGCAGCGGCGCTGGAAGAGTTGGTGCAGGGCTCAGTCGAACAAGCCATCAAACAAGAAGACATCGAAGCGATTGGGAACTATCAGCTAACGTCAGCCTTTGAAGAGCTCATCGAGCAATACACCCCAGGTGAGCCTATTACCATTCAGGCTTCTGTTGATGTACCACCGCGAGTGACATTAAAGAGCTACACAGACCTCACGACGCAGGCAGAAGAAGTAGCGTACGACGAGGCCCAAGTCGATGAGGTGCTCGAAAAATATCGTCTTAACTTAGCCACCCTGGTTCCCATTGAAGACAGACCGGCCCAGATGGACGACGTTGCAGTCGTCGATTTCGCTGGCAAGGCTCAACAAGCTGACAGCACGTATGAAGCCTTTGAAGGGGGCACAGCGGAAGATTTTCAACTCGAGATTAAACCCGGTAATTTCATTGAGGGATTCGTTGAGGGCATCGTCGGCATGAACTTGGACGAAACGAAAGAGGTTGCTGTCACCTTTCCAGAAAGCTATCCGCAAGAAGATCTCGCAGGGAAGCCCGCGATCTTCAGCATTACTCTCAAAGAGCTGAAGGAAAAAGAACTGCCTGATTTGGATGATGACTTTGCCGAGGAAGTCAGTGAGTTTGAAACCCTGGCAGAGCTACGAGGTTCGCTGGAGGAGCGCTATCAGAAGGAGGCAGCCGATAAAACAGAATTTAATCAGCATGAAGCCATCCTCGATCTCTTAGTCGAGCATCTTGAGGCCGAAATTCCAGAGACCCTGATCCGTCGTGAGGCCAATCATCTGGTGCAGCAGGCTGCTATACAGCTCAGTCGCCAAGGCATTGATGTCAATCAACTGCTCACACCTGAGATGGTTGAGAAGATGCGTGATCGTTCGCGCCCAGATGCGATCGCTCGCCTAAGACGGACCCTAGCTTTGGGCGAGGTCGCTAAGCAAGAATCGCTGGAGCTCGAAGAGGCCGATATCAAAGCTCGTATGACCGAGATGCTGGGCGAGGTCCGGAATCCTCAAGAGGTTGATCAGGATCGCCTGCGAGAGGTGGTCACGGAAGAGCTTCTACAAGACAAGGTTTTGAGCTGGTTGTTAGAGAAAAACACAATCGAGCTAGTTCCGGAGGGGACGCTTACGGCTCAGGAGGAGGAGGAGGACAGCGAAGGTAGTGAACCATCACCAGCAACGACTCCGGCTGATGCAGCTGATCAAATCATTGAAGCAACGGTCACCGAAGTCTCTTCGGAGTCATCCGCTGTAGACGCAGAGGATGACGCGGCTGAAGAAAGCAGCTCTGAAGAAGAATAGAGCATGAGCTCAGTAAACCACCTGGGCAACGCATTTGAGGTGTTTCCCTATAACTGCTATTGACAGGACGGTCCAAGCTGCTGAGTTCCTCAATGTAAAGTTCAAAGTTTGATGAAGTCATCTTGTTCCGATCACCTGGAATCTGGTCTAAACTTTGCACGGAAAGCTTGTTTCTGTTTGTAGCAAGACTAGAGGTGGCATCTCAGTCTTCTTGACCCTTACGGCATAATGGTCATCAGAGTTAGAGTAAATGGCTTTGCAATTCTTACATCACACCCCTATTTCCAGTCATAGTGCCGCGGGTCAATTCCCGCAGAGCATTCTGCCCATGGTTGTCGAGCAGTCTGGTCGCGGGGAAAGAGCGTTCGACATCTATTCCAGGCTGCTGCGAGAGCGCATTGTCTTTCTCGGGACCCCTGTGGATAACCAAGTGGCCGACTCTATCGTGGCTCAACTGCTTTTTTTGGACGCTGAGGATCCCGAGAAGGACGTTCAGCTATACATCAACTCGCCAGGTGGTTCGGTAACGGCGGGTATGGCGATTTATGACACGATGCAGCAAATTCGCCCCGATGTCGTTACCATTTGTTTTGGTTTAGCCGCTAGCATGGGTGCGTTTTTACTCTGTGGAGGAGCTGCTGGTAAGCGCTTGTCACTTCCCAGTGCCCGCATTATGATTCATCAGCCTTTAGGTGGAGCGCAAGGGCAAGCTGTGGATATTGAAATTCAGGCTAAGGAAATTCTTTATCACAAGCAGCGCTTGAATGAGCTAATTGCTCACCATACCGGGCAACCTTTGGAACGCATAGAGGCGGATACTGAACGCGATTTCTATATGTCCGCTGAAGAGGCCAATTCATACGGCCTAATTGACCAAGTCGTTGAACGGCAAGATCTATCGAGTACTGCACCGATTGCTGCACTGAAATAAGGGGACCTTATGTCTACGTACGACTCCCATCTCAAATGCTCCTTCTGCGGCAAGTCCCAGGAACAGGTCCGCAAACTCATCGCAGGTCCTGGCGTCTATATCTGTGATGAATGTGTTGACCTGTGTAACGAAATTTTGGATGAGGAGTTGTTCGACTCAAGCTCAACGGTTCCTCAGTCGGTGCCTCGTCGCGAGCATCCTCCAGAGCGACGCAGGGCCCCTTCGCCGATCTCACTCAATCAAATTCCTAAGCCTCGTGAGATCAAGAAGTACCTCGATGAGCATGTTATTGGTCAGGACGACGCTAAGAAGGTACTCTCGGTTGCTGTCTATAACCACTACAAACGACTCAGTCACCTTCAGAGCAAGAGTAACGGCCAAGAAGACACTATTGAGCTGCACAAATCCAATATTTTGCTGATCGGCCCGACGGGGTCTGGCAAAACGCTCTTAGCTCAGACGCTGGCGAAGATTCTTGATGTTCCTTTCGCGGTAGCTGACGCCACAACACTGACTGAGGCTGGCTACGTTGGCGAAGATGTTGAGAATATTCTGTTGCGTCTACTGCAGGTAGCTGACTTGGACGTTGAGGAGGCTCAACGAGGAATCATCTACATTGATGAAATCGATAAGATTGCTCGCAAAAGTGAAAATCCCTCCATCACCCGTGACGTTTCTGGTGAAGGCGTCCAGCAGGCACTCTTAAAAATGCTGGAAGGGACGGTAGCAAATGTACCGCCTCAAGGGGGGCGTAAGCATCCCTATCAAGACTGTATTCAGATTGACACCAGTAATATCTTGTTCATCTGCGGTGGAGCTTTCGTCGGTCTGGAGAAGGTTGTTGAGCAGCGGATTGGTAAGAAGTCGATTGGATTCGTCCAGGGTGGTGACGCTCAGGTTTCGCGAGAACAGCGCACTGCTGATGTGTTGAAGCAGCTCGAACCTCAAGATCTGGTCAAGTACGGCATGATCCCTGAGTTTATCGGACGGATTCCAGCGATTTCAGTCGTGGATCCGCTAGATGAAGAGATGCTGATGGCTATCTTGACTGAGCCGAAGAGTGCTTTGCTGAAGCAGTTCCAAAAGCTCATGCGGATGGACAACGTACAGCTTGATTTCAAGCAAGATGCGGTGAGGGCGATCGCTCGCGAAGCCTATCGACGGAAGACGGGCGCTCGGGCGCTACGCGGCATCGTCGAAGAATTAATGCTAGATGTCATGTATGAGCTGCCCTCTCGCAAAGACGTGAAGCGCTGTATGATTACGCGCGATATGGTCGAAAAGCGTTCCACAGCCGAACTTTTGATGCACCCCTCTTCATTGCCTAAGCCGGAGTCTGCTTGATGCCCTACGTTGCTGTCAATGGCGTCGATCATTACTACGAGTGGATCACTAAGACAACAGAATCTCCCAGAGGGGAAAAGCCTGTTATGGTGTTCATTCACGGTTGGGCCGGGTCTTCTCGGTATTGGCGCAGCACAGCTGAGGCAATAACATCCAAATTTGACTGTCTGCTGTACGATATGCGCGGCTTCGGGCGATCGCAGCTAACTACCGAAAATCGTGAGTCCACCCTGATGCGGGGCTACGAACTCGCAACGTTTGCTGATGATTTGGCGCAGTTGCTGGATACTATCGGGCTCGACAAGATTTGGCTCAATGCCCATTCAATGGGCGCTTCGGTTGCCGTCTTTTTCTTGAATCGTTATCGCGATCGCGTGAGGCAAGCAATTCTCACCTGCAACGGTGTTTTTGAGTATGACAAGCGAGCATTCGAAGCGTTCTATCTGTTTGGTCGCTATGTCGTCATGTTCCGTCCTGCTTGGCTGATCCGCATCCCGCTGGCTCCCCGCTTCTTTATGGCCCGATTTCTACATCAACCAATTCCTCCGGTAGAGCGCACGGCCTTTTTACAGGATTTCTTGGACGCTGATTTTGACACCGCCTTGGGCACGATTTTTACATCGGTAAGCAAACAGGCGACTGAGATAATGCCTAAGGAATTCGCGGCAATAGAAGTGCCAACCCTGCTGGTATCTGGGCAATATGACCAGATCACCCCAGCGGTATTGGGCGCTCACGCCGCTGCCTTGAATCCTCAGAACATCCAGTATGTCGAGATTGCCAAGACCAGTCATTTCCCCATGCTGGAGGATCCAGAAACGTATCGCAATCAAATTGAGTCTTTTTTGGGAGTGGATTGATTCCGGCCAACTGTTAGTTGAAGTAAGCCGTAGGGATGACATTAATAGCTAATCACGGGGTATGGATCGGGTTTAGCTCAGCCTATCCCTACAGGCTGCAGGCAAATTACGCCTTTTTCAACCAGCTGAACATAGCCCGTAGGTCCTGACCAACTTCTTCGATCGGATGCTCGGCTTCGCGACGGCGCATGGCGGTAAAACCGGCATTGCCAGACTGATTTTCGAGGACAAACTCGCGGGCGAACTGACCCGTCTGAATTTCTTTGAGGATTTGCTTCATCTCAGCTCGTGTTTCGTCGGTAATGATTCGGGGACCGCGGGTATAGTCGCCGTATTCAGCCGTGTTGGAGATACTGTCGCGCATTTTAGCTAAGCCGCCTTCGACGACGAGATCCACAATTAGCTTGACTTCGTGAAGACACTCAAAGTAAGCCAGCTCGGGCTGATAACCCGCTTCCACCAAAGTCTCAAACCCAGACTTGATAAGCTCGCTGAGCCCCCCACACAGCACCACCTGTTCACCAAATAGGTCAGTCTCGGTTTCCTCTCGAAACGTGGTTTCGAGGATACCCCCGCGAGTTCCGCCAATGCCCTTGGCATAGGCCATTGCTAGGTCACGGGCCTGCCCCGTCGCATCTTGATATACCGCAAACAAGCAAGGAACGCCCTGTCCTTCGGTGTAGGTCCGGCGCACTAGATGCCCCGGCCCCTTGGGCGCAACCATCACCACGTCCACCTCAGCAGGAGGTACTACTTGGCCAAAATTGATGTTGAAGCCATGCGCAAAGGAAAGAATGTTGCCGGATTCGAGGTTAGGCTCAATCGATTCCTTGTAAATGCGCTTCTGCACCTCGTCTGGCAGCAAAATCATGACCCAGTCAGCCAGTTTAGTAGCATCGGCCACAGGCTTGACAGTCAATCCTTCGGCCTCGGCTTTGGCGACCGAGCGGCTCCCTTCGTAAAGACCCACAATGACGTTGACGCCACTGTCTTTAAGGTTCAGCGCATGGGCATGGCCCTGAGAGCCATAACCAATGATGGCTACGGTTTTGCCATTAAGTAAATCCAAATTGGCGTCACTGTCGTAATACATGCGGGCCATGAGCATTCTCCTTGCTTATCGGTGTTTCTGAAGAGTGGTTTTGCTGACTGCCATCGTGCAGTGTTTGGTGCGTTCTTACCAACGACGGAGTGAATGCTTTGCATAGAAGCCAGTTGCGATCGCGCCAGCCTTGTCCCCAAAAGAGTTTCTGGGGGGTTGTGAGGTTTGAGCAATCGTCTGCCATTACTGCACAGACAGCGTCACAAGCTCTTAATTCTACCAAAGATATGAAAGGCTCCCGCCATGAAAAAATGTGTAAGGCTAATTCTGGTGAAATTTGTATCGGCTTCCTTACGTTTTCCCGAATAAAGAGTAGGCTGTAGCCACAGTTAAGACTTCTTGTCAGCAAGACCGCACTTGTTTTGTTTTACACTCTGGACATCTTATTCATGAAGTTTAAACGATTGCTCTCCAGAATCTCGCTCATCGCCGCCTCATCTCTGACAATACCTCTTTATTGTTGCGGTCTAGCTGCGGGCCAAGAAGATGCAGCTTTTCTATGGGCGATTGAGTCACCTAACAATACGGTATATTTGCTGGGTTCTGTTCACGTCTTAAGAGAAGCAGACTATCCACTGCCTCAACCCATGCAGACTGCCTTTGAAGAGGCTGAGAATGTTGTCTTTGAGGTGGATATTGCTGAATTAGAAAGCCCCAGTAGCATCCAAACCGTACTACAGGCCGCAATACCAGATAGCGATGCGGAAGTTCTAAACACGGCACTTACGCCAGAAGCCTATGATTTGGCAGCAGAAGCCGCGTCTTCAGTGGGATTGCCAATGGTAGGCTTCAACAACTTTGAACCCTGGTTTTTCTCCATCAGTTTGGTATCCCTGAAGCTAGCTCAACTCGGATTTGAATCTAACTATGGGGTAGACAATTACTTATATAATCAGGCAAATTTAGCTGGAAGAAATATACTGTCGCTAGAAACAGTCGAGGAGCAGATTGGCTTTTTGGATAGCCTATCACCTCAGGTTCAAGTGGATTTTGTTGAACAAACTGTTCTGGAACTGGATATTCTAGAGGCCTCGTTCAATGTCATGTTGAGTGCTTGGAAATCTGGCGATATCGAGTCGTTTGAGCAAATAGTACTCGAAGGTTTTACGGACTACCCAGAAGTTTATGAGACTTTTTTGGTGCAGCGAAATCAAAACTGGGTGCCAGATATTGAATCTTTCGTAAATCAGTCTGAAGATTATCTAGTAGTCGTTGGTGCGGCTCATTTGATCGGTGACGATAGCGTGATTAGGTTACTACAACAAAAGGGATACACAGTTCAACAGATTGGCACAGACTAAGGATATCCGTTCAAGTTGAAAAATCCTATTTCGGGAGGAATTCCAAACCCACAAAATGGTACAGGGGATTCCGCCCCCCATCATTAGCCAGGGCGCTAAGGCGCGTTAGGCAGATTTTCAGAAATGAATGTACCACTGTAGGTTGGCGTCGAGGAAAGAGCCCCAACATTGCCAACATCCCGCTCTGTTGGGTTTTGCTAGCGCTGCAACCCAACCTACCAAAGACAACTTTTAGCAGGGCAACGCCGCAAGCTGCCCCCTTTCGCCTGCACTACACTGGAATCAACACTTGGAAAGAAAAATAAAGCAGCTGATCAAATGATTTGTCCTGCCAGAGTTAGCGCTAAAGTTAGGTAGACTCTGACTAAGGACCACGGTTGCAGTCAGGGTCCGCAGGACACAACTAAGACAGTCAGCCTGAGCTTATTCACAGTCAGAGGCTAAGGATACAGCGTATTCCTCAGCTGAGAGTTCATTTATGCCTTGACAAAAGCATTTTCGAATTCTTAGCAACTTTGGCTTTGAAATTTCGTCACGAATACATTCCTCTTGCAGGACTGTTTGCTGTAGTCCCCCTACTGCAAGCGGACTGTCCGTGTAGATGCTCTTCTGCCCATGCTGAGTATTACAGATGGGTTGCCTCTGCCTTATTCAAAGCCCCCTTAGATCCTAATCAGAATGGCTAAACAAAGTGCCGGCCTCCTGATGTATCGTCAGACACCCCAGGGCCTTGAGGTGTTGCTGGTGCATCCAGGTGGTCCTTTTTGGCAAAAACGTAACTTAGGCGTGTGGACAATTCCTAAGGGCTTATCAGAACCTGGCGAGGATTTGTTCGATACGGCCTGTCGCGAATTTAATGAAGAGACCAGTTTGTTCCCTCAAGCTCCCTTTTTAGAGCTGCCGGAGATTCGGCAATCGAGCAAGCGGGTCAAAGCCTGGGCCTTTGAAGGCGACTGCGAACCGACACAATTGCATAGCAATACATTCACCATGGAATGGCCCCCTAAATCAGGACGTATCCAAGAATTTCCTGAAGTCGACCGAGCTGCCTGGTTCTCCTTAGACGAGGCTAAGCAGCATATCCTAAAGGCGCAGATCCCGCTGCTTGAAAGTCTCAAATTGCAGGTAGGAAGCGAAAAGCTCAATCATTTGCCGATAAGCTGAAGATGGAATCCATACCTAGATGAATGTTCAAGTTCAAGAATCCTCAAGCGAGGCAGTTAGCTGACCAGTTGATGCAGCCGGCCTTGATTCGAGTAATTGACAATATTCGTAAGCAGCTAGAGATATCTGACTGGCAAGGAAGCTACGAGGAAACACAGCTCTGGCCTGATGATATCGGGGAATCGCAGCTTCAACGAATTAAGGATCTTCAGGCTCAGCTGCGAGTAGCCACACCGGAACAGGCTGATGTGCTAAGGGATGAGCTAGCAACGCTACCCCAACCGTTCCCAGGATATGAGCTACATCTAACGCGAGCCGATCAAGAATGCGTCGTGAATGTCTGGGAGCTATGTTATTGCGTTTGTTTTGAGCAGTTTCCGGCACCCGAAGGTACGGTCATGGTAGACACTTCGCTGGTGGATACAGAGCTGAACGATGTGGACTGGCTGGTTCTCGATCAAAAGGCAAAGGCGATTGTGGATGACGTGTTTGAACAGTTAGGTAAGTAATCAGGGAGCGCACTTGCAATGCTGGAACTACACTGTCACACAACCTGTTCGGATGGCGTCCTGACACCCGAAGAGCTGGTGAACGCCGCGATCGCAGCCGGCGTTAAGGCACTCGCAATTACGGACCATGACACCCTAGCGGGCTGGGAACGTGCCATCACTACTGCTGGTGAGAAGCTTGAAATTATTCCTGGATTGGAACTCAGCACAGTGCATCGGGAGCGATCGCTGCATATTCTCGGCTTTTACCCGGATCGAGGCAAGTTACAACCACCCCTGCAAGAGCGAATCAATGGCCGTAAACGGCGGGCTCAGGGCATGGTGGATAAGCTCGCTGAACTGGGCTATCCCATCAAGCTACCGCCCATGCCAGGGGATATGGCGCCTGGCAGACCTCATATTGCTCGAGCATTGGTCGTAGCAGGCTATATCCAAACTCCGCAAGAAGCCTTCACGCGCTGGCTGCGAGAAGGAGGACCTGCCTACGTACCCTATGAAAAGTTCTCAGCCGTAGAAGGCATCCAAATGCTACTGTCATGCGGTGCTGTCCCTGTCTGGGCACATCCCTACTTGTTTCGGGGGGGGACGGTGGAGAGTGTTTTGCCGGAATTGGTAGACGCTGGTTTGATGGGCCTTGAGGTTTACCACCCTAACCATAGCCCCAGTGAGGAGCGCAAGCTTGAGGAATGGTGCACTGAATATAATCTTCTGATGACAGGCGGCAGCGATTATCATGGCCCCCCCGGTGAAAACGTGAAAGACGCTGTGGGTTTGAATGGTCTGAAGGTGCCCCTATCCCTACTGTCACCCTTGAAGCAGGCGGCGATCGCCCTTAAGGCGACATGACGATTGGGTAGATGCAGCTACCAAAGACAGAAAAGTTGAACGATCTTGAATAGCTTCAAAGCTGACGAAAAGCCCCTCTGACCGCTCAAGAAGGCGTAGAGGAGCTTTTCGGATCTATATTTTGCGGCCTAGAGGATTTAACCGCGCTTGCCAAGAACTTGGTCTTTCAAAGAAGTAATGTTCTCGGTCAGTTCTTGCCGATTGACATCCCGCAACACAAACCGATAGACAAACCAGCCTGTATAGGTCAAGCCAATCAGCTCAAAGGTCGGTGCTAAGAGCGGGACTTCGTTGATTGCATTGAGCAGGGCCAATAGAAGCTTGACTGAGATGAAAGCCGTCAAGATCAGACCCACCGTCACCAAGGGGCGCTTGTATTCCTTAAAAAAGTCGGTGACATATTCAGGTAGATTGGCCAGGATTCCAGACACCTTATCCCAAATTTGTTGGAATTGCTGATTGGTGCCGTCACCAGCACTATATGGTGAACCCGTGGCTTCAGAATGAACTGCCGTGTTGTCCGGCTCGGGCATGGTAGTTTCAGTTTTTAAGTCTGTGCTCATATCCAATAACGGGAGCTCATCCCCCGTAATGACATCTTAAAGAGACAACCTCCTGACTGGCAAATTTAGGCTGAGGTAAACCGGGCACCCAAATCGGCAAGCTAGAGTTAAGCGATCGCTGCTGAGCGATAGCAGATTTATAGTCTGAAACCGCTCAAATTTCAAACATTCTAGATTAGACCGTAAAAATGAGATTTTTGGAACTCCCAGCAGGGAGAGAAGGAAGCGGGCAGAAGCGCTGCAGGATGGGGGAGTCAGCGATCAGAGCCATATCTTATCAGGGTTAACCCTACCTTCGGATGTTGCCAAAACCCTGAGTATAAGCAATCTGCACAGGCGGACTTTCTAGCAGTAGGCGTGATTTCTAGTCAACAGCTGTGACAACGGGCGACAGGGGTTGTAGAACTTTTGTCAAGCGACCAAGTCCTTCGATTAGTGCTCCTACAGGTAGCTTCGCTCATTTGAACGTTCCTAAAACCATTTCCAGAAAAGACAAGCAGAGACAGTCACTGTACTCTTTGGGCTCTCCTATGCGTAGAGATGGGCAATTATGTCATTGGTATGGAAACCTTCTAAAGAGAGAACTATCACGAATCGCTTTATCTAACAATTCTCATTGAGAGAGCAACCTTCTCATCCATTTTGCTGTCGATAGTTAGACAAAGCTGCTACTTTTGGGAGATGAAATATGTAATAGAAATTCACAATTTAGAAATTAATATATTGCAGTTGAAGAATACAAATGAATAGTCAAACTAAACAAGCTTCTGATTCATCTAGTCAAGATACGGTTCGCCAGCCCTTGAACCCTGAGGAGGTTGCGCCAGAGCAAAGGGCGTCTCATAAAGCGACCCTTGAGCAAGAAGATTTAGCTGTTAACCCAGGCGATCGCCCCAGCCCCGAAAAACCGCTTGAGGAAAAAGCCAAACAAGTCGCCGTAGATGCACCTGATATCACAGGCGATCATGCTGTTGTACCTACTTATTTTGTCGTAGAGGATCCCGAAGAAGGCCAGAAAGCGCTGCACCATGTTAATGATGCAGAAGAAATTTCAGACGTGATTCGCCAGACACGAGTGGATGAATCGGGTGAACGTACTTGGCGGTAGTTACCTTTCTAACGAAAGTAAATTTTGATACAGAAAGGTGCAGTAACACTGCATCTTTTTGCGCTCTAAAGATCTATTTTTGATCCCTGCCGATGGGGCTAAGCATGCCTCCGCAGGTTCTCAATGCCTCTAATACAACAGTCCACACAGGTGGACATTGGTAGCCGTAGTCGTAACTTTTAGCTGCCAGCTGCGACATAGATTTCCCAGAGCAGTATCGCAGCGTTCTTGCGTAGCCCTATTGATTGGATAATTACCCGCTTGAGGATAAGCAAGCGCAGACTTGCAGGGTGTCTTTCCCAAATGAGAGTTATTGTCACAGCTGTAGTCTCAGCGGATCAGTTTCCCATTCGCGATGACTGCCACGATATTTGGGATGAGGCTGTAGTTTGTCTTAGGAATCTTGATTCTTTCTAAAATGGTTTTTGCTGAGGTTCTGAGTGAAATGAAATAGTGACGCTCAGCGGTTTCTAATTGCAAATTGGTTCTAATAGGCGCTATTCTCCAGTAAAGCTATAGCAGCACATTACTGCAGCTTACTTGCAATAGAGACCACGACTTCATGGCAGTTACACCCATTGGGCGGCTTCGACATACCTGGCGAGTTCAGGGCATATCATTCTCGGGATGGACACTCGCAGTACTGGCGATCGCTTTCCTCATGGCACTTCCCCTTATCGGCGTGCTATTGGGAGCATTCAGTCACCTAAGTACAGATACCACAGACAGCGTCTGGGGACACCTCGCTACGACTGTTTTGCCGGGCTATGTAATGAATTCGCTGGGGTTGATGGTAGGTGTCGGCATCGGAGTGCTGCTGCTAGGAATCAGTACAGCTTGGCTGGTCACCTTGTGTGATTTTCCAGGGCGGCGGATTTTTGAATGGGCACTGCTGCTACCCTTAGCCGCACCTGCCTATCTGCTGGCTTATGCCTACACCGATTTTTTAGAGTATTACGGCCCCGTACAGATGACGTTGCGTGGCTGGTTTGGCTGGCAAAATGCAGCCGACTATTGGTTTCCGGACGTGCGATCGCTGGGGGGAGCCATTGTCCTCTTTAGTCTGGTGCTATACCCCTATGTCTACATGCTGGTACGGGTCGCGTTTTTGGAGCAGTCTGTTTGTGCTGTGGAAGCCAGTCGCACTCTGGGATGCGGTCCGTGGCGCAGTTTTTTTAAGGTCGCTTTACCGTTAGCGCGCCCTGCGATCGCGGCAGGTACGGCACTGGCTCTCATGGAGACCCTAAACGACTTTGGGACGGTTCAATACTTTGGCGTTCCAACCTTTACCACTGGAATTTATCGGACTTGGCTGGGCATGGGTGAGCGTTTGGCCGCGACCCAGCTAGCGGGCGTGTCGCTGCTCTTTATCGCGGCGCTAATTTTCTTGGAGCGGCTATCGCGACAGCAGGCCCGATATTATCAGTCAACCGGCCAGCACCGTAGCCAATGCGCGTATGCATTACAGCGGTGGCGGGGCGCGATCGCGGTGGCAATTTGTGGTTTGCCTATTGTTCTGGGTCTGTTGCTGCCTGCGGGTCTGTTGCTTTGGATGACGGTAGCCAATCTCGACCAAACATTAGACGCCGAGTTCTTTGAGCTAGCGAGTCATAGTCTCATTTTGGCTGGCATCAGTGCTGGTTTGGGTATTGTTCTAGCCTTGGTTTTAGCCTATGGGGCAAGGCTGCAGCCGGATCCAGGTGTACAACTAGGCGTCCAAACTGCGTCGTTGGGATACGCGATTCCAGGTGCTGTAATTGCGATCGGAATTCTGATCCCGATTGGACGGTTAGACAATGCGATCGCGGCGGTAGCAGAACAGATTTTGGGCGTTTCCCCCGGCCTTTTGCTCAGTGGCACCGTAGCAGCTCTGATTTTTGCCTACCTAGTGCGTTTTCTGGCAGTGGCCTTAAACACCGTAGAATCTGGACTGACTAAAATTCGACCTAGCCTAGACGATGCTTCGCGCAGCTTGGGCAACAGTCCGCTCACAACGCTACTAAAAGTCCACGCGCCCCTGCTCAGTGGGAGTATGCTTACCGCTGCTATGCTCGTGTTTGTGGATGTGATGAAGGAGTTACCCGCGACCATCGTGATTCGTCCTTTCAACTTCGACACATTGGCCGTTCGGGTTTATCAATATGCTTCAGACGAGCGTCTGGTAGAAGCTGCTGCCCCAGCACTCGCAATTTTAATGGTCGGACTCCTGCCAGTTATTTTGCTGAGCTACCGCATCACCCAAACCCGTCAGCGTTCGGTCTCTTCGTCATAAGGTGTAAAACTCAGATCTTGCACTTGGCCGGGAAACCGCTAAACACCGCCCTGCACTGAAAGTGTCAGGGCTCACTGACTCAAACCCCTAAAGGGGTTGAAGAGCGTGTAATCCTTATGCATCAATGGATTTAGCCTTTGATAGTCCCTT
>JBHJHM010000082.1:0-17336 GCA_050330865.1 Leptolyngbyaceae cyanobacterium
CATGGCAGGGGATGTCTGGCATCACCGCTTTCTGACCGGCTCGTAACGCGCTGCCCCCATCAGCAATGGTGTAGTCGGGGGCGAAGCCTTGTTCCACAACTTCCAAGAGGTGCCAACCCCAAGTGTCTTCATCGCGACGCTTGACCTCTTGGAGGAGGTAACAGTAGGTGGAGACGGCATCGACCCCGACCAGCACCGGGTGATTTGACTGAAATATTTCGTCGTGCAGTCCCACCTCAATCCCCGCGAGGTCTTGGGCTTGATTGATTGCAGTCGCAGTCGCCACTGTGTCTTGGAGGCGATTGTAGACGGTGCCCACACTGATCGGCAGATCGAGCAAATCGCGAAACAGCTCAACCACGCCGCGATAGGAACTGTGGCAAATCAGGACTAATCCTAGAATCAGTTGGAATAGCCAGTTTTGGGTGACCGGTAGATAGAAGAGAACGTCGTCATCGGCTGGGGCCGAAGCAAACGACTCATCTAGTGCCTGCTGAGCTTTTTGCCCTTGTTGATAGATGAATTTTCGGCTGACCTGGTGCTGGTCGGCTAGATGGCTAACGGGTTCGGATCGGGAGAGCACCTGAATGGCGATGTCCTTGCGAATATCAGGGGGTAAGCTGGCAGCGATGAAGGGGCTCGGACTCATGCTCGGTGATCATTGAGGGGGCTGACGACAAGTCTTTAGACTACCGGATCGCCACAGAAGTGTAACTCTGAAGTGAACCATGCCCTGGAGTCAGCGTAGCGAGGTGACACAACGTCTACTGGCCCAAGTTTGTGAGCTGTGTGGTGCGACTGAAAAGATTGAAGTACACCATATTCGCAAGCTCGCCGATTTGGAACGCACTGGACAAACGCCTAAACCAAATTGGGTAAAAGCGATGGCAGCCCGAAAACGTAAAACCTTAGTGGTTTGCCAAGCGTGTCATCAAGCCATTCACTCAGGGCAGTACGACCAAACCCCCATCGCGAAATAGTTCACTGGAAAGCCACGTGATACGGAAACGGTCATGCGTGGTTTGGAGGGGGGCGATTGGAAAAGTGCTTATCAAGCAACTCGCTGGTCGCCTACCCTACCGCATGTCCGGTTCTGAAGACCATCGGCGGGGGCGACTCCGTCGATGAGTTTAACCCACAACCTCAGTGCGATGATTGATCCCTAGCTCCGCTGTGACGTAGGCCATACACCGAATCGATCAGGGCGATTACCACCAGGCTTTACACAGTATTCAAGCTCGTACGCTGGTGATGCCTGCTAGGACGGATTCTGATGCCTAACTCGCAACACAACCCGCATGGTCATAGGGTTAGCATTAAAGAGCGATCGCCTTGTTCAGGGGCGATCGCCTCAAAACGGATCACCTAGGCCGGAATGAAAGTACTTGCCGACAGGATAGCCGTGTTGACCCCCTGCAAGATGGCAAGGGTTTCGTTGTTAGCTTGGATGGCGTTATCGGCAAAGGTTAAATCGCCGAAGGTAAGGCCGTCAGCCAAGCCGATAAAGTCAATACCGATTTCAAAGTCAAGGATGGTATCGGTGCCTTCGCCGCGAGCCAGCACAAAGGTGTCACTCCCCGTACCTTTGGAATCGTTGTCACCTACCAACCGATCATCACCTAAGCCCCCTCGCAGCACATCGTCGCCATCATCACCCCAGAGGTGGTCATCGCCGGTCCCGCCCAGCAGCGTATCGTCGCCTCCTTTGCCACCGATGCGATCGTTCCCAGCACCTCCATCAAGGTAGTCATTGCCGCCAGATTTGCCATCTTGAGCCGAGCGCTGGTTGCGATCGCCCCGCAAAACATCATCGCCATCGCCGCCAAAAAGGCGATTGTCATCGGTACCACCAGCAATGGTGTCATTGCCTCGGGTTCCAACCAGGTTCTCAATACTGATGAGGGTGTCTGTGCTGGTTGAATTGCCGGGAAAACTCACGACGCCTGACTGCAGGTCAGCGATAATGGGGCCAGAGTAGAAGTCGTAAGTGGTGGAGTCAATCCCTGCACCGCCATCGATGACATCGAAGCCAAAGCCACCATCAAGGGTATCGTCGCCATTGCCACCCAGAAGGATATCATCGCCCGGTCCGGCAGCGACAATATCGTCACCAGCCATCGCATCAATCCGTTCATCTGCCGCTGTTCCAGTGATATTGTCATTACCAGGAGTCCCACGCAGAGAAGCAATGGCAATATCTACTTCAAAGCTGATTTCTTCTTGGTTAAAGCCACCCAAAGCAAAGGTGTGATCAAATAATTCAAATGACCGATTGAAAAAATTCAGACTCTCGTCAACGAGGGGACCAACCGAAACATCGCCAACACTTGTGTTAAGCCCAAGCTTGCCTGCATGCAAATCCAGATCCGCATCTAATTCCAGATTTGTTTCGTTCCTGAGCAATGCATTGAAATCAATCGAGGCATCTATATCAAGGGCATGGCCAATATTCTCGGGTACGGTAATGTTGATAGCTTCACCGACATTGAAGGGAATCGTTGTGCCATCTTCAAGGGTAAGGATTGCAGGCAGGGTAATATTATCTAGCGAAAATTCTTGACTCAGTGCTAAACCGATTGCAGCTTCAACATCCAAAATATTGTATTCAGCAGCAGCTTGAACCTTGATTTTAGGCAGGAAGGGAAGAATCCTGAACTCAGTGTCGATAAGTGTTCTACTTCCCTCAAGTGGCGGCAGACCTAAGATGTTAGTAACAACACCATCTAAATCAAGAGCCGCGCGGGCAAAATCCTCTCTGCCTGAGGATACGAAACGGTTTGAACCTGGAGAACTCTCAGCTCCAATGGTTTGCAAATTAGGAATTGAGGCATTAATTTCTCTTAAAGAATTCTCGATGTCAAGCGAAAGCGGCTTAGTGCTATCAAAGCTAATTAACTCAATGGTTTCATCGCGATCGAAGATTATTTGAAAGTTTATGGGGCCTGTAACGCTAACACCAGAGTCAACATCAAAGAGCAGATCCAGATCATAGGCGACGCTAGGACTTAAGGTTTTAAAGGATGGGCCTGCATTCGTTACGTCGGCAGTTCCAAAAGAGAATCCTGATTGAATCGTCAAAGTTTCGCCAACGGCTGGCACTTCATCTGGCAGGTCGAAGAATAAGTCAACTGGCATAACCGCATCAACGGTTCCATCATTCAAATCCAGCGTACTTTGAAAACCAACTTTACCTTCAGCAAATACGCGATAATTAAGATCGCGGATAACAGGAAGCGGCACTTGGCCATTAAATCCCCGATCAAAATTCAATCCTATGAACCGATCATCTGTGTATGCCAACTTTCCGCCAAAGCTATTTTGATCGGTTGTTTCAAACTGTAAGTCGAAGTCAAGACGTGTCATGGAATACTCCTAATTAAAGTGAAAAATCACCTTAGATAAAAAGCTTGAAAGTGAAAGGTACGTAAAAGTGATTCGTTCTTTCATGCCTCTTACGATAGGAATTTCTTAGCAAGAAGTCAGGGGTGCAATGTATCAAGAAATAGGGGTGGTAGCGGCAAAGAATTGGGTAGATGACTCAACTGAATGACCAGAATTTGTCAGAACCAAGCGATAGGAGCGGCACCTAAGCTGGCCAAAAGCGGCAAATGATTATGGCTAAAAGCGGCAAACCACTGCCAGATGCTGAGTAGGTAAAGGATTGAGGTATCGCATAAGTTAGCCAATCCATCAAACTTCGTTACTCTGTCCTTGGCGTCAATCGCTGGGTTGGTATAGTTGACCTGATCCAAAGCAATGAATGAGTGGTTGATCGGAGCCTATTGATATGGTCAACAAGCAAATCAAGTCGGATCGGGGTTTTCTGCTGATTGACGATCATGACGCGATTCTGCGGGGCATCGCTGAAGCGTTGAGGCAGGCGTATCCTGCTGTAGAAGTTGCGATCGCCAAAACCCTTGAAGAAGTTCAGCATCAACTGGAGCAAATATCGCCAGAACTGGTCATCACCGACCTATCCATTCCCGCATCGACGGCTGACGAGTTCCCCCTGCCGGATACCGGCATTAAACTGTTACGGCAACTGCTAGATCGCTATCCCGACGGTAACTTTGCCGTCCAAACGGCCCACGTTAGAACCCTGATTCGCATCAAGCCGCGCATCGACCAACATCACGGCGGCTTCACGATTACCGACAAAAGCTTGCCCCTAGAAACGCTGCTGCAAAGAATCGAGTGGGCTTTACAGGGCGTCGTTTATACCCCACCCGAAATGCGAACCGCTCTAGAGGTAAAGCCGGAATGGATTGAGATGCTCAGGCTGGCCTTTCAAGAAGGCTTACAAGACAGAGCGATCGCTCAAAAACTCCACGTAGCGGAGCGCAGCGTCCGCCACTATTGGCGCAATCTGCAAGATGCCCTTGAAGTCTATCCCGAAGAGGGTAAAAATACCCGCATTCAGACTGGGATACGGGCTCGTGAAGTAGGCTTGCTGGACTAAGTATTCAGGTGTCTAAGATGGTGATTTGAGCTATGAACTGGTTTTGGTCTACCTCATATACTCCCCAAAGGCGGTTTCTCTACGCTGGGATTTTCACCATTACTGTCCTGGTGCTAGCCAGGTATTTCGGTGCCTTGCAGGGACTCGAGTTGAAGACCTTTGACTGGTTACTCCGATGGCGTCCAACCGAAGGAATGGATGAGCGCATCACAATTGTTGAAGTCACTGATGGAGATATTCAAGCAGCTGGCGCTTATCCATTACCTAATAGTTTAGTTGTCGAGGCGCTGCAGCAGATCCAAAGCTATGAACCTAATGCAATTGGCTTAGATATCTTTCGTGACTTTCCTACTTTAGAGAACCAAACACTTTCGAAGAATGCTGAAACTAGCAGTTATCAAGCCTTGATTGAAACGGTTCTGAATAATGACAATATTTATGTCGTGGATCGAATTATCCCACCTACTATAGCGGCTCCTCCCGACATTCCTTTAGAGCAGGTGGGATTTGCCGATGCCATTCTCGATAATGATGGCGTTTTGCGGCGTAGCTTATTAGGCAATCCCGATATTAATGGCCAGTATCGTTTTTCATTCACAATTTTACTGGCGTCGCACTACTTAGCTGAGCAGGGCTTTGTGTTGGCTAATAGCCCCCAGGATCCTGTCGCGATGCAATTCGATACCGTCACTTTAGCGTCAGCCCATTCGCGTTCGCGGAGCTATGTGACGCACGGAGTGGGGCTTAATCCCGTCGTTTTGATTAACTTTCGCAGCGGTTCCACGCCATTTCGGAAGGTTTCATTGGGGGATCTTTTAGCAGGGGATGTTGCTGCCGAGTGGTTTAGCGATCGCGTTGTCCTCATTGGCGTTACGGCTAGAAGTGCCAAAGATTTCGTTAACTCGAATGTTGCGGCAGCGTCTAATCCCGGTTTAGTTTCAGGGGTCGAAATCCAGGCCCATGCCATTAGCCAAATTTTAGGTGCGGTTCTGGAAGATCGCCCTATCCTCAAAACAATGCCGGCGATCTGGGAGTATGGCTGGATTATCCTTTGGGGGCTGATTGGGATTGGCTTGAGCCGACTCATCCGCTTGCCGTTACTACACCTAGTGGTTATTGTTTGTGCCTGCGCCTGCCTCTTTTTGATCGCGTACCTCCTGCTGCTGCAGGGCTGGTGGCTGCCCATAGTTCCAGCGGGATTTATCTGCTTTTTTAACGGGGTCGTTCTATACAGTTTCTACTGGTACGGGCAATATATTAAGCAGCGCATCAAAGATCGACAGCGCCTAATTGACCAAACTTACAGCATTATTCACAATGGCCCCCTGCAGACTTTGGCGTATGCGCTGCAAATTACCCAAACCGATGACTATTCTCATGCTGCCCTTCGCAGTCAGTTGGAGCGCTTAAACCTGGAGATGCGAACCGTCTATAAATGGATACGGCAAGGCCCATTGGCCCCGGAAAGTCAGCTGCATTTGATTGGTGAGTTGGCCGTTGATTTGACTGAACCCCTTGATGAGCTACTGTATCAGGTCTACAACGATACCCTACGACGGGACTTGCCCTGCTTTGCTAGCATCAAGCTGCATGTTAACCAGTTTGAGCCGATGACCGAAACCGGTCTCTCTTCAGAACAAAAACAGGGCGTGGCTGTTTTCTTTGAGGAGGCTCTCTGCAATGTTGGACGCCATGCCAAGGGAGCAACGCGGCTAAAGATTATCTGCAAACAAATTGAGCATGAGAACGTGATTTGCGTAGCCGATAATGGTGTCGGTATCAGTGAACAGCAGGGATCCCAGAGAAATCAGGTTGCCGGGGAAGGTACTCGGCAAGCGATTGCGATCGCCCAAGCACTCAGAGGGACGTTTCAACGTTACCCCAATGATCCAGCCGGCACCGTATGTGAGCTGCGATGGCCAGTCAAAGCCCAGAATCGATGGCCCTTGGGACGTTTCGGGAGACGTTTCGGGAGGCGTTGGGGAAAGAAGTGATACCGAGTCTGATCGCGAAAGGCAGAAGGCAGAGGGCAGGAGGACATTCGTTCTGTGAAAAGGGTACAGCTTTGCAGATGTCTTAATCTAAATGGCAACTACCTCTCATCAAAATTGATTGCTGTTCTCGGCAATTGCTTCTTGGCGTTACGAAGTACAAGCTATGAGTTCAATCAATATTTAGGAATTTAGGTTATGCACACTCTTTTCACTGGATTTCACAGACAGGTCTTAAACCCCCATAGACAGTCTCAAGGCGTTGGGCCATGTGCTTCAACAACAACTGACAGCAGTCTGTTGATTGTGCGAAAGGCTTCCAAGCTAGCGATGCTCGGAACTTTACTGAGCGCACTGCTAACCCTGCCGGTGCTGGCTTCCGGTAACTATCAGCCTCCTGCGGGGTCAGGGCAATCATCGGGCGGGCGGGTTACAACGACGGGCGTTCGTGGCTGCATTATGGAAGACTCAGATGCGGACCTTGAAGACGCTGACTTGGCTCTGCTGCCGCTGGCACCGAGCCAGCATGTTGGGCAAACAGCGTTTACTCATCCAACCTTTACTTGGTTTGTGCCTAATGTTGGTGGACTTGCGGTGAGTGAACCAACGATCACGTTTGCCCTCTATCAAGTGGATAGCGCTGGTGATCCCATCAAAGTATTTGAAACAGCTTTACCCAACGCTTCAGGTGTCATGACCTTTGCCTTGCCCCCCAATGAACCTGGCTTGATACCAGGCGATCGCTACATCTGGAGCGTGAGTCTGGGCTGCGATGAAGACGATCCTTCAAACTTTATGCTGGCTAGGGCTGAGCTGATGGTAACGCCTCAAGTAATAGGCAGTACTTTAGCTACCAGTCGCCTAGAAGATGCCCTTGACTTGGCCCAAAGCGGCCTTTGGTACGACGCGATCGCGTTCGCGTCCCTGGACCCAGCCAATCAAGCTTCCCAAGCTATACAGGTGTCGCTAATCGAGGATTTGGCTGATTTGGAAGCCCTTTCTGAGGCTTCAAGTTCCGACCCATGGCCCTTCAGCGCACAACTGCGGTTGATTGCCCAGCAGCTATCAGAATTACCGAATTGAGAAAGTGAGGGAAGTTATTTTTGCCTCTATTGCCAATTGCCTACGAGGGTAAAGGGTGCCCAACGTCCTGGACTTGCCTTGCGACCAATGCTCTCAAGGATATGTTTTTGAGCCTGCTGCAGGGCTTTAGCTTTAGGCAAACCCTTATGAATGAGTCCCCGATAGAATTCATCGACAAGCTCAGCAGTTGTTGCATCGCTAACCGACCAAAGAGTCGCGATCGCACTCTTAGCGCCCGCCCGAATCGTCACGCCAGCAAGTCCCAGGGCGGCTCGGTCATCCCCCGTTGCGGTCTGACAGGCGCTTAAGACGATTAACTCTAGGGGGTCGGTATTGGGTGAGACCTCACGGATGAGGGTATCCAATTCACCGAGGGTGATGACACTGTCTGGCCCGAGCACCAGAAAGGAATTTTCTGATTCAGCCGCAAATTTGCCGTGAGTCGCAATGTGCAGAATTGAGTAGGGGTCGCTTTGCAGCGAAGCGGTTAAAGCTTCTTTGAGCGATATCTGATCCAAATCCAGTTCCTGATCCAAAAGCAAGGTGGTATCTGGGAGTTGGGCTTCGACTTTAGCAGCCTCCTCAGCAACAAAAGCGAGGGCGGGAAAAGAGTTGCCGTTGACCCATGATCGCTGAGTTACGCCCACAAACAATGCCTGCAAGCGATTGACGTCTGTCGGTTCTAGCACATTCAGACTAAGCAAGGGAGCCGTTGCGATCGCATAGCGCTCGATCAAATACTCACTGCCCGAGTGCAGCGCCGCCATCGGGAGCGTGCGGAAGAGGCCGTCCTGGACAAAAACGAGCGTATCGATTGCCTCCGCTTGGGTCAGGATGGCCTCAAAAGGTCGAATCAGGCGATCGTACATGCGCTGCGATCGCTCAGGATTAAAATCGAGTTCGCCCCAATCTTGGAGTTCGCGCAGTAGGTCAAGGATTTCCTGACGCAGTGTGTTTTCATTCAAGTCAATCCACTGCAGATACCGCTGGCCATTGGGCAGAGTCAGGGTTACGGCGGTATGTTCGGGCAGGATAATGGTGCTGATCAGCGCTGTCGATTGTCCCAGAGGCGAGTTGGCCGGGTCTTGAGGGGCGATCGCATCGGGTTCAGCAACGTCATCCAGACGACGCGACGCGACGGGGATAACACAGTCACTGCCGAAATAATTCTGCAATTCGGCTAGCTGCAGGGCATCAATGCTGCCTAAAGACGCTCCCAATGCCTGACCGGCCCCCGTCTGAGGCTCAATCAGCTGGGCCGATGGGATTTGGGCTAACTGTAAATCAGCTAACTCTTGATACACGGGCATAACAGCATCGCGAAAGTCAAATTGCAGGTTTTTAGCCGTAGCCAAAATCTGGCTGCGAACCGTTTCTAAGGTGGCGGTTGCCTGCTCATAGGCCGCGATCGCTTCGGCAGTTTGTCCAAGCTTTTGATAAAGCCGCCCAGCTTGCCACTGCCACAGGTGCAGGCCATCGACGGCGAGGAAGGCATCATGGGCGGCTAAGCGGGCCTCCTGGGTATAGTTGAGTGCTTGCCTATAATCGCCGCGACACTCATACAGATGACCGAGTTCACCCAAGGCAAAGGACTGAAGGCGCGTATTCTCCAGTGATTTAGCCAAGTCAACAGCCACTGTGAGTCGCTGTTGCGTCTGGGCATTGATCGTAATATCCTTACAGCGCGTAATTGAGGATTGGCTATTCGCCGTTGATAGGGGCTTCCCCGTCGGACCAGCAGCAGCCACTAGCGGTTGAGGGTGCTTGGCCAGACGTATAGCTAAAGCCACTTTGGCACGGTTATCGGGGAGCGTTTCCCAAAGAGAAGCGGCTGCTTGCATTAAATCCAGAGCGTCAGGCGTCAGTTCCGAACGGCTCAGAAGATCAAACAACCCCATCAGCGCTTGCAACTCACCTTCAACATCCTGCAGCGATCGAAACAGTGCCAAGCTTTGCTCCAGATGCTGCTGAGCCGCTTGATCGCTTTGCCAAGCCGCATCATACAATCCCTGAGCCACCCGGTTGGCCCCTCGTTGCGCGGCGGCATTCGCCCGTTGATAGCCCGCGCGAGCTTGTTGACTGTAGGTATAGCCAATGCTGCCATGCAAGGACGCCATCAAGGGGACATCCGTCAGTGCTTCAGCTAGGGCCAGTCCGCGGGTTTCAGCGTAGGCGATCGCCTGGTCAAACGCCTGGAAATTCCGATAGGCTTCGCCCAACACGCCGAGGGCAGCAACCTGAGTGTGCCGATCACCCATCGCCTCAGCCAGAGCGATCGCGCTACCAGCCAAACAGGTCACATCAGCGTTGGTCGCACCACATAGGAGCGTGATCGCCTGACGTGGTTCACCCTGATACAGATATAGCTGCGCTTGTTCTGTTAATGCGGGAGCCATTACAGCCCAGGCTTGGGTCAATTGATAGATGGCGACCCGTTCTTGCTGATGGGCCAGAGCCTCGGGATATCGACCTGTTTGCTGATAGGCTTGGGCCAAGTTTTGCAGAATAACCGCTCGATTGTCAGGTTCACTGGCGGCCGGATACGCGGTCAGAGCTTCTTGCCAATGGGCGATCGCTGTTGTGAATTGTCCCGCTTGATAAGCATCAACGCCTCGTTGCACAAGCTGAGCTGCACTGCCGGTTGGCACAGCCACAAGCGGCCCCAAGACTCGCATCGGTGCCGCCAGCGAAATGACTAGCGTCAGAGCTGCTAAACAAAACAGTTTCCCTATCAGGCGCAAGCGTCGGTTACTCATACGACTCGTGGATAAAGGTAAACAACGGGATCCGGTCTAGTATTCGACGGCAGAAGTATAAGGTGGTTTTGCCTTTTGCACTTTGAATTTTGCCTTTTGCATTTTGAATTCCGCGTAGCGGTCCTAGTCCAGCTCAGCATCATCGCATCGATGACTCAGCACTAAGCGACCATCGGCAAGCTGATACACACCATCTGGCTCCATCACGCGGTCAGTGTCGCCTGGTTCGGCAGACATCGCAATCGCGGCTGTGGTGTCTGAGGGGAGCGATCGCACACCGCTATCCACAAAGCGGAAGGAACTGGTATCAGCAGGTTGTAGAGGCAAGCCGCTACGGCCTGTGATGGTAAAACTGCCCTGATTGGGCACACGGCTACGGGCAATACAGCTATTGGCAATTAGGGTATTCGGATCAACAAAGTTGTCGGCTAGGGTCGTTAATCCCTGTTCTGGGTTCGCGATCGCTTCATTAAACGTGATCGAACCCGACGTGCCGAATTGCGAACTAGCGCTGACATCGCTCGAGGTATTGCCCCTCAACTGCGCAGTTGTGAAACCACTCCTTTCCGTCAACCCCAAAATACTAATCGCATCAATGTTAATCGCACCCCCATCGCCGTCGAAGGCATTGGCGATAATGTCGTTATTTTCATCGGCGATCGCCAAAACAAAGTTGCTGGCAATGGTGATGTTGCCGCCATCGCCGCCCGCCCCCTCAATGCCCGCTTCGGTCGAAATTAGGCTGTTGTCGCTTAAAAACAAGATGTCGGCCAGCGTCAAAGTCAGGTTGCCGCCATCATTACTCGCTGTGGTAGCGGTAATTTCACTGTTATCCAAAGCAAGGCCGTTTGCCGTCAGGGTGACGTCCCCGCCGCGATTTGTACCGGCAGAGTCAACAGTAATGTGACTGTTGCGGAGAACAATATCAGTGGTGTCGGGTGTGAAATTGATGTTCCCCCCGCGTCCCGTCGACTCGGGGCCGGTACTAGAGGCCACGGTACTGTCATTAATTTCGAGACGCTCAGCTACGTTAAACGTAATATCACCGCCAGGGCCAGACCCGCTGGTGGCTGCTGAAAGCATCACCCCATCCGCGAGCATAACGCGATCGGCCTCGACGGTTATGTCACCTGCTTCCCCGCTACCGCTAGTTGTTACCTCCAAACGCCCTGGGCCACTGATTTCAATCGTATTGGGAGCCTTAACTAGCAGGCTCCCGCCTCGCCCGCTACCGTCGGTTGAAGCCGACACCTGTGCCCCCTCCGCCAAGGTCAAGTCCAGGCCAGGATTCGTTTGATAAGGCTGCAGGGTTAAAATGCCTCCCGGAGCCTGCCCCTGAGTTTCAGCAAAGACGCCCACCGTCCCGGCCAAATCCATTTGGTCAGCACTCAAGGTAATGCTACCGCCTCGCTCAGTATTGGTGGCTGTTGCCGTCGCTGTCGCCGTAATGCGGGCCGTCTCAGACAGCACAAAGTTGGGGGTGTTGATGGCGATATTCCCTGGTTGCCCCGCACCGCTCGCCTCCACGGAGATAATCGGGGCAAAGTCCTGCACCCCTTCCCCTAAAAAGACGCTGTCAGTGGCGTTAATCACAATATCGCCCCCAGTCCCTGCCCCCGACGTTTCGGCAAAGAAGCTCGCGCCATTCCCCAGGTTCAGGCGATCGGCATTGACGATGATTTCGCCCGCATTACCATCGCTATTAGCGTTACTGCTGAGTAAGCTATTGCTGAATATAACCTGGCCTGGACTTGTGACGGTGATATTGCCAGCGGGTTCGTCACCATTGGCATCGCTTTGAATCTGGACATTGTTGAATACGATGTCGCCAGGGCTGGTGATGGTCGTGTTACCTGACTGACTAATATTATCGAGGTCGAGGGTAATCAAGTCAGTGCTCCCTGACGTCGGATCTTGAATCTGCACCTGCCCTGTTGTCACTAGGCGCAAGTTATCCAGCACTAAGCTGCCATCAGAACTGCGAATGTCTACATTACCCGACGTTTCAGTTTCGGATACGGTGACTATCTCGGCATCCGAAATGACGCTTCCATCCAGGACAACGCTTCCACCCTGCCCTGTGTTGCCATCACCATCGTTAAGCGACAGCGTAAAAATTGCTATGTCCGAAATGGTGTCGCCCTCTAGGGAAACACTGCCACCCTGGCCCGTGGTTCCTTCTCCCCTGCTCAGCGAATAGGCTCTGAACCTCGTAGGAGAATCCACAACTCCTACGGGTATTCCCTGCAGATTACCGTTTGTAGCGCTAATAAAAATATCGCCTCCATTGCCAGTATTGCCCAATTGCGAAAACGAATTTGTCGACAAAGTTCGAACTGCAATGTCGCCATCTTCAGAGATAATTGAAATATTGCCGCCGTTGCCTGCATTACCAAAGCCAGAGACCGATACTGTATCTAGATTCCGCGCTTCAATATCACCAGATGTAGAAGCGATAAGGATGTTACCACCATTTACCGTAGTCCCATAGGTCGAGAGCGAGTCTACATCGATCCTATGAACATCAATATTGCCATCTTCCGATCGAACGGAAATGTTGCCGCCATTGCCTGCAGTCCCGTTTTCAGAAATTGAAACGGCGGCTAAAGTATCGGTGGTTATGTCGCCTGATGTCGAAGCGACGTTAATGTCGCCTGCATTACCAGCAGTGCCATAGAATGAGCGTGAATTTGATCTCAACTCTTCGAGCATGAGGTTCCCAGATTCTGAAACGACCGAAATGTTACCCCCACTGCCCGCTACGCCAAATTCCGATGCCGAGAATGCATTCAAAGAGTCAGCCGTAATATAGCCAGAGACCGAAGCGACCGAAATCGCCCCTCCCCGACCTTGATCACCCTCAAATGCAACCGAATACGATCGCAAGTCTTCAGCCGCGATATCGCCTGATACGGAAGAAATCGTAATGGTGCCTCCATCACCAGCGGTTGCTAGGGATGAAAATGAAGATGAGTCGAAGGATGCAGCCGTGACGTTCCCAGACTCCGAAGCAACGGAATTAGCACCCCCATTGCCAGCATCACCCTCAAATGAAAGCGAGTATGACCGCAAGTCTTCAGCCGCGATATCGCCTGATACGGAAGAAATCGTAATGGTGCCTCCATCATCGGCTGTCGCTAAGACTGAAAATGAGGATGAATCGAAGGATGTCGCTGTGATATTGCCAGATTCCGAAGCGATCGCAATATTGCCGCCACGCCCCACGCTACTCGCATACGAAAACGCATATGAACTCAGGGAGCTAGCCTCAATATCGCCTGATATGGAAGAAATTGAAATATCGCCGCCAACTGCACCTTCACCAACGGCGGCTGTGCTAATGCCGTTAATATCAACATCGCCAACTGCAGCAATCTCGACCAGTCCCCCCGGTGCCACCAGAAGCCCATCGCTTGTGAGTGTGCCGCCGAGAAGAACAAGCGACTGTTCCTGATCCACCATCAAGTCAGCACTATTGACAATACTTCCCGAACTCTCATGCAAAAAGCTGTTAAAAAACACCTCTGGATGAACCGTCAGCAGCGGGCTGCTCGCCGGTGCCACAGCACTAAAGGCTCCAACGTCGCCCAGAGGAATTGCCTCAGCTGTCGTCGCGTAAAATGAGCCATTGATATCGAGCGATGCATCGGCACCGAATATGATGCCGTTGGGATTCAATACCCAAAGGTTGGCCCCGCTATTCAGCACCCCTAACGTGCCAAAAATATTTGACGCATTTGCGCCAGTCATCCGCGTCAAAATATTGGCGATCGCCTCATCATTGGGGACAAAATAAACTGCCTGCCCATCGCCCACATTAAATTCTTGAAAACTGTGGAAAAGATTGCTCCCGCGCGTTGCGCCCCCTTCAATATGCTGGGTCACAGGGTTGGGCGATAGCACGGTCGAAGCTTCCGCCCCGAGCGTGTCGTCCGGGATAATCTGAGCTGTTGAGGGAATTGAGCCACCGCCAAATACGCAGGGCACTGTAACCATGAGCCACAACAACATGCGCCAGTAATTAGCAGAGACAGAGAGAAGCATTGGCAATTTCCTACAAATACTCACTTAATTCACATCAACTTAATTCATACCAAACAGAATATCTGAAGTTATCATAGGACTGCCAAATTAACTTTTGTGATAGGCCTTCATATAGCAACAGCACAGAAAACAACAATAAGGCGTCCACTTTCTTTCTAAGTGTCAGAATTGATTACCTGAACTGGAAAAGAAGCGATCGCTGACATGGCGATCCACTTCATCCTTGTTCTTATGCCGCCTTTATCATGTCTCTGAGTTCGCCCATCCGAGCTTGGATCTGGCTTCTGTGCTCTGGTAAAGACACGAATTCTGTCCTGTACCGACGCACACGCAAAAACTGATTCAGCTACTCTACTGCTTCACAGAAATAACCCGCCGTCTCGACGTTGCTAAAGCCCATCGTCGGGTCGTGTCGCGGCTTCAGTTTCCGATGACTTTGCTCCACTGGGTTGTGGAACGACTTGGACACCTCATGCTGGACAGCTTTGCCCAAGACTTCTGAAATGGCACGCGGATAGCTGCTATGGCCGTCGGTTACCACAGGCTCGGGCAGCTCGGGCAGCAATTCCGCGACCGGCTCGAAAAACGCTTTGGCGGCTTCCCCGTCGCGGTGCTCACTCAGCCGCACGTCTAGCAGGTTGCCGTACTCGTCGATGCCGCGATAGAGGTAGCACCATCTTCCCTGGATTTTGATATAGGTCTCGTCTACATACCAGACACGACCAAAGGTGCGCTTCCGTTTGATCCGAATTTGCTCAGCCAACTCAGCGGTAAAGCGCTCGCTCCAATCACGCAAGGTTTCATGAGTGAAGTGAAAGCCCCGCAGCCAGAAAAGTTCCGCCACATCCCGATAGCTGAGTTTGAAGCGCAGGCGACAATAGAGCACCTGAAAGACAATATCGGTGGGCACTTCGATGTGATTAAACGGCGTCCCCGTACGCTCGTTGAAGCTACGCTGGCAACTCCGACAGAAATGCAGGGGATAGCCAAGATGGGTGGTCTGATTGCGGCGAACACGGGTGTCTTCGGACTGGCAATGGGGGCAGTGCATGAGAGCGGAGGTATCGCAACAGCGTCTCAGTGTAGCGTCCAACTGACATGGCGTGACATTCCTGAATAGTCAGTTCTGACACTTAGCCAATTACTTCACCAACGTTGTTCGCCACCTGAATCCCCAGTCTCATATTAGTCTCACGCTCAAAGCTCTACTGGGTAAGCGTTTTAGATCAAATGGCCCATTTTGGTCAGAATCTTTACCGTAGCCCATTATTGTTCCGTTACTCGGAACCCCCATAACCAGCATCATAAGGATGCTTATGAACCACCTACTCATTGCTTGTCATAGAGTTTAGGTGAATTTGAGATTACTTGTAGAATAGGGATTAAGTGAGTAATTGTACAGTAACTCACACTAGGGCTAAAATCGAGCATAGAGAGAGGGTTTTGAGATAGGACAAATCACTACTCTTTTGGATATTTGTGAAGTATCTGCTTGCATATGGAGACCAACCTCCTACTAAATGAATTCCTCTTCCGGGAAAGTCAAATAGACCTTGAAAGTCTTGTGGGAAGCATCTTCTTTGTCATATCAATCAAAAAGAAAAATCAGATGAATAGACCTGACCAGCAGAGAATTTTAGATTTTTTTGAAATGCAATTGGGAAGTTTATATACAAGAATTAATGCTGATATTGACGGTGTTTCAAAGCTAAGATTTTGGTGCATACTCTGTTGGAGTGGAATTAGCACCCTCGGCAGCTCTGATCAGATTCATTTGATATTCCTAAAAATATCTACACTCCTTGGTTTAACAGCGCTCTTCTGGATTCTTGAATGTTATCAAAGTTTATATATAAGATTTCATCTCGGAACCGCAAGAAAACTTGAAAAGATTCTTGCTGAAGGAAAATTCAATTGGATTCACGAGGACATAAATGATTATCTTATTTCTTATGCATCGTATAAAAACTTAAATAAGAAGAAAAAAATCGAGTTACTTAGAAGTATGCTTCCTTCATCACAAATTTACATATTCTATGTACCACTAGCTGCATTGACAATTTTTATTGGGCTCCTTGAACTGAGTCCAGTAATCATTAGCTATTTCTGAAGCTGCTCTAAAATTTCATCAGTCCGTCTTTTTCTGCGTATTCTCGTAACTTTGGGCTCTTGTCAGCTTTTGGGTGCGCCGAGCAAAGCTCGGCTTTGTCAACGGGGTGTAAATCCCCATCCTGTAAGCCTTGGCGAGGCACAGGTACTGAGTGTTGCGTTGGTTGGGGTGATGCGTGACAAGTTAGAGCCGTAAGCCTCCTGTCAAGAGGTTTCTGGCAAGGGCTTGAGAAAGGGTGTCAAGTCAAGTCGCTTCGGTGTATTCCCACGAGATGCGCAATGGGTGCAGGTTTAGGTGGCTGTAAAGTTTACCAGGACTGGATTTGACAGGTTGATAATAAGGTGAAAGAAAGACATCAAGCAGCCCTGTAGGGGGAAGTCAACGATGTCTGAAAAAACAGTTAGCTTTACCGTAGCAGGCGTGGAGCTGTGTGCCAACGAGGAAGAAAAACGAGCGGTCCCAACTTGGCTGGGGGAGGCCCTGTTGGTGGGACACTATTGGCAATCGAGTGGACTGCAAAATCGCGCTAACTTCGGGCTCATGGCCACTTTTGATACTGGTGGCGAAATATTGCTTAACCTGTTGTGGGCTCCATTAGCTTGACAAATTGAGAGGTCCGGGTAGCCGCCTGAGGAACACCGCTAAGCCAGTTGTAAATACGCTTGAAATTGATGGCGGTCGCTATCATCAGATGTTGCAAATGGGTCTTGGCGAGCCCCACGTAGCGCGCTCGTCTTAAGCCGTGCGCCCGCACAGGGCAATCGCATCATTATCTAGCTAAGAAAGAAGCTTCATTGGGATAAGGAATGCTGTCAGGGTAAGGTCATTGAAGCTAACCCTCCGAAAAGACGATGCAACCTCTACCTCAAACGAGCATTGCCAACCATTTTGCC
>JBHJHM010000083.1:0-13359 GCA_050330865.1 Leptolyngbyaceae cyanobacterium
CCCCAGCCCACCATTACCCATCTATATCTCCTACCCATCTATCCATCACACCCCTACTCCCCAACTCCCTACTCCCCACTCCCAACTCCCCACTCTCCACACCCCACTCCCCCACTCCCCTACTCCCCCAACGGTCGTACTGTCATCACCTTAACCTGCTGAGTCTGCCAGTCATCGAAAACCGTATCATCTTCGGGTTCGGCACTGATTTCGCGGGTCTGAATCCGACGCATTAGTTGATTCAGCGTACTGGGACGTGTGTCCGGGAGCATGAGGTCAGTCTTGCGGGTTTGGGGTGCATTCAAGTTGCCTTGGGCTAAGATTCGGGCGTCAAATTCAGCGGTGCAGGCAATGAGCTTGAAGATGTCCTGATATTCAGTGATGCCCTGAAGCCAGAGTTCTTTGGGGACGGACGCATACAGGGGCTGACCGCCTAAGGCCCAGGTTGTCTCTCCTGGCTGCAGCCAGACGCCCCCAGCTTCAAAGCCAATGGGACTGATGGCATACCGTTGGGTTAAATCTAGCAAGGCACAGAACAACGGTAACTCACTGGTATTAGTTAGTCGGAGTCGAAAGGTGGGTTGTTGCCATCGCCCTGCCTGATGTTGGTACTGCAGAACTATAGGGTCGGCATCAAGGACGGTGTCGGCTTGTAAGATGTCGAGCTTAATTGCGTTGGGTGGAATCTGGCTAGTGAGGGAACTGGTCAGGTCAGCAACGGTGAGCCAGCGGGCGATGTGCTCTAAGTGCGTTATGACTGTGTAGGCGATCGCCCCAGTAAACCCAGCCCATTCGCTAATGATTGTAGGACTGTCTATCTGAGAAATCTGGTACGCGCCATTGATGGCAGCGACCTGCAGATCAGCAGCCTCAGCATTAGCCACGGCAGTTACATAAAGGGATGGAGTCTCCTTAGGTCCTGCTACCGCCAACTGGTCTTGTAGCAGCCTGATGCCGACCTCTTTGCCGGTAAGCAGAACCCCCCGACGCGCTAAGGGCAGGGTCGTCACGATCGCTCGATAGACGGTGGATTCTGGCAAGGCAGGATTCTCAGTAATGGCAAGGCGGCTCAACTGAGGCAGGACTTCCAGTACGGTCGCTTCGCCCACTGCATCAGCCAGGGAGAGGGCTACCGGGCGATCGCTGGGCAATAAAGCAAGGCGAGTCGTTTCCTGGACCGTCGGAGCAGGGATACCATGAATGGCTCCGGCATCCATCACCCACCCGCTATAGGTCGGGTTGTAAGCAACCGTAAAGTAGCCCTTCGATCCTCCCAATCCGATGCTTGAATCCCGTTTACCGAACCCCAGAAACGGTAAATCGAGGTCAGCGGCTTCAACGGCTTCTAACTGCGGTGTTTGATTAGGGACCTGTGCAGCTGTAATGAGCGCCTGAGTATGCTTAAAAACTTCTCGGTAAGTCAGCGGGCCTTTGGCTTGTTTCAGCGTTTCATGCATGAAGTAGGAAAAGACGCCGCGTTCTTTAGCGTTATACTCTTTGGCCGTTTGCACGTCACGACAGGCGGCTAGGAGGACATGGCGACCTTGGGGAAAGGAGGTAGGGAGCGGGAGAGGGGGGGCGTGGGGGGGCCTGTCCTGAGCGGAGTCGAATGAATGGAGAGAAGACACTGATCTTTGGCTCTGAGGGAGTTGCCCTAGGTGATAGCTCGTAATGGGGCGGGGGCGGCGATCCGGTGCGACATACCGGATATTCATCTGGCGGCTACCGGATCCCGAATGACAGCAGTCCAGAATGACAGTGATGTTTGGTCCTTTAGCAGCCACCTCAGCAATGAGACTTGCCAATTCTTTATCGGCTAAGTCCCAACCATCGGCCAACCGACTATCCCAACACACCAGGGTTTCGTTGAGGCGATCGCTTCCCAACTGCGCAAGTTCAGGCGGAGCAGACGCTCGGGATCCGTGACCGCTGTAAGCAAACAAAACCTGATCGTTTGCACCGGCCTGTCCTAAGTGGCTCTGAAACGTCTGGATCAATTGCTCGCGGGTGGCTTCTTCATTTTTGAGGATGCATAGCTGCAGTTGCATACCCGCAGCAGCGACCTGCACCCGCAAGTAGGCAGCCATGGCAGCCACGTCATTCGTACAGCCGATTAGGGGAGGAATGGGTTCAGGGTATTGATTGATACCCACTAAGAGCGCATAAAAAGTTGGCATCACTGACACAGCCAATCACTTGCCATCAATTGATAGCGAAGGCAGAATTCGGAGTTCGGAATTCGGAAAGCACAGAGCAATTCAAAATTCAAAACTCTCGCCACCCGCCACCCTTTACCCGCTATCACTCTTCCTGCTCCCCCCACTCCTCTACTCCCCATCATTCTGCTTTTTACGGAGACTTCATTGCTCCACTCATCCCTAGCTCTCCCGCGGCGGCACGTCTTTCTCAGTCCAACCTGGATCGCGATCGCCAAACTTGGCTTGTGACTCTGCTGGTTCCGAGGCCGTTTTTGGCGTTGGCTGGGCATCTGTAGACTTGGCACTGGCGGAGCGTGGCGGCGGCGGCACGTCTTTCTCAGTCCAGCCCGGATCGCGATCGCCGAACTTTGCCTGCGATTGTGACTGCGACGCGGCTTCATTGGCGGCTTTGCCCGCTTTTGCCTCAGGCTTCTCCGAAGGGGTTTGGTGCTTATCTTCACTCATGGTCTTTCTCCTTAAGCAAGCCTACACTCCCTGACTCACTCAATCCGAGTTTACTGCGACTGCCCCTAGCGCAACCAATGTACTTCGTTGGGCAGCCGTCAACCCCACGACCCCTGCGATGTTCATCCCCTCATAAGGGCGTTTGGGCCGCAGCACTCGCATGCAGTCACCCGTTGGGAGATGCCATAAGCGAATCGTCTCATCTTCACTACAGCTAGCCAGCGTGTCACCCTCTGGACTGAACGCAACCGCCCAAACCGGGCGAACATGGCCTGCCATCACCTGCTGACACTCTCCCGTCTTGATATCCCACAACCGAACGGTATTGTCTCCTGCCCCGCTGGCAAGTCCGGTACCATCGGGACTAAAGGCTACTGATCGCACCCGATGAGTATGCCCCCGCAGCGTTTGCAGGCACTCTCCGGTTGCGGTGTCCCAAAGTTTGACATGGCAGTCGCCGCCCCCACTGGCCAGTAAAGGCCGCTGAGGATGAAACGCGACCGATAAGACCCAATCGGTATGACCGGTTAACGTCTGCAAACAAACACCTGATTCAACCTCCCAAAGTTTGAGGGTGTGGTCATCACTGCCGCTAGCTACCAGCCTGCCGTCTGGATTGAACGTCACGGCCTTGACTCGCTGCTGGTGTCCTGTCAGGGTGTGCAGGCATTCTCCCGAGGTCGTATGCCAAAGTCGTACGGTGTGGTCGTGGCTGCCACTGACTAATAGCGGAGCTACTGGACCAAAGGCTACCGATTGAACCCACCCGTCATGCCCTCGTAGTACTCGGATGCACTCACCGGAAGCAGTATCCCACAGGCGAATCGTATCGTCGTCACTACCGCTAGCAATCTGGCTACCGTCGGCATTAAAGGTAACGCTAGAAATGCGATTGGTATGGCCAGCGAGGCTTCGTATGCATTCGCCGGTAGCGACTTGCCACAAACGAACCTGCTGATCTTCGCCCCCACTGGCTAACAGGCGGATATTGGCGGCGGTGGCAACGGGGGGAACAGGGCTAAACGCTAGCGACTGGACCCAATTACTATAAGCCTTGAACGTCTGTAAACACTGACCAGAAGCTACATCCCAGACTTTGACTGTTTGATCTTGACTGGCGCTCACGAGCGATCGCCCATCGGGACTAAAGATAGCTAGCCATACACGATGAATATGACCTAGAAAGGTTTGGAGACAGTCGCCGGAATTCGCATCCCATAACTTAATAGTTTTATCTTCACTGGCGGTTAAAATCGCTGGCCTATCTTGCTGGGAAGTACCTAAAGAATCAGGCCTGAATACGACAGACCACACTTGGCTCTGGTAGCGAGGCAGGATGTCTAAGCATTTGCCGGTTGTCAAATCCCATTGCTTAACGGTATTTCCTTCGCTGCCCGTGACAAGCGTTTGGCCATCTGCGCTAACATCCATCGCCAGCGTCCAGTTCACGGGAATCGCCCAGGTATGGCGACAATCGCGGCTAGCAAAATCCCAGACGCGCACCGTTTGATCCTGACTGCTGCTGACCAACGTTTGACCCGCTGCGGCAAATTTCAGGGCCAAGACGCGATCGCGATGCCCCTTTAGCGAACATTGGTACTGAGCGGTCGCGACCTCCCACACTTGGATCAAACCCTCATTGTCGCCGCTGACAAGGTGTTGTCCATCGGGACTAAAGGCCACCGTCTGAATCCAGCTCTGGCACGGTAGCGTCTTGATACACTGCCCCGTTGCAGCATCCCATAGGCGAATGGTTTGATCGCGACTACCGCTAGCAATCAGCGTGTGGTCAGGACTGTAGGCCAAACACATAATCCAGGCTGTGTGCCCCTGTCCGGTGAACAGTTGCTGGCCTTGGCGAATATCCCAAACTGCCACCTCATTGCTGATCGCGGTTGCTAACTGATGCCCTTGGGGATGGTAAGCAACCGCCAGAAAGCCCCCCAGCGTTTGGGTAAAGACAGAACGGCTCAGATCAGCACCGGCAAAGTTGGTGTCTGGCAGGTGAAGATCCGGCAGATAGAGCTGCCAAACCGACAAATGCGAAAAGTCATAGCCTGCTAGGTTCAACTGCCACTCGTGCATGAGATTGATCAGGTTCCCGGCGGCATAGCCTGATTGAGGAGTCGCATGCAGTTCTTTGAGGAGGCGATCGCAGCGATCGCGGATCCTGACCGATGTTCCTAGCTGCGCCCTGACGCGCTGAGCTAGGGGAGACACAACGATGCGCTGCTGCGTGTGACGAATGTAGTCCTTGGCATCGGCTTCCATCAAAGCCAGACGATTCAAAAGGCCAAAGGGCGTGATGTCGTCATCGTCATCGGGGCTAAAGATTTCACTGCATTGCTCAATTACTTGCTCCGTGACGTATTCCATCACCACAGGCTGTTGTGTAAAGGTGTGGTTATGGGAATCGCGCTCAATTAACGAGCGCCGTTGAAGGGCAGTGAGCGCCGCTAATACGGTTTGGTTGGCAACGGCAGGAACCAATTTCTGGCGCAGGGTGGTCAGCGCAATCGGTTCCCGGCTGATCGCTAACCATTGCATAATCAAGCGCTCTAGGGCCGAGAGGCGATTCACCTGTTGCGACAGAAGATCAGCAATATCCCCAAAAACGACGGTTTCTTCCGCCAAAAAGGCGGCCACATCACCCCCAAACAGGTCGCGAATCGTGGCAATGGCAATTTTCAGCGCTAGGGGACTGCCATCATAGCGATCGCTGAGCTGCAATCCAGCCTCAGTTGCCATGTCCTGATCGCGGAGGATGCATTGAACAGCCATCCGCTGCATTCCTTTAAGCTGATAGGAGCGCACGGGTAGCTTGGCTCCCTCTTTGTTACTGAGCCCAATCGGTTTTTCACGGCTGGTTAAAATCAGGCAGCTTTGGTGGTTGCTATCGCTCACGCTTCGTAGCAGATGACCATAGTCTTCATAGCCGGGACGATAGGATCCTTGGGCCTGTCCCGCTTGGAGGATCGACTCAAAATTATCGAGAATCAATAAGCAGCGGCGACTGCGTAAATCTTGTAGCAGAGCGGCGATGCTGTCGTCGATGTTGGGGGGAATTGCCGCGCGTTGCTGATGCGATAGGGTCAGAAGCCAGTCATTCACCACTGTCTGGATAGAGGGCGCATTGCGGAGCGATCGCCACACCACGCATTCAAAATTGGGCGCCACCTGCTGCGCCAGTTTCACCGAAAGTGCTGTCTTGCCGATACCTCCCATGCCTAAAAGCGATACAACGCGACACTGTTCTTCCAAGACCCACGCTTGCAGGGTCTCCAGCTCAGCTTCGCGACCATAAAATGCGGCAACATCGGGGGCTTCACCCCAACTCCTCAGAAAGTGATGGCCAGCATTAGAAGCTGCTGCTTCATCTGCGGTTGAGCTGCCAGAGGAGTCTGCAGAGAATTGTGATGCGGCCTGAGACGTCGAAATGGGATCGGCTGCAGCCTTAGACTTAGGAGATCGATTTGCTTCCCAAATCGTCTCAAGCTGGCGTCGATTTCCTTCAACATCAAAACGCTGACACCACAAATTCAGCGCAAAATGCCAGACCTCCGATCCTTGAGTATTGGTTCGATAGTCTTCCAAAATACCGATATAGTCTTCAAATCGCTTGATGGCTTCTTTAATGTGCTCCCCTTTGAGGGTGGGGCCTGAAGGCTCTAAACGAGTCAGTTCTTCTAAATATCTGACCTTTGTTCTGACAACTAAGCGCTTCTCGGTCTGCCAGTTGATTTCAATCTGAGGATGGAGGTGAGTACAGTCCTCGATGTCGTTGTTGGCATAGGCCAACAGCACTTCTAGCAACCGTTGTGCACGCCGATATGCTTGGGGGCCATAGTTTGGTCTCGCCATAGAATCAGTGGAGTCCTCAGAATCATTCAGCTGATTGCTGCGACTTCGCGATAAGTGTCTTCTCTTTTACCATCGATTGCTGCGACTGGCAGTCCCGGCTAGGGGATGTTTCTACAATAGATAATCGAAGATGAGGTCGGCAATGCCCCTATCAGCTACGGTGTTAACTCTAGTTGGGACGTTGCGATCGCTCGCGCCCTGGCCAGCCATCCCAAACTTGTGTTGGCGGATGAACCTACATCTTCTCTCGATAGCAATTCACAAAACCAACTTCCGCTATGGCGCCCTGTATGCACCTTCTCATGCAGAATTTGAGTGGCGGCTTCTCGGTATTTTTCAGGGATAGGTATGCTTATAAACCCTGGCAAGAAGAAAAATCGTGGCTTGAACCAGATAGTTAATGTATTAGGCTTTGATTCTTCCCAAATAAACGACTTCATTCTTGTCCAAGAGATAAAGAAATACATAAAAGAGATGCCATTCTCTCGGAACTCAAGAGGACTTAATCCAAGTAGTATTAAATAGGAAGTTACCAACCAACCGAATATGACTTCAACCATTCTTGATATCAAGTCAAAATCTTGTAAGGATTCATTAGAATCCCAAACAAGTGCTCCAGTCCGGAAGATAGTTAGGAAAACAAAAAATATGCCCGCCCGGAAGACAGACTTATCCTGGTAAGTATTCTTGATAGAGAGTAGTAAATCACCCAAATTCTGAATTTGAAAAAACCAAATTCCAAATTGATAAATAATTCCTAAAAGCAAGAGAGTTCCAAAAAGAAAGTGCTTGTACTCTCCTAACAAGAGTGACAACAAAAATAAGATTAGAAGGTAAGATATGGCATAGCGAACATTTCGATTTGCAGCTTCACGACCGACTATACTTTTACCTGTGCTGTAGCCGACCCATCCTACAAAACCTATAAGAATGGGCACGGCAAGGATGAAAAAGATTGAAACCCAAAAAAGAAACATACTGAACTATTTCTCCTTACAGCGTTTCTTACTGCCGTGAGGTACAGATTTAGGACTGAGACGCTTGTACTTTAAGGATTGGACGTATCTCATTAGCTTCGTAAATGCTGTATGTGAAGCCTACCTATTTTGTTACGGCTGTTTTTATTTATTAGGACTAACAGAACTCTCCATAAATCAAAAGCTCCAGGTAATATCCCCAGAGCCTTCGCAGTACGCTGAAATACCAAGACCGCCTAGCGGCGCATAGCCATCACAATTCGGAGTATGTACCAGAAGAGCAATGCTACAGACGCAAATAGCTCAAGCGACGCAGCTACATGCTGATCGGTGGAGTAGTAGCGCATGATTTTCGACGTGTCATACAAGATAGCTGCGGAGGCGAAAACCACCATAGCAGCTGAGAATACAAGCCCCAGCGTGAAGCCGAAGAGCACGCTACAAACAATCAGTCCCAACGCAATAAAACCACCAATTGTGAGAAAGCCGCGCAGGAAAGAGAAGTCAGTTTTCGTTGTGAAGGCGATTGTCGTCAAGCCGGCAAAGAGCAGTAAGGTTAATATCGCGGCTGTGGAAATAACATTGCCCCCTATCAAGTTGGCAATGTAAAGAATGGGTGCAAAGATGATGGCTTGCCCCAGCACATATAGTCCTAGACCTAGGTACTGCTGTTCACCGGATTTGGCGCGAGCGATCAAGCTGCGCGAGAACCACCCCAATAAAGCAAACCCGCCTATGATAGCTAGCCAGGTAAACCGGCTCCCATATATCAAGGTAGTAACTGCCTCGGCGATGCCTGTCATGAAAAGCAGAAACTCAACCCCAATGAAGGCAGCTACGGCACCCGCCAAGTGGGTATACGTACGGCGAATAAACAAGGCGCGATCGCTCGGACGAGCCTGAGCAACAGTAATCATAGACATCCTCGCTAGATGAATCGGGAACTTACGGATCCAGTGTTTTCCCTAGTATGCCAATCGCGATAGCGAACGGGGTTAATTTACCTCAACTTTTTCCAATTCAAGTCGACATGAGGAGCCGGCGATAGAAGCGTAATTCTCTCAAGCAAGACTGAATTCTCGCTGCTCCCACTGAATTCCCGATTCCGTATAATGAGGGCTGACTACTCTCCTGCTGTTAACTGCTGAACGCTCGTGACTCAGACGCCTATCTCACCTTCGTCAACTGCTTCAAACAACCCTGCTCACCAGGCAGCATCCGCACCCCTGTCTATTTCAGCTCGTCCTGACGGCTTGGGACGGTTTGGACAGTTTGGTGGGAAGTACGTTCCTGAAACGCTGATGCCCGCTTTGGCAGAACTGGAAGCAGCCTACTACCAATACCGCGATGATGCTGATTTCAAAGCAGAATTGGATGGCCTTCTGAAAGACTATGTGGGGCGTACAACCCCGCTCTATTTTGCCGAGCGATTGACAGCCCACTACGCTCGTCCTGATGGCGGCGGACCCCAGATTTATTTGAAGCGAGAAGATCTGAATCACACAGGGGCACACAAAATCAACAACGCCCTAGGACAGGTTCTGCTGGCAAAGCGCATGGGCAAGCAGCGCATTATTGCTGAAACAGGGGCAGGTCAGCATGGCGTGGCGACGGCGACCGTGTGCGCCCGCTTTGGGATTGAGTGCGTCATTTATATGGGCGTTCACGATATGGAGCGGCAGGCGCTCAACGTGTTTCGTATGCGGCTAATGGGCGCTGAGGTCCGCTCTGTCACAGCTGGAACCGGAACCCTCAAAGACGCAACCTCAGAAGCGATTCGGGACTGGGTCACCAACGTTGAGAACACTCACTACATCCTTGGGTCGGTAGCGGGTCCCCATCCTTATCCCATGGTTGTGCGTGACTTCCATGCCGTCATTGGTCAGGAAACGCGGGCTCAGTGCCTGGAAAAATGGGGTGGTTTGCCAGATATCCTGATTGCCTGTGTAGGCGGCGGCTCCAATGCGATGGGCCTATTTCATGATTTCATTGAAGACCCCTCAGTACGATTGATCGGGGTAGAAGCCGAAGGTGAAGGAGTGTTGTCGGGTAAGCACGCAGCTACGCTGACTCAAGGTCGGGTAGGCGTACTGCACGGCGCAATGAGTTACCTCTTGCAAGACGCAAACGGTCAAGTTATGGAGGCTCATTCCATTAGTGCCGGCTTGGATTATCCTGGCGTGGGACCAGAGCATAGTTACCTGAAGGAAATTGGTCGTGCTGAGTATTACAGCGTGACCGATCAGCAAGCACTGACAGCTCTGCAGCTACTCTCTCAGCTAGAGGGAATTATTCCAGCATTGGAAACAGCACATGCCTTTGCCTACCTCGAAACCCTCTGCCCTCAGCTATCCGGAAATCCACATATCGTGTTCAACTGCTCTGGGCGGGGCGATAAAGATGTCCAGACTGTTGCCAAGGCATTGGGAGAGTTAGCGTGAGCGAATTAACGTCTGAAGCGCTATCGCCTGACATGTTTGAGGTTTGCGATCGCGACCTTTCCAGCAGCCTTCTTGAGCGCTATCACCAATCCGATGCGATCGCGGTGGATACGGAAACGATGGGTCTGCTGCCGCAGCGCGATCGTCTGTGTTTAGTCCAGCTTTGCGACACTTCAGGCTATGTCTCAGTGGTTCGCATTGAGCTAGGGCAGACTGAGGCGCCCAACCTTAAGGCGCTGTTGGAGGCAAAATCAATCCAGAAGATCTTTCACTTTGCTCGGTTTGACCTAGCAACCCTACGCCACCATCTAGGCATTCAGGTCAATCCTGTGTTCTGCACTAAAGTGGCAAGCAAGCTAAGCCGCACCTATAGCCCTCGGCATGGATTAAAAGAATTGGTTAGAGAAATCTCAGGCATTGAGCTGGATAAGACCCAGCAAAGCTCCGATTGGGGGAATGCGGTAAATCTCTCTGAAGAACAGCTGCGCTATGCAGCCAATGATGTTCGCTATCTGCATCAGATTCGCCAGTCGCTAATTGATATGCTGAAGCGGGAAGGGCGCTGGGAATTGGCAGTCGAATGCTTTACGTGCATTCCTACGTTCGTCACATTGGATCTAATGCAGTACCCCAACATTTTTGAACACTAACGTATAGAAAAGAGAAAAGGGTCGTAAGATTTAAGCCTTAACTGATGGCGGAGGAGAAAAGGAGAAAGGGAAAAGGCCAATAAAGAAAAGAGGTAGTCAAGGAAGAACTCAAAACTCATCCACCCCTTTTACCTTGATCCTTCTCCCCTTGTTTCAAAATCCAGCCTTTGCAGGGTCAATTAAGCCGCGATCGCACTCGTGGCCTCTACCGGAAAACCAGCTGCCTTCCAAGCGGCTACACCGCCTCGTAAGATAGAGACTTTCTCATACCCGGCACCACGGAGCTGAGCGGCTGCGGCTTCAGCCTCCTCGTCAGTTTCAGCGTAAATATACAAATCGCGATCAAACTCAAGACTAGCGATAACACGATTCACCAATTCTGCTGTAGGCAGAGAAATTGCACCCATAACGTGACTTTCATTGAACAGACTGCGATCGCGAACGTCAATAATCGTCAGAGCAGGTTCACCCCAGTCCAGTCGCGCTTTCAAATCGTATACGCGCGACTGATTCCGCATAGGCTGAGGCCTAGGAAAGATTCCAAGTAGTTTGTTCATGGTGTGAGAAGGCTAAAACGACATCAAAGCTTATCTAATTGAAAGTTAACAAAACTTTTAGATTTTCGCAAAGTTTTGTTTCTAAATCTCAACTTTTCCAAGATTTAGTATCGTCAATGTTGGTTCTCACAGCCTGCACTGAATACCAAATCTGCATTCAATGGCCTCTGCCATTTTGAATCGGGACCACGCCCCCCCCCGATAACGCCAGCAAGTAAACAGAATTTTGTACAGGGAGTCCCCCAAGAGGACAGGGTAGGCCGACTTTAACCCAAAAGGCCGAGGAGAAGCTAACCTCTCCCCGGCCTTTTTACAGTGTCGCTACTGGCATAGCAGCTATATCAACGAACAAAGCCTAAGCAGACTCAGTAAGTTCCTCGACATAACCGTAGAAGATGCCTTGAATCTTGATGTCCACGGGTTCAGCCGTGCCCATGTCGGTATCAGAGGGTTGAACCGCCAGGAAGGTCCCGCCAATTTCCCCAGTCTCCGTATCGACTTTGGAGATTTGCAGCGCGATGTTGCCTTCACCGATGTCGAATGCCTTAGTGTTTTCGCGAATCAGCTCTTCGCTATCGCCACCCGCAGGGAGCGCTACCGCAGTGTCGTACCCAGTAGCCAAACCCCGACCTTTCGGATCCAGAAAGTTAGACGTTCGATAGGAGGGCACTTTGTAGCTTCCTTCAAGGTCTGTATAGGTGGTGACCGCATCCAGACCGTCCTGAGAATGGGCGACTAGTCCTTTGATGGTGAACAAGAACGGCTCTTGCTCGCCACCGGGAAGCTGTACCGTGATGGCCTGGAAGTCCATACCATCGCGCTCAGCAAACGTCAGGCTACCATCCGGTTCAACCACCAAGTCACCGCGCACCTGATCTAAGGAAGATGTATAGCGGGTTAATGATTTCCCAGGAATAAACTCGGCTTCACGACGGGTATTGGTCGGTTCTTCTTTCACAAAGAAACTCGTAGGCTCTAAGCAAAGTCCGGCAATTTGATAGCGCTTGTCTCCTGCAAGCGCGATTGAGCCCCGACTAGTTTCCGACAACTGAGGACACTTATTAGCGAGTCCGGTGTTTCGAATCTGGTCATATGTGAGGGGAACATCTGCCGTAGCGACAGGCCCCTCGCTACAAGCGGTTAGGAATCCTAGACAAACTGCCAGGAAAGCAACAACGAGCGCGCGATACCTCATGGTCAACCTCAAAACAAAATCAAGTCTCTATAGAAGCTCTGTAAACACAGAAGATTAATGCAGACTTTAGTAGACTCCTCGCAGAAGTTCCCGACAACACCCTCTTAAACAGAGCAGCACCCAAGTTGCTGCTGGCAGCTTCGCTCATAAGAAGCTCATAAATCTGCCTGTAAATGTGAGGTGTTCTGATGAGCATCGACGAATAGTGGAGGCCACACAGAGTCTCAACTTAGCATTCTACATGGCTAAGCCCTTCAGCACCGAGGACAGGCTGCTTTCAAGACACAATGTAAAGGAATGTATCGTTTCTCAGACAAGCAGAAGCGATCAGGCAGCTGCTTCGATGCAGGCTTCTCAGGCAATTAGTATGGTGAGAATTCGCATAATGATGGGAGTGCAGGTATCTATGGGCGATCGCATCGCAGCTGAGTTGACTAATCTATCCCCAGATTTACAGGCCTTGGCTAAAACTATCGAGTCTGTTGCCCGCGATCGCCGGGGTGATGAAATCGCTCTATTAGAACTTTTGCGGCTGCTTGAGCAGCTGCACGGCTACATCCGTGACGAATGGTTTCAAGAAACCCTGCCGACAAACCGTCAGCGTCTCTATGCTCTCCTCCGGGATATTGAAGTGAGCGGTGGCTGGCCGTATATTCAGCGCATGCGCTTGCGATCGCTGCTGAAGCATTTAGAGGAAACCGAGGAAGCAGAAGCGGAGGATGATCGGGGAACAGCACAGGGCTGATGCATTCGCCCCCAAAAATATAGCTTTATACCAGTTCTCTAAATCACGGCTAAAAAAGGAATCAATGTAGCCCCGTGACATGTCGCAAAGCTGACGGATCTGTGGCGTTTACAGCGGGTAATTGGTATCACTTAGATCTTGCACCCAGCTGGCCATGCCCAGACATCCGCGCCGAGTTGAAAACTCAGCGCTCACTGAGCCAAGTCCCTAAAGGGACTATCAAAGGCTAAACCCATTGATGCATAAGGATTACACGCTCTTCAACCCCTT
>JBHJHM010000084.1:0-8786 GCA_050330865.1 Leptolyngbyaceae cyanobacterium
GCGAGACCAAAATTCTGGGTTCTTCCCAGGGTCATCGTAGTTATCACTCTGGGCTGCATCAGGGAACAGGGTATAGTGAATAGGGATTAGGGTATAGGGTATAGGGATTAGGCTTCGTCGTGAGCGCTCAGCCGAACGTGAATAGGGAATAGGGAATTGGTAATAGGGAAAGGGGTAAGGGGAAATGACATTAGTAGGAAAGGCATCGTTATGACCGCTTGGGAGAATTTGCAGTTAGGCCCGATACTTGGCTGGCGGCATCTTTTACGGAGCCGAACTGCTGCTTTTGCGCGTCTACCGCTAGGTCGATTTACCCCATTCACGGCCTCGACGACATCGGCGCGTGATCCTCAGTCCCTAGCGGCTCATCTAGTTGGCTTTCCCCTGCCGCCAATAGAAGCCTTGAGCGATGAAGATCCAGCTCAAGCTCAGACGTTTACGACTACCTGGCTCACAGAACCGCCCACACCCCCGCGATCGCCCCAAAATCTTCATCCGCGATCGCACCAACCATCTTCTGTGGAGTCTGTGAAAGCAGCCGCTGCTGGTCCCAATGCAGTCCCTGCCTTGCCTGAAAGACCGCTGGCGATCGCTCAGCACCAGCGGTTAAAGAGTACTGATCCTCTGGGTCAAAAAGCAGCGGCAATGACGACGCAATTGTTCCGCGATCGCTTCTCAGCCCCATCGAACCCAAACGGCCAAACCACAACCCCCCATAACACTCCCCCACTGCAAGCCAAGCTATCCCCGCTTCGCTCCAGTCCGGACAGCCTCCTACCTAAAACACCCGATGCTCTGCCCACAACGCATCCATCCTTTAATGTCCCGGATGCTTCAGCGTCTGAGATAGCTGAGGCGAATGAGCAGTCTCTAAATGATGCAGCGCCAGAGACTGACTCACGGGCGGCGGTGAACTTGGATGGCGCGATCGCTCCCGAAAGTCTCTCAGACGCCCTTGTTCCGAGTAATGCTGATATGGCTCAGGCAAGGGCCGACACACCCGATGTTCGCGATGGGCTTCCAGATAGCGAGGAAAGCACCCCCTCCCAAGCTGACTCAGCAACGCCTCAAGAACAGCTGCCCGTAGCCGCAGCCGCTCTTGAAGTCACCGACCTTGATACTAGCGTTGATGAAATTCCCGGTTGGGAGGATGCTTCCCATGAGGATGCTTCCCATCTCGCCCAGCCCTCCCGCTTGAGAAATTTGGAGACAACTCCTGAGCAGTCTGACAGTGCGCCTGACGCGGCATCATCCAGTTCTTCGGATAGCCCCTTCATACAAGCGCGCACCGTTCCAACCGAAGCCACTCCAGCATCCCTGCCATCAACCCCACAGACGAGAGAGACGCCCCCCCTCCAAAGGCATACGCTAGCCCCCCCTGAGGGCGAAACTTCTGAGCCCGACTCATCCCCAACGCCTGAGTCAGTACCTGAGTCGTTTCCTAGCCAGCCGCCCAACATTGAACCCCCTCAAGCCACCATCCCTGCAGCAAACGCTCCTCCGATGCCGAGGCAAATGCTGGACTTGCCCGAGCGTCAGGATTCTGAATCCCCTTCACCTGATTTGCCTCCGTCAAAAGCGCAGGAATCGGACACACACACATCAGCAACGGTTGAATCAGCCTCCTCAACAATCCCCACCCGTCCTGAATGGCAGGATAGCGTGTCTAATACTGCCGCGAAACTCGCGCCCAGCACCAACCAGCGAACTGTCCAAAGAGCTGCTGAACCCACTCCCACATCTGAGTTACGGGGTCCAGACATGGAGGCGGGGCAGGATACGAATTCAATGCCGTCTGCAGGAAGGGACCGCGATCGCGCTGCCCCCGATCCAGACGTCTCCCCCTCTAAGCCACCTTCCTCATCCTCAGCGCCTCCTTCCGACCCTATTCCCCTGCTGCCATCCATCCAAGCCCATCTCAATTCCCAGACTGCTGCCCCAGCCAAGCGCCTATCGCCCCATTTTCCACTGGCTACTCTAGACACCTATCAACTTCAACCAGCAACCCAAGCTAATCAGCCATCGCCGTCATCCGCTCCCAAGCGTCATAATCCAGACCGCTCACCTGCATCGCGAGTAAACAACCAGCCCGTAACAACCTCCCCCCAGCAGGCATCCCCTCAACCGACGTGGCCGCTTCAGCTCAAGACCCTGGATTCAGCCGCTTCTGACACCTGGGAAGACCCGTTTGGAGTGGAACCCGATCTTGCCAACAGGGGTTTAGAGGATTTGGCGACGGATACTGCCGATATTGATTTGGAAACAGCCTTGGAAGCTGATGCCGAGCCGGATGCAGCAACAGGTGAAGCACCGTCCGAGGACTCTACAGACTCCCCATTGGAGGACGCATCCCCCGCCGCAACCAATGCTGTAACACTGACTGCAGGCAAGGCGGACACCTCCGATGACGAAGCACTACTGGATTACCTAGCGGAGTGGGTCTATGGCGAATTGCGATCGCACCTGAGCCGCAGCCAAGAAGCCCATTACGGCATCCAATCGTCCCTCTCATTGTGGTATCCCCAGCATCCAGGATTTTTCACCCAAACCGCGCGATCAGATCCCAACTTTCCCACCTTTCGACTCCGCTCAGTGCAAGCCCTTCCCCTCCCCCCCAAACTCCTGCAGCTCACGACCCTCGTCCGCCAGCAAGTAGAATCCCGCCTCCGACAAAACTGGCAACGCGCACCTGATCGATTTTGACGATAGTTATTCGTTACTCGTTGTTGGTTGTTGGTTGTTGGTTGTAGTTCTGAATTTTTAGTTCAATTCAAAACTCAAAACTCAAAACTCCTCCCTTTCCGAATTCCGAATTCCGTTTTCCGTTTTCCCCCCTCCCCTGCCCTATGCAACTCATGAAAGCCCAGCTCAAAGCCCAATCCGATGGTAAAGACATCACCTTCATGTTTAACCCAAAGGAACTCTCGTTCTCATTTGCGATTGAAACGACCGATAACCCTGGAGCCCGCGCTACTCGATCAGGGCGACCACGGGTGAGTTTCAGTAACTTACCCCCCCGCCAAATTGCCATCAAAGATATCTGGTTTGACACCTATGAAACGGGGAAAGACGTGGTCAAAGAGCACATGCAAGGCTTCATCGACGCCATGAAATTCAGCAAAGATAAACAGCGTCCCCCGACCTACGCCTTTATGTGGGGCAGCAACGCCTATTTCGACTATTGCTTCATTGAGCAGGTGAGCTATCGTCTCACAAAGTTTTTACCGGATGGCAAACCCGTTCGCGCCGTTGTGGATTCCCTTGTTCTCAAAGAGACCGAAAAACCCTCAGACGACGCCTCCAAGCAGAAAAAACCACAAGCTGACCCCAAAGACAACCGCCGAAACCGCGCCTAAATCTGCACGGGCAAGGCATTAGGGTACACATCCGGCGATTAAACCCACTCCCCCACTCCCCCACTCCCCCACTCCCTCTCTCTCTCCCCTCCCCATGCCCACCACCTATCGCGCTCTGCCCATACTCAAAATCGACGGTCAAGTTGCATCCGACGACATCTTGGAAAATATCCTACAGATTATTGTCGAAGAAAGTCTGCACCGTCCTAGTCTGTTCACCCTAGTGATTCGCAATGACTATCAATCGGGGGTAACGCAGGATGATCCATGGCAGCGGCAAAAGCAGTTTCGCATTGGGCAAAAACTCTCCATCAGCTTTACGCCAAGCGTGCAAGAAGCGGACGAGGAATCGCAGGACGAAGCGCCGCCCGCTCTGATTCAGGGCGAAATTACCGCTTTGGAAACCCAGTTTTCGGAGCAAACGCAAGCTCCCATCATCATCAAGGGCTACGACGTTTCCCATCGACTGCATCGGGGGTTGCACAACCGGTCATTTCAAAATATGACCGATAGCGATATTGTCAAAAAAATTGCCGAAGAAGTGCAAATCGAGATAGGGCAAATCGACCCCAGCGGTGAGCCCCACGACTATTTGTTTCAAGAAAATCAAACCAACATGGCCTTTTTGCGATCGCGGGCCGCGCGTATTGGCTTTGAACTCTTCGTCCACGACCACAAACTCCACTTCCGTCGACCGCGAGTCAGCAGCGATCCTCTCAAACTCACTTGGCTGAAAGAGGTTCGGAGTTTTCACGTGCGCGTTACCAGCACGGAGCAGGTCCAGTCCGTTGAAGTACGCGGTTGGGACTACACGACCAAGTCACCCATTGTCGCCACCGCTCAACGTGAACAGGTCCTGACCGAAACCGATCAGGCCACCACCGGCAGCAAGACCAGCACGTTATTCGAAGGAATGCGGGAGGCGCCCAAACTGATTGTGTGCGATCGCCCCATGTTCAAGCGCAAGGAAGCGGACGCCATGGCCCAAGCCCTATGCGATGAACTCGGCGGCGAGTCCGTCATCGCCGATGCCAGAGCGGAGGGCAATCCTGAAATTCGCCCCGGCTTGCAGGTGGAGTTAGACGAGCTGGGCCCCTACACTGGCAAATACTACGTCACCGAAACCCGCCACATTTACGCCGAGCGAACGTACGATACCGAATTTTCAGTCCGCGGCTTGCGAGGGGGGGATTTTCTCACCCTTCTGGCCCCGCAAACACCGACAAAACCAGGGCAAACGCCTCTGGTGGGCATCGTCACCGACAACGAAGATCCCGAAGGCATGGGGCGTGTGAAGGTCAAATTCCCCACGCTCACCGAAGATCACAACAGCAACTGGGCCCGGATCGTCAGCATGGGAGCTGCCAACGGTCGCGGCTTTGATTGTCTGCCTGAGATTGACGACGAGGTTCTAGTCGCCTTCGAGCACGGCGATATCCACCGTCCCTACGTAATAGGCGGCGTTTGGAACGGCGAAGATGCTCCCCCCAATGCCGTTAGCAAAAATGTGCAGGACGGCAAAGTTAGGCTGCGAACGTTTCAAACTCGCACTGGGCATAAGATTCAATTCATCGAAGAAAACCAAGACACCAAAGCTGGCATCTGTGTTGAAACAACGGGTGGCCATGTGTTTCGCCTAAACGACTCGGAACAGGACATCACAGTGAATTCAACTGGCAATATCCACATCCAAGCAAAAGGTGAGGTCTTTATCCAAGGTCGTCTGATCAAGCTGAATTGAGTCCGCACTGAATTGTGAACTGACAACCCGTTATGAGGAATTATTGCTATGCCTGGTCCACCCGCTGCTCGCATCATGGACGCCACTGCCCACGGCGATCCGCTCAAACCTGGTTTCGCTAGTCCGAATGTTTACATTGGTGGGAAAAAAGCCTGGAGAGCACTCGACCCAGCAGCTGCCAAGCAACTCTTGGATCTAGCCAAAAAAGCGACAAAAAGCGTCACCAAAGCCACAAATGCCGTCACTGAGGCTGATCGCACCAAGCACCTAGACGATTTGAAAGACACAGCAAAAGATATGGCCAAAATTATGGCCTCAACCGATCAACACGCTTGCACCGTTGTCAAACTTTTGATTCCTGACGGCAATGGCGTGGTGGTTAAAGGTAGCTCAAGCGTTTTGATTAATGGTTTGCCCGCATGCCGAGTAGGCGATCCGATTCAAGAAGTCACCAGTGTCAACAGCATTGTGGCAGGAGAACCTACTGTTTTGATTGGTGGATAACGGAGGGGAAGGGGGTGTGGGAGGGTGGATGGGTGGATGGTTGGATGGGTGGAGGGGTAGGAGGGTGGATGGGTGATGGGGTGATAGGGAACAGGATTCAATTTAAAATTCAAAATTCTTCCCCATTACCCAGAACTCAAAACTCAAAACTTGTTCACCTATTACCCATTACCCATTACCCACTCAAAACTCGTACCAAGAATGAAGAACGAACTCAAAACTCAAAACTCAAAACTTGTTCACCCATTACCCATTACCCACTACCAACCAATAACCAATAACCAATAACCATCAACCAATAACTCCCCAGAACTCTAATCATCATGTTCACAAACGATTCAACTGACTATATTGGTGCCGGATTAGCTTTTCCAATTAGCACAAACGTGCAGGGCAGCTTTCAGCTCAGCAGCGATACGACCAATCTAGAAGAAGCGATTCGGATTATTTTGGGGACCAAGTTGGGGGAGCGGGTGTATCGCCCTAATTTTGGGTGTCGGCTGTCGGCGATGGTGTTTGAACCGATGAATACCCAAACCCTGCTGCTGATACGACTCCATGTGCAAGAAGCCTTGGAAATTTGGGAACCGCGTATCGACGTCATCAATGTCATCACCGAGCCCGATCCTACTACGGGCCGAGTGGACATCAATATTCTCTATCAGCCGCGCGACAGCTACGACAGCCGCAGTATGGTTTACCCGTTTTATCTCATGCCCCCTGAAGCTCTGAGGGACCTGTAATGGAGCCTGACTATTTATCGGTTACGGACTATCTGCCGAAGCTGCCCAAATCTGACTTGGACGATCGCAGCTTCGAAGACTTGGTGGAAGAATGCCTGCTGCGGATTCCTCGCTATTGCCCCGAATGGACCAACTACAATCCGGGTGATCCGGGAGTCACATTGATTGAGCTGTTTGCCTGGCTCGTCCATCAGATGCTGTATCGGTTCAACCAGGTTCCCCGGCGGCATTACGTGGCATTTTTAGAACTGCTGGGAATTCGGTTACTGCCCCCCGCACCGGCCCACACCGACCTAACGTTCTACCTCACCAAAGCACAGGCCCTGTCGCGCATCATTCCGCAGGGCACAGAGGTGGCCACCGTACGCACCGAAAGCCAGGAAGCCGTTATCTTCACCACCGATCGCGCCTTAACCATCAACCAACCCCGTATCCGTCATCTGCTCTTTGCCCACGAAGCGGCGGCGGCAAGCGAGAAGCCGGAGCCTGATACGTTGGTGAATCCCTTCCGGAATACCCCTTACGAAGCGAATGGCAACTGGTCTGAGCTGGATGTGACTACGGATCTGCTGATTTCTTGCCAACCAGGCAACTGTTTTTATCTAGTCCTAGACGCTGCCCCCGATAGCGATAGTGAGCCCACGCTTGAGACCGTGGCGCAGGATCTGGCGGGCACGGTGTTGGCCGTGAACTTTCGGGGACCGGTAGCCGTGACAACCGGCATCAATCCCAACAATCCGCCGCTGGACTGGCAGGTGTGGGATGGCCATCAATGGCGGAGCCAAATTTTACGATCGCCCACCGATGATAAAACCAAAGGCTTTAGCTTTGACCAACTTGGACAATCCGGCCCCAATCCTGAACAAGAGGGAGCCGATGTGATTTTGCATCTGCCTCAGGCGTGGCCCCGAGTTGCCTGGGGAGCCTACGAAGGACACTGGATGCGCTGCGTGTACATCACGTCATCGACACCGCGCGACCGACGACAGTTTGAATATCAGCAGCGGTTTGAATACCAGCGATCGCCTCAAATTACCGGGCTCAGGGCTCGCACGATTGGAGGAGCCGTTTCTGCCAGTGAATGTGTGCCGATGTCGCAGGAGCTAATCGGGACCAGTAATGGCAAACCCGGTCAGTCGTTTCAACTCAGTCGGCGACCGATTCTCAGCCGACGCCCGGATGAGTCCCTGCAAGTCCATCTACCGGATGGCCAAATCGAACCCTGGCAAGAGGTGAATGACTTTGGCGACTCTACCCCTGAAGATACGCATTACACGATTGATAACGAAAGTGGCACGGTTCAATTCGGCCCTTTAATTCGAGAACCGCATCAGCTCCGTCAGCATACCCAAGCGCGGAATCAGGTGCAATCGTGGGGACGTCCTGTCCGCGTGCGTCAGTCCTTGAATCCCCTCGTGCCCACCGAATCCTCAATTCCAGCCGTGCTCGAAGCGGTCGATCGACAATCTGAACGGCAATACGGCAAAGTCCCGCCCGTTGGCTCGGAAATCTACATGCAGGCGTATCGGGTGGGCGGGGGCAGTCAGGGCAATGTTCAGGCCAATCAGCTGACGGTCCTGAAGTCCTCCATTCCCTATGTAAAAAAGGTCACGAATTACGCCGAAGCCACGGGCGGGCGCGAAGCAGAATCCCTAGAAGAGGCCATGATTCGGGTACCGGCACTGCTGCGGACCCGCGCAACCGCCCTTACCCCAGAAGAGTTTGAGTATAAAGCCAGTCAGTTTCGCGAAGGCAGCGCCGTTTATCGATCGCACTGCATCACCGCCAAACACTTGACCACCCCCGGTGTGGCACGACTCCTAGTCATTCCCAAGCTTCCCGAACTCGCCCAGTTGACCTACGAGCATGGCCTATCGCCCCAGCAGCTACAGCTCACGGCAGACTTGCAGCGATCGCTACAAGCCCATCTGGATCAGTACCGGGCACTGGGAATCCGAGTCACGCTAGAAGCCCCCGAATATGTCGGCATCAAAGTTCGTGCTCAGATTTATCTGCAGCCTCAGTACACCAGCGACATCGACCGGACACCCATTGCCACCAAACTCAAGACGGCCCTCTATCGCTTCCTGAACCCCCTCATCGGGGGACACCAGGGAATCGGCTGGCCCCGTGGTCGCTCCGTAGACACCTCCGATATCATCGCCCTGCTGCAGCAAGTCCCCGAAGTACATGCCGTCGCCCAAGTGCAGCTCTTTAAGCTCAGTCCCTATCGCCATCACACCGAAACCGGCTGGATGCAGATCCCCACTGCAATGAGCACAGTAGACCTCGGCGAACTCGCGATCGTCACCTCCTGGGAAGAAGACAGCGAGTTGAATCCAGGCCATGAAATTGAGTTTTTGGAGATTTAGGGGGTTGATGGTATTTGGTTGATGTTTGGTGGTGGGGATTGGGGAATGGGGAATGGGGAATGGGGAATGG
>JBHJHM010000085.1:0-87727 GCA_050330865.1 Leptolyngbyaceae cyanobacterium
CATAACGGATGCCGTTTCCCACGTGCCTTGCGATAATCCGGCACAGTCTGTAAAGCTTCGATGAGGGTCATGGTAATACCGGAGATAGAAGATGCCTGACAGTATAATTTTTATCTCATCACAGTGAATCAGCCCTGACCCTAAAGGAGACATTTCGATCCTCATGTAGTCGTGATCGTAGTACGCCCGTCCATTTTGATAGGGGGTGCTGTAGGCCGTCGCTACAAATTCGTCCCAGGTGGCTTTGACCCATGTATCAGTTGGGATGGGGTGTCGTGTGATAGTCTCGACCATTGTTCCCTCAGTGCGAATGCTATGGCAGGGCTTGCTCAAACGTGTCCAACTGCTCATACTCTAATCCAGGTTTACTGTCGTGATTCAGGTCCAGCTTGTATCACTTACACCTAAATCATCGTCAATAGAGAGCTGCTTTGAAACACGTTTATTGTTTACAACGTATAGCGGGAGACGATCGCAAAACGGCCTTGGGAGAATACCAAAATACGTCTTGCAGGTGCTCCTACAACAGTTTTAAGTCTGCAGCCGAATGTGATCACAAAAAACAGGTCAGAGCGATCGCAGCTGCTGATTGACTGCCTCAATGGGAAAAAACTCTGGATCAAAGTCGCCCCCGACCCACTCCAGCAGGTCTTCATAGTCTGGGGCATCAGGATCGCCGAGCTGTTCCAGAATTTCTTCGTAACCCCACACGCCCCCACAATCTTCGGGAGGACAGGCCCGTTGGCCTTCTAGACAGTGGGGAACGGGCAGTGAATTATCTGCGGGCAGGCTATCTTCCAGCGTCAAAAGATGAAGCCAGCCATCGCCAAAATCGTAGAGGTAAGTGAAGCGTGAGTCGCGCTGGAATTTGAGATCTGCCAATATCACTTGCGTGGAATCGTGTGTATCGTCCAAGGGCGGATCGAAGGGAGCAGCATAACGATCGCCCTGAATCTCAAACATATGAAGATGGCTGTTTTGCCAGCCCATCACCCGTTGAAGCACCTGATGGAAGTGATCCAGCGTGGCGCGATCGCTCACCTGAAACCGTCGCCAGATAGGGGGTTCGCTGTCTGCCAACCAAACCTGCCACCGCAGAACAGATGCTTCCGCCATGTCATCTCCTGTGTGCTTTTGGGCTCATCATAGTTGGAGGAGTAGGGAACAGGGAATAGGGTATAGGGAATAGTGAATAGGGAATAGGTAATAGGTAATAGGGAATTTGGAATAGGGAACAGGGAATAGGGAATAGAAGCAGGGAGTCAGGGAGTGATGGGGTAAAAGGTAAAAGGTGAAGGGCGAAGGGTGAATAGGCAAAAGCATCTTGAACCCTTAAACCTTGCCCCTTCTAGAACCATTAACCAAAAACCTGGAACCACTCTTCTACCCTTCTACCCCTCTACCCCTCTACCCTTCTACCCTTCCACTTTTTCACTCCTCAAATTCCTCCCAGGCTAGAACTCGTCCCATACTCTTCCAGCCAATCGCGCCCTAGCTGGATAGTGATGTCAGAATCCAAAATGCCGGTGCTTTCGACGCGGACTTCACCGATGCCGAGAAAGCGCTGCAAGGTTTCGGCACTGGGGAGGTCGCCCCGCTGGGCCACAACACGGGTAAAGGGAAGTTCTTCATGCCAGTCTTCTTCGATATAGACGTTGTAGTAGCCGCTGTCGTAGAGCGTCTGAACGAGGCTTTCAACCGCGATCGCGTCGCCAGTACTGTCTTGAATGGCAATTCGCAGATATTGCGGATCTTCAGAAGCGGTCACCTGGCGAGTGCCGTAGCCAAAGTACTCGGCCACCATATCGTCAATTTCGCGCAGGTTAGGGAGCCAATAGCTCAGCTCATAATCGTAGGCATCGCTGAACTCTCCCGGCAGCATCAGCATCTGCACGTTGTGGGCGTTCGTTTGAGAGGCAAAGCCGGAGAGGGCTAGTAGCTCTTCTACACTCAAGTTGGTATCAACATGAGACTGGATAACCGACAGGATTTTAGGTAAGCGAGCGATCGTCTTGGGATTAAGGGTTTGCTCAACTACAGCCCGCATCATCATCTGCTGCCGCTGAATCCGTCCGATATCACCATTGTTGTCATAGCGGAAGCGCAAGAACTGTAGGGCTTGATCTCCGTCAAGGTGTTGCTCACCAGCCTTAAGATTGATATACAAGTGCTGACTATCGTCCTGATACTTCATATCGGTAGGGACATTCACTTTCACCCCACCTAACGCGTCAATCAACTTTTCGACCCCCTGCACGTTGATGCGAACATAGCGATCGATTTCAACGCCGCCCAGCAGTTCGTCAACAGATAGTGCAGCTAAGGCCGGCCCCCCTTCACGATTCGCCTCATTCAGCTTAGTTACCCGGCCACCAACTGAGGTACGAGTGTCACGGGGCAGTGAGAGCACCACTAACTGATCAGTATGAGGATTGAACCGCAGCAGCAGCATCGTGTCAGACAATCCTTCAAAGGAATCGACCAGCGCATGGTATCCCAAATCCTCAAATTCAGGAGACGGATCGTTAACATCGCTGCTGAGGACTTTGACGCCGAGCACCAGAATGTTGACAGGGCGCGTTAATTTGGGCAACCGTAGGCTATCGCCAGATGTAATCGGTTCATCCTGATTAAAGGCAGCGGATTCTTCTTCCGACAAGGTATTTTGTAAGAGCGGCGTGCTGCCCATGGAAAAAGCCAGAAAGGCTCCACCGACCGCTGAAGTTACAGCTACTCCAACCATTGCAACGCTGACTCCCAACCATTTGGGAACACGAAACCGACGCGATTTTTTCGTAGAAGATTGGGGATAGTTTTGACGGGCCGGACGGGAGAACTTTTGGTTAGACACGGACAACCTCAAACCACACGGAACGGTCGTGAACACGAAAACAGGCAGATTCCCTATGTTTTAGCTCAGACAATTGGGATGCACGCTTATTCATCAGCAGACAGACACTTTCCTGATAAATCGCTGTACAAAATGCCCATAGATTGAAACCTTCAGCTGAAGAACCTTCTGAACTAGGGCAGGGTGCCGGAGTAGCCGCCATGGTAACAGCTTTCCAGAAATGCAAAGCTTGTTATGGGTAGGAACCTTGCAATGTGTCTTATGTATTGTATTGAGGAATCCCAAAGTTGCCAGTTTTCTTTACGGTAAGCGATCGCCGAGTTTACTAATACCCGGTAGTCGCACCGTCTTGCCCTGGAGCAGCCGCACCATCAGCCACAGGTTGGTGATGAAGTAGCCAGTAGTTGCTAGAAGACTGGCTACGAGTAGGCGTGTCGAAGCAACATCCACTGCTTGCGACCCTGCTGCAGTTACTCCATAGACCATGACCCAAGTAATGGCGATCGCGATCGCGGTTTTACTGACAGTCTGTTCGCGGCGGCTACCCTGTTTTAGATAAAGGCTCCACAGCGATGGAAAGAACCCGAAAATCGGCACCAGGTAGATGATTAGCTTCAGGGTTTCTAACTTTGTTTCAGAATCGGTATGACGAAAGCGCATGGCTTAGCAGTGTGAGTATCCCTTATCCTAGCGCTGAAGATCCAATACTCAAGATCCTGGTCGCGAACTTCAAGATCCCAGGGATCTCAGAGTAGAAGATAGGGATTTTGTTAGTTCACCAGACCCCTGAGCTCGGGGACTAGGATCGGGTCACCTGCCTAGAATGAGCTCCAATCGTCGTTGGGACTGCTGTAGAGCTGCCTCAGGGTCAGTTCCCAATAAAGCTGCCTCGATCGCCCGCCCAAAGTTTTCCGATAAATAGGAATAGCCAGGAATGACTGGTCGAGAGCGAGCCCAGTCCATTTGATCGAGAAAGACCTGGAGGAGGGGATTGGCAGCCAGAAATTGCTGGTAGGGCTGACTATCGCGTACCGCCAGATTTACCGGCAAGAACCCAGTTTGCAAAGCCCAGTCCTGCTGAAACTCTTCACTGAGAATGTATTCCATGAAAACGAGAGCTGCCTGCCGCTTGGCTGGCGTTGTGCGACACAAAAAGAAGTTTTCTCCCCCCAGAACCGCAGCGGGTTCTGCGGCCATGGGCAAGGGAAACACGTCAAAGTCAATCCCGGCTGACTGCATTTCGCCCAACGTCCAAGGTCCGGTAATTTGCATGGCGACTTTACCCGTCCGGAAGTTGTCGGTTTCAAATCCGCGTTCGGGAGCCGATAAGAGGGCCGAGTCATCATTCACCAAGTTTTGGGCAAAGGTAAGCGCCGCGATCGCCCCCTCGTTGACTAAATCCGGTTGGGCTTCTTGGTTCAGCCAGCCCCCAGCACTATAAACGAAGGGCAACCATACAAATACAGTCCACTCGCCCTTCCCGAGTGAGAGAAAAATTCCATGCTGATCGACTCGTCCATCCCCATCCGTATCTTGGGTCAGAGCCCGAGCAGCCTGACGCAGTTCCTCCCAGGTACGAGGCAGTTCCGTAATTCCGGCTGCAGCGAATAGACTAGGCCGATAGAACACAGCGGCGTTATTGGAACCAAAGGGAATGGACCAGAGATGGTCTTCAAACTGCATGGTCTCGATTAATGCCGGTTCTAGCTGTTCAATGAGGGGCGATCGCGTCAGCCATTCCTCCAGTGGTTCAATTGCTTCCAACTCTACTAGCTGACCTGTCAGTGTCGGGTTATACCAAAGGATGTCAGGGGCCGCATCCCCGACTACTGCCGTCAAGATTTTGGGGATTTGCTGATCCGGATGCCCCACATACAACGAATCCACCTGAATTTGGGGATGGCGATCGTTGAAGCGCCTTACTAAAGACTGAAAAACCTCGCGGTTGGGCGGCGGTCCAATACCTTGCCATAGGGTGAGATGAACAATCTCTGACTCACTGCTCGATGGTGGCTGCAGTTGACAGCCAGCCAGCGTGAATGCCAAAATTCCGGCCAATATCCAAAGAAACCAGCGGTGGAGTGACATGAATAGTCTGATCGCGTCTTTCCTAAGCTACGACAAAACTCACCCGGTTCTCTTGGCAGGCCTACCGCATTCATCGAATCGATGAGGTATCCCCACTCGTCCATCTAGAGAGAAGCCGTTCAGTCTGCAAGCCTTTTGTTAGACCCACCGCTCCAGAATGTCGGCGAGTTTGTCTAGTTCGATGGGTTTGCTGAGATAATCATCCATCCCTGCGGCCAGACATTTCTCGCGATCGCCCTGCATAGCATTCGCTGTAAGCCCGACAATGCAGGTATGCCGTCCGTTTGGTTCATGTTGGCGAAACTGTCGTGTGGCTTCATAGCCATCCAAACGAGGCATCTGACAATCCATAAAGACAATATCGTAAGCGCGTTCAGCCGCTTCTTCGGCAGCAATCTTGTCCAAAAAAGTTTGACCGTCCTTGGCCATTTCTATGGCCGCGTAGCCCAGTTCCTGTAACATCAGTTGCAGCAACTCACGGTTATCGAGATTGTCCTCTACTACTAAGACCCTGGCCTGATTCAACTCAGCAGCAGGAGCCCCATCAGATGAGGCGAGTGTTCTGTCTGCTTCGACCGTTAATTTGGGCGTTTCATCACTGGCACAAGGAATTTTGAACCAGAAAGTCGCCCCCTCACCAAGACGGCTCCTAACACCAATTTGTCCCTGCATCAGCTCCACAATACGTCGACAAATGGTGAGTCCGAGTCCTGTACCTCCGTATTGCCGCGTTGTGGAAGTGTCAGCTTGGATAAACGGCTCAAACAGGCGGGCTTGAACATCAGGGGCAATGCCAATACCAGTATCAATAACGCGAAACTCTAGAACGAGCGATTGCGCCGCAATCTGAGCAATGGCTTCCGCTATGGTTGTGTCAGAGGCGACGGATATCCCAATACGGATCTGTCCTGATTTCGTGAATTTGAAAGCATTACCCAATAAGTTGCGCAGCACCTGCTGCAAGCGAAACTCGTCGCTGATGATCGTTCTTGGAACCGCTGTATCAATATCGATGGTAAACTCAAGGCCCTTTTGTTCAGCCTGGTATCGGAAAGGCTCGGTTAAGACGTTGAGGGAGCGCTGCAGGTCAAAGGTGTGACTTTCAATCCGCAACTCACAAGCCTCTAGCTTAGAGAGATCGAGAATATCGTTGATTAGCGTCAGCAGCACATTGCCATTGTTGTGAAGAACTTCTAGCAGATTCTTTTGGCGCGGATTGAGATCTGTTCTCAGCAGCAGTTGGCTCGTCCCTAAGATCAGGTTCATTGGTGTCCGAATTTCGTGACTCATGTTGGCTAAGAACTCCGATTTGGCTTGATTCGCCGAGTCGGCTGCTTGAGCCATCGCGATCGCATCCTCGAGCGCCTTTTTTTGCTTTCGTAGTTTGCGCTCCGCCTGCTTCCGCTGCGAAATATCGGTGCTAATGCCCAAAATCTGGGCAACTTCGCCCGTTGCAGTACGCCCAAATACGACGCTCCGCATCTCTAGCCAGCGCCAGTGGCCATCTTTCTTCCGAATCCGCAGCTCGACAGTTTCAACGGCATTTTCGGCATTGGTCAGCTGGTCGAAGTAAGTCCGTAGAGCAGCCAGATCTTCAGGATGGACTAGCCTATCAACCGCAGTCTCCATCTGTATAACTTCATCAACCGCATAGCCCAAAATCGTCTTCACCGTAGCGTTGAGGTAGATAATTTGCTGGACGGTGAAATCATAGATGTAAATAATTCCAGGGGTCGATTCCGAGATGCGGCTAATAAATTTGCGACTTTTTTCAAGGGCGTCCTCGGCATCTCTCAATTCAGTCACTTCCGTAATCGCTGCCGCGACTCCCTGCCGTCCATTGTGTAAGGGAACCGGAAAATAGCTAGCGGTCCAATACCGCTGATGCTTATCGCCCTGCAGTTTACCCTCAATCAAGCGATTCTGAATGGGTTGCCCCGTTTCCAGTACCTGGATATGAAGATCGTGGGCCATGCGACCCACTTCACCCGGTAGAATTTCCCGTAAGGTCTTGCCAATACAGGCTTCTGGAGACGTTCTGTTAATGTTTGCCAGGGTTTGGTTGATCCGGAGATAGCGTAAGTTCTCATCCAGCAGTGCAAAACCCACTGGACTCGCTGTGTAGATGTTTTCTAGTAGCGAATTGGTCTCGCTCAGCTCTGCCTGAATTCGCTTAATCTCATTGATTTTGATGAAAGACAGGACTACGCCATCCCGTGTTCCGTCACCTCGGAGGTAAGGATTGCTCCTCATCAGCAAGTAATCGCCATTGCGTTGGTTGTAGACCTCCTGCTCAGCAGAGCATTCCGATAATAGTGTCTGCTGAGCAAAGGAGCTGAGATCAATATCTTCGAGCGAATGGGTAAAGTGTGAAAGAGGACGATCAATATCCATCGATCGGATGTTGATTACTTCAGTGATAGCAGGCGTGAATTTTCGAATATTGAGGTCACGGTCAATGAAAACAACGCCAATCTCAGTACTGCGCAATAGGTTATCGATGTCTTCGTTGAGCTGAGTGAGCTCGCAAATTTTGTTTTGATGTTCAATGTTAACGGTGTAAAGCTCTTCATTAACTGACTGCAGTTCTTCGTTAGTGCTTTGCAGTTCCTCGTTGGAGGCTAGCAATTCCTCATTGGTCGCCTGTTGCTCTTCATTGGTTGTCTCTAACTCCTCAATCGTGACCTGCAAGTTTTCGCGCGTTTGCTGTAGTTCATGCTGCAGAGCTGCGATATGGGTGGTTACTTCACTATCAATGTCGTAACTCTGATCTGCCTGCGATTGCGCCGTCGCCGCAGCCATTTCCATCGTAATAATGAGCCAATCCTCTTCGCCCTCTTCGTACTCACTCACCCTAAGCGTGACACTATGCTCTTGATCGTCGCGCTCAAGCCGAATATCGTTGTACAGCACTGCCTTGCGTTCTCTTCTAGCGCGACTCATAGAGGTCTCAAGGGGTAGCTTAATTGCGGCTGGGACAAACTGCGCAACCTGTAAGCGAGTTTCGCCTAAGGTCAAAATCAACAGTTCGGCGGAATTGTAGAAAATACGTTCGAGTTCGTTGTCGCGATTAACCAGCAGACAGGTTGCCAACTTTCCTTCAAAGCATTGCTTGATTAGGGCCGTGAACTGCCGCTCAACCCGTTCACTCTGAGCGCGTCTATTCTGTAGCTGGCGGGTTGGTTGCAGGATGGCCAATGAAGGCTGCGGTGAAGTTTTGGGTAAGAAGCGATTACCCGTATCACGTTTTTGATAGAGCTTCCATCGCGAATTAATTGTGTCAAACTCGTCCTCAAAGCGCCCCAGATTTTCTGAACTACCCAGCAGCAGATAACCGTTTGGCATCAGCGTAAAGTGCAATAGTCGTAAAACCTGATCCTGCAGATGTGACTGCATGTAAATCAATACGTTGCGGCAGGTTACCAGATGCATCCGGGAGAAACCCGGGTTCCGAGTTAAGTCATGGGGCGAAATAATCAGCATTTCTCGGAGAAACTTTTTGACCTGGAAATACCCCTCTTGATGTGTAAAGTAGTGCTCTAATCGCCCCGGTGAAACATTCTGGATAATGGTCTCTGGATAACGACCTTTAGCCGCGATCGCGAGGGCTTGTGTATCAATATCGGTGGCAAACAGCTTCAGCTGAATTTGCTTACCAGACTGAGCGATCGCTTCATCAACAATCATCGCCAATGAGTAAGCTTCCTCGCCGGTAGCACAGGCCGACACCCAAATTCTCAGCTGCTGTCCTTCAGGAATTGTGGCTAGAAGTTTAGGCAACACTTCGTTTGTCAAAACTTCCCAGGGAATCACGTCGCGAAAAAAGCGAGTGGCTCCGATCAGCAAACTCTGCCGTAATAGTTTGCGTTCTTCTGACTGGTCCCGCAGCAGACGCAAGTAGTCTTCCACGGTGCCACATCGGGTTAGAGCACAGCGATGATGAATCCGCCGCCTCAGGGTATTAACTTTGTAGTCAGAAAAGTCGATGTCTTCATGGTCGGACAAAATCTCAATAATCCGATGTAGCTGAGCTTGCGTAATAAACGCCTCATCATTCCCGGCCTCATCAGTCTGATTGCCCACAAATTGAACAATGTCGTAGACGGCTTCGGCCAGTTCCTTAGGGGACAAGATCTTGTCGACGAAGCCAGATGAAATAGCGCTGACGGGCATACTTCCAAACTGGGCCGTTTCAGGCGACTGGACGAGAGCTACCCCACCAGCTCGACTAATAGTTTGCAACCCACCTGTGCCATCACTGCCGCCTCCTGAGAGCACGATACCAATAGCATGCTCAGCAAAATCCTTAGCTAGCGATTCGAAGAAAAGATTGATGGGATAGTTGAGGTGGCCGGGCCGATCCAGCAAATGTAGTCTATGGTTTTGGATAATCGCATTTTTGCCGGGTGACATCACATAGACAGTGCCAGGTTTGATCAGGGTGTTGTCGTCGATTTGATGCACCGTCATAGCCGTATGACGCTGTAAAATCTCCGTCATCATGCTTTTGAAGTCAGGTGACAAATGCTGTACTACCACGAAGGAAGCGTTGGGATGGTCTGGCAGATGAGCAAAAAAGGCTTCTAGCGCTTGTATTCCCCCGGCTGAAGCTCCAATGCCGACCACAAAAAACTTGTCCGAAGTAGCAACGTTGACCATGAACCAATTCTTATCCCTTAAATCTGACGCGGTATGTGCCGTGAAGTAAATGCTTTGATCATGACGACCTTGGCAGGGAAACGCCAAATGAATGTAAACACTTTATCTGCTGTAAGAAGTCAGAAAACTACAGAAACAACCTGTAATATTCGCTTAAATCAAACGTCTCCGAAAATTAGTCGCATGTTCGGATGGTTCGTCACATAGGCTATAGTGACCCCAAAATAGAGCGGTGCGAGGCGGCTTGTTGGCAATTTAAAGATCTAGGCGTAGCCTGTGCAGACGTGTGGATGGATTAACTAAGCACCCTAAGCTAATTGCGATCGCACTATAGAATCGCACTATAGATATGACGGCGGCTATACGTTCAAGTTATTTGCATGACTGATTTAATTCGACTTCTGACCCAGGAATTCTCGCTCCCCAGCCAGAATATTGAAAATGCCTTGGAGCTTTTTCAATCGGGGGCTACGGTTCCCTTCATTGCCCGCTATCGGAAAGAGCGCACGGGAGGGATGGATGAGGTACAGCTGCGATCGCTGCAGGAACGACATCAATACTTAACTGAGTTAGCCGAGCGGAAGCAAACCATTCTCAAAGCGATTGCTGACCAGGGAAAGCTGACGGAGGCCCTGCAGACCCAAATCGAAGCCTGTCTGCAGAAGACCGAGCTCGAAGATCTTTACTTGCCGTATCGTCCCAAGCGTCGCACCCGAGCGACGATGGCCAAAGAAAAAGGACTCGGTCCCCTAGCGGAGCAGATTGCCGCTCATAATCGTCCCAAGCAGCCTGCTATTGACTTGGAGCAAGCTGCAGCTAAGTTCGTGAATGCCGAATCTGGAGTCGCTACAGTGCAGGAGGCGCTGCAGGGTGCTGCCGATATCCTGGCCGAAGCCGTAGCGGAGCAGGCTGCACTGCGGACCTGGGTGCGTGATTATTTGATGCGGTCGGGGGTATTTAGCTCCCGCATTAAGCCGGATATTCCTGAAGGCAGTACCAAGTTTGAACTATACCGCCAGTACGACGCTCCCGTCCGTCAGATAGCGCCCCATAATCTACTAGCGCTACTGCGAGGACAGCGAGAAGAAGTCTTAACCCTGGAGTTGAGCTTCGACACAGATGCGGTTCTGCACCATCTAGAGTCGCAGGTCATTCGCACTCAGGAGCGGGGGTTACGGGCTTTTTATCGTGAGCTGATCCAGGATGCCTTTACACGACTGATGAAAACCTCGCTTGTCAATGCGGTGATTGCAGAGAAAAAGGCATGGGCCGATGGCGAGTCCATTGAGACGTTTGAAACGAACCTGCGCGATTTGTTGCTGGCTTCCCCTGCAGGCATGAAACCAACGCTGGCGATCGATCCCGGCTTTCGTACTGGCTGCAAGGTTGCTGTGGTTGACCAAACTGGCCAGTTTTTGCATTATGAGGCGATTTTTCCCCATCAGGCGGCAGCACAGCGAGAAAAGGCTGCCCAGACGCTGAAACAGCTGATCCAAACCCATGAAATCGAACTCATTGCTATCGGCAACGGAACTGCCGGGCGGGAAACGGATGCTTTTGTCGCGGAGGTCTTAAAAACGCTGCCCCAAAAGCCGACAAAGGTAATGGTGAATGAGGCTGGCGCGTCTGTGTATTCAGCCAGTAAAGTTGCGATCGCGGAATTCCCCAACCTAGACGTAACCGTACGGGGAGCCATCAGCATTGGCCGTCGCCTTCAGGATCCCCTCGCCGAACTAGTGAAGATCGATCCCAAATCAATCGGGGTAGGGCAATACCAGCATGACGTGGATCAAAAGCGCCTCAAGCAAAAGTTGGAAGAGACCGTCGAAAGCTGTGTTAACTACGTAGGGGTAGACCTCAACACCGCGTCGCAGGAGCTGTTGACCTATGTCTCTGGCATCACACCTGCTATTGCCAACAACATCGTGGGATATCGGAATCAAAACGGCGTCTTTCGCGATCGCAAAACGCTCTTGAAAGTCCCGAAGCTCGGTCCCAAGGCATTTGAACAAGCCGCTGGATTTCTCCGCATTCGTAATGGTGAAAATCCGCTGGACAATACGGCAGTTCATCCCGAAAGTTACGGCGTTGTGAAAACGATGCTGAAAGACCTGAGTGTGAATTTAGCCACACTGTCCTCTGGCTCTGCCTCGCTTCAGAATCTAGGCCAGCGAATTGATTGGAAGCGCTACGTTACTGACGAAGTGGGCGAACCCACCCTCCGCGACATTGTTCAAGAATTGGAAAAACCAGGTCGCGACCCCCGAGCTCAATTCGTATCGGCTCAGTTTCGCGAAGACATTCAAACGCTGGGTGATTTACACCCAGGAATGACGCTGGAAGGGGTCGTTACCAACGTGGCCAACTTTGGAGCCTTTGTGGATGTTGGGGTCCACCAGGATGGACTGGTACACATCTCCCAGCTCGCCGATCGCTTTGTCCAAGATCCTAAGCAGGTCGTCAAGGTCGGACAGGTGGTTAAAGTTCGGGTATTGGAAGTCGATGAAGGCCTGAAACGTATTAGCCTATCAATGCGATCGCCCGATAGCGATCGTCCCTCAAATAACAAGCCCCGCCCCGCCAAACAGAAACCCAAAGGGGCCGCCGCTCCCCAAGCCACCGCGAAAGACTTACAGGCCAAATTCAATCGACGGCGATCGCGGGGGTAAGATCGCTTCAATCACGGCTACAAATGCCCCCAGTGCCGCCATAAAATGATGCTAGAGACCCGAGGGAAGTCAATGTCTACAGAGCAGATGGGCAAAATTCTCACCAGCTTGACCATTACCAATCGAGCTGATCAGGTCCTAGCATCTCGACAGGTAATTGCCCCAGAGGAAGTGCGATCGCTCACTTTAAAGAATGTTCTTGTGGACACTGGAGCTACGACGTTATGCCTACCGGCTGAGACAATCGACCAGTTGGGGCTAGAGTTGCTCCGAGAAGTGGAGGTATCTACCGCAGCGGGCATAAACAAGGCGCGGATTTTTCGAGACGCCAGTATCACCCTACTCGGACGAGAAGGCACCTTTGAATGCTTGGAGTTACCCGGTGGACGAGATGCCCTCCTGGGAGTGATTCCCCTCGAAGCGCTTGGCATTGAATTGGATTTGCAGCGCCAAGTCCTGAAAGTTTTACCCGAAACCTCCGTCGATACCTATTTGACCATTCTTTGAAAAAAGGTGATTGTTCCCTATCGTGTGAGATATTCACGAGGAACACTGTCAAAGGCTTTCCCTAACCCAGATTACGCCGAACGCAACTGTAGCGGCTGGGCAACCTCTTCCGGCTGCTTGAGCGAGGACAGGACCTGAGTAACCTGGGCCAGTGAACGATGGTTGCCTTGGGCCTGTAGCAGAGACGCGGCTGCTTCAAGGTCAGCGATCGCCCGCGAAACTTCACCCAGGCGCTGATAAGCTGCGCCGCGATAGCAGTAAGAAAGGGCAACCTGCCCATTGCATTGAATGGCTTTGGTGTAATCGGCGATCGCGCCCAATTCATCACCGAGTTTTTGGCGGGCCGTACCGCGATAGAAGTAAGGCAAGGCCGACGTTGGTTCAGCCTGGATTGCGTGGTCGAAATCAGTGATGGCTTGGTTCAGGTTCCCTTGATTCATCATCAGCCAGCCGCGGTTACAGCGAGCTGAGAACAGGTAAGTGTCGGAACAAATGGCTCGGTTCAGATCTTCTAAAGCACGCTGGGGTTGTTTCTTTTCAGCCCAGATGATGGCGCGATTGTTGGATGCGACCGCGTCGTCAGGGTTCATCTGAAGGACCTGAGAGAAATCTGCTATGGCTCCTTCTGGATCCTTCAGATCGTATCGAGTGATCGCTCGATTGAAGTAAGCCGTAGCATCTTCTGGCAGCACATCGGGATTTTCGAACCGATGCAGCAGCTGTTCAATAACGCTGTTTTCGGTTGTTCGGATCCGCAGATCAAGTTCAGTAAAGGTGCTGCTGGCCGCCGGTAGGGCTTGCAAACCGACAATGGCATAGCTGCGATCGCACACCAGAAATTGCTCGTCGGTGCCCAAAATCTTGAACGAAAAATGCTTCGGATAACGTTGCTTCAGGGGCAAGAGTTTGTTCAGGGTTGACTTTAGCAACTGTCGCTGAGCCGTCGTCAAGCCCCATTGCTGAGCGATGCTTTTTAGCAAGCGTCCGTCCTGACGATTGCCCGGGTGGCACCAGCCAATTTCGAGATAGCAATTTTGCTCTAAAACTTCCGCGAATCTTTCGATCAGACGATCATCCAGCTCCACGGCTGAGGACCAAGGCCAGACTATAATCAACCGCTCGGAAGCATCCTCTAGCGCCTGCATCAGCGCCTCATCGATCGCTGACCACTGACCTTCAGTTGCCTCACCTCGGAAAGCCGTCAGCCACTGCAATGGCCCCTCAGTAGTCTGACCGGAGATTGCCGATAGCGCTCCCATATCAGGCTGCGATTGCGAACCTTGAAACCCTTTCTGTTCCCGGCTCAGTTCTTGAGTCTGTTGCTCTAAGAGCGCCAGTTGCCACTGCAGACTACTCAAATAAGTCGCGGTAGTTCCTCGAATTTCGGCTGTGATGTCGAAAGGAATCGACATTTCTTCCAAGCGTAGCTCTACCTGTTTGAGTCCTTCAGATAATTGAGCCAGTTCTGATTCCAGCGCCACCACTTCTGGGCTGAGCGATTGCTCGGCTGCGGATTTTGTCTCCCATTCTTCTTTTGCCGCCTGCACATGGGCAACCGTCTGACGCAGTGTTTCCTGACTCTCCTGGACAGCCTGTAGCTTCTCTGTTACTGCTGCAAATTCACGCCGGGGCACCAAATCAGCGACCGCTTTGATCAGCTCTCTCACTTCTCCCTTCAGCAAGTTGGGGTCCGTGTTAGTCGGAATTTGACGGAGACGTCGGTCCAGATGGCGCACAGCATCCTGCAGCGTAGCCTGAGCTGTTTTGCTGTCGCCATTTAAGGTCTCCAGACTGACACGCAACTGCATCACCTCAGTTCTGAGCTGCGAAACTTCGTCTTCGGTCTCCTCCATCCGCTGCAGGCTAGAAAGGCGGTCGACCTGCTTATCCAGGGTGTTCAGCGTACTGCAGAGGTCAAGATAGCGCTCTTGCATTTGCGTCAGCTCTTGACTGATCGGACTCAAATCGGGCGCCGTCACCTTTTCTTCAATGCGCTGCTCTAAATCCTGTTTGGTCTGCTCTAAAAGCTCTGAGCATTGCATGACCGCGCGATCGCTGTATTCCATCGCAGCCTGCTGGAAACTCTTCATTGCCTCTGGTGTAGGCAGTGCCGAGACCTGGTCAGACAGCGCCGAAATCTCGTTAACCGATTGCTCTTCGAGCATATCCAGCTTCTGGTTAGCGGATTCGATGGCATCATCCATGCGACGACGACTCAGCAGACCTAGAGCCACCAAAGCGGTAACGGGCAAAGAGGCAATGGCTGCGTTCTGGGTTGCCAAGGAGGCCACTGCCCCAGCTCCAGAGCCTAGAAGCAATGCATATTCGGTAATGGGTAGCCAACGACGATTTTTCACGGATGCACTCACAAATAAAGGATTTAAGGAGCAGCAGGATGGAGCGATGGGTGCGATCGAATCTTCTGCAAGCACACTGAGACTCAGCTATGCTTAGTTCGTTCGATCACCCCGTCTACGGAACCGGGAGAACATACCCAGCGTCGAAGTCGACTCAAAATCGACTCGTGATCCTATTTCTGCTTTCTGAGCAAATGTGTCCGGATCAGGAAAATGTTTTGTGTGAGTTTGAAGACGGTCGGCTCACTGATTTGAGCGAAGCCTCTGAAAATAAGTGGTTGGAACTGGGAAAAGGGGCGAGGGAGACTTCCATCCAAGTGGTCAGCAATGTCAAACTTTTTTAAGTACGCCAGAATCACGGGTAACTCACCCACTCGCCCAGAAGTGAATCCCGAAGATCGTTATCGACGTGAGTTCGACGCCGATCTTCGGCTCCGCTGCCAATCCGCCCGCGAGTCAACTGCGGGCTCGTCGGGAAACTCATTTAAATGAGTTAGAACCCTTGCCAGATAAGTCATTGAACTTCTGAGTCTACTTTCAGTAGACTTTCCCAATTAGCCCGCGATTTATCTGCGGGTGGGATGTAAACGTAGCCAAAATGCTGCCGTCGAACTCACGTTTATCGGTGAAAAGGGTCCTAAACAGCTAACCGCAGGGCAAGTGTTCACTCGCGCTGCGGCTAATCGCTGGGGCTTTATGGATGACTATTAAATGGGTTAACTGATCTAGGCTGCAGCTGTAATGCTTTCTCTCTGAACATTTTCCTCCCATTTGCGAGGCTCGCCCGCACGACGGATTTCACGCCAGACCTGCGTCGCCGCCAAGGTACCATCGGCTACAGCGACTGAAACTTGATTAAGTCCCTTTTTCAAATCACCCAGGGCGAAAATACGATCATGTGTTGTCTTACACATGTTGTCAGTAACCAAGTTCTCGCCATCCCACGTCAGCCCTTCAATTCCTTTCAGATAGTGGTTGTGGTAGATAGAGCCCATGTTGATCAAACCTGTAGTGGCCTCAACAACAGTGCCGTCAGCAAGTTCGACGCCACTCATCTTGTGATCTGTGCCCAAGAACTGAGCGATCGGCGATTCGTAAAGCGGGTAGCCATGATCAGCAAGTTTCTGCTTCATAGCATCGCTGACAGCAAAGCCGCCATTGGTAAGGACTGAAATATAGGGAGTAAACCAGTTCAGCACAAACGCTGCATTAATTTGCGACTCACGCTTAACAATCAGGACAGCTTTCTGATCCCACATATCAAAGCCATCACAGATCATGCAAACGTGCAGCGTATAACCCGCATAGTCGTAGACGTTCTGCATGTTTTCCAACTCGGGCAGGACGTCAATAACACCAGAGGCTGCAATTAAGTATTTGCTGCGAAGGGTGTAGAACCGATCGCTTTTTTTGCCAATCTTGACCTTGACCGCAAGGGTATCACCTTCATCCGTGACGTCTTCAACAAAAGCTCGCAGATGATCAGCCCCCCATTCAACTGCTTGCTTCGTTCCATGAATCAAGATATTACGACCCGGTGTACTGGGATCCAACCCTAAGTAGTTGCGGGTTTCCTGCATCCACAAAGAACGTCCCCTACCCTTTTCGATAACCAGACACTTAAGGCCATAGCGTGCTAGGTAAATAGCCGCTGAAAGCCCTCCCATGCCGCCACCAACAACAATAGCGTCATATATAGTATCCAGATGGTTTTCGATATTGGTGCTAGAAAGTTTCATGACTACCTGCACAGGGTATAACAGCAATTGGAAGAGCTTAAAAGCGGCCAAGAAAGCCAAATCCCTTAGGGATCTAGCAGGAGCCGGATCGGTTGCTCTTAGGAACCAATCCGGCCTCTTACAAGGAGGCAAGCAATAGCTCGCTGGATGACCTGATGGTTGATTAGCCGACGAAAGCCTTGCGAGGCTCAGAAACACCAGGAGCTTCCTGACCCTTCACATAAGCCAACATAGTATCGGCATCAGAGACCTCGAAGGGGTCGGTAGGGCAGTTATCAGCAAAGTCAGGCTCGATAAACATCTTCTCGATAGTGAGGTCATTCACTAGCATGGAGTAGCGCCAAGACCGCATCCCGAAGCCCAAATTGCCTTTATCAACCAACATTCCCATTTTACGAGTAAACTCACCGTTGCCGTCGGGCAGTAGCTTGACCTTTTGAGCCCCTTGCTGCTTGCCCCACTGGAACATCACAAAAGCATCGTTAACCGATAAGCAGTAGATTGCGTCGATGCCCTGAGCCTCGAATTCATCATAAAGTTCTTCGTAACGGGGCAGGTGGTTGGAGGAACACGTGGGTGTGAATGCGCCCGGCAAAGAAAAAACAACTACTTTCTTACCTGCGAAAATATCTTCTGTGGTAGTGTCTTGCCAGCGATAGGGATTGGGTCCCTCAACCGATTCATCACGAACACGAGTCTTAAAAACGACGCTAGGTACTTTTTCGATAGTGGGCATAACAGCCTCCTACATGCGTGGATAAATCAAAAGACCATGCGACTCAACAAGGATACGAAGCCTTCGAAGCCATAATTCCACTGGGTGCGACATCTGATTGAAGTCAGACTTACCCAATCGAGTGGCTTGCGGTTGGGTACTGCAGGGTGCCTGTCAAACAGGGCATTTCCCAGCTAGACCGCAGCCTCGCAACCGTTAAATCAGCGTGACCTAAACTAGAATAATTCTTATTTGAGAATTTATCAACCCATGGAGTCAGTCAAATTACAGAGTAGAACCAATACGGATGTCATTCCAAGAAGCTAATGGTATACTTATAATACTAAATCACAGCAGCAAACCACACATGAGCTGCTGGACAGTTGTTTTAGGTTGAGTTGGAAGAACTAGGATGTCGCAGCGGACAGAGGAAATCGTGCAAACCCTCAAATCGAAGCGCCTGCGGGTTACGCCTCAGCGGTTTGCGGTGTACGCTAACCTGCTGGCTCGTTCGGACCATCCCACAGCAGAACAACTCTTGAATGATCTCAACCAAGATGCGCCAACCTCTTCGCAAGCAACAATCTACAGCTCGCTTCAGGCTCTGCGAGATGTTGGCCTCATTCGAGAGGTTTTGCTGGAAGAAGGCGTTTGTCGTTATGACGCTAACGTGGAACGCCATCACCACTTTGTATGTACGAGGTGTGGTGTCATCGAGGACATTCCTTGGGAAAGTTTTCAATGCATTGATGTCAACCACCTACGCCCAGGTCTAAAAGCTGACGGCTACGAAGTAATCGTGCATGGAACCTGCGATCGCTGCTAGTAAAAGAGCGCTGGCAATAATCTGTAGCTGCCATCCCCTGTTAGATTGAGACAATCTAATTGGAGAGGCTGAAAAGCTGCTGAAGATAGAACTTCTATCAGTTATTCACTTTGGCTTTGGCAATACATTTGATTTCGATCATGAGCTCGGGAAGCCAGAGACGCTGAATTTGAATAACTTATGAGACTATCGCAACTGGTAACAACAGGTATTCTTTGCACAGTTCTGGTCTATCCTGCCTCCGCCCAGGCACCATCAGCCAATCCTCACCTTGCCGAGTCAGGATGGCCGATTTTTCATTAAGGATCTTACGTCCAAGCGTCTGGAAACGACGAAACGGGTCGTATTTATCTCGCATCCCAGGCGGCTGTGACCGCGATCGATTGGCAGGATGGTGAATTTCAAACAGCTTGACGAGTCAACTACGACTTCCGCGGTCCCGATTGTCCCGATGCATAAAGCACTGCCTATTGATTATCCCACGCTTTGCTGGGACGCAATCAGACTTTCGGCTGCTTCCTTCTCAGAGCAACTGTCGTAAAGCAAGCTCGCATCGTCCTGTTGATAGGTGCCGTCTGGCATGGTTGTAAAGAGCAGATTAGCTCCGCTGAAGTTCGCGCCTTGCGTTTCAGCGTAGAGTAAATTTGCCCCCTGTAAATTTGCGCCTTGGAGGTTGACCCCCTTCAGGTTGGCTCCACGTAAATTGGCCCCAGCCAAGTTAGCCCCAGCTAAGCTTGCTCCCTTGAGATTCGATTCGCTTAAGTCAATACCAACCAGCGTTGCGTTGCTGAGTAGCGCCTTTCGCAGATCAGTTTTGTGCAGATCACAGCGAATAAAACTAGCTGCAATGAGATTTGCACCAAAGAAGGTACTGAGCGAGAGCCGGGTTCGGATAAATTCAGAGCCTGGCAGAAAGGCGTGTCTAAAATTCGCAGCTTTGAAATCGGCATCAATGAGCGTTATGAACGGCAGATTTGCGTTTGTGAAGTCAGCAAAGGGCATTTTCACATTCTCAAAGACCTGTTCACCTTGGTCATAGCGCCGAATTAAAGGGTTAGGTATGGGTTGGGGGCGTTTGTGGAAGGGCATGTGTGTAGATGTCAGAATGCAATGATGCTGGGATTATCACATGAGTGCTGAGTCTCAATTGGCTCAGCATGGTCAGTTTTATTAAGTGCAGCACTCCACTCTGATCATACGAAGCGACTTCTGGAGATAGCTCACTCCTCATTACACGCTAACAAAAGACGAATGAATTCTGGGTTTAGTCCTAGGAGCGTTTTCATCCTCGGCGACATGCAATCGCATAAATCATCCAGTTCGACGAGAAATCGATATCAGTTGGCACTATCTACCCTAGGATAATTCAAGAATCATGGCAATCCGCCAAGTGATTTGTGTATGGTTTCCGAATCGGTTTTTAGTCCTTTTCCCTTCAAGCAAACGAGACGTTTTGAATCAGAGCGTATAGCCCTGTGGACGCAAACAAAAAAGTCCCCTTAGCAGCAGGCCTTAGGGACGTTGTCATCCGTGTCGTCTTGAGGAAGAAAAATAGCAGTGTGCTAGCGGTTGTAGCGAACTCCTCGGTAGGTGAGCTCTACCGCAGACTGGCGGGGTGCCATACGAGCTTGCTTGAGTGAATAGCGATTCCCGAGAAAGGTTCCGGTTTCACCAGTGGCGATAGAAGTAGCACCGGCAACATCGGATTCGAAAGATACACCGCGATACGTTAATCTCATGGGGGCAAATCTCCAGTGGGGATTGGACTGATATTAAAAACAGCCTTTCGCGCTGCAATTCCTGCACTAAAAATGTGTTCTTCGTTACCCAATGAACTGTTCTAGATCACCGAACTATTGTGATTGGCTCTGCGCGGTGTGCTCGCAATCCATCTGTGGACTGTATCTAGACTACGGTCAGGCGCAGCAATACTCTAAGGCGAGCCGCGGCAACCGGCTTTGTGATGTTCATCTACTTACCAATGCAAAAGCGACTGAAAATCTCGTCCAGCATCGATTCGGTAACCTCGTCGCCGGTAATTTCCCCCAGAGCATGAATGGCGGTACGAAGATCGATGGTCCAGAAATCTAACGGAAGCTGATGGCTAATCGTAGTCTGAACTTGCTGGAGAGCGGTTTGCGCGCGCGTCAGTGCTGCTGCCTGGCGCTGATTCACCGCAACTTCGACGTTGCTGGCAAATAGCTGCTCGGCTTGAATTGCTTTTAGAATCGTTTGCTCTAGGGCTTCAATCCCGTCATCGTGCGCCGCTGCTGTATAAACGATAGGAACTTTCATATCGGGTAGAACGGGACGTTGCATCTTCTGCTGCAGCAAATCAGCTTTGTTCATGACTAAGATGAGGGGCCGGTGTTGCACTAACTCATAGAGCTGCTGGTCGGCAGGCGTCCACCCAGCATAAGCATCCACGGTCAGCAGTACGAGGTCAGCCGCTTGAGCAGCCGTGCGCGATCGCTCAATCCCCAATCTTTCTACTGGATCATGGGCCTCACGAATCCCTGCTGTATCGAGCACGTAAATGGGAATACCACCCACAACCAGGTGTGACTCTACGACATCGCGCGTTGTCCCCGGCAAATCAGTGACGATCGCGCGATCACTCCGGCTCCAGGCATTGAGCAAGCTCGACTTGCCAACATTGGGTCGTCCTACGATGGCGACCTTTAGCCCAGAGCGCAGCAGCTCCCCATGATGAGCTGTAGCCAGAATTTGCGTCACCGATGTTAGCGTTTGGGCAAGCTGGTCGCGAATAGCCGCTTCATCCAAAGGGGGGAGATCATCCTCGAAGTCAATCCGAGCTTCCACTTCCGCCAACATATCGAGACAGACGGTTCGCAGATGTCGAATAGGAGCAGCTAGTTTGCCTTGCACCCCTGCCAGGGCGGTCTGAGCCGCTTGAGGCGACTGCGCCCCAACCAAATCGGCAATGCCTTCTGCTTGAGTGAGATCCAAGCGACCATTGAGAAAGGCTCGGAGTGTGAACTCACCCGGCTGAGCTAGGCGAGCGCCCTGCGCTAGGCAAAGTTGCAGGACCTGTTGTACGGCCATCATGCCGCCATGACAGTGAAACTCGACGACATCTTCGCGGGTGTACGACCGGGGGGACAGCATGAGCAACATCAGTGCCTCGTCTACTGTTTGCTGGGTTTGAGGATCACGGATGTAGCCGTAGAGAATACGATGACTTGCCCACGTCTGGTTACCGGGTGTCAGAAACAACGGACGAGCAATCGCAACTGCCTCGGCGCCAGATAGACGTACAATGCCGACGCTGCCTTGAGCCGGTACAATTGCAGTTGCGATCGCGGCAATTGTTTCTCCTTGAGTAATAGTCTGGGGCATAGGGAAAAAGGGCAAAGGCTCAGGTCTTTGGTCGCTCAGCGGGGGAATGGCTCCAGCTATCGCCTGCTTTCAACAAGGCGATGCAAAGTTCTACAGCATCAGGCTCATCAAAGCGATTCATATCGTACTGCACAAGGAACTTTGTATAACCTGCACATATTTTCGCTCTGAGAATAACTGGCAAAGGTGCATCGCTGCGCGGATGACACCCTACGATTTTCATCCTCGGGAGTATCGTGCCGACGTCATGGCTGCTGCCCTGAAAATAACTCTATCCAACAGCTGGTTGAGCGGAGTCGAACTTGCGGTTCTTGTGATGGTGCACAGAAACGCTGTCTTACCGTGAGATGCAACCCAAGAGGATACTGACAGCCAGCGTACTCCTTGTCGGAAACCATTCTCATCTTGACATCCTTATTTTCCATATATTTTGGCAGTCTGTTCCGAGCATTAAAGAAGAGACTATACAGCGAGCCTTCTATTTGACAGGTTAGGATATGTTCTAAAAAAGCGCTTGAAGCGTTTGATTGCCATCCGGGCATTCCTTGAAAAGATGCTAAGGGTATTTGGGGCTGCTGCTACATTCGTTCATAAAGACGGCCTTGCTGTTGCAAATAATTTTCAATAAGCTATGATGGAGCCAGCTTGGAGACTTAATCTTTTAAGTGTCCGTGTTCTCCTCTCAACGAATTATGAGGGCGCTTCCCTATGAGCGCCCTTTTTTTTATGATGGCGATCGCAGCTGGGATGAACATATGTCCAAAGTTTCTTACAAAAAGCGGTCAGAGGCGATTACAGCCTGGGTTCTCCTAATGCCAGCCTTGGCACTTCTGACGGTATTTGTTTTTTGGCCCATCTTGTATCTGTTTGTCCTCAGCTTCACGCAGGGAAGCTTCACGCGAGAAGGGGTGCAGTGGTGGGGACTCAAGAATTACATTCGGTTCTTCATTGATCCTGATGTGCGTCAGGTTTTGTGGAACACAACGTACTTCACCCTGGCAACAGTGATCCCCAGCTTGCTGATCCCACTGGGACTCGCCATTGGGTTAAACCAGGTAGTCATTCTGAGAGGACTACTTCGTGCGGCTTATTTTATCCCTTCTGTAACCTCTCTAGTCGCTGCTGGTTTAGGGTTTCGCTGGTTATTTCAAACGGAGGGTCCAGTCAATCAGATCTTGCTAGCGTTGGGGCTTAATCCTTTGCCATGGCTAGGAAGTGCTGTTTGGGCGATGCCGGTCCTTATCTTGTTGAGTATTTGGAAGCAAATCGGGTTTAATCTTGTTGTCTTCCTCGCCGGACTGCAAACAATTCCTCGCAGTCGCTATGAAGCAGCAGAATTGGATGGCGCAAATGCTTGGGCCAAATTTCGACACATTACATTGCCAGGGCTACGTCCAACGATCGTTTTTGCTAGCATCACTACCGCTATCTTTACGCTGAGAGGATTTGAGCCCGTGTATGTCGTAACCGGAGGAGGGCCTCTGAACAGTACTAACATTTTGGTCCATTACACCTATCAACAGGCATTTGCTCAGTTTGACTTTGGCTATGCTGCCGCTGCCGCGATTTTGTTAGTGGGCATTGCCTTGGTGCTGGTCTATATTCAGCTTCGGACATGGAGTAGCGTCACTGACTAGCCGATTTCCCACACTGGGACGTGGAAGTTCTCACGTAGCCGTCAGGGGATTCTCACCAGACGATAGGATGATTTGATGAATGAACTCGTTAATTTTTTTGTGTTTGCGCGTTTTTAACGAGAAAAGGGAATAGTGAGTGTGTGGTTTCAGTGAAGGGTAGGTTATTAATAGTGAAGCCTCTGAAATGAGGCATTCGTATGATGCATGTGATTTCAACTAGGGGTTTGTCCGCACCATGCTCAGAAACCCTGAGGCAGCAGGTGATATAGCATCTCCCTATTGGCAGTTCTGACCCTGAGAACTGTTCCGGTGGATTTACTCGGATTCTTTGGGAGTTTTGTCGACCTTCGTTCAAAGATAGTTGTAGCGGCGACGTGCAAAACCCCATCTGGTCTCTGGAAGCCCGGAGCTAAATCACACAGTTAAAGCGCGTGTTCCTGCTTTGGTTCTTGCTGGTCTTCATCACGACTCTTTGGATATGGCTCAAGAACTTTATCCGGTTACATCGATACTTTCCCCGAATGCAGTGCCCAACACTCTGCCCACTCCACTCTCTATTTTGAATGCGATCGCGGATCCAATTTTGGTTAAAGACCGAGCGGGTCGCTGGGTATATGTAAATGACGCTTGCTGCTGCTTACTGGGTTATTCAGCAGCGGTTCTATTAGCAAACTCTGAACACACAACGTGGGAAGGGGATAGTTTCTTAGATTTACAAGCAGCGCAGCAGCGGGCGATCACAACTGGGCTGACACAAGAAGAAGAGATTTTAGTCCAAGACAGCGCTGGTCAGGCTCGTACCCTTGCGGTCAAAATCAGCTTGCTCGCTGGCGACAGTGAACAATTATTTTTGATTCATACACTACGCGACATGACTCAGCGCGTAGAGGCCGAGCAACAGCTCCAGCGTCAGTCTCGTCGTGAACGCTTGCTGGGAGCGATCGCCAAACATCTGCTACAGTCCCTCAGCCCGGAACATATTTTGGGCCGCAGCATGGAAGAGCTGCGGCGTTTTTTGGATGTTGACCGGGTTTTGTTCTATAGCTGTCGTCCCGAGCGTATGGGTATCGTGGCGGAAGCAGCGATGGCTGAACAGCGACTCTTGAAGGCAGAGACCGCAAATATTTTGTCGTTCCAGTCGAAGGAGCTCGATCAGTTTCGTCAGGGCGAGCTTAAGGTTGTTGAGCGGCTTGAAGTCAACGCCTATGAGCCACCGCAGCATGAGGTCTTGCGAGCCCTGAGTGTCCAAGCTTATGTTGCGATCCCTGTAATGCAGGAAGCCGATCTTCTGGGCCTGATTTGTGTCCATGATTGTCGGCGTTTCCGAACCTGGCTGACCTGGGAAATTGAGGCGCTTAAGGATGTTTCGACACAGATTGGTAGCGCGATCGCCCAAGCCGATCTCTATGGTCAAGTTCGGCAACTCAACTCCAAGCTGGAAAGCCAGGTTGCCCATCGTACCAAACAGCTACAGCAAGCGCTCGATTTTGAAGCTACGCTGAAGCGAATTACCGATCGGGTACGCGACAGTCTGGATGAAACTCAGATTCTGCAGACAGCGGTTGAAGAGTTGACCGGGGCCCTAGGAGCCAGAGGTTCTAACACAGCGCTCTATGATTTAGAGCAAGAGACCTCTACCATTTATTACGAGCATAATCAATCGCTCCCCCCAGCTCAGGGTCGCGTTGCGCAAATGAAGGCCTTTCCTGAGGTTTACCATCAGCTGCTAGAAGGCCAGTACTTCCAGTTTTGCTCAATCAAGCCTCACCCTGGTAGGGGCCGTGTCTCGATGCTGGCATGCCCCATTCGGGATGACCGCGGTGTCCTCGGTGACTTGTGGCTGATCAATGCCGAAGACTATGGGTTTGAAGACCCTGAGATTCGCTTAGTGCAGCAGGTAGCCAATCAGTGCGCGATCGCTATTCGACAAGCTCGCCTTTACCAAGAATCTCAGGCACAGGTCAAAGAACTGGAGCGGCTCAATCACCTCAAAGATGACTTTTTGAGTACCGTTTCTCACGAGCTACGTACGCCCGTGACCAGTATGCGTGTTGCCTTGCAGTTGCTGGGCGTAACTCTTAATCAGGAATTTGATCTCAACAGCGAGTTACAGAAACCCAAAACCAGCCAGAACCGTTTAGCCCGGTACTATCAGGTGCTGACGGAAGAGTGTGAACGCGAAATTAGCCTCATCAACGACCTGTTGGACTTACAACGACTCGATGGAGGAAACCACCCTATTAATCCCCAGTCGATCGATGTCGAGATTTGGTTAAAGGGTATTACCAATGCGTTTCAAGAACGCGCTCAAAGTCGGACACAATCGCTGAGGCTTGACCTGCCAGATACATTGCCTCGCCTGGTGAGCGATCAAGCCAGTCTCGAACGGGTGTTTGCCGAGCTCTTAAATAATGCCTGCAAATATACGCCTCCTGGGGAACAAATTTTGGTCACTGCGATCGCCACGGGCAGTGAGGAACTCAAAATTGCTGTTGCCAATACGGGCGTTGAAATTCCCACCAGGGAACTACCCCGGATCTTCGACAAGTTCTACCGTGTCCCTAGTTCTGATCCCTGGAAACAGGGCGGAACCGGACTGGGTTTAGCCTTAGTGCACAAACTCCTAATGCACATCGGTGGTGACATTGAGGTAACGAGCAAAGCCAAGAAAACCTCGTTTACAGTAACGCTACCGCTGACGATGTGAGTGGTAGCAATGAGGGAATAGGCGGTTGTAGGTTGTTGGTTGTTAGTTGTTAGTTGTTAGTTGTTAGTTGTTGGTTGATTGTTATAGTTCTGAGTTTTAAGTTCTGAGTTCTGAGTTCTATTCAAAAATCAAAACTGAGAACTCATAACTACCCTTTGCCCTTCCACCCCTCCACTACTCCACTACTCCCCTAACCCCCACCCTCAACGTCGCTCTCGTTATAGTGGAATCGTTCTCTATTGCTGCAATTTGACGATTTCCCCTCATGCAGATTCCTGGTCTTGGCAAGGTCCGTCGTCCGCTTCCCTGGATTTTGGGACTGATTGCGTTTGGTGTCATTGGGTTAGGTGCGATCGCGTTTGTAGCGATGCGCAGTCGAGGACCTGCTTACGATGTGGATGCCTTAACAGTGCCGGTAGAAACGACGGCACTGACGGTTCGCATTACGGCTAGTGGCACGGTAGAGCCTGTACAAACTGTCAACTTGAGTCCCAAAACGTCAGGAATTGTCGAGCAGCTGTTTGTGGAGCAGGGCGATCGCGTTGAGGAAGGGCAGCTGATTGCCCAAATGGAGAGTCGCGATATTGAAGCTCAGCGACGCCAGCGAGAGGCCGCTGTTACGGAGGCGGCAGCACAGCTCGCGGATGTCCAGCGAGGAACCGATGCCGAAGAGATTGCCCAGGCAGAGGCCGCGGTGCAAGCCGCTGCCGCCCAGGTCCAAGATGCGCAGGCGCGGCTTGACTTGGCGGAGTCCCAAATGGTCCGCAATCAGCAGCTGCAAGCTCAAGGGGCGATTTCACGCGATGAGCTGGATACCTTCGACCAGTCTCTCCGCAGTGCCCGGGCCACGTTGGAGAGTGCTGAATTTCAGGCGCAAGAAGCGGAGCAGCGCCTGGCTGATCTGCTGACTGACCCCAAGCCAGAACAAGTTGCTCAGGCTGAGGCTCGGTTAGCCCAGGCCCAGGCTCAGCTAGAGGCAACCGATGTTCAAGTTGAAGATGCTCAGGTGCGAGCTCCCTTTGCGGGCATCATTACCCAAAAGTTTGCGAATGAAGGGGCATTCGTGACACCAACGACTTCCGCGTCTGATGCATCTTCGGCGACGTCTACCGCTATTGTGGCTTTGGCAAGCGGCTTGGAGATTTTGGCCGAAGTGCCCGAGGCTGATATCAGCCGAATTAAGCCGGGGCAAGCTGTCGAAATTGTGGCGGATGCCTTTCCCGATAAGATGTTTCAGGGTGAGGTCCGACTCATCGCTCCAGAAGCACTTGAGCGGCAGAACGTAACGCTCTTCGAAATCAGGATTGATTTGCGGACGGGGCAATCGGAACTACTCTCTAACATGAACGTGACGGTTGCTTTTTTGGGGGACCAGCTAACCGATGCACTGGTGGTTCCCACGGTAGCTGTAGTCACGCAAGAAGGCCAATCGGGGGTTTTGGTTCCAGGTGATCGCGACCGTATTCGGTTTAAACCGGTAACACTAGGCTCCCAAGCCGGTGAACAAATTCAGATTCTTGAAGGCGTTGCTGAAGGCGATCGCGTCTTTGTCGATCTCCCCCCTGGAAGAACGTTAGAGTCTTTAGATTTTGGCCAGAGTAACGAAGCGAACTCCCAATAAAAAAGCATCCTTGTGATGTCACGAGGATGCTTTACGAAGTTTTCTCGCATCTTTAAAGTGCGAGTCGCTTTTATCCGTTTACAACATTAGACAGGTGATGCGATAAAATCTCTCGGCGTCCGGTGCCGCCACCGCCATATTGACGGCTTTGTGTTCGGTATTGATTAGCGCTGATTAATTCAGAACGCTCGAACTGTACAGCGCGATCGCTATTCGGAGTAGCACTCGATGCCAAGGCATCGGTACCACTGGCGATCGCCATCATCGTTAGGGAACTCACTACAATTGCTTTCATCAATCTACATTCCTAAGGGACCACGGTTATAGCTCTCGCCGAAGAGAGCCTCCAAACACCCGGGAGGTCAGACAATGCCCTTGATTCCTGAGCAACCTCCGTCACTGCTTTTTTCTAAAAGGGACGTAAAAATCCGGAGGATGAGTCGATCCGCATAGACCCAAGGCAAGATTGAGAAAGTATGCACAGGAGCTTGTTTGCTGATGGACAAATTGAACCACGCCCCGCGATTGCGTCCTCGAGGGGGTGGCTTACTGGGACTGTTCATCGGACTCAGTTATCCCCTACGAGCAGTGCGCCTATTACAAAAACATCCCTCCCTCCGCCCGTTCATTTTGATTCCTCTCGGGATCAACATTCTGCTGGGCATCGGTCTGTACTCAGTGGGTATCTGGTGGGGCCTGAGGCATATCGATATTTGGACGCTGCAGCTCATGAATTGGCTTGAGCCAGTCTGGCTCGACACAATTGTCCGGATTCTTACTCCGGTCATTCGAGGTATCCTTTTAATCGTTCTGTTCATCGTTTTAGGCTTCGTTCTGCTGCAGTTTGGCAGCATCTTAGGCTCGCCTTTTTATGGTCAGCTTTCGGAGAAGCTAGAAGCCTTGCGGACGGGCTCCGCTCTGTCGCCTGAAGCCATGGGAGGTGGGGCAATTCTGCGCGATATCTGGCGGGCGATCCTGTTTGAACTCAAGAAGCTGTTGTTATTGCTAGGCGGGGGCGGATTACTGCTGTTGTCTAACTTTGTTCCGGGGCTGGGAGCGATTGTTACTCCCATCGGGAGTCTGGCTTTAGGAGTGACGCTACTATGCTTAGACATGTTTGATGCGCCTTTGGAACGACGACGGCTCAAGTTTCGCCAAAAGCTAGGGCTCATCTTCCGCAGTTTGCCAGCCAGTGCTAGCTTTGGCTTTGTCTGTTTGGGACTGGTCAGTATTCCTTTAATGAATCTGCTAGCAATTCCGCTATGTGTCACAGCGGGAACGCTGTTTTTTTGCGATCGCATCCTCGATGCTTCCGATAAACGCACCGCTTGATCCCCTGACACTGGAATGGGGTAGTATACCCTGACCACATCCAGATCCCCGGTTTGTGCCTAAAGAAAAACCTCTGGTTTCCAAATCGGATGTGGGTTAGATGCCACCTTGGGAACAAGGCCTTGGGGCATAAATGCTCGGGAGTAACCCAAAGAGTATTCACCAAACGCCTCTCCCCTGCATTGACCCCCTTTCCGAATTCCGAACTCTCAATTCAGCCGCCGCCGGCATCGACGTTCACGCTCACCTCCCCCGCCATGACCATTGCAATTGATTTTGGCACTAGCAATACCGTCGTCACTCGCTGGAATCGTGTCACGGGACAGCCAGAAACCGTTACCATTCCCCAGCTGTCTCAGCAGCTTAGCGGTAATCCTCCCGTGGTTCCGTCGCTGTTATACGTGACCGAAGCTCGCCAAGGGACCGTACAGGCTGGGCAAGCAGTCCGCGATCGCGGGCTGGACATCACCAGTGACCAACGCTTCCATCGCAATTTCAAGCGCGGCATTGGTACCCCAATTCAAGGTTTTCTGCCCGAGCTCGATGGGCTGTCTCTTACCTTCGAGCAGATTGGCCGTTGGTTTTTAACGGCTGTAATTGAAGCTATCCAGCACCAAGAAACTGACTTGGATGCGCTGATTTTTACCGTTCCAGTTGACAGCTTCGAGACCTATCGTTACTGGCTAACACAGACCTGTGAAGACCTCCAGCTAGAGCAGGTAAGGATGCTCGATGAACCCACAGCAGCGGCACTAGGCTATGGGATTCAGCAGGAAGAAACCGTCTTAGTGGTCGACTTTGGGGGGGGCACCCTGGACTTGGCGCTGGTGGATCTCGCGATCGCGTCTGACCGTAAGCCCTTGGGATTTATTCTCCGATGGGGTAATCAATCTTTGGCTGAGTCCTCAGCGCAAAAGCCTCAGCGTGCCAAAGTGCTGGCTAAGGCTGGCGAAAACCTGGGAGGAGCCGATATCGATAACTGGTTAGCCGATTATTTTCATGCGCAGCAGGGCGTTAAGCAGACCCCTTTGACCCAGCGCCTGGTAGAACGTCTGAAGATTCAGCTTTCCAGCCAAGCAAAAGCGACCGAAAGCTACTTCGACGATGAAACCCTAGAAAGCCTGACCCTGACGCTGGATCGCGCCACCTTTGAGGAAATTTTGCAGCAAAATCAGTTCTCTGATCGTTTGGATAACTGTTTGGAACAAGTGATGCAGCAGGCCCGCCGTCAGGGATTGGGAATACAAGATATCGATGCGGTCCTTCTGGTCGGTGGTACAGCGCAGATTCCGGCGGTACGGCAGTGGTTGGCAGGGTATTTTCCTCAAACCAAGATCCGCAGCGATCGCCCTTTCACTGCAGTAGCTGAGGGGGCGCTACAGGTACAGCAGGGTATCGAGCTAACGGACTTTCTCTATCACAGCTATGGCATCCGCTACTGGGATCGTCGCAATCGTCGCCATGGCTGGCACCCCCTCATCCAAACCGGTCAGCCGTACCCCATGGTAGAACCCGTTGAGCTCATTTTGGGAGCTTCCACTGACCAACAGCCAAGCATTGAATTGATCATTGGTGAGCTGGGAAACGAGTCAGCAATGGTTAGTACGGAAGTCTTTTTTGAAGGCGATCGCCTCGTCACGCGTCAAACTCAGCAGGCGGCTCAGCAGGTGCAGCCCCTGAATGAGCAAGGGGAGGGCCGCACAATTGCCCGTCTCAACCCGCCCGGTGCTCCGGGGACCGACCGAATTCGCGTCTTGTTTCAGGTGGACCGCGATCGCACCCTCCGCATCACGGTGGAAGATATTCTAACGGGGGCTACGCTCCTAAATGATCGACCTGTGGTGACCTTGAGCTGAACTGTTCCCTGCAGTATGTTGATGCCAGTCGGATCAGGCTTCAATTTGTAGAAAACTAGCTAGAGTTGATGGACTTTGGCTAGATTTGCCCCTCAGACTAACATCCAACTTTTTCAGGCAGACGCGATGTGTCAGCCTTCCTATCCTGAACATCGTGACGATCTTGCCGCTCTACTTTTCGCCATCATCGCAGGGAGATCCTATGAAATTAGACGGAAAAGTTGCCTTGGTGACGGGCAGCAGCCAGGGCATTGGCCAAGCGATCGCGATTCGTCTTGCCCAAGAAGGGGCAAAAGTGGTTGTTAACTATCGCTCTAGCCCCGAGGGCGCTGAAAATACTGTCAAGCAAATCAAATCCACAGGCGGTAACTGTCACATGGTTACGGGCTACTGCGATAACGATCGCGGCTACAGCATTGGAGCCGATGTCGGCATCGTCGAAGATGTCCAGCGGTTAGTATCAGAAAGCATCGAACACTATGGTCAGCTTGATATCCTCGTCAACAACGCTGGCATCGAAAAACACGCTCCCTTTTGGGAAGTCACAGAAAAACAATTCAATGCGGTTCTGAATGTCAACTTGAAAGGTGTTTTCTTTGCAACCCAAGCCCTGGTTCAGCATCTGATGGAAACGAAGCGTCCAGGCAAAATTATCAACATCAGCTCGGTTCACGAAGAACTACCCTTCCCTAACTTTGCCGCCTACTGTGCGAGTAAAGGCGGCCTCAAAATGCTCACTCGCAATTTGTCAGTGGAATTAGCTCCTCATGACATCACGATCAACAATGTGGCTCCGGGCGCGATCGAAACACCCATCAATACAGATCTCCTGAATAGTCCCGACAAACTCAACGCTTTGCTTAAAAACATTCCCCTGGGACGACTCGGACAGCCCGGTGATGTATCAGGGTTGGTTGCGTTTCTCGCGTCTGACGATGCCAGCTATATCACAGGCAGCACATTCTTCGTAGACGGTGGCCTGACTTGGAACTATCAGGAACAGTAGCGGAGTGAATGGATGATGGAGTCACATATTCTTCCAAGCCAACTTCTCCCCTTGAATTCTCTGATTACCTGACTTTTTTGATGCAAAGAGGTATTGCTGCTACAGACTCACGATTTTTTCATACAGACAAGATAACGGGGCGTGATTACGCTATGCAGTACTGTTAGGCAGTACTGTGTTTCCTGCAGAGGATGGACCTATGGCAGCAACCGTTGAACCAACATCGCAAAACTGGTGGGAATCAGGGGTGCTGTATCAGATTTATCCCCTCACCTTTGCCGACGGAAATGGCGACGGTACTGGTGACCTGCGGGGAATTATTGAGCGATTAGATTACTTGAACGATGGTAATCTCAATAGCCAAAACTCCTTGGGAGTAGATGCAATTTGGCTGTCTCCTATTAACAAATCGCCGATGATTGACAATGGCTACGACATTGTTGACTACACGGATGTTTGCTCTACATTTGGATCTTTGCATGACTTTGATGAGCTATTAAAAAAAGCTCATCAGCGAGGCATTAAAATAATTTTAGATTTGGTTGTCAACCATACGTCTAATCAGCATCCATGGTTTTTAGAATCGGCTACCAGTAAAGAAAGCCCTAAGGCTGACTGGTATTTGTGGCAAGACGTAATGGAAGGACGAGACCTGCCGAATAATTGGCAGTCGTATTTTGGCGGCACAGGCTGGACTTACTGTGCCGAACGGGGGCAATTTTACTTTCACACCTTCAACGAAAATCAACCCGATTTGAACTGGCGTAATCCTGAGGTTCGCGAGGCCATTTACGATATCGTTCGCTTCTGGCTCGATCGCGGTGTGGACGGGTTCCGCTTAGATGCCTCCAGCGTTTACAGCAAAGATCGCTATTTCCGCGACAATCCGATGAAATACGGAGCGTCTGATAAAAACGATTACAACAACTACCACCATCTCTACGATAAGAATCTGCCGGAAAACCATCAAATCATTAAAGAGATTCGTGCAGTTTTAGATGAATACCGCGATCGCGTCCTAATTGGCGAAACCTTCATTGACAATCGCCTCTACGACTCGGTCATTTTTCATGGCGTTAATAACCGGGAACTGCATCTGCCCTTAACCTTCGAATTTCCCTTCAGCCCTTGGTATCCGGGCTACCTACAGCGAGAAATTGAGAAAAAGGAGTGCCTCACGCCCACCGGAGCATGGCCTACCTACTTTCTCGATAACCACGACATTCCCCGTCATCTGTCGCGGTGGATTGAGTGCAGCTTATGCGTCGATTCGGATGCGATCGCGAAAGCTGCGGCTACGCTGCTACTGACTGTACGGGGTACGCCCATCCTCTACTACGGTCAGGAACTGGGCATGGTGGATAACCTCCATATTCCTGCCGACAGGCTGCAAGACCGAGCTATCGTCAAGAGCGATACTGGTGAAACGCCACCGCCCCGTGATGGAGCGCGTACTCCAATGCAGTGGGATGATTCGCCGCAGGCGGGTTTTAGCTTTGGTAAAAAGGTTGAGCCTTGGCTACCAGTACACCCAAACTATCCCAAGGTGAATGTTCAGACAGAGCTACAAGATTCCACCTCAATCTTGAATTTCTATCGGTGCTTGATTCATATTCGCAAGCATAGCGAAGCACTCCAAAGGGGAAGCTGGCGCACCCTTATTCACTATCCTCATGAACACCTCGCCTATCTACGCGAAACCGAAACCGAGACGGTACTGGTAGTTATCAATTTTTTCTACGAGCAACCGTTCACACTCGATGTCTCCATTGATCGTGAGGGCTGGACAGTTCTGTTATCCACGCATTACGAAGCAAACAAAGTGATCGACTTGGCCGACAATCTGCAACCGTTTGAGGTGTCTATTTTGCAGAAAATAATCTCTTAGGAATGCAGGGCTGCGAGCCCCTAAGAAACCGTTGTCTCAACTATTGATTCCCCTCTTTGTTCCTATGTCCTCCCTGCATTTAAAACAGGCTGAATTTGCCGGTTGGCCCCAAGCTGTTTGGGTCGAATCCAATCACCTAACTCTGGTATTGGTTCCCCAAGTCGGTGGGCGCATTATGGGGCTGCGCTGGGGAAAGCAAGACTTATTTTGGGTGAATGAAGCGCTAGCAGGCAAAGCGGTAAATGTACAAACTCTACAAAATCCAACCCTGGAAAAGGTCGATTGGGGATTTTTGCTATGGGGTGGCAACAAGACCTGGTTAGCCCCCCAAGATCGCTGGCGGCAATCGTTGCCGTTTGTGGACTTAGACAGCGGCACTTACAAGATGGCAATTTTGGAGGAGACCGCTAACCAAGTCAAGCTTGAGCTTACGAGTCCTATCTGCCGTGAAAGTAATGTTCAGATAACTCGCACAGTAACGATGAATGCAGCTTGCTGGAGCATCACCCATCGGCTCGAAAATCGAGGCGATGCCCCAACCGCTTGGGGCATTTGGAGCAACAGCATGGTACGGCGTCCGGCGCAGGTGTTTTTACCGTTGGGCCAAACATCAGCGTTTGAGAAGGGGGTAAAAACCTTTGTCAACGAAGGGGATTCGACTACGGCGCGATCGCGGGTCGTGGCTCATTCCCATGACATGGCCATTATCCAGTGTCAGGTTCCGCTCAAGTTCAAATTTGGAGTCGATAGCGACCAAGGCACGGTCTTGACAGTGATGCCGTTGGAAGCGGGACAGTATTTGGGGTGGCTGAGTCAGTTTGCCACCTTTCCAGACGAACCCTATGGTCACGGCTGCACCGCAGAGGTCTTCAACGCGGTCGCTTACGACTACTTGGAAGTGGAAATTCACAGTCCAGTGCGATCGCTGGCTCCAGGTGGAGCCTTTACCTTCACGGAGAACAACCGCCTCGTCGTCCTCGACGCCCTGCCTACCAATGCTCAAGATTTGCGGGCTTTGCAGCTACTGGGAGGTCTCTGTTAAATGTCGGCTCTTCAGGACATTGGCGATCGCACCATCAACCATCAAGGGATAGCATGAGCAATCAGTACGACGTCATTATCATCGGGACGGGCGCAGGGGGCGGTACACTAGCGTATCGGCTCGCCCCCTCTGGCAAACGCATCCTGATGCTTGAGCGAGGTGATTTTTTACCGCGGGAAAAAGCCAACTGGGACGCCCGTGAGGTTTACCAAAACGAGCGCTATCACACACATGAACAGTGGTACGACAGCGACGGTAAACCCTTCCGGGCTCAAATGAGCTATTGGGTAGGCGGTAACACTAAAGTCTACGGAGCGGCCCTGTTACGGTTGCGAGAGCGAGATTTTGAGGCGGTTGAACACAAGGATGGCATTTCCCCAGAGTGGCCCCTGAAGTACGAAGACTTCGAGTCTTACTACGGGGAGGCAGAGCAGCTTTACGACGTTCACGGGCAGGCCGGCGAAGACCCCACTGAGCCCCCTCGCAGCAGCAATTTTCCTTATCCTGCTATCAGCCACGAGCAGCGCCTGCAGGAAATTGCCGATGGCTTTGTTGAACAGGGGCTTCATCCCTTTCATTTGCCATTAGGGCTCAAACTCAATGAGGTGGATAGAACCTTAGGCAACTGCATTCGATGCGATTCTTGTGATGGTTTTCCGTGTTTAGTGCAGGGCAAAGCTGATGCCGAGGTGAATAATCTTCAGCCAATTCGCGATCGGTCCAATATCACGCTGCTGACTCAGGCTAAAGCAATCCGGCTGTTAACCAATGCCTCCGGGCGCGACGTGACTGCTGTAGAAGTCAAGGTAGGGGAACAGCTCGAGACCTTCAGAGCTGATATCTTCGTGGTGGCCTGTGGTGCCATCAACTCAGCCGCCCTGCTTCTGAATTCAGCCAATGACCAACATCCTCAAGGATTAGCCAACCGCTCCGATCAGGTCGGTCGCAATCTGATGAAGCACTTAACAACAGCAATGGTGGCGCTCACGACGACGCCTAATCCAGCGGTTTATCAAAAGACTATTGCTGTCAGCGATTTCTATTGGGGCGAACCTGAGTTTCCCTATCCTATGGGGCTGGTGCAGAACACCGGCAATGTCTTAAGAGACATGATTCCAGCAGAGGCTCCTAAACTATTGGCTCCCTTTGTGAAGTTTGTCCCCGGTTCGGAGCTGCAGCGGGTGGCGGAGCTATCTACCGGCTGGTGGCTACAAACCGAAGATCGCCCCGATCCACAGAACCGAGTACGGGTAGAGCAAGGCAAGATTCATCTGGATTACACCCCCAATAACACTGAAGCTGCTGATCGGCTCATCGATCGCTGGACTCAGATTCTCAAGGCCGTCGATCGCGCCGAGCATGTTCTTCCCTTTGGCATCTATCCCCGTAACAAAACGCCTCTTCAGGTCGTTGGCCATCAGTGCGGTACCTGTGTCTTTGGCTCAGACCCCGCCAGCTCTGTCCTTGACCTGAATTGTAAAACCCACGATGTGGACAACCTCTACGTTGTCGATGGCAGCTTCTTTCCCTCCAGCAGTGGTGTCAACCCAACTCTGACCATCATTGCCAATGCACTCAGGGTGGGCGATCACCTAGCAGAACGATTGCGCTGAGGAAACGGAGGATTAAGCGGATAGGCAAATAGGTCTTCGTAAAAGTCGATCTTTCATCGAAAAATCATTGACTCCTCCACTCTCCCACTCCCTCACTCCCCCACCCCCCCTTCCCTCCAAACAATCTCCTATGTTTCTTCAATTCGGACGCGACATCTGCGGTAATCTTGCTACGGCTCAGCAGCGTGAATGGCTGGTGACCAATGGGATTGGTGGCTATGCCTGTGGTACCGTCGCAGGCGTGTTGACACGTCACTATCACGGGCTGTTGGTAGCAGCGTTGAAACCACCGTTGGACCGAACCCTATTGCTGACAAAACTAGATGAGCAGGTAACATACAACGGGCAAGATTATGCGCTCCACTGCGATCGCTGGTCGGACGGATCCGTTAGCCCTGAAGGTTATCGCCATATTGAGCGGTTTGTTTTAGAAGGCACGATTCCGACATGGACCTATGCGTTCGGCGATGCGCTGCTGAGGAAACGCATTTGGATGGAGCAGGGCGCTAATACAACTTATGTTCGCTACAGCCTGAAACGGGGCAGTGGCCCGGTGGTTTTGTCGCTCAAGGCACTGGTGAACTACCGCAATCATCACCACAGCACTCGTGGGCAAGAGGGATTGATAGCCATTGATTCAGTCGCTCAGGGAATCAAGGTGACAGCCGCTGATAATGCAGATCCGTTTTATGTCATTGCTGAAAAGGGAGCTGTTACGATTCATCATGACTGGTATCAGGGTTATGATCTCGCCGTCGAGCACTATCGAGGCATTGATCCTGAAGATGATCACTTACATGGCGCAACCTTTGATATTGAGCTAACGGTTGGGCAGAGCGTCCTGATCGTGACTAGTACCGAAGCTCCCGCGAGCCTCCGATTAAAGGGAGCTATTAAACGGCAGCGAAGCCACGAGCAACGGTTATTGGGTCACTGGTTTTCAGCTCGATATTTGTCCGCCAAGCAGTCACCCCTCTGGATGGAACAGTTGGTGCTAGCTGCTGACCAATTCATTGTGGCCCGCCCTGTGGAGGGCGAACCCGAAGGTAAAACAGTGATTGCGGGCTACCCCTGGTTTGGCGATTGGGGACGTGACACCATGATCGCGTTACCAGGACTGACGATCGCCACAGGACGCCCCGACATCGCCCGCCCGATTTTGCGGACGTTTGCTCGCTACATTGACCAGGGAATGCTTCCAAATCTGTTTCCTGAAGCGGGGCAAACTCCTGAGTACAACACTGTCGATGCGGTGCTTTGGTACTTCGAAGCGATTCGCATTTACTACTCTGTGACCCACGACTGCCTACTGCTGGAAGAACTGTTTTCAGCCTTGGCTGACATCATTCGCTGGCATCAAAAAGGGACTCGCTACAACATCCATCTCGATACCGACGGTTTGATCTATGCGGGTGAACCCGGAGCCCAGCTCACCTGGATGGACGCCAAAGTAGGCGACTGGGTCGTTACTCCCCGCATTGGCAAACCGATTGAAATTAATGCGCTTTGGTATAACGCCTTGCTTACGATGGCAAGATTTGCTGACTTGCTAGGAGTTTCAGGCAGTGACTACCGTCTGATGGCAGAGCAAACGCGGCAGGGGTTTCAGCGTTTCTGGTCGCCCGAACTGGGTTACTGCTACGACGTCCTCGATGGACCTGAGGGACCTGAGGTCAACCTGCGCCCTAATCAAATCTTGGCCGTGGCCTTTCCGGCTGCTGATTGCTGGCGCTCGGGTCTATATACCAAAAAGCCCATAAACCATCATTTGTTGGGACCTGCTCTGCTTGGGCCAGACCAACAGAAAGCGATTGTGAAGCAGGTCGCCCAGCAATTGCTGACTTCCCATGGACTGCGATCGCTCACCCCCACTCACCCTGACTATTGTGGTCAGTATGGCGGCAGTCCTCGTCAGCGCGACGGCTGCTATCACCAGGGTCCGGTTTGGGGCTGGCTCATCGGCCCCTTTGTCCAAGCCCACCTCCGAGTCTACCGCGATCCTGTTGCTGCCCGTAGCTTTCTTGATTCACTGGCCGATCATCTCCGGGATGGTTGCATTGGCACCCTGAGCGAAATCTTTGACGGTGATGCTCCTATGACCGCTCGCGGTGCCTTTGCCCAAGCCTGGACGGTAGCTGAGGTGTTACGCGCCTGGGCATTGACCGAAAATCTTGCCCCCTAAAGTCACGAGCTGCATTCAAGTGGAGGCTTATACAAGCCAGGTCCACACTTCCACAAGTGACTGTGATGGCATCTGTGGGCCATCGGAATTGGATAGGGTTGGTCTAGTGGCATCTCATGAATGCAGATTTCGAACTTGCGCGGTCGATTGTCAAAGGACTGTGTGAAATCAAGAAAACATCCCAACAATATGCCTCAACACTCCCATTCTTATGACTTCTGGTACATGTCAGAAATCATCTTGATATGGTTTCGTGAAGACTGACTTTTTCAGGCTGTTTGAATGACAGTCCGTTTTCTATCCTGTGAGTGCAGCAAGAAGTTTGCGAAAGAGGATTAGCCCATGACTGCCGAACACCAGCGCCTCAAAGATGTCTACGGCATCGGCACGCCTTGGAAATTTTGGGGACCTTACCTGAGTGAACGTCAGTGGGGAACCGTTCGGGAAGACTACAGCGCCACAGGGGAAGCGTGGGATTACTTTTCCCATAAACAGTCCCATGCCCGGGCTTACCGCTGGGGCGAAGATGGACTGCTGGGAATTTCCGATGAAGGGCAACGGCTGTGTTTTGCGATCGCCCTCTGGAATGGCCAAGATCCGGTGCTGAAGGAACGGCTCTTCGGGCTCACGGGCAATCAGGGCAACCACGGCGAAGACGTCAAAGAGTACTACTTTTATTTAGACAGCACCCCGACCCATTCCTATCTCAAGGGGCTCTATAAGTATCCCCAAGCTGAGTACCCCTATGGCCCCTTAGTAGAAGAGAACCAGCGGCGAGGACGCGGCGGCATGGAATACGAGCTGCTGGACACGGGCGTTTTCGACGAGAACCGCTACTTCGACGTATATGTCGAATATGCCAAAGCAGCCCCCCATGACATTCTGATTCAAATCACTGTGGTCAACCGAGGGCCTGAAACGCAGCCAATTACGGTGCTGCCTACGCTTTGGTTCCGTAATACTTGGGCTTGGGAAAGGGATGCCGCTAAACCCCAGATCAAACTCGCCAGCACGCAGTCCAGTTTTCATACCCTGGAAGCAAGCCATCCCGAACTGGGAGTTCGCTGGCTCTATTGTGAGCATCTCGCCGCAACAAGCGATAGCCCGACGCTATTCACCGACAACGAGACGAATTATCAGACTCTGTTCGGCGCTGAAAATGAAACCAAGTACGTCAAAGATGCGTTCCATCGCTACGTAATCCACGGTGAGGCGGCTGCCGTGAACCCCGATCGCGTCGGGACCAAAGTCGCCACCCACTACAGTCTGTCCATTCCATCTGGAGAAACGCGCCAAATTCGTCTCCGTCTAAGTGATAAGGCCCAAATGGAACACCCCTTTGGCGAGTTTGACTCACTTTTACAAACGCAGCAACAAGAGGCTGATGCCTTCTATCAGGCTATAACCCCTTTTCAAATGAGCGATGCCGAACGGACTGTGCAGCGCCAAGCTTTTGCCGGATTGCTATGGACGAAGCAGTTTTACAGCTTTGATGTGAGTCGTTGGCTCGAAGGCGACCCCACCATGCCCGAGCCGCCTCAAGGACACCAACGGGGGCGCAATGTTCACTGGGGGCATTTAGACGCCAACGACATTATTTCGATGCCAGATAAATGGGAATATCCTTGGTTTGCCGCCTGGGACACTGCCTTTCACTGCATTCCCTTGGCCACTATCGATCCCGACTTTGCCAAAGTGCAGCTCGATATCATGACGCGGGAGTGGTATATGCACCCCAACGGTCAGATTCCAGCCTATGAATGGGCGTTTGGGGACGTAAATCCACCCGTTCATGCTTGGGCTACCTGGCGCGTTTACAAAATCGAACAAAAGCTCAAGGGCACGGGCGATCGCGCTTTCCTAGAGCGGGTGTTTCAAAAGCTGCTGCTGAACTTTACCTGGTGGGTCAATCGCAAAGATAACGATGGCAGCAACGTGTTTGAAGGGGGCTTCCTAGGGCTAGACAATATTGGGGTCTTTGATCGCAGTTCGCCCTTGCCCACGGGCGGCTTTATCGAGCAATCGGACGGTACTAGCTGGATGGCAATGTACTGCTTAAACATGCTCACAATGGCGCTGGAGCTAGCGCGCGAAAATCCAGTGTACGAAGACATGGCCACTAAGTTCTTTGAGCACTTCATCTACATCGCTGATGCCATGAACCATATCGGCGAAGATCGCACGCAGCTCTGGGATGACGAAGATGGCTTTTTCTACGATGTACTGCATTTTCCCAATGGTGAACGCCAGCGTCTAAAGATCCGCTCTATGGTGGGACTCATTCCTCTGTTTGCCGTTATGACCTTGGAACCCGAACTCCTAAGTCAGGTACCTGGGTTCAAGGAGCGCGTGGAATGGTTCATTAACAACCGCCCTGATTTGAAGCGAAATGTTGCCTGCATGGAGTCGCAGGGGGTCGGTGCCCGTCGTCTGTTGGCCCTTTGCTATGCCACCAGAGATCGCATCGAGCATAGTGATAAACTGCGTCGCATCCTGACAAAGCTGCTGGATGAAAATGAGTTTCTTAGCCCCTACGGCATTCGGGCTTTATCTCGCTATCATGCCGAACATCCTTATCGTTTCAATGCCAACGGGGAGGAGTTTGTGGTGAAGTACGAACCCGCTGAGTCCAGTAGCGGATTGTTTGGCGGTAACTCAAATTGGCGTGGCCCTATCTGGTTCCCAGTCAATTACTTGTTGATCGAGTCGCTCCAGAAGTTTCACCACTATCTAGGGGATGACTTTAAGGTGGAGTGTCCTACGGGCTCAGGTAACTGGATGAACTTATGGGAGATAGCTTCGGAGCTATCGCGGCGGCTAACGCAAATCTTCTTGCCGGATGCCAATGGCGATCGCCCGGTCTACGGAGGTCTCCAGCCGTTCCAGAAAGACCCCTACTGGCGGGACTATGTCCTTTTCTATGAATACTTTCATGGTGACAATGGCGCTGGTATCGGGGCGAGTCACCAAACTGGCTGGACGGGGCTCGTTGCTAAGCTAATTCAGCAGAATAGCCAGTATTCCTAAACGAGGCCAACCATTTGTAGCCTAAAAAAATGCTCTGGCCACTTTGCTTAAGATACCGAGTACCGTCTGGAGTTCTGCGCAATGTCGTAACTCAGTTAGCAGCTTGTGCAGACCTTGTTCTAGAGGAACTGTGGCTGCATAAAAAGGGACACCGCATTTGTGCCTTCACTGCTTCCTGGTCATCCACTACAAGCCCATGACGAGAATTGAACTCGTGACCTCACCCTTACCAAGGATGAGCTCTAGGTCTTCAAGCTGCCTCTGCACAAGACCTTTAAGCCTTGTCAAGAAACCTTCATACCCAATCCATACCCAATTAAGCCTGATCTATCTGGTTTGCTGACGTTACTCAGCTACTTATCATGCTCCCGAACAGGTTCCCCAATGAAGAATACTGACTAATTTCTATATCGGCTGCGCCCGCAAAGTAGTAATCATGAGATCGCGATTCAGCATCAAAACGTCAGTCGTCGCCTACTCAATCGAGTTTTACCCAAAGCTGTAAGGGGTTTCTACTGACCAGGTAAGGAGTCGCTGCCAATTATCCGACGCTTCGAATCTGATTAAGCCACTACACCTTTCACCGCCTATGGATGATCACTCCTCAGCAGCCATGCAAGCTTGAGTAGAAGTCGGATCAAAAACGATGGTGTATCGTGCTGGTACCGCTGGCTGACGCAGGACTCGCAGATGGGCATCGGCATCATTGCGACGGCGAAACCGAGCCACGACACGGCGCTGCATCTCAGGCAGTAGCTGAACAATGCACCAGGGATACAGCTGTTGCTGATAGGCTGTCGGCGTTTCCTCGTAGTCTGTAACAGTTGTAGGATGCAGAGCGCGATCAATCACCCCCAGGAGATAGGAGGCGTCACTGTCTGGTGGATGTATAGCCCAGCCACTCAGGGGAGCTGGTTGATAAGTCAGTCGATAGGATTTGCCATTGGGACGATGAATTACCCAAGCAGGCTTCCGTGGGAGCTTTTGCAAGCGATCACCCTGCTCTGTAACAGCGGCCCGAATCAGCTTGATGTCCGCGATGATTTGTTGCCCTCGGCTCACCTTGCTGCCTCCCAATAAGCATGTGCTTCTAAAGCTGAAGCCACCCTATCGAGGAGGAATCGTCAAAAAACAGGGCACGGTGCCATTGCTTTTCCAACAAAAATATGCATCACTCTTCCCGCTCGGTTGGGCAGAGGGCTTCTCGTAAGTTCTCTGGAATTTGCTCAAAGTGGTCGAGGAGAAAGTCCATCAAGGCTAGATGGCGCAGGTCAACAATGGTCGGGCGACGATAGCTTTGACCTTTGTGAAACCAACGACGCACCGTAGACACAGAACGCGAACAGATAGTGGCCATATCCTCTTGACTGACCTGCCATTTGGCATAGAAGGTCTGAGGCGTCATGCCAAGCTGACATTGACTGTACCGGTCAAGTAGGTGTTGCTCGCGAGGAGTAAGGGGACGAGGTGTAGTCATAAGGCGGGTTCTGTTTCCAAAGGTTCAAGGTCGTCTTCCCAGGCAATGTCAGCCTGAACCCAGGCAGCACTGGGGGAATCAAGATCCAGCCAGATCAGATAGCACCAATGCCAGTGGCAGCGATGAGGAGCAAAGCTGTAGAACCTGCCAATGACAATGCCCCAATCGGTTGTGTCGTTTTGGGTTGTCCAGCAGAGGCGATCACCATACAAGAATCGTGGAATCTCAGCTTCAGGAAAACTGGCGGGTAGCTTGCTGACAGGAGGCATAAGGTGCAGCTTGGTCAGGGGTGTGAAGGTATCGAGAGGTGGGTGGCGAATGGTGTTGAGATAAGTGGCGAGAAAACCGCCGTTTAGGTTATTGCAGAGGGCTTGGATGAGAACGGCAGCTAGGGTTTCAGCTTCATGGGTTGTAAGAGCTGTCCAACTAGCATCGAAGCTAGCGTCGGAATAGGCATCGAGGCAATGAAGCAAATCGGTAATGGCGAAGTCCTTTAAAGCTTGCTGATAGCCCGCTTGATAAAGCTCGAAAGTTGGAATGGCAGGAACACGAGGGCCGGGGTACGGTTTGCGGTCGTCCCTCTGCTGACTGGGATGGGGAGGATTTGACATAAGACAAAACCACTCCTAATTGGTAAGAAGCCAGACTAGAACTGAGACTTGTAGACAGTCTTTATCAATATCAATATAAGATAAATTCGGCAATTCGTACAATATATAATTGCCGAATTTTATGTATGTCTCGCAAAGCTCGTTACGATGATTGGGTTGCTAAGGCTGTGCAAGCAATCAGAATATGAGATGGCCAAAAAAAAGAAGGCAGAATTGCGTCTTTACATCACACCTAGCTTGGACAGGTTACTAAAAACGTTATCTGGCCTTAGTGATCAAACAGTAAGCAGCATTGTTGAAGACACCCTCAGAGAGAGCCTGCCCCACAGGTATCAAGATTTAATGGATGCTCATAATCTTGGAAAGCTCTTAGAGGAAGAAGATTAGGCAATATTTTAATGTGCTGTAATGCCCAACCTTCTGGCTAGAAAGACCTTCCGTTACCTTTGCAAGGAACACTAAGATGGAAGTAGCTTGCTTGCCAAGCTCTCCGGCCAGATTAGTGATGTGCTTGCTGAGGTGGGATGATGACTCAAGCCAAACTCAAATTTGCCAGTTTTGAAGATTATCTGATCTGGAGTGATGCCCCAGAAAACGCTATGGAAGGGCAGTTTGAGTGGATTGATGGAGAGTTAGTTGAAGTGCCGCCAGAGTCAGGCCCTAATGATGCGATAGCCAATCGAATTTTCTTCTACTTAGTCTCTACTGGCATTGTGCCTCTGGATTTAATCCGACCCGGCAAGTGTGAAATTCAGGTTCCTGTCCTCCAGCGTAAAGATGCTGCCAATCGCTATCCCGACTTGGTGATTTTACGAGAAGAACACCTGGCCTTAACCCAAAAGCGGCTCACCATCAAACTTGACATGCCGTCACCACGTCTGGTCGCTGAGGTGCTGAGCCCAGGGAAACGGAACCGAGAGCGGGATCTATTTCGCAAGCGGAATCAGTATGCAGCGCGAGCAATCCCTGAGTTCTGGCTGATTGACCCTGAAGCCCAGACAGTGACGGTCCTGCGTTATCAGGATGGAGTTTATAGAGAACTCGGGGTAAGTCGAGGTGATGAGCGGATTCCATCCTCTGAGTTTTCCGAGCTGCCCCTGACAGCGGAACAGATATTGGGAACCGGGCAGTAGAAAGCGAGTGCGACTAGTTTGGCTCAATAGTCTTCTTCCCCCTGAATTGAGTCGCACATCCTTTGAGATCGACTGAGATCGACCAGTGGCATCAAGATTGACTATGCTCCACTTTATGTGAATCCTCTGCTCTTACCCGCCGCTGCGTAAGCTCCTGGTGCATCTCTTGTCGAATCAGGGCAAATCTTTTCACATCTTCCTGCGTCAACCAAGACTCAATCTGGTAGAGCGTCTGCCCACCTTGCTGATGTGTCCGTAAGTTAAGTATGGTCTCCGGCAGGTGGTTAGCATCGCCCCTAAATTCGATATTCAGATTGTGTCCCCGCTCCACGATCGTGTAAAACTGCTTGCCCTCAAACACCCGCTGTCCCCGAGGCTGGTCTCGACAAAACCGTTCCAAGAGCAGCACAGCGGTTCCCGCAATTTGTTCCTGTGTCTTGCGGTCAACTGAGATAGGAGTTCTGGGCGGCAGTCGGTTCATGTCAGGTCATTGATGAAGGGATTCAGTCCTGCCATGATGGCGGCATCATCTCCCAAGAACTCTCGTAGTTGTTCATCTACGGGACCAACGGCAGAGGGAGCCTGAGTGGCTGGGTTCGAGAAAATCTCTGCTTTATCTGGATCTACTTTTCTGAGTGAGTCAGAGTCATTGGCCTGCGCTGGAGCAGTAACTTGGATGTCTTGCCCTGGATAAGGTAGAGAGCTAAGGCTAGTTGGGCTATTGGATATGACCTCCAAGGACAGCAACTCAGGAAGGAACTGTTCTTTTATTTCCAGAATCTGAGACGTCAACTGCCGAACTGATCGCATTGCCTGCCGACGCACTTCTTCCGCAGATGCTTCAACTGCTGCCATCGCAAAGGGGCCATAAAATCCGTTCAAGGCTGATCGCGTGCGAGCATGAAGGTCATGGCGCGATCGCCCGCGACAATAATCGATGACGGCCACATCTAACTCATCTTGGCTGGAGTACTGAATTCGGGCTTTCGTTCTGAATGCTTGGGCCATGTTTCCGCATCCTTATCATTGGTGAGCATTGGTGAGCATTGGTGAGTTGCTTGAGGCGATCGCTAACAGGATTGAGCAGGTGCCGTGCTGTACATGAAAGTTTTGAACAGGCCATAGACGTCAGCCCAGCGAACGCTGGTAATCAAGTCCGGTTCTGCTGTCCCCTCCCGTCCTCGGAGCACATCAGTCATTTCTGGCCTTAATGTCTCAGCCCAGGTAATTTGCTGAGTGAGCCCCCGGTGGTCAAAAAATTGCTCCAGCTCTGACCGAATGAAATAGGCCGCTCCTCCACCCACAATCACGTCCGCTTCAGAAGCAGGCAACCACTCCACCAGAAACTGGTTGACTCGCTCCAGGTAAAACTCGCGCGCATAGATGCTGGCTTGAGTCAGATCGAGGGCTTCCTGCCGACCGGGAATCTGAAACGTTTCATAGCCCTGAAGAATGGCTTCGAGCAAAGCTGAATCATCAGGAGCGACACCGGGCAGTTCAGTCGCACATTGCTTCAGGTACTCCACAAATCCGGGTCCTTGGGAAGTGCTGTTGGTTTCTTGGGGTGTGCTGCCTTTCTCAAAGGTGAGGATAGAGAGATTGCGGTGGCCAAACATCAGGACGACGACGGTGCGATCGCGAATCCCGATACCCGATTTAGCCAACTGCAATCCCTTCGCCAAATAAAGCCCAGCTCCCTCTGGTTGCATCTCGATTCGCTCTAGCTGCCCAGAGAGAGCTTTGCCGCGAAAGCTGAAGTCTGAAATCGCTCCCTGAAGCTGGGCTTTGAGTTCTTTCCGGTCTTGCCAGTACTCTTCCAGCGGCAGCAGCAAGCCTAAATGAACGTCGAACTTACGACCAAAGTTTTCAGAATCTTGTTTACTCAACTTCTTGTCGGCGATAACGCCGAGGGTTGCCAGGATTTTATAGACGGCGCGATCGCGTTTGGGAAGTGCTAATCCAGAGTCCCCTTTTTGAGCGATCGCGAGTGCCCCCACGGCATAGGTGCCGTTACCTACCGTGATGTAAGCACTATCCTCCGGTTCTTGGCTCGTGAGTCCGCCTAACGTGAGGCGATCAAGTCGGGCGGGATTGAGCCGGGCCACTTGCGGAGCCAGGTGCAGTAATTCAGGTTTACGGTGCCAATAAAAACACTTGGTCGCGGAGCTACCCATGTCGATGTAAGTCTGGATTTTTGCAGTCATAAATAGAAGCCAATAACGACTTGTCATCAACAAATTGAAGGCATTGTGAGGGCACTGTCATTGCTGAATGACACTCTCATTTTGACGAGTTGTTTTAATTCACGACTTAATCACGGTTGAATTGTGATTTCTAGTAAATTCAATCAATGACATGATGCAGAATCCCGAGATGCTTCAGTGTTTAAGCACAGCTTGATCACGACTTAAACACGACTAAAAATATTTAGAATTCATAGTTGAAATAAATTGAGCTGTTATTCACAACTTGAACACGACTCATTCACGATTTAAGAATGACTTGACGGAACTTCTGCTTTTATCCTGCTGAATTTACTCACTAATGTGATTTTCAAGAACTAATTTCACAGTCTTTCTGCTGATTAAAAGTCAGCTTTCTCTCCGAGCTAAAACTGGAGATATTAGTCTACGGTTCTTGACAAAGACTCTCTGCAAAAGAACCGACAGGCAGCTGAATATTGGGGGCTACGCCACTCCACTGCGTTGCGTTGCTCCGCTTCCACACACCACGCCCAGCTCTGGGCTAGGGGATTCTGGAAACCCCGCGCAGCAAGGGATGCGGTCGTGGGTGGAAATCACAGACTATGTACTGAATTCACGGAAAGACTGATGGGTAAAGGATTTAGCGTATCGCTGCCCCTAGAAGAGGCCGCAGCGGTAGAAAAAGAGGCCAATCGCCTCGGATTACCAGCGGCCAGCATCATTCGATTGATGATGCGTGACGGTCAGCAGCGTCACGAACTAGAACACCAAATCGATGACTTGAAAGCTCGTATGGAGCGATTGCAGGTCCAGTTTCAGGGACTGCAGATTTTGCTGGAGACGATCGCCTTGGAGCAGGCCAATGCCCGAGGACCACAAGCCTTAGAGAATCGGAAGGCGTTGATCCAGGAGATTCGCAAGCGTCAAGACCGGGTGAGCGGTTAGGGGGTTGTCATGCTCAGCCTGACAGTCATCAGCCCTAACCAGGGGGAGACTTACTACACCGCTGAAAATTACTACTCCAATGAGGAGAACCAGGCGAACTCAGCCTGGTCGGGTAAAGGGGCCAGGTCGCTGGGGTTATCGGGGCAGGTGCAAGGTGGAGCCTTCAAGAATCTGCTCCACGGCAACAGTCCCCAGGGCGACAAAACCCTGTCGGGACGGAAGATCAATCCCGAAAAGCATCGGGCAGGTATTGACCTGACTTTCAGTGCGCCGAAGAGTCTCAGTCTGGCTGCCTTGGTCGGAGGTAATGAAGCGTTGGAGCAAGCTCATCGCACGGCGGTAGCTCGAACGCTGGAGGTTATCGAGGAGCGCTATGCCCAGACGCGGGTACGGACGGAGGAGGGAAGAAAAGCGATTACTACCGGCAATCTCATCGTGGCCCAGTTCCACCACGACACCTCCCGCGAGAAAGACCCGCAGTTGCATACCCACTGTGTCGTCATCAATGCGACTCAGCTTGAGGACGGGCGCTGGCAGTCGCTCCACAACGACATTCTGTTCAAGCAGCAGAAACTGCTGGGGATGATTTATCAGAACGAACTGGCGGTGGAAGTGCAGCGGTTGGGCTATGCCATTGCTCCCAGAGCCAATGGTCAGTTTGAACTGCAAAGCTATCGACCGGAGCAACTGCAAACCTTTTCCAAGCGGCGGGAGCAGATTCTGGCGGCGGTGGGAGAGCAGGCCACGGCCCAGGAGCGGGAGCTGGCCACTCTAAAAACGCGGGCACCGAAGGGTAAAGAAATTCCCCGAGAGGAGCTGCGGGCTTACTGGCAGGCGCAAGCTGAGGTTTTGAATATGGAGCATCCCCAGCCCCATCATCTCCTGGATTGGCAAAGCGAGCCGAAAAAGTCAGTGCGGGCAGGGCTGAATCATTGCTCCGAGCGAGAAGCGGTCTTCAGGCGCGAGCAGGTGGAGCGTTTTGCCCTGGAGAATCATCTGGGGCAGCAGTTCTTTGAGGAGTTGCAGCAGACCCTCGATATCGATCCGGAGGTGATTCACACTCACGACCAGCGGTTAACGACGCAGACGGCAGTGCTCCGGGAGTTGGAAACGATTCGGGCAATGCTGGATGGCCGTGAGCAAGTGGGAGCGTTGGCGGAGCCTTGCCAGGGGCAAATCGCCAGTGAAAATTGGGTGGCAGCGACACTGGAGAATCAGGGGCTAACCCAAGGCCAGTACGAGGGGATTTTGCTGGCGGTGACAACTCGCGATCGCGTCATTGCGTGGCAAGGGGTTGCGGGGGCTGGGAAAAGTTATGCCCTGAATCAGTTCCGTCGGATTGCGGAAGCCCAGGGCTACAGGGTTCGCGGGTTTGCCCCCAGTGCGGAGGCGGCAAAGTCTTTGGGGGACTCGGCGCAGATTCAGCAGACGGAGACGGTGGCAGCGTTGCTTTTTGGTCAGTCAAAGGAACCGACCTCTCAGTTTTCCGAGATCTGGGTGGTGGATGAGGCAGGACTACTGAGTGCTAAAGATGCTCTGGCACTGTTGACGAAGGCTCAGGAACAGCAGGCCCGAGTGGTTTTGGTGGGTGACACTCGGCAGTTATCGGCAGTGGAAGCGGGGAATCCGTTCAAGAGCTTACAGCAGGCAGGGATGGCGACGGCTTACCTGAATCAGTCTTTGCGACAGAAGCATCAGCAGCTCAAAGCGGGGGTTGACCTAATTGCAGCGGGCAAGATTGCTGAGGGGATTGATCAACTGAAGCCGTACATTCATCAGGTCAGTAGTGGGGATGCGAGGGCACAAGTGATCACCCAAGACTATCTGGCGCTGACGCCGGAGGAGCGACGGAAAACGTTACTGCTGGCTGAAACGAACCGAGAACGGTTGGCCATCACCCAACTCATTCGAGAGGGATTGAAGGCTGAAGGAAGATTGGGGCAAAGCATTGTAGTCAAACGATTGAAGGCCAAGGATTTGACTGAGGTGCAGGCCGGGTATGCCCATCACTTTCAGCAGGGACATGTGCTGATTCCTAATGTCAGCTACAAACGGTTGGGGCTTAAGAGGGGACAGCAGTATGAGGTGCTGGCAGTTGACATGCAGCGGAATGAGCTGATGCTGCAGGGGCCAAAGGGGGTGACTGCGTTAGTGAACCCTGCCAAGGTTAGAAAAAAGTTGGTATATCAGGTTGAGGAGATTGAGGTGGCGGTGGGGGATTACCTTAGATGGACGAGGAATGATAGAAAGCTTGAGCGACGCAATGGTCAGGAGTTTGAAGTCTGCGGCATCGAAGATGGACAAGTTCTTATTCGTTACATCAATGGAAAGACGGAGCGCCTCAGCAGTTCAGAGTTGGTGCATCTAGACTATGCCCTGATCAGCACAACCTATGGGGCTCAGGGTAAGTCAGCAGAGCGGGTGATTGGGGCAATGGATCAACACACAAATCGAGAAAATTTTTATGTAGCAGTCAGCCGTACGAAAAAGGAGCTGAGGTTATATTTCTCAGAAAGTCTGGGTCAATTCATTGAACAAGTTGAAAGGCATCAAGCAAAAGAAAACCCGAGTAACTTCCTTCTAAGCAGTGTAGGAAAACGAATGCCTAAGGAAATTCCGAGATCCTGTCAAAAGGAAAAACTGAAAGAACCCGACCTTGCTCAGCAACAACTATAGATATCAGCTCTAAGCTAGAAGTGCTTGAGCTGAAGCTAATTTTGACGGCTGAGAGCAAACTAAGTTTCTTTCCTGACAATGGCGACAGCTAATGACTGAACGATCTCTAATTGTTAGAACAATTGTCTCCTCTATTCGGTTCACCATGTAATGGGATTTCCTCGCCTTTGGATAGTCCTCAGTAGGCCAGGATAGGCGGATTAGAATTCAAAGTCTGTGTCTGAACTCGGTGTTTCCTCAGTCGAGTGATAGATGCATCTTCAGGATAATTGAGGAATGCTTAGCCCATAAAACACCCTTTCAGGACAACACATGTCTATACTCAACTTGATTATTTGGATCGTGGTTGGCATCATTGTTGGCGCGATCGCGAAAGCGATTTATCCGGGAGAGCAGCGAGGCGGTTGGGTTAGTGCCTTGATTCTAGGGATTGTGGGCTCATTTATTGGCGGAACCCTAGCCACCCTCATCACCACTGGGAGCCTGGCAATTGCATCCACAGGCTTCAGCATTCTAGGTATAATCTTATCTATTATTGGAGCGTTAATCGCGATCTTCATCTGGCAGCAGGTTGCTAAACGCGCTTGACACCACTAATTGCCGGATATTTCATTGGAAACAAGGGATAGGCAAATCAAGCCTTAACCAAGATTAGATCAGCTCGGATGGCAAATGTAGTTACGCAGTTGAGGGATCGGTTGCTGCAAAAACGTCCGTTCCGCATGGATCGGATGGAAAAGGATGCAGCCTATCCTTCTGAGGTAGAAGAGTCTTTAGCTGAGTTGCCTGCCGATATTGCGCAGCAGCTGATTCAGCTAGTTAGAGATCTCCCCAGTCATCCCTGCGATCAAAGCGCTATTTTGGAGGCGCTGCATCCCGAGATCGCCCGTTGGCAAGAAAATCCGAATGTTGCTAACAATTCGCTGACGATCCTCAGCAGTCCAGTCGCCGCCGTTGCCCGCGTACTTGCAGAAAGCCTGGAAGATTGGGCAACTCAAAACGCTCTAACCATAACTCTTTTGGGTTGGACAGAGCGGCCCATGGATCCTGATCGTATTCAAGAAAAGATGCGTGCGGTGTTAGAACCGTCTGATTCAGAGGGCGACTGTCGGCGAGTTGTCATTATTCCCAACCTAAATTGGTGCTTTTTACGGAGCGCTGAAGGGTTGGATGGCATTGACTATTTACGCGATGAGCTGCTGAGCGACTGCAATCGATTTTGGATTATCGGCGGTGGTCAGGTCTCTTGGCAGTATTTAAACTCTATTCTGAAGCTACAAGCCCACTGTGGTGAGGTTGTGGAGTTGCCTGAACTATCGGGCAAGCAATTGCAGAATTGGCTGATGCCGGTTATTGAACACCTCAATATTCAGCTCGATAAATCCTCGATTCAAAAACGGCTCCAAGAGCTTAGTGAAGAAAACTCACAATCCTTCTTTGAGAGACTGACGGCCCAATTCGAAGAAGTTAAAAATTCTCTGAAATCGTTGTTTCGCGACGTTAAGGAAGAAGCGCTTTCGCTAAGTTCAACCGCAACGGACAGTAACTCCAAATCGCAATGGGAGAATTATTTTGAGCGGTTATCGGATTTGTCTGACGGCGTGAGCAACGTTGCCCTGCAGCTATTTATTAAGTCGATCTCCTATAAAACGACCCAAACGCCCTCTGAAACGAAGCAGGCGGCGACAGGGCAGGATATTCAAAAAAGTGTTGAAGATTGTACAGGTCCAAAGTCTTCATCAAAAGGGCATCTTGTCGCTAAGACGCCGCAGCTACCGACCTTGCCAGAACTGGCCCAAAGCGATCTTTATATTCTTTTTTCTCTCTTGGTACACGGCGATGTGACTTTGACGGCTCTAGCTGACAGTTTGGGGGAAGAACGACAGGTCATCAATGATTCGATTCAAGTTCTCCGAACGATGAGCTTAGTTGAACAGCAGGGATACATTTTCAAGATAAATCCAATCCACTATCCCAGGCTGAAGCGGCATCTGGCCAGCAATAACTTTATTGTTGACGTGACTGAATAGCCTATGAAACCTCCCTTCTTTGCTTCGGTAGCTCAATTGGCGACCTTGGTCGTTCAGCAGACGGCTGAGAGCACAGGGGAAGCCGCTAGTGAAGCCGCTAATGAGACAGTCAACAGAACTAAGCAAGTTCTCACTGACGTGACTGGTTTCAAGGTTTTTCAAGCGTTAGCTATTTTGATCGTTGCCTACCTGGTGATTAAAGCCATCGACTGGCTCGTCATTTCACTATCGGAACGGGTTGCCAAAGAACGGCGATTGCGGGTGATGCAGTTTCAGCCGTTTGTTAGAACCTTTGTGATGACCTTCACCGTAATTTTGCTGATGAACCTGTTTTTACGGCTATCGCAGGAAAACGTGATTGCAGTGACAGGGACAGTAGCAGTTGCTTTAGGATTTGCTTTCAAAGATTACGCTAGTTCAGTGATCGCGGGCATTATTGGCCTATTTGAAGCCCCCTATCGAGTGGGCGATCGCATCAAGATTGATAAAGAGTATGGGGAAGTCATTAGCTATGGGCTGCGAGGGATCCGTCTACGGACACCTACTGATAACGTGGTCACCGTTCCTCATAACTATATTTGGACGAATTCGGTCTCTAATGCCAACATGGGCGAACTGGAAGCCCAGGTAATTACAGAATTTTATCTGGCTCATGAAGCCGACCCCACCCTGGTTAAGCGGATTTTGTATCGCGTCGCGCATACCAGCAAATTTACGCATATAGGCTTACCCATCACAGTTGTCATGGAAGACCAGCGTTGGGGCAGCTTGTTTAGACTCAAATGCTATCCGCTCGATGCTCGGGACGAATTTGTCTTCAAAACGGATTTAAGTGTACGTGCTAAAAAACTATTTGCCAAGCACCAGTTGCCCTATCCCAGGCGACTCGACTTTGGGGTAGACGAGTAATTGAGCATAACCATACCCGATGACAGAGGGACTTGTAGCAGCATTTCGCTACCTTGAAAGCATTCATACATAGTTAAGGATTTGTTAACGATGCAAACGCCAACACCCGAAACAACGCCAGTAATCGCGCCCGAATCCAAGTTCGGCTTTACCCGATTTGCTGAGACCTGGAATGGTCGTTTGGCCATGCTGGGCTTTCTCGCTGCCGTCATTGGTGAGTTCGTTACTGGAAAAGGTCTGCTGTCACAGATGGGGTTGATGTAGGTAATCGCGTTATGACCCATACACCCGATCGCCCTGAAGCTGATGAGCAGCGATTCAAAGACAATCTCGATCAGATTAAAGCCGAGGGAGGTGTGCGCTCGAATCGAATTGCTCAGATTTTGCGAACGGCTTTTGCCGAGAGCACGGCTGAGTTGAAGGAGGGGGTATCTGCCGTTACCCCTGCGACTGAGGAAGTTAGAAAATCAGTCACTCAGCTGATTCGGGAAAAGGGCCAGGAAACGCTGGCAGAAGCCAAACACGTCTGGGCTGAGCGATCGCGACCGAGATCGCCTGGTTGGCGAGGCTGGTTTCAGGCAGAAATTCAGGCCGCTAGACGAGCCTTAAAGGCTACTTTGTCAAAAACTAGGCGTCCAGCTAGGACACCTGACAAGGTCATTAAGTCAGCTGAGCCTCGTTCAGTTTTAGATAGCCAAAGTCAAAGCAATTCCTAATCGACACATCGCCGGATGTAGTATCTTTGAATCACTGAACGATTTTATGGCAGCGTCAGAGCGATTGCGGGCAATAAGTCTGCGATCGCTTTGCTAATGCAAAAAAATCAGACCGTATCTTATTTCTTTCAGTAAAGGCAATGTTTCTAGCAACCGACATCTCCAAACCAATGCAGCGGCAGCGTGAGGTTGCTATCAGCTTTCTAATAGCCTCAGCTATGTTTAGCGTAGGCTGTACTCAAACCTCCCCGAAGACTGTCGTCCTAAAAGCCCCCGAATCCGCCGCTGTCATATCGGAGGATGCTGCTGAAACTGTTGTTCAGAATCAGCTATCTAGCAGGACTGATGAGTTTGTTGGCAAGACGGTTTCCCTGCGAGGTGAGGTGCGAGCAGTGATTGAGGGCAGTTCTTTTCTACTGGAAGATGAGCGACTTTTAGGCGGTGATGACATTTTGGTCATCAATGGTGGCGAGCCCATTGCTCTATTGGACGGAGACGAAAGTGATTTGCAGGTGATTGGAATTGTTCAGCAGCTAGTCTTAGTTGATCTTGAAAAAGACTATGGCATCAAGCTTGATCCTGACCTGTATGCTGAGTATGAAAATCGTCCAGCGATTGTTGCTCAGACAGTAGTGCTTACGCCTGGCCCAGGTGAGCTTACCCGTGACCCTGAAAAGTATTACAACCAGCGGATTGCGGTTTCGGGTGAAGTTGACGACATGCTTTCATCAACAGTCTTCACGTTAGATGAAGAGCAGTTTTTTGGCGGCGAAGATCTTCTGGTAATCGGCCAAATGGCAAATACCCAGGTCAAAGAAGACGAAGAAGTGATTGTTACGGGCGTACTTCGTCCCTATGTAAAAGCGGAATTTGAGCAGGAGTACACCCTCAATTGGGATGACTCAGTCCAAGCGGAAATTGACGCTGAGTATACAGATAAGCCAGTGTTCGTAGCGGAGGACCTCTATCGACCCACCCTTTAGGGCAGAAACTTGTAGACAACACCCAATTTCACAAGACTGTTTTTAGGTTCTTCGTTTTGCTTGCTTCATGGTTCGTAAACTCTTCAGTCGATTCCAAAAGTCGTTAAAGCAGCTTGCTTCCTTAAGAATGGTCAGAGTTTGGATGCGATCAGGCTATGCCGCTAAAGGCATGATCTATCTAATTGTGGGCCTGCTAGCACTAGGGGGGACGCTGGGCTTATCGCTACCGCTATTGGGTACAGAAGGCACCCTCTCGATGATGACGCAACAGCCACTGGGTGCATTCTTTTTGCTGTTGCTAGCGGTTGGCATGGCTGGCTATGCGTTCTGGCGTTTGGTTCAAGCTCTGGTTGACCCTGAACATGACGATTCCCAGAGTCCTTTACGATTGATACAGCGATTAGGCTACGCCAGTAGCAGTTTCAGCTATGCCAGTGTTGCCTATGCCGCTACGAAATTAATGATTGGCGTACAGGTTGAACAAGATGACACGATCGAGGATCTAACCGCACAACTTCTAGAATCGTCATGGGGCGTTTTGCTATTGATTCTAGCTGGACTCACCGTTATCAGCATCGGCCTGATTTATATCTACGGCGGCCTTTCTAAGGCGTATATCAGTCAGTTTAAGGCTCATTGCCATGATCACATTACCCTGTTCGCTACACGGCTTGGTCAAGTAGGTTACGCAGCGCGCGGTGTAGCTTTTACTGCAATTGGGGCTGGCTTAGTTAAAGCAACTTTGCTCGCGCAGTCCGAGCCTGCCGGTGGCCTGCAAAACGCCTTCCAGAAAATTGAAGATGCGTCCTATGGCAGACTCGGTTTAGGTCTGATTGCAGCTGGCTTTGTTGCCTATGCAATCTATGCATTCTTAGTCGCCATCTATCGTCAATTTGAGCTGCGCTAGCGAGCTCTAGCAATCTTTCACAGGGTCGAAATACAGAGTATCCTTCGGATTAGAAACATTAGATAATTCGACGTTTGAGGCATAGCCGTTATCAGTTCCATTGAGACTAGGTAGCAAGTTTTTGGCTGTACGCTAATCTAGTTTCGAGGCAAATGAATAATGAAATGACTGCCTTGTCCAGGGTGACTATTGACCGACAGGGTGCCACCCATTATTTCAAGTAGTGAGCTTGAGATTGTTAGTCCGAGCCCTATCCCAGAGTACTTGCGTGACATTGACTGATCAATTTGATAGAAGGCATCAAAAATACATGGCAAGTTTTGAGCAGCAACACCAATACCAGTGTCTTCAACTGAAATTCTGACCATGTCTGGCAATAGTTCTGAGACAGAAACACGAACTTCACCGCTCTCCGTAAATTTTATCGCATTCGATATCAGACCCGATATCACCTTGCGCAAACGACCAGAATCATTAGTAATGATAGGGTTTTCTAATTTTACACATACCTTGAGGTCGATTTGCTTTGGTTTTGCTAGAGGTTGTAAAGATTCAACTGTTCTAGACACTAGCTGAGCGACATTCACAACCTCTGATTGGAGCTGAATTTGCCCAGACTTAATGTTGGAAAATTCTAAGACTTCATTGATGAGGCTCAAAAGGTGCTGACCGTTGGTCAAGGTACGACAAATCATGTCCTGCTGATCAGTATTGGCCTGACTTTTAAACTGATTCATCAAGATTTGAGAGAAGCCAATAATCGCATGAAGAGGCGTTCTCAGTTCATGAGACATTGTCGCCAAAAACTCTGATTTCAGCCGAGAGACTTGACGTTCCGCTTCATACACTCGAATGGCACTCTTTACCGCTCGTATCAGCAGCTCGCTGGAAAGTACGTCTCTTTGTAAACAATCAAATGCACCGGCCTCAATTAGTTTAGTAGTTGACTTATGGCTGTCGCGATCGGTCAAAACAATCAAGGGGGTTTCGACACCTAACAGCCGCAACTGACTGATTAGTCTTACGGTGTCAATTTCAGATGAGTGACAGCTGAGGAAAACACAGCCATATGATTCAAAGTTTATATGCTCAATATCAGCATCAATAGTTTGAATTGACTGCAGTTCAAATAGCTCTGCCGATTGCTGTAACGTTTGTTGCAGCAATGCTTTACTCATCTCATCATGATCGATTATCAGCAGCCTAATGGGCTTTTCTATATTGTACATAGAAGAATATTCTTAGCTGATGTTAAAATTGTCAGCAAAAGATGTTTGTTATTGACCGTATCTTACCGACAATTTACCTTCTTTTGAATCGAACCCTAGAAGGAGAATCTTGATAGCAAGGTTAACAAACTCTATATCCTCCAACATAAATCTATTTTGTTCTTGTCTTATGAAGTCTAAATTTTGTGGCACGTTATCGATTTACTTCCAAAAGCAGTCGTTACGATAAATTTTTATAGGATTTTCAGGCGCTGAGTAGAATATTCGATTCAATTAAATTAGTCGTTTGCCCACACCAATTTCATGCAATCTATGCCTCTAGATCGAGGGTAAATTCGTTTCAATTCTCTATAATTGGGTAGGCGTTTGAAGACATAAATAGGCAGCACTCATTCCTATGGTTGTATTTATGAATCCATACGCAATGACGTAGATAGGTATTAATGTCTAGATACTTTGTGATATTCAATAACCCTTTAGTTTAAGGGCACCTCGAATAATTGGCTTTTCCGTCGGCAGCGAGACTCATATGAGACTTCGATTTTGCTCAAGACTGTAAGACGCCTTTGCCGAAGTCATAACTGTAGGGCAAACGACTCAACTGTTTGCCTCAATTCAGCTCAACAGAGTCAGTTATCCTGCGATATCAGCACTGGTTGCCTGCGACTTTAGCAAGATCAAACGCTTGAAGTTGTACACCAGGTTCTGCAAGCCTAGATTGGTCTTGGCTCTGGCGATGCCAATCGTGCGGAGCAACTTGCCCCCACTGCTACTGACCCAACTGCCGAAGACATGCTCGACTTTGGCTCGGGTTTTGGAGCGCTCTCGGTTCGCCGCTTTCTGCTCGTCGGTTAAAGGAGCATTGCGATAGGCTCGCTCGTTGAACAGCGGCTCAAAGCCCATCCACTCCAGCACGTCTAGACGCGCTTCAGAACGATAGGCACTGTCAGCCCAGAGGCGCTCATCCGGGTTGTCAATATCGAGCAACTCTGACAACACTTGCGAATCATGGACCGAGGCATCCGTGACGACATAACGGCGGATAAAACCGAAGCCTTCATCAATGCTGATGTTGTCTTTGTAGCCGAAGTGCGACACATTATTCTTCTTCGTCCAACGAGCATCAATATCCTTTTGTGCTCGCTTGTGAGGCTGCTGTGACCACTCCTCAGGCATCTGACCAGACTTAATCTGTTTATTTTCTTCCCTACCGTTGCGCTGCTTCGGCACCGGCACCAGCGTCGCATCCATGATTTGACCATCTTTCGCCTGATAGCCTGCCTGCTGCAAGTAGCTTTCAAACTGCTCGAAGAGTGCTTCCACCAACTCCTGCTGTTGCAACTGCTCCCGGAATAGCCACACCGTCGTGGCATCGGGCACCCGGTCTTCGAGTCCCAGGTTCAGAAACTGCATGAATGAGAGGCGGTCATTCACCTGATATTCCAAGTCTTCATCGCTGATGTTGTAGAGCCTTTGCAGCACCAGCATTTTGAACAGCAGCACCTCGTCTAGGGGCTTGCGGCCCGCTTTACTTTTACGCGGTTTGTCGCGAACCTTCTTCAGCGTCGGACGAAAGCTTTCCCACGGCACCATCTGATTGAGGCGGTTCAACAAGTCTTTTTTGCGCTCTAGTTTTTGTTGGCGCGTTTGCACATCCCAGAATCCTTGCTGTCCCATTCGCCTTCGCCGATAGCTTGAATCCCTCTCACGTTCTCATAGTGAGATCACTTTGGCTATTTTTCGAGGTGCCCTTAAGTTTGGTGGATTGTTGACACACTGATTGATGGAGTGGGACCGACATGCTGCGTACAGCTCACCTGATTTTCAATCCTGTTTCGGGTCAAGGCGATGCCGAAGCCGATTTGGCTTATGTGCGATCGCAGCTTGATCCTGCTTTCGACCTGACGGTTTATGAGACGTCGCCAGAGCGGGATGCGGATCGGCTAGCAGCGCAGTCGGTGCAGCAGGGCGTTGATTTAGTCATTGCGTCGGGTGGCGATGGTACCATCAATGCCGCTGCTGAGTCGCTCATGGAAACGGCAATTCCGTTAGCGATCATCCCCCGTGGCACTGCCAATGCCGTTGCCTCAGCCCTGGGCATTCCTACTAACTTACATGATGCTTGTCAGGTTGTTTTGACCGGTGAATCCCACGCTATTGACACGGCTCGCTGCAATGGGCGTCCGATGGTGCTCCTGGCAGGCATTGGGCTAGAAGCGGATGTGGTCAAGCGCGCTTCCCGTGAGACCAAAGATCGGTGGGGAATTCTCGCCTATATTTTGGCTGGTTTTAAGGAGCTCAATGAGCTTGATTCGTTTGAAGTGACTCTTGAAACGGATGACAAAGTGATTTCTGTTCAAGCTTGCGCCATTACCGTTGCCAATATGGCTCCCCCTACTTCGATTTTGGCTCAGGGGCCTGAGGAAGTCGTTGTCGATGATGGCCTATTGGATATCACGATCGTAGCGGCTAAAGGCGTTGGGAGTGCTCTAGCCGCCTCTTATGAATTGTTTCGCTCAGCGATTAGTGGGCAGGCCACCGAACGCGAAGACATCGGCTTTTTGCGCAGCAAACGGGTCAAAATTAACACAGCCCCCCTGCAAAATGTTGCACTAGATGGGGAAGTGTTGGGTGAAGTCCCGATTGAAGTTATTTGTGTTCCTCAAGGGTTAAATCTGGTTGTTCCTCGCCAAACATCTCCATCTCCATCTGAAAACATCGTTGATCTACCGGGAATCACCATCGAATCGAAAAGGTGATGAACCCACTCACATCGGATGACGGCGTCACCTTCTGGCTTCTTGGCGCGGCTGCAACTTGCGATCAATTTGTCTTACCACTAATGTTGATGTGTTGCCATGAATGAACAGCGACAGGATGACAGTTAGCGTCACAATACTCCATAAAAGACCCATGTTTTCGAAGGTCCCGTTGTTTTGGGCATAGGCCAAGTAGTAAAACGAGCCAAAGCCACGAATGCCGAGAAACGCGATCGCCCCCAGCTCTAGCTTAGACAACTTCAATCCAACTAACGCGAGGAGTCCTGATAAAGGTCTAGTAAGCATCATAAATAGGGCTGCAAACAATAGATTGCGCCAAGTGAGTAAGCCCATATCCACCGTCGCGACAAAGCCACCTAGCGCAATGAGCAATAGTCCGGCAAAAATACGCTCTAACTGTGTCGCGAACTGGTAAGGCTTAGCATGATAACTATGGAATTTAGCAATGTTGCGGCGCGTCGATGCAGCCGCCGTAAAAACGGCGAGGAATCCATAGCCGTGGGCAGCCTCAGCCAATCCGTAGGCCAGAAAAATAGCCGCAGTGACAAACAGTCCCTCACGTGTATCTTCGCGGTGTGCTTCGTCGGATCCGCGAAAAGCGTAGTGGGCCAGCAGCCAACCGCAGGCAATACCAACAATCACCCCCATCACCACTCGATAGGCAAAATCGTAGGTCAACCAGCCAACCAGCCAGTTGCCCCACATGTTGTCATGCTCAGCCAACCTCAGCGCCAGATACACAAAAGGAAAAGCTAAGCCGTCGTTCAATCCTGCTTCAGCCGTCAGACCAAAGCGGGCCGGATCTTCTCCCCCTTGATTAGGTGGCCCAACCTGAACGGTATGGGCCATCACGGGATCGGTGGGGGCTAAGCAGGCTCCTAGCAAAACGGCATCTGCTAACGGCAAATTAAAGAGCCAACTACCTAGAAAGGCGGCGGCGGCGATGCAGAGAGGCATGGAAATAGATAAAAGCCGTAGAGGCACCTGCCAGGTACGGGCTCGGAACTTACGGTCAATAGCTAGGCCCGCACCAGCCAGCGAAAAGATGACAATCAGCTCTGTCATATACTCAGTGGCAATGCTGTGAGCCTTAACATCAATGGGATTGAGGGAGGGCAAACCGATTGACTGACTAAATAAAAATACGGCCAATAAAAAGTAGATTAAGGGGACGTTGATGAAGCGTGCTCCCTTCAGGCTCGGTAACCATGTCAGGCCCAGCAGTGCTAAACCAAAGCTAATGTATAAAATTATTTTGGGAGTCATAGCGTTGGTTATGGATGGTTAGCAGCTCAGAATAAAGCGTGAGCAAACTTAGTGCGATTGCTCACGCTTGGCTTCAATTTTCCTTATAAGGAAAACCAGAAACTTCCTCAAACTTAGCTCTAGAAAAGTTGCGATCGTCCTTAGCGATCACACTAAAAGTTGCATCTGTTTCAAGAATGACCCATTGGGCATCTTCAATACTGATCAAACCATGTTCGCGGAGCGTCGCCATAATCTCGGGCTTGGTTATTCGTTCGCGTCGCATAGCATCATGAATCAACTTACCGTCATGGACAAGCAACGCTGGTTTAGCTTTGACGAGCTTGGTAAGACGGCTAGAATCAATAACTTTTTTAGTTAGTAAATATTGTGCCGCCAACAAAAAGACAACAGCAAAGAGGGCTTCGATGATCGTTACGCTATCGAGAATGATTCCTGAAGCAGTCAATGAGCCAATAGCGACAGTCACAATCCAATCAAAATTGTTCATTTGAGAAGTTGACCGCTTCCCAAAAATGCGGATAGAGGCAACCACAGCAACGTACATAACAGGCGCCGCAATGGCAATCTTGATGATTCCTTCCCAACCATCGAAAAACACGGCCAATATATCCACTGATCATTCCCTCGTTTATCTTGCTTCTAATTCATTAAATAATAAGATAGCTAGCAACGGTGTCATCGGCGTTCTTTAGGACACCGCCACTAGCACAGAGCTGATATAGATCCTTTTTCAACTATCCCGATAGAACCACATGTATTTACTGAGAATTTTGCTCTGCATCCAGGCCAAAATTTTTATGCCATGGGTGCTATCAGAAATTTGCTAAAGATCGCCGCCCGACATCTATTTTTTCGCACTCACGGGATCAGCAACGTAGTTGAATTCTTCGTCAGAATTCCAAGGTCCTCGCTCATCAGGCCCATCACCACTGGAAAGGTTGTAATAGATATCAACGGTTTCATCGGGTTGAACATTCCCAAAGAAGGGATCAGTCAACTTACCCAATGAATTCAAAGCATTCATGAACATCTTGGTGTGTGAAATCTCACGTGTGAGTAGATGTACTAACGTTGCTTTCGTACCTGCATCAGGCGCAATTTTGATTAGCGACTCGTAAGTCTGCCGTGCACCAGCTTCTGCTCCAATATTCGCCCGCAAGTCACGGACAACGTCGCCTCCTTCATTCAGGTAAGCAGCTGTCCAATTGCTACCTTGAGAATCCAAGAAGTGTGGGCCAACGCCTCTGACTGCAAACAAGGTGCTCTTGAAGGCATCTGTTTGGTCGACGTTTTTGGTATGAACTTCGATTAACTTGCCGATCATTTCAAGATGGCTAAATTCTTCGATCGCAATGTCTTGCAGCATGTCCTTAATGCCCTTATTTTCGACATGAAACGACTGCACCCAATATTGGAGAGCTGCCGACAATTCACCTGTTGCACCACCGAACTGCTCTAGTAACAATTGAGCAAATATAGGATCAGGAGCATCAACATTAACTGGCTTGACGATGGTTTCTTTTTTGTGAAAAAACATGATTTTAGTGACATGAAGAAAACTTGCTTATTTTTCCGGGAAATTTCGGATAAAAATCCAAGCAATGCTTAAATAATAAAAAGATACTTCTGAGACCAACTCTCTCGCATGAGGGATAAGTGAAGTGAAATTTAATCGAAATAAGATACCTAAAAGAAAATGAGTCAAATTCTACTGAAGTGGCATACCTGGGAAATATATAGTTTGAATTTTAGTCGAAGAAATAGACTTTCTGAATGTCCCTTATACAACTCTTTATTGGTTTCGTCTAATAGAAATATTTCTTCAACGCGAGCCAAACATTGACGGCTAAAGCCTACTAATAGTTAAACGCTTTGCTGCCTGAACAGGGGGTCAAATTCTAGTGATCTCATTGGCGACCGACGTCGGCGAAACGGATCAACAATCTATTCTGGATAGTGGCCGTCACTAAATCCATCAACATCAGACATGGCTGAGGGAGGAGGAGCATTATTATTATTCTGTACCTGAATAACGCTAAAGCTTCCGTCTGTTTCTAGTACAACAGCCTCTATCAGTTTGAGAGATATGATCCCCTTTGCCCTAACAGCAGCCCTAATCTCCGCTTCCGTCACTCGTTCTTTAGACAAAGCCTCGGATTTGAACTCGCCTTTGAGAAGGAGCAAAGTCGGTTGTGCGTTAATCCATCGCTGCACAAGGTTGAACCGATTTGTCAGCTGATCGAGCACAAACTGCAGCAGTAACAAAATACCCAGTCCTAAAAGCCCCTGCAGCAGCGATGTTTCCTGCGAGAGTATTAACGTCGCCAGAATTGACCCATAAGCCACTGTAACGACAAAATCGTAAGCATTCCATTTGGATAAGGTCCGCTTGCCCGACAATCGCAGCAGCACGATCACAATTAAATAAGCGGGGCTAACGACAATAAGCGTATGAGATAGCGAGGCAAAGTCGTTAAACACTCTTCTCAAATCCTGTTAATTGCATCTATAAAGAACGGTGTGTTCAACGACTACCGGGGTTCCAGCGCCTTGACAGCTGGGCCGTCTAAAATAGCGCCCTCCGTATCAAAGCGAGAACCGTGGCAAGGGCAGTCCCAGCTTTTCTCAGCCGCATTCCAAGCAACAATACAGCCTAAATGCGGACACACAGCCGATACCGAATGCAGCGTACCGGCTTCATCACGATAAGCAGCGACTTTTTGCGTATTGACAGTGATGAGCTTGCCTTCGCCCGGATTGACCTTGTCAGGGCCATCAAAAACACCCTTGAAGCGATCTCCTACCCAGCGGCTGCCCACATCCAAGTTGTTTTTGAGTGACTCTTGAGTCAGAAATGAGGTCGGACGTGTGGCTTCGTAGAGCTTGGCCCAAGGATTAGATTGACCTAAAATCAGGTCTGACAAAATCATTGCCGATAGGGTCGCATTGCTCATACCCCATAGGCTGAAACCCGTTGCTACATAAGTATGTTGATTCAGCGGTGTAAGTCTGCCGATATAGGGGAGTTTGTCAAAAGACACAATATCTTGGGAAGACCAATAGTAGTCAATTGTGTCAACGCCGAAGTGAGTGTGGGCGTATTTGGCAAGGCGATCAAAGCGCTGTTGCGTGTCATCGGCTTCCCCTACCTTATGCCCCTCGCCGCCGATGAGCAAAAGAGTACCGCCGTCATCGGTAGGCGTTGTCCGCATAGAGCGATACTTTTCACCGGTGCCGATGAACATCCCATCAAGGGCTTTGTTAGCATCAATGCGTGCCCCGATTAGATAAGAGCGCTTAGGATAAGATTTTGCAAAAAACAGCCCCTGATCCAGAATCGGCAAGTGCGTAGCGACAATAACATCTTGCGCCGTAACGGTATGACCAGAACAGGTTCGCACCTGGCATGGCCCCTCTCCATCTACCGTTTTTACGCGCGTATTTTCAAGGATGCTGCAGCGATCGCCCTGGATCTTTGCAGCCAAGGTCAGCAGATATTTCCGAGGATGAAACTGCGCTTGATTGCTGAACTTGACGGCTCCCATTACATCAAAGGGTAGCGGTGTTTCAGTCACATACGATGCAGGCAGACCTAGGAGTTTAGCTGCCTCCACTTCCGCTTTAACCTTTTCCAAAGGATTAAGGGATTCGGCAAACGTATAAGCGTCTTTACGTTCAAAGTCGCAGTCGATTTGTTCCTCTCTGACTAGCGCCGCAACCTGCTCTATTGCAGCCTGGTTAGACTCACCATAGAGTCTGGCTTTAGCCTCACCCATTTCCTCAATGAGCGAAGCGTATTTGAGTTGATGCAGTGATGTAACCTTAGCCGTTGTGTGGCCCGATGCTCCTTCACCAACAGATTCAGCCTCCAACACAATGACAGCTTTGCCAGCCTTCTTCAAAAGCATGGCCGCAGTCATACCCGCTAGGCCCGCTCCGATAATAACGACGTCGGCCTGCAAATCTTGTGTGAGTGACGGATATTTGGACTGAAGCGTGGAGGCAACCCAAAAAGACTGATGAGTTTCCAGACGAACTGAGGTGGCCATCTTTTATTTACTATGAATAGGGACTTCTATATCTAGCTCAAACTGCTGTGAAACCCTCCTCCTTCTTTGGAAGGATCTAGCTGCTAATTTTTCTAAAGAAATATACTTTCTACGCAAGACTTTTGCAGTTTTAATCTTTCATTTCGAGAAGAAATCCAAAGTAGAGTATATTGAGAAATCTGCCTTTCTGCTGACGAAGTTTGGCCCACTGAGATATAGATTTCAGCGACTAAACAAATATTCAATAAGCTTGCTTCTGTTTAAACAGAAGCAAGCTTATTGAATTCACTATGGTTACTATGACATGACATTGAAGCTCAAGAATTGATTCGGTAGTTAAAGCTCATTGGATATCTATGGAAAAATTGCACTGGCAAGGTTTTTTCCTCACTATAAGTTGCCAAGTTACTTAGTTGAAGCCAATGAGCTTTCCTTCAAAATTTTGTGCTATTCCAAGTCAATAGACTAGCGAGGGTTCACAGACGAAGGACTTGACTCTGAGTTATCAGATGTCCCTTCTACGAGAACGTTTTCCTCTGTAATTTCATCAAGATTCAGTTTTTCGATGAGCATCTCACCTAACGAAGCATTGTCTTCATCAAGCAAACTGCTCTCTGCCTTAGTTTTAGCTGCCTGTGAAGCTTCACTTTGCGTCTTGCGACGCTGTGCTTTCATCTGACTGAGACGCTCTGGAGAGATTGTATCCATATAACCGGTTTCAGCTAGGGGCATCGATTGTGCAGTAGTTGGCAGCAGTCCCAGACACAGGATTACGCTGAGTAGAGTCAACGTCAACTGCCTAAATATTTTTTGCAGCGACACAAAAATACCAGTCACCATATTTTTGACCTCTTGTAAGTAAGATTAGACAACAAAACACCACGAACAAAGTCATTGTCAAGAGACAAGAAAAAGGCCATTTTAAGGGCCTTTTTGTCTAACTAATCAGTGAGCCCTTTCTAACGCTTTTGGACGTTAGGATTACCTTGAGTATCAACGTCTAACTCTTCGCGACGAATTGTCTCCCGCTCGGTAACCGTATTGCGGTCAACTTCCTTACGAACGCTGACTTCTTCACGTACAAAGGCTTCTTTGCGAATATTTGCTTCTTCGCCATAGGTTTCAACGCGGGCAACTTCGCCTTCGTGAAAATCAGGGTTACCGGCAATGGGAGCTGTATCGGTGGGCGTTGTGCGCTCAATGACTACCCGCTCGTTCTCGACCGGAACGGAAACTTCCTGAGTCTTACTTTTGACATTTTTGCCGACGGCGACGGTACCTGACTTAAAGCGGTCTTTGTCAGCAATGAGACGCTCTTGATAGAGGCTAATCGACTGGTGTGAATCCTTGTCCATGCCATATAGACCGGGTTCTGTATCGTAGTCGTACTGATCAGAAGCGGCTGCGGACGTACCTGTGCGTTGCTGAGTAGCACCATGCAAGGCAGCACTCCCTGGATAGGCACGATGCTCGTCAGCGTTGTATTTTTTGCCTTTGAACTGGTGGGTGCGGCTCTCACCCAGTGTGCGATAGCCTGCGCGAACGCGGTCTTCGTAATCGCGGTCAACCGTCATATTGTCAGTATATTCAGGCAGATATTCCGCTTGCTCCTTAGTTAGGCCATTGATATAGACTCGGTTTTCGCTAGTGTCAAAGCGGGCAAGACCGATCGGTAATAAGACGGTTTTGCCAAAAATCCAAAATCCTGTATCTACAATTAAGTAACGAATTTTGCCATTCATGTCATCAAACAGCGCATCTTTCACAGAACCGATTTTGTCGTCTTTGCTGGCATAGACGCTGTAGTCATCAAAGTTTATGACGTTTTGGCCATTGAATGTTTCGCGATGATTTGGGTAAGCTTCTTTGAATTTAGTAAGCGCCATTTTTCCTAAGCCTTTAGCTAGTAATCAGGGACACTATCAGCCTAAGAAAATCTAGGGGTAAATTCATTCCTCTATTAGTAGAGATGTCAATTTAGATAGCTACCTACATCAGTCTATTCTTCTGAATCCAAAGAAAAAAGCAATAATTTTTCTTAAGCAATATCAGGTGCTCGCGATGGCCCTCTGGGCCGGTCTTCGACCATCACACCTAGTTCAAAATAAAGTTCGTAAAACTCGGTAAAAGACTAAAGAAAAACATGTATAGCAAGACGCACTTAGCTCTAAACAATCTAGAACTCTGAAAGCCTGCTATGAAAGGCTTTCAGAGTTCAGAATCCCGAATTCTGCTATCCCCATAGAGTTTCTATTTAACAAAAAAATTAGGAGCTACGCCGTAGCTCCTAGCTTACATAATTATTAGCGATGAGCAGTTGGCCCATTTATTTAGGCATTATTCAAATAAGCGCGTGGCTTGCGGGCACCGACAGTTGAGCCAATCAAAGACGCGACCAGTCCGAGTAAAGACCCAAACAGAAAAGACCAACCTGCTTTAGCGGCGTTAGCGGCATACTGTTGAGCTTCTTGGGTGGTTACATCAGGGACAGCGGCGCCAGGATTGGGCAGCGAGATGCCGCCAGGCTCCTGAATCTGGTCCACTACGCTACCAGCATTAGCGGCGACCAAACCAAATGTACCCGAAACGCCGCTAGCGAGTAGCCAAGCACTCACGGCTAGCGTTGTCGCCCACAAAATTGTACCGTTTAGCATCGCGGTCTTCTTATTCATCGGGCCGCAGGTGCTAGCCATTACCCAGCTGCCTAAAAACAGCGAGACCAGCAAGCTGATGATGGCCCAAATGCCCACCCCTAGGCTTACTGATCCAGCGGCTGTCCCCCCGGCACCGAGCATTGCCCCAATGGATGCACCTAGAGCACTCAGCACTAGTTGAGCCGCAATTGCAACAACAATACCGGCAAAAATGGGTCCCCAACGAACGCGGTCATGGTATTCAACTACCGGCGTTGTTACAGCAGTAGGAGGAACATTCGAATAAGGTGTATTAGGCCGATCTGCGTATGTCATTTTAGTTTCCTTTTAGGTGAAGCGATAGTCTGAAGAAATCGAAGAGTGATCGCAAGAAAAGTAATTGCAATTATGAATACGACAAATTCGATTACATTCATTACCTTATGCTTCCTGGTTAGTGCTAGTTCTCTATCTCTAGGCATAAATCTATAGTCACTTCAAAAAAAGTTATAAAGCACAAGCAAATTATTATGGTTGATATTATTTTTTAGATCATTTTTTTGTAATTTCAATAATTCAAAATGTATGTCGAATTTGAGCACCTTTATCTCTCTATTGAGGGACCAAAAACATAGCCAAGAGCCTTTAAGGTTAGACGAATCCTATGAATATGGCGTAACTTTATGGCACTCTTCAAAATTGACGACCGATATCCAGACTATCGAAAACGTTTTGCCGACGGCGACAACATCATGGGTGTGGATGTTTACGTTCGCGCGAAGGGTGAAGATGACAAAGTTGGCAGCATCTATACTGTTCTGGTAGATGAAGCGGGTCGTATCCGCTATCTAGTTGTAGATACCGGATTCTGGGTATTTGGTAAGAAGGTGCTACTGCCCATCGGTCGCTGTATGGACGATCCGGAGCACAATCGCATCTATGCAGTGGGGTTGACCAAAGACCAAGTTGAACGTTTACCCGAGTACAGTGACGAATTGGTTCTCGATTATGACTATGAAGAGCGAGTTCGCTCGGTTTATCTCATGCCGGGTGCGGGTACCTCAACCCCGGTTGAAATGTCAGCTCCCGTAGAGCAGTCTGGCGTCAAGGGTTACGTTGCGGCACAGCCGGCAGCCGTTCCACCTCCACCGCTCCAACGGTCTGAAGTTCAATCAGAGACAGATGTCTACAACCGAACACCTGACCTGTACGCCATGAATGATGACAACCATCAGCGTTTGCGTCTACATGAAGAGCGCCTAGTGACTGATAAGCATCGTCAAAAAACTGGCGAGGTTACTGTTACGAAGCGCATTGAAACTGAGCAGGCTGAAGCATCAGTGGGTCTCCAAAAAGAGAAAATTGTGATTGAGGTTGAATCTGTTGTGGGGGCTACTCGCGTTAATACTCCTGACGGCAGTTTTCAATCAGGAGAGGTGGCGCAAATGGATGTGTATGAAGAACAAGCCGATATTCGGAAAGAGTCTGTTGTGCGTCAGGAAGTCAACATTCGGAAAGAAGTTGAGGAAGATGTTGTCACAGCGCGTGAAACGCTGCGTCGTGAAGTACTAGACGTAAAGCAGGAAGGGTCTCCAGACGTTACCGATCGCCGCCGCTAAGTGTTTGTCTACGTACTATCAGATGACTTCGGCTCTAACCATACCAAGTTCAAAATCATGAAATTAGAAAAAGACTGGTCTTCCATGCAAGTGGTGGCAGCGATCGCAGGAGTCGGCGCGCTCGCCTTGATTCCTGGCGCATTTTTACTCTCGGCCCATGCTCAAACTACCTATCCCGATGTGGCTCCTGACTATTGGGCACAGCCCTTTATCCAACAGCTTAGTGAAGCCGATATCCTCACAGGCTATCCTGACGGCACTTATCGGCCTGAGCAAGCAATGGACCGCGATGAATATGCCGCCGTCATTCGTCAGGCGTTCGAGACAGACGCAGTGCGATCGCTGCCCCAAGCCAGCACGTTTGAGGATGTACCAGAAGGTTACTGGGCCAATACGGCGATCGAAGAAGCCTATGAAACTGGCTTTTTGGGATCACCGGATCCGAACGAGTTTGAACCCCAAACTCAAATTAGTCGAGCGGATGCCATTGTGGCTTTGGTAGAAGGGTTAGGCATCAAAGTCGCTGACGCCCCAGTCGCGACAGTACCCGCCGCTGCCGAAACTGTGCAACCGGTGCGATCGGCCCAAGCGAATCAGCAACGTCGCAAAGCGCCCAACCGCTTGCAGTTTCCCCTAGCTTCCACCGCCTTGATGCAGCTGTTTGCCGCACCCGTTCAGGCGACTCCAGCCGCTGCCCCAGTACCTCCAGCGGCCCAGGCAAATGGTTCTAACCCAGACTCTAACGCTACGATTGGGACGGATCTGAGCGACTATTACACGGATGCGGATCAAATTCCTGACTACGCCCGTGATGAGATCGCTGCGGCTACGCAAACAGGCATCATTGTGAATTATCCCAATCGCGACGTTTTGAATCCGAATGAGCCCATCAGTCGAGGCGGAGTTGCGGCACTGATTCACCAGGCGCTGGTCTATCAAAATCAGCTAGAGCCTTTGCCGGATTCGTCCACAGCGCGCGAGTACATCACTACTCCATAAGATCTTCAAAAAGAGAGATTGAGTCGGTCGCGATCGCGATTCTGCTGTAGATGGTAACGAAAGTATGAAGTCAAAGCTTTCCAGGATTTGTGGGCTCATTGGATTGGTCGGTTGTATTTGCGTCGTTGTGACCGATCTGGTCGGTGCTGCAGTTGTCGACAAACACAATCCAATTAGCGAAACGATTAGCGAACTTGCGATCGGGAAATACTCTTGGATTCAGGATATGGGGTTGAATTTCTTTGCCGCTGGGTTGATAGCCTGTGCTGTGGCGCTCTACACCTGGAAACTGGGAGGCTTCCGCTGGAAGTTCGGGACTGTCCTGCTAGGGCTATTAGGAATCGATGTTTTCTTTATTTCCAGGTACAACCAATACGCCAATCAAGCAAGTGTCGGCTCAACGATTCATCTTTACCTGGTTTGCGCATTAGGCATTACGTTTACGCTGCTGACATTTTTAGTAGCACCTGGGTTACGCAAAGTCGGTCTTAAATGGTACCGATTTACTCTTTGGATAATGGTTCTTTGGACCATATCAGCGCCACTCTTTTTCTTAGTTCCGACAAGCTGGGATGGTGCTTACGAGCGCTTAGTTGCTCTGATCATGGTGACGTGGGTAGCTGGAATCTCCTGGCTATTAGCTGGGCGGGGTCAAAAAAAATCTTTTGCTATGCGCGAATCATGAAAACTTAATAGGTTAAACCAATGTTCAACAGCTGGTCTTCTTTAGCACACACATTTGTGGCAGGTAGTTTGGGCTACGTTGTCATCATCTTTCTACTACGCATTTCAGGTAAAAGAACACTTTCAAAATGGAACTCTTTTGACTTTGTCGTAACTATCGCTTTTGGCTCTATTTTGGCTGCGATGTTGCTATCGAAGGACACATCCCTGGCTCAAGCCAGTCTGGGATTTGGGCTGTTGGTGCTATATCAATTCATTCTCACCTGGGTTGCAACTCGTTCCGGCGTTGTGCAATCGCTTATCAAGGCTAAACCAACGTTGCTTTTCTACAAAGGCCAGTTCAGGCAGACAGCCCTGAAGAACGAACGAGTGGCTGAAGGTGAGGTGATGGCAGCAATTCGCAGTCAGGGAGTCGGTGATATGTCTACCGTTGATGCGGTTATTTTGGAAACAGACGGTAGTTTTAGTGTGATCAAAAGCTTAGAGACTGCCTCAGCTCTAGATGATGTCCAGGGTTTTGAATTCAATTGATTTTCTAAGATAATCCCGTGCACAACGGTCTGCAAAAATTATTTTCCAACGACAACTTAGTTGACTCTCAAAAGGCGTCCTAAAAAGTTCGCCTAGTTTCAAAACGAATGATCGCTCAAAGCAGTTTATCTACCAAGGTGTAGATCGCTCAAAGCAGTTTATCTACCAAAGCGTCGATGGATGATGACCCTAGCCGATGTCACTATTTGATGTCGGTATTTTTGTCTCTAAAATCTACCCATTTCATAAATCATGTCTTGGCAAGAATCATAGAGGAAAAGTTTTTTAGAAAAATTTTCTACGTTCAATCTGAATAAATTCGCTTTGATAGGATATCTTTTGTGACCAAAACAATTTCTCGATTCACTGCTCAAGATGAATCGCTTTTAATCAACTGGAGCCATGCGATCGCCCTCGGTCTACTGCATGGACTCGCGCTGTTATCTCCCTGGTGTTTCTCTTGGGATGCCTTAGGAGTTGCCCTGCTGCTGCACTGGTTCTGCGGCAGCATTGGTATATGTTTGGGCTATCACCGTTTGCTCACTCATCGCAGCTTACGACTCCCGCAGTGGTTGGAGTACGTTGTGGTGACTGTCGGCGCACTAGCCCTTCAGGGGGGGCCAATATTCTGGGTCGGAACGCACCGGATGCACCACGCTTTCACCGAAGACAACCAGCGCGACCCCTACTCGGCTAACCGCGGCTTTTGGTGGAGCCACATGCTCTGGCTGATTTATCCTCAAGGCCAAACTTTCGATACGGAAGCACACCGCCAGTTTGCGCCCAGATTAGCCCACAACCCTTATTATCAATGGCTCAATCGGTATTTTGTCTTACTTCAAGTCCCTTTAGCGCTGCTGCTATTTGCCTGGGGCGGATGGTCATACGTTTTGTATGGTGTTGTTGTCCGGGTGGTTTTGCTCTGGCACTGTACCTGGCTAATTAATTCGGCAACACACATGCGGGGGTATCGCACCTTTGTGACGGAAGATGGTTCGCGCAACCTCTGGTGGGCGGGACTGCTGACTTATGGCGAGGGCTGGCATAATAACCACCACGCTGAGCCTAATATTGCCCCGGCAGGCAGACAATGGTGGGAAGTTGATCCAACCTGGTGGGCCATTCTAGGCCTAGAGCATTTGGGACTGGCCTTTGAAATTAAGCGCCCTTTGGCGAAAGCTGCAGTTGCTCAAAAGCTCTCATAAAGCCATGGCTATCCCAAATATTCAACCCAATTTTTGGTTTTATTGGTTGGTGTTTTGCGGCATTATCCTGACAGGCTATTTTATCACGGCATCGAGCCTTTACTGGTTGCTGTATTGGGTTAAAGGCGACAAGTTTGCAGTTTCTGAAGTAGATAGTCAACCGCAGCATGAGCGGCGTCAGGCGATCGCCAAAGACATCAAGCTTTCTGTTCTCTCTGTGCTCTTCTTTGCTTTAGGGGCAGCCTGTTTCATGGCCTGTTACAAGCAGGGCATAACGCGCGTTTACACCCAGTGGGGACTGCAGGATTTAGGCTACATCACTTTTAGCTATCTCTTAGTTCTGTGGCTTCAGGATACCTACTTTTATTTCACTCACCGGCTCTTTCATCAGCCGCTACTGTTCAAATGGTTTCATCAGGGACACCACTTGTCTAAACCTCCAACTCCCTGGACTTTCTTTGCTTTGGAGCCAGTTGAAGCAGCCACCCAAGCAACCTTTTTACTAGGCATTACATTTGTCATTCCCCTCCATCTCGGTGTTCTGGTTGCCATCTTGATCACTATGACAGTTTGGGCCACAGGCAATCACCTGGGTCTTCAGGTAGTGCCCTTTTCCCAAACTAGCCGTTGGTGGGGGCGATGGCTCATTGGCTCGACCCACCATTTGGTTCACCATCGTCGCTATACCCAGCACTATGGCCTCTATTTCACGTTTTGGGACAAGCTTCTCGGGACTCAAAGCGATCGCTACGAAGCAAAGCGCTTACAATCCCTGTCCGAGTTTTGAGCTGAGCCTAGCCTTTGGGCATTGCTTAGTTCGGGGATGAATAAATCCTCGGAAACCTCACCCAGAATGGCTTTCCAAAAATTGTTCATCCCATGTTTCAGTAACGCCAGCCTTTGTTCATTCCAAAAATTAAACTGGCTATGGAGATGGCTTCTGAGTTGATCCAATACCAGTTCTGTATAACAGCATCACTCATCGCAATCGCGCTGTGAAGGAGTGACAGTCTAATAGAGAGACATCATTTTTGTGAGCGATCGCGTCCAAAGGTCGTCAAGAACATACGGATCAATTAGAGGGCTATGGATCAATTGTGTTCCCGACAAATTGTGTTCCCGGCAAGAAGTTCTGAATCCATTTTGGTAGGAAGGGTAACGGTGAAAGTTGTGCCCTCATCTACCTGACTCTGCACGGCGATCGTTCCTCTATGCAAGTCCACGCATTGCTTAACAATGCTAAGACCTAGTCCTGTGCCTGGAGTAGCCCCGACATTGCGAGCCCGGAAAAAAGAGTCAAACAAGGCTGGCTGATCTTCTAAAGGGATACCTCGGCCTTCATCACTGACCTCAAAAATACACTGATTTTGCTGACAAGTTAACGAGAGACTCACAGGGCAATCAATAGGAGAATACTTCAGGGCGTTTGATAGCAGGTTGCCGAGGATAGTGTCTATCAGCGCTGCATCGACATAAACGCGCGAGCAGTCTCCCTGCGCCTGAAACCTAATCTTGCGAGTGCTATTCGCACTTGCTTCAAAATCAACTAACAACCTCTGGCAGCGACCTTCAAGATCTACTATCTCAGGCTTAAAAGTGACCTGCGAAGAGGCGTTGCGATTTAATACCAGCAAGTCGTCTAACAAAGTAATGAGTTTGCTAACAGCGCTTTGGATTCGCTCAAACAAAAGTTGTTTTTTCTCAGGAGTTAAGCTTTGTCCACGAGCCTGGAGAACTTGAGCCATTCCTGAGATCGTCGATAAAGGATTGCGAAACTCATGCGAAACGACTGAAACAAAGCGTGATTTCAGCGTATTCATTTCCTCCAACCGTTGATTTTGCAGTGCCACCTCACGCGATAAGTCACGCGTTCTTAGCAAGATAGCAATGCGCACATCCAGCTCTTCAGGATCAATTGGTATGGTCACCAGTTCATCAATTTGATAACGCACATCGAACGGCAGCGTCCCAATCGTGTTTTGTGGCATCAATACAAGGACTGGCAAAAAAAGCGGTTTAGCTGTTTGCCGCCATGTGCTCAGCTCGACATGCCAATTGCCCAACTCAACCAAATCGAAGATAACCAGGTCAGGCGCACTTTCTGTAACGGCTTCTGAGAAAGCATCTTCTGGTAGCGATAGTACGATCTCGAACTTAGGCGTTAGCCGGTCAACTAGTAAACGCCTATTTTCGCTGTTGCCTAGCAGTAGCAGGAGCCGACTCTTCTTCATAGTGGGCTTGAAAAGTACGCTCAATTAGTGTAAGCAGGTCACGAATGACCAATGGCTTGATTAGAACCGGATTTCCTGGCACATGACGGGCCGGTAAGTGGGCATTGTTAGGGGGAGCAACGATGAAAAAAGGAATGGCACGCTCCTTGAACCCCTGACAAACTTGCCATATCCTACCATCGAAGCCTGCAATATCCAACAGCACCAAGGTAGTCGACTGCTGGCTAACTACGGCAGCAATTTCCTCATAGGTCAAGGCCACTGTCACAGAATAGCCAGCCCGAGTCAAAACCTGGCTTAGAAGTTCTTGGTTGCGCCGATTTCGACCGACACAGAGAATAGATTCTGCCATCGTTATACACTATCGGTCGGTTTTAGAGGACGACTCGACCCATTCAGGAACACCGCTCAAAATATTACGCAGGTTTGACAACGGAGCCCCGACCCTGATCCCGTAGCGCGTGATTTCAAATTCTCGCAGCGTTCGCTCAAAGCCAGACAGCCGCTTCTTAAGCACCCCAATCGCTTTACGGAGCTCACCTTGAATTTCGAGGTGGCGCAAGAAAACAATATTATCGGCCAGATAGCTCAGACCCTGCTCCGTTGCCTTAAAGTCACCGGTAACGGCTTCCACTTCATTAATCAGCAGGGTCGTCACACCCATGTTTTTTAAGTAGCGGCACAGCGTATGAACATGACTAACCAAATCATCGCCACGGATTGCCAAGCTATAACCGGAAACACTATCGATCATGACAATCCGAGCGTTTTTTTCTTCAACTTCGCGCCGGACTGATTGAACAAACTCATCGGGGGGCAGCGCTAGAGCCTCTACGGCATCAATCGCCAGTGTTCCCTGCTTAACCATCACCTTAACTGGAATGTTGACCCCTTCGCAGCGATGAAGGATGGTATCTTCAGATTCTTCAAAGGTGTACACCACCGAGCGTTCGCCCCGGCCCGCTGCCTCCTTCATAAACTGGAGCCCAAGAGTCGTTTTGCCGACCCCTGTCGGCCCAGTAACAATCGTGACAGTGCCCCGTTCAATGCCACCATGCATCAGTTCATCGAGTTCAGGAATACCCGATGAAATGGTTTCCGGCTCGAACGTGCGCTCAAAGGTATCTGGTTTGAGCTGCGGGAAAACTTCAATCCCCGTCTCAATCAGTTTGAGTGAATGTGACCCTTCGATAAAGCCAGAGCCTCGAAATTTATCCACTTGAATCGTGCGCCCGTCCGGTAAAGCCTGCAGCGAAATGACGCCGTCGCTGAGAAATTGCAGATCGTCGTCCGGCGTCAGGCGACCACTTTCGGAGGTAAACAATGTAGTGGCCCCTGCATCAGTCAGGTAGCGAATGAACGACAGCACCTGCTGGTGGAACTGATAGGTATCGCTAGAAAGGTAACGAAACTGTGTGATCGAGTCAATAAATACTCGCTTGGGATTGAGGTCCTGAACACTGGTCAAAATCTGCTGGGTGACAGATTCGCGCTCAACATCGGCAGGCGAAAAAATATCGTAAGACTTGTCCTCAGCAAAGAAATCGGCGGATAGACTTAAGTCTAAGAAGTGGATGTTTTTGAGATCAAAGCCCAAATTTTGGGCATTGCGGCGAATCTTAGTCTCCACCTCACCCAGGGTGATAAACAAAGCTGCGTCCTTAGTCGTAGCTTGACTCAGAAAATGTAGCCCTAGGGTCGTTTTGCCCGTTCCGGGTCCTCCTCGTAGGAGATAGGCTTGATTGGCAATGACCCCACCTGATAAGACACTGTCCAATCCAGAAATACCGGTAGACAAACGTTTCTGTGCCATGACTAATAATTCAGCCTTCCATTTGAGCGAAACCACACCGTTGAGGTAGAGAAAACCTGTGAATTGTTCACGATGCGTTCAATCCTTAGCGATTCTAAGCTACCGTAGAGAATTGACGTGAAAGGCCCGCCAACCTTTTCAAAAGTTCTCAATGCTGCCCCTAGCGACTTCTCAGCTTTCTCAGCAAGCTCTTTCTACCAGCGGCCATTAGCGAGCAGCTACCCACAAAAGTATTGCGTCATCGAACCGTTGGGAGCTGATGTGGTTGGAAATCCCCTAAACTCAAGGTGATATTTACCTGCCGACTATAACAAATAAGTCAGCTCTGACTAATCTATCTGTGGATGTATTTAAAGCTGAGTTAACTTTGAACTCACATCTGGCTAGAGACAGGCTCTAAACTGAGCTGTAGGTCTTTGGGGTACGATTCGTACGGCCATCATCAATATTATCCTGACTCGACCATCGATCCATGACATCTTTGATTAGCAGCTCTTGCAGACACACCTGACCCACCACGACCATGGGTAACGCCAAAAACAGACCGAAAAAGCCCAACAACAGTCCAAAAACTAGCTGAAATATCAATGTTGCGGCAGGCAGCAGCGAGACTTGATGTTTCATAATCAGCGGCGTTAAAAAGTTACTTTCGACTTGCTGAATCAAGATATAGAGAACGACCACTGCGATCGCTTTCCAAGGGGCTTCTAACAAAGCCAAGATTGTGGGTGGCACAACGCTGAGCACGGGTCCGACATTGGGAATAAACGTGAGCGCTCCGGCAATGAAGGCATTCGCGATCGGCAACGGTACGTCGATGATGGCTAATCCAACGAAGCTCATCAGAGTAATCACCGCCATGTTACACACAATGCCGACGCCCCAGCCCACTAAAGCGACTTCGCAGCAATCAAGAATTTCTTGAATCCGAGAACGATAAAACTGTGGAAATGTAACAACTAGGGCTCGGCGATAAGCTTTGGGATTAGCTAGCAGCATGATCGTAATGGCTAGAACTAGCAAAAAATTAATCAAGAATGATGCTGTCCACGTAAAAAACAGCAAGAAGTTGTTGAATACGCCTCTAAGAATTTGGGGGACGTCCCGAAGAAACATATCCAGTCGCTGGAGCTCTTCCGCTAGTTCGATCGGAACTCGATCATCTAATCTTTCAATCCAAGCACTGATGCGAGCAACTTCCACGGGTACTTGGTCGAGCCATTGACTAACTTGTTCAGTAAAGGGCGGAATAACGATAGCGGCCAAAGCAGCTACCCCCAAAAAGATGCCGATCAACGTCAGGACAATGGCAAACCCTCGCTTGAGCCGCCATCGAACCAGCTGCCGCACAATTCGATTCAGTAAGGTAGCCAACGCCACGGCTAAAAAAGCCAGCATTAGGATGAACCGGATTCGCCACAGAAAATAGAGACCTAGGAGCAGAGCAACCAAGCCGACCAACTTGCCAAACTTCATGGATACATAGTCTCGTATCAATCCCGTACCAGTATATAATGCAAGATACTGCAAAGAAGCTGATATTGCTTCCTGCTGAAGAGAGGCATTACTGAATCAATGCGTTACTTGAGACAGCGATTGTTAGCACCGTAATCGGCGATGTGCAGCTAAAACTTATAGAATTTTCCGAGAATAGATTGTTGTCCCTCCGATTCAAGAAGGTACAAATAAAAATAGCAGACCTGTCTTTACAACTGGTTTCAAGATTCAGCTAGTCACAAGTTATAGCAGAATTCGGAATATTGAAGTCGGAATGCGGAATGGAAAGGCTGACCAGCTGCTGATTACAGCTATCTGGAGTGACCTAACCTATTGGCGGCTTGCTATATCGCTCTTCAATGACTCTGGCCAGGCGAAATCTGAAACGACCATTTCTCGTTGCCATCAAAAATTATTCCTTGGTGCAAAAATACGAGGATCGCTAATGAGGAGTTAAGAATTTATTCTCTGGCGACTTTAACAGAAGAGCGATATCAAGCTTCCGAATTGCTGTTTTCGTTGTTTTAGCAACTCAACAGCGGGCCCTCTCATAGCCGTCTGAGCGAGGTAACCCACAAAGCCTATTGCTGACTTGGCGGTAATAATCAAGAGAGAGGTGCCGATCACCTCTTTCATAGGAAGGCCCCCAACAATACCAGGGCCGGAATGATTAGGAAGCCACCGCCACCCCGACAAATCCGGCCAGGATGCCCACTGCTGACTCTTCTGCAGGGATGGCCAGCTAAAGATTCTGATGAAGTATTTTCGCGAGGCTGGATGCCAGTCGGGGCGATCGCTGCCGCAGTTTGGAAGCGAGGACATAGTAATCTGGTCCTGCTATCTGATCGCTTACCGCTCTCCTTCCACCATTGTTTTAAGATCTCGTGGCGTTGCCCTCGTTTTTTCTATCACTTCTGAAAAAGCGGCCATATCGCTAGTCATAGCAACTGAGGCTTTATCCGAGAGATTCGCCCCCTTCACGACGTCTCGGGCAACCTCTGTGATACGACTGAGATATCCCCCTGGTCTTCCGAGCCGTTTTGCTGTCAAATGCCACTGCCAAAGCTGGTCCATTTCGGCATTATTTGCAATGGGTTGGAATGTGCTCGCAGAGTCTTTTGCATGTATTAACCGTTCATTCCAGTCCTTGCCATGCTTGGGCATCAATCGTTCTACCCCTGGCACCTGCTCTGCAACGCGCCAAGCCATCAGCGTACCCGGTTGATCAGCATCAAAAGCCGCGAACACTCGTCCACCCTCCTGAAGAACGGGTTTCAACGCTTCAATCGGCACTCCCCCAGAGCCGTCTGTAGACAGATAAATTGTCACCCCTGGCCGAGCCTGTCTTCCTTGATCCAGCACCGCCAATGACATGGCATCAATAGGCGACTCTGTGAGGAAGACACGCTGAACTGGGCCGTGGCCGGTACCAAGCCAGAACCATCCTTGATCTCTGATCGATCCTGGAGCCAGCCCATGATAGTGATTATCCTCGCCCCAAGTGCCTCGTAAACTGGCCCCAGTCACTGCCCCTCTTGTCCAGGCATTGCCGTTCAGACTATATCGGACAAAGACGGCATTTTGATGAGCATCGCCATAGACCAATTCCCGCTCATGTAGCCGATCCACCAAGACTGCCGGAAGCTTGCGAGTTTCCACCAAATACCCTCGTACCGCATTCCACCTGTGCTCATTAGCGGCTGGCATTTCGAGCGAATGCGGCTCTCGCTCTTCAGAACGCTGGTAAGTGCTGACATGGACTGGACGATGCGAAAGGTCTTGCCCCGACAGCCACTCCACAGCGGCTTTGAACTCAACCTCTTGAACATGCATCACCAGATCGATCGCTCCTCGCCCGCCTTGATCCGCTAACCAATCCATGAAGAGAGGACCACTGATACTGATGATGTGATCACCATTGCGCCACTTGTGCTTGTCGTAGCGATCGAGTTCCAATCCGAGATTGGCCGCGACGATTTCCAAGTCAATGCCGCGCACCTCATCGGCAACATCTTGAAGAGAGGGCTGCGGCAAAGGCTGTGTGGACTGAATCCTGACTGTTTCTGATGCCGGTGTTGTCGGAATCGAGGCTGCCGTTGAGTTTTGCCAAGTCGGATCATTTCCTAAATGATCACGATGGCCATTCTGATAGGGGTGGCTGAATTGGTCGGGGTCAAAGAGGCTCTGCACATGAAACTCAGGCTCTTCTGTTTCTCTCTTAGCCGTCGTCTGGCCGGTTCCCGGTTGAGGGTTTGGAGTGGGTGCGTCCTCAATGATGGGTTGATCTGCTTGCTGGGTATGAACGGCGATTGCTCCGTCGATGTCTGCGATCGCCACCGCACTCACTTGCCTCAGTGGCTCCAGATACTTCGCCAAACTCTGCACCGGGAAACCGGCTGCTGGAATCCTCTCAGTATTGAGAGCCGTAGGTGTCTGGCTAGTCAGAATCAGGTCAAGGGTTTGGGCTAGCTGCTTAGCATCATCAAAGAAAGCTTCATAAAAACGGCGATCGCTGGTTTGCACCAGCACAAGTACATCAGGATGCTGCTCTTTGACTGCTAAATATTGCTGGACATCGGCGGGGAAAGCCTGCCGGTCAACCTCAACTTGCTTACCCGATGGCTGCCCATCAGTTGCTGCAAGCTCCTCCTCCTGAGATTGCTCTACCTGCGCTCTGGCAGCTTCAGCAAACCCTTGATGGTTGATGTTGCGAGCAAAGAGCTGGGCAAAGCCTCGGTCACAGCTGCGAAACTCTCCCCCAAAGGACTGCACAGCAGTTTCCCGCAGGGTTAAATAGCTCCCAGTAATGCCAAATACCATCTCGGTATCGATGAACATGTCGCCGTTCTGGGTCAGGTAATGGGTGAGATAGAGTTGGTCGCTGTGACGCTCTACCACCAAGGGAATGTACGGCTCATTCTCAATGCGCTGGTGGAAGTCTTCGCCCTGCAAGACCACTTCAGCCAGTCCGGCGGTGTGCAAAAACTTGGCCACTTGCTTCTCAGCGTCACCAGTCTGTTCCTTCAGGGGAGCAATGCGCGGAGCATTCTGGGGCAAATCCGGTTGCGGAATGGGATTCTCAAGGTGGGGCTGTGGGGGAGCCAGAGCCTTTGCTGTGGTCTCTACTTCTCTTTCTTGAGCCGGTCTGATGTCCTGGTCAAGCTCAACCTGCTCTTCAAACTGGGCAAGCTCCTCAAATTCCTCCACAAACAAACTCTCCAACTGCTCACGGGTTTGTGGCGTCGGTTCCGGCACATAGGGCACATAGTCTCCCTGTGCCGCAAACGTGTTGGACTCCACCAGTTCCAAAGTTGGTAAGGCTTCGCCCAAGTAAGCTCGCGCCTGATCCTTGAAATCAAAGGCCGCCAGAGTGAGTTTCTTTTCCTGCATGACCACTGCAAGCACCGGGTCGATGAGATCGGCAGACACCACTGCTTCCATCCGGTCTGACACCGAGTAGAAATCTGAACCCACCGTCGCCAGGATGTCCTGATCCAGAAAATACTGCCCGCCTACGCTAGTGGCCTTAGGGGTCTGCAACACGAACCCGTTGGCCTGACTGCCCGAGAGTCGCGCCGCCGCCTGAGTCTTGATCACCAGAAACTCATCCAGGGTCTTCACCACTCCCTTGTTACCAGTGACTTCTGTCAGAAACGCTTTCACCTGATACGGTTCGCGGAAGGCAACCGGTTCCGCCCGCAGGGATTCCTCAATGTCAAAGCCCGCAGGCATTATCAGTCCTTGGCGGATGCGCCCTTGATGGTCGGTGTAGTTAAGGAACTGACCACGCGGGTATTTCTCGAAGGCCCGCAGCAGATTGCCGGTGAAGATCTGCGCTTCCCGCCGCTGCTGGGCTTGCTTGTGGTCAAAAGCGGCATAGATATCCAGGCCGTCCCAATTGGTGGCTTGGGGCAGGAGACTTACCGAGTTATCCTTGTTCGTGTTGACCTTGGAGAGGGGAAAGGTGATCTGGCGGGAATGGTTGTCGGTGAGCACCTGAAGTCGCCAGTTAGTGGGTGCCGCCGGACTGCCTTGCCGCCCCCTTTGCCAGACATTGGCCACCACCCCGTAGACGATGTGGCTCTGCTCCGAGACGAGCTGTACTGGAGTGCCGGGGGGAAACCCGGTCAGGATGTCGGTAATCTGGTCGAGTTGGCTCGCGAGGCGATCGCTCAACTTGCCTCGGGCCTCTGGCGTTTTCTTGGTCAGCATCGTGCAGTGACGATAGTCCTGCAACTGCTGCTGAAGATCCTGCAAGGTAGCCGCTGCCCGCTGTTCTGCCAGAGCCTGCACTTGGTCAAAGTCGTGGTCAGCGACGGCTTTAAGGGTGTCCAACCCCAGCACCTCTCGCACCGTATTCATCACCTGCAACTGGGTCAGAGGCTTCACCGGAATTTTGGCGTCTACCACTTCCAGATACACCGGCCCGGTGAACTCATTGCGGATACCGCTGTCGTCAGGAATCACTTCCATGCGGGCGATCGTCCGGGCATCGAGATCCAACTGTTCGGCGGATAGGACGTTTTCGCCCATCGCCTGTTTCTGAGCAATCAGATCTTGGGTCTCGGACTCAATCAGGCTGTAGAGGGCTTCCTGCTCTTCGATGGGCAGCAGGGGAATCCGCCCCGTCACCCGACTGATCAGCTCGATGTCTGAACTCCCCTGGAGATTTTCGGCGGGAAAGGCCAGTCGTGCTTGCAGTTCGGGGTCATCCTCCAGAATTTCCTGCACTACCGCTTCCCCATAGATGTTCATGAAGTCCACCACGTTGGTGACAGACAAATCCGAATCGCGAGAGGCGGTGGTGTTGGCGTTTAGGGAGGCCATCTTTTTGGCCAGCAGTGCCCCCAGCCGCTTCTCGGCAGGCAGGTCAGACATTAGCAGCGTGAAGCGTGGCTCAATCACCTGACCAAAGCGGTTAGCTCGCCCCAGCATCTGCATCACCTGGTTAATGTCTCGCTCGGCCTGGGCCACAATCATGTGACGGGGACGCTGGTCGGCAAACTTTTCAGAGGCATGGAGACTGATACCAGTGGAACCAGAGCGGTTCAGAATCACCACGTCCAGTTGCCCATAATTGAAGCGATTGACGACTTCGATTTTGCCCTGAGGTTTGGTTTCCTGGCTGGAGCGGCGACCATAGTTCATCGGGCGATCGTCCCCGTACTCCACGATGTTTTTGCGCCCGGTGACTTCATCGACGGTGTAGCCTTCCTGGTGTAATCTCCATTTGATGTAGTCGATAGAACTGAGGGGCACCTGGGATAGGTCTGTATCAGCTATTAACTCTCGGGCGGCATCATAAGCCGCCACGCCATCAGCGCCTAGTTCCTCATCAGTCAGACGGCGGCGATGCTGCAGCCCCTCAAAGTCTTTCAGCACAACGTCCCGAGATCGTTCCAGGTAGCGCCCCAAGACATCGCCAAAGGAAATGTCGAGTTCATCGCCCGGTTCTAAACCGTTATCTTTGGCGTACCAGTCAATGAAGGCATCCATTGTCGAGGCCACGGCAATCAGAGGCTTTTCCCCGTTTTCCAAAGCTTGAATTGCCGACTGCACAGTGGCTTCGGCTTTCTGACAGAGCAGCCCTTGATCGATGGCGTTGTGCATCAGCGAAGTGAAGTTGGTGGAATGCACACCCACCTGTCCCACGGCATTGTCCAAGCCCAACTGTTTGGCTTGCTGTTTCAGTTCTTTACGCAGGTCAGTCAATGCAGCCACTTTGGCCCGGTCAAAGGCATCCACCGACCGCATAATGGCGGAAATGCCATCCGCCACCTCCCGATCTACCGACACCACCTGAGCCACAAAGGAGATGTTTTCAAAAGACCGCTCCCGGCGCAGCAGTTGACCAGAGGCGACAAACTGGGTGGCCATCATCTGCTGCAGGGGAATGCCCCCGGCCTGAAGACTCCGCTCCAGACTCCCCAAACTGGAGACAGCCTGCATCGCATCACTGCGACGGGCATAGAGATCCATCACGGCTGGGTCTTTGGTGGCGGTGGCACTCATAAACACCGCCCCGGCGCAGTGATCGATCAGCTCCCGCACGAACTCCGAGCGATTGGGCGGGCCGCTGGTTTTCCAGGACTGGGATTGCCCGGTACTGCCTCCGGCTTCATGGGATTCATCGAAGACAAAGATGGCTCGGGAAGCCAGAGCACGAAAGAACTGGCGGCGCAAGGGTTCCTGGTTCTTGATGGTTTGTAGTTGACTATAGGTGGTGAAGATGGCTCCGTAATCCTGACCCAACTCCCCTTGCTGCACTAGGCGGCGCATCTCGGTTTCCTGCTCAGTGCCGCTCCCTGTCTTGAGTACGCGACCATCGTCCAGGCGTAAGGTCAGGTTGTTGTTGGTCAGAAAGGGAGTGAACCCTGGTTTGCCGATATCCGCCAGGTCATTGATCATGGCGTTGTACAGGTCAGGCTGGCGGGTGACAAAGATGGGGATATACCCTTGACGCCGCGCATCAATCAGATTGGCAGCGCCAAATCGCCCCTTGCCATTGCCCGTCTGGTCACCGTTGAGAAAAATCTTGCCACGATCCCGTTGGTCAAAGGCCAGCGCCAAGGAATCAATTTGCTCGGCGTAGAGCACCTGCCACATCGCTGCTTTGGAGTCATAGCCCAGCCGTTGACTGACAAACTTATCGATGTTCCCATGCGCCTGCTCTACCCGCTGCAGGGCCACCTGAGCCGCAGCGGCCATGTTGGCTGGAATCAGCGTCTTTGGTGAAGTGCCCTGGCTGCGAGGAATATACGGAATGTTGTGGACTTGAGTTTCAATTTTGGGAGCGGGTTCTGGAGTGGCCACGGGTCGTTGCCTCAAATCATCTCGGCGGTCAGATAACTCAGCCAGGTTTCCAAGGTCATCTCCTCGTTGTGTTCCGCCTGCCATGCCTGCTGGATCTCGCTCGGGAGTGGAATGCTGATCGGGAAGCTCCAGCCGTTCTGCAGGTCGAAGCGGGTTCTCAGGGTTTCGTTGTGATGCACGAGGGTCTCGCTCCAGTCTTCGGCCCATTCCGGCAGGGGACGTAGTGCCCGAGTGCCAGGGAGAGTTAGCAGCGGCGGCATTTGCTGAGAATAGAGAATTTGCAGGGCTTGGGCGAGGCGGCGAGCGGTCTCTGGCTGGGTCTCCTCGGTTACGTCCATCCAGGTGCGAATCATCCACTGCACCCGCAGACTCATCAGGTGCTCGTAGAGCGCTTCGCTCAGGAGCGTCAGATCGGGCGGCACCCGCACCAGGAATAAGCCCTGATCGCCCGTTGTCTGCGGTTTCCAGATCAGGGTGTAGGTCTCGTAGTCCTCGTAGGTGGGGGGATGGGCGGCGTAATCTCTCATTAGGAATCAGCTCCTTGAGTTCAGCAAAGGACGTGTAAATTGGTGGGACAACCGCTGCCGGTAAGGGAAGTTCGGAGCGCCCTCGTCCGGCAATCACCATGACATCGATGGGAAAGCCAGCACCCTGCTTGCGATACAGGTCACCCGAGAGAGAAAAGTGCTGGATGACGTGGTACTGCTGGTAGAGCGGATAGAAGAATCCCCGACTTTCCAGGGTGTTATACCGGTCGGAGCGCAGGCCCTCTGCCTCTCCCAGCTTGCCGCCCAGAATGAGTACCGCGCGGCCATCCGCTTTCATTGCCTTGAGCGCCTGGAAGGCGATCGCCTGATCAATCTGCGTCGTGCCGCGTCGATTGCCCGGTAGAGCAAAGCGTTGGCGTTGCCCCTGGTCATCTCGCACGGCCCCAAAAGGGGGATTGGCGATGACGACATCATGTTGTTGGTCGGGTTGATACTCAGTGGCGTCGAACTGAGTAACGACATAACCCTGAACCCGCAGATCAGCCGCGCGATCTGCACTAAGTTCATTGACCGTGACCTTAGCCGGATCCGTTCCCAGCAGTAATGCGCCATGACCAGCGGTGGGTTCATAGACAGTGGTATTGGGAGTGATTCCCGCTAGGGTCGAGGCCAGAAAGGCGATAGGGATGGGGGTGCTGTAAGCTTGCTGGAGCACCGAGGTGGAAGAGCGGACATTGAGAGCCGGTTGGCGATCGTGCAAGTCCACTAGCCGATCATAGGTGTCGTGAGTCGTAGTTGAGGTTTGGAGGATCGCCTGGGCTGTCCTCACCACCCCAGCTTCAACGGATTCATCCACCTGCTTAGCGAGCGCCGTACCCGGATGCACCAGTTCACCCAACACCTCAGCCGCGTGTTTGCGAGCCTGGGTGATCGTGGCAAAGCTTTCCCCCGCCCCCAAGTGGCGGGCAAAGAATGCCACCAGTTCCGGCTGATATGCCATCCCCATCACCTACTCACCCACAGCGAGTTCCAGTGGCGGATGGCGTTGCCTAGAATTGAGCGGGGTCACAGTTGCGGGAGCGTGCAACTTCAAGTCTTGACTGAGTTCTCGATCGATGAACCGAAAGTAGGTGATGTCCTGAGGCGTTAATTCAGACTTAATTTTGCCGTTGTCGATGCTGAGAATGGTGCCCCGCTCAGCCGCCTGCAGCTTGAGGCTACTGGGTGTTTCCTCGATGCGGTACTGGCTGCCTCCCTGAAAGATGCGTTTGCCCTGGACGTTGGGCCGACTGCCGGTGACATCCAACAGTTTGCGAGCGGTTTTGGCCAGGGCGAGGGCTGTCAAATCACGGGTTAGCCCGCGATCGCCTTCCGGAGCGAGGTTGCCTAATTGACGCGATCGCAGCGGCGGTTCCGAAGAAATTCCGTCTAGCCCTTGGATTTGAATCTGCTGTCGCGCTTTCAAGAAATCGGCTTCCTGGGAAGCGGCCATGTCGTTCTTGAGGATATCCAGCCCCCAGCGCGTCTTGCGGAACATCATCAGTTCTGTACCTTCGCGATCCGTGAGGGTGACCATGCGGCCTATGGCGCTGAGAGTGTATTTCTCAGACTGAT
>JBHJHM010000086.1:0-3653 GCA_050330865.1 Leptolyngbyaceae cyanobacterium
AGATCTTGCACTAGTACATCAGCACCTTGCGTTCGCCCCCTAAATCCCCCAATTCTGGGGGAATTCAACCTCAGAACCCCCCAATTTGGGGGGCAGGGGGGCCAAACCAGGCGATGTAAGCTCAACTGCAATATCTGAGAACTCGAAAATGCAGTCAGAGAAATTGGCGGCGAACAGGATGCTTGAACCGGTTACCGATAATCGACGTGCTGACTGCGATCTCGTTGTTTTTGTGGGGTGGTGCGCCGGGTTCTGGGTTTGGAGGATGCTCGACTGGGTTCGTCTGATTCCAGTTCGGGGTCAATGGGCGTGATGAGGAAGATGCGAGCGCCATCAGTGGCCCGGTAGAGGGTATGTTGCTGGAAAGGAATGCCTTGAGCATCGAGCTGCGCGGCTTGAGCTTCTTTGGCCGCGATCTCAATCGTTCACCACAATCCATTCAAAGTTAGCCAGTGAGATGTGCTGGGCTAGCAAGCTGGGTAAGGCGTTTTGAGCCAGAATACGCGATCGCTGATATGTCGCAGTGATGAGGGATAGTTTCATGCTGTTGCCTCCAGCTCAGGTGGTGTACTCTGCTTCTTGCCAGTTAGGGAAGCCGAGGTAGTCGCGAGCGATCGTCCTCAATACCTCGTCTTTATCGGTCACGCTTCGATTGTGCCGAGAGCCAATTGTGTAACGCTGGTGGATTTCGTCGATTTCGGTCTTTTTTTTGTCCATCACTTCCTTGATGGCACTTTGGTAGCCCGCGCCGACGAGTAGCGCCAAACTTTTCACCGAAGGAAAAGAGATGCGTAACCTCAGCTCAGAGCGTTCCTGGGCCGTATTCCATTTGATGATAGCGTCGATGACATCCGCGATTTTGGCTAACGAGTCTGAGCGGTCTCGTTGCTTGGTGTTGTCATTGTCGTCTGTAGAGTCTGGCTTAACAGAGGGTGGAGTTTGTGCGGTCTGTGGAGTGGCTGCGGTTGGCGTCAGCTTACTTCCTTCGAGGTTGCCGCCAAGGAGCTGCTGAATGCCGTTGAGCCGGGTTTGGGTGTCCTGAAGCTCTTTCTCCAGTTGGGCGTTCCTTGTTTCTAAGGAGGTCATCTCATCGAGTTGTTCCTCTAATTGAGCATTCCGCTCTTCCAGGGCCGCGACTTCCTCCGCCTCATCAGAGGTGGTCATCGGCAGAGAGCTTGACCGCTGATGCTCTTGTTCCAGGGCGCGATATTGCTGCCGGAGCGTGTCGATTTCCTGGGTAAACCAGTTGAGCGTTTGACCGACGCCGTCGAGTGCCTCAATCTGCCGCCGATTCATTTCCGAGATGAAAGTCTCAAGCAGAGCGCGAAACACCTCGGCGGTGGTGCCTGATACGCCGCGTTTCGCCATCAACTCGTTCATGAGGTCAATGTCTTCTGTGTACAGGTTAAGGCTGGTTGTGGGCTGTTCCGGTGTGCTCATCTCATGACTCGGTGCGGAGGGTTCATCGTGGGTCGTTTCTGCGTCGGCCTTTTGCTCAGAGGCTTCGCTTTTGGGAATCTGAATGGGTTGAAAGGCTTCAATAACTTCCACGCCCGGTAAGTGTCCCAACTGAATGCCCAAGCGCCCATCCCGATTGCCTTGGCCGTCGCCAATCGCGTAGTCGTCATAGTTGCTCCGGGCGCTGTAGTTAGGAAGTTTCTGGCCGTCCTGAGTCAGAGAAAAATGGCCTTGAATCTCTGATTTGAATTGATGCTCGGGTACGGATGTGGGGCAGAACCAGTAGGCGGCAATGGTGGCGTAGACGGCTCGAAAAAGATGCGTGTAGAGAGTGTCGCGATCGGTTCTAATGGGGACAAATTCACGGAAGTATTCATCACACTTCTGGGCGATCGCGCCGCTGTACTTCTGGTTGACTTTGCGTTTAGCCTCTCGTTCTGAGAGGCTGTTAAGTCTCAGGTCTGAAATGGCCAACGTGTTCTGCAATCGCTGAATGCCTGAGAGCACTTTCTCAGCAGGGGCGAGGGTAGGAATTTCAATAGTGACCTTGATATCGTCTGCCTTCTTCGCCATGCCAGAGAAATTCAGGCTCCAGGCTGTCTTGAGTGAGAACTCAGAAAGCAAAATTTCACTAATGCGGCGACCGATGAGAATAGCGAGTCCTGCGCCAACGTCTGACCACTCTTCACTCTCTAAAAGATGTTCCGCGATTTCAACAATAGTGCCGACGATTTCTTTATCGATGAATTGAGTCTCGCGATCGGCAATCCGTGCCTTCTGTTCATCATTCAAGGCACGATACTGCGCTGTCGAGAGTCCCACCAACGCGATCGCGGGATGCTCTGAGTCTAAGACTTTGAGGGCCTGAACGACGTTAGAGCGATAGTTCTTCTGTTGCTTGGCAGTTTTGAGATTCCGAGAGGCAAATTCTTCTTCCAGCTCATTGGCAAATGCTTCTGGGCTGAGCCGTCCTGCTTGGAGTTCTGAGAGGTAGAAGCGAATAAACTGCTGTAGCCACTTGGTTGCGCCATAGCTAGCAGCGGTTTCAATCCAGTTTTCGGGGAGTGTTTCGAGCGTTTGAGGTGCCATTTACTTTGTCTTACCCGCCTCTCTCTTGATGTTCTTATTCTATCGGCAGTAAAAGTAAAATACAAGAGTAAGTATAAGAAGAGTAAGTTTGGAGTGATTGTCAGCTTATTTCAAAAGAAGACTTTTGCGGCAAGGCTGAACAGCACTCAGCCATTACTGAATGGGTACCCAGTTTTTACAGGTTGATGTTCTACCTGTGAATGGCCAGTGCTTCAGATAACCGCACACAGAGCACACTGGAACTGCAAGCATTGTGGCTGAGGGCATGACTCTACTTGAAGCTTCTTGAGTCAGTTTGCTGAGTAATCATACGCCGTTTCTGTCGATTGACTCGTTGAGTTCGCGGCTTAACTCTCTCTTGACTCTGCGTTTCAAATCTCAGGTCGATATCTTCTGGGGTCAGGATAAAGACGCAAGCGTTGTCAGTGAGTCTGTAGAGGGTTTCTTGGGTGAAGGAAATTCCCTGCTGAGTGAGGTGAGCAGCGTGGGCATTCCTAGTGGCGATCGCGTCTTCTGTTGTCTCATAGTCGGTTTCAATGATGATGATAGGTGCAAGCGTCATAGACTGACCGAGTAGAGATCCTTTACTGCAGCGCCGTTGTGAAGCGTGTTTTGGAATAGAAGAAATGAATTTAGCCGAGGCCGATTATCCCCTGCCGGATCCGGCGTGGGAATATTCTGAGGTGTATCTGAAAGCGATCGCGTTGCACCAAGTCGCGACGGAGATGATTGCGGATATGAGTGAGCAGGATCGCGGTTCGGCTGTTAGCTGCTTGAGATGAATATGTTTACGTCCCAGTGAAATTTCAAACACATCACCAGGTCTCAGCCCCATCTGCTCGGTATAGGCTGATTGACTGACAAAAGTTTAGTCAGGCTCCCACTGTTCAGGAAGATATTGAAACGTCAAGACTTTGAATTCGAGTCGATAAGTACGTTTTTCATGCTGCTGGCGCGATGCGATCGCCGGGTCAGGATCGTGGTTGGCAGTGAATCTAACTCGATGAATTAACCGCCAGCCGTTGCAAAGAGCTGTTTTAACCCAATCCCACCCAATGCGGCAATAACTGTTGCCCCGGAACCAGTGGGTATCCCCCCATCGGCGT
>JBHJHM010000087.1:0-8957 GCA_050330865.1 Leptolyngbyaceae cyanobacterium
CGATTCAGCTTTCGGGGGCGACTCATGGCTCACTCAGGACGGCTCAATGACTCGGTTGCTCTGAGTTTGACAGGATTTGACTCTCTGGAAAAGCGCTCACTTGACAAATCTCCTATTCCCTTAACTTGTGGCCAATGGGCACAGCCAGTTTTCACAATGCCTCAATTCTCGCTCAACGCTTTAGTCGGTGTGGCGCTGCCGCTATTTGTAGTGACGATGGCTTCGCAAAACGTGCCGGGAGTTGCCACAATCCGCGCTTTTGGGTACACAGTGCCAAGTTCACCGCTAATTGGCTGGACGGGCGCAGCAACCTTTCTCTTGGCTCCGTTTGGGGCGTTTGCCATCAATCTAGCCGCCATTACGGCTGCCATCGCTATGGGACGCGAAGCTCACGAAGATCCGCAAAAACGCTATGTGGCTGCGATCGCGGTAGGGGTCTTTTACATGCTGATTGGGTTTTCAGGCGCGACGGTAGCGTCGCTCTTTGCAGCGCTGCCTCAAGAACTCGTGCTGGCGATCGCAGGGTTAGCCCTCTTAGGCACGATTGGCACAGGATTGCTGACAGCACTCACGCAAGAAACTGAACGAGAAGCTGCCCTGATCACATTTCTGGTTACCGCATCAGGTGTCACGCTCTTTGGCATTGGCGCAGCGTTTTGGGGCCTGATTGCGGGGATTTTGACCCTGGGACTAACGCGAGCAACCCAATCTCTAAAGGGGTAGTTTAGGCCCGACCTCCATATCACTGGTCAAAGCATCGAAGATTTTTGGTAGCCGCAATAGTCAAAATTTTTCAAGGCGTAATAACCTTCAAAAAGTCTTTACTTCAGAAGCACCCGATCACGATAAGCACAGTTGAGAATAACTAAATTTGTTTAAATGTTTTTTGTTGGTCAAACGCTGATGTGATCGACTGCAGACATAAGGGATTTGACAGTCTCTACAGCTAGGGTAGCAAATCAAATAATTGCGTCCTTCAGTGATTCAAATACTCAAATCTGCAAATAGAACAGTGTTTATTGATGGTATTTCATAAAAATAATGTGATCTGCGAAACATTCTTTCCCTGAGTTTCTTAAGGCTACCCGTAGTGATCGGTCTACATAGATTTCTCTCTAGGATCTGGCATAAATTTTCTAAGCTTCCAGCATCTGTTCATGCTTAAGAAAACGCGTAAATTTGAGTTAGCTGAAGAGGCGTGGCTGATCATATTCATGTGCGGATGGTTACTCTTTTGCATGGTGGTCTACGGAGCATAGGTGTCGTAGCTTAAGGAACATAGGCAACTGACTCTCTGGTGTTGGCTCTGTTGATAGCGACTATGCGGTTTCAACGTAACCAGCTTCGTTCACAGGTTTTGAAATCTTCAAGGGGGAAACAATATATGGTTCACGCACCCGAAAGACCCGCCGGTTCTATGTCGAAACCGCTTACGGATAGTGAGCTGGACCGCATTGATGCGTATTGGCGAGCCTGTAACTACCTCGCCATTGGGATGATTTATCTACGAGACAATCCTCTGCTTAAGGAATCACTGCAGCCAGAGCATGTCAAGTACCGTTTGTTGGGGCACTGGGGAGCCTCACCCGCGCTCAGCTTTACCTATGTCCACTGCAATCGGCTGATCAAAAAGTACGACTTGGACATGATCTTTATGGCGGGTCCAGGCCACGGCGCGCCTGGAGTTCTGGGTCCGGTTTACCTAGAAAGCACCTACTCTGAAACTTATCCCGACAAAACTGAAGATGCGGAGGGGATGCAGCGATTCTTCAAGCAGTTTTCTTTTCCCGGTCATATTGGCAGTCACGTGACGCCAGAAACCCCAGGATCCGTTCACGAGGGCGGCGAGTTGGGCTACAGCGTCTCCCATGCATATGGAACGATCTTAGATAATCCTGACTTGATCGTGACCTGTGTTGTCGGTGATGGAGAGGCTGAAACGGGTCCCTTAGCGACAGCCTGGCACTCTAACAAATTCATTAATCCAGCCCGCGATGGTGCCGTCTTACCGATTCTCAACTTGAACGGCTACAAAATTGCTAACCCAACGCTCCTGGCGCGAATCTCGGCGGAAGAATTGGAATTTTTGTTCCGAGGCTATGGCTACACACCTTACTTTGTTGAGGGCAGTGATCCAGCTGAGATGCACCAGAAAATGGCAGCCGTGATGGAAGAGTGTGTCCTGAAAATTAAGGAAGTCCAGCGGGAAGCTCGGATTAATGGCCGGATTGAACGTCCCCGCTGGCCCATGATTGTGCTGCGGACGCCGAAGGGATGGACCGGCCCCCAAGAGGTTGATGGTCATAAGGTTGAGGGCTTTTGGCGAGCACACCAAGTTCCCATGGGCGGCATGCACAGCAACCCAGAGCATCTGCGCCGTCTGGAAGACTGGATGCGGAGCTACCGACCTGAAGAGCTGTTTGACGAAAATGGGACGCTGATTCCGGAACTGAAAGAACTGGCCCCGGTGGGCGATCGCCGCATGAGTGCAAACCCTCATACCAATGGGGGGTTACTGCGTCGGGCGCTGAAAATGCCAGACTTCCGCGACTACGAGATTCCGATGGATGGCCATGGCACCGTGGAGTTTGAAAACACCAAAGTGCTAGGCTTCCTCATGCGTGACATCATGCGGGATAACCCCAACAACTTCCGTCTGATGGGGCCAGATGAAACGGCCTCCAACCGTCTACAGGCGGTTTACGAAGTCACTAAAAAAGCCTGGATGGCAGATTTCTATCCTGAAGACTTGGACGGCAGTGAACTATCCCGCGACGGTCGGGTGATGGAAATGCTGAGTGAGCACACCCTACAAGGCTGGCTAGAGGGCTATTTGCTAACTGGTCGGCATGGCCTGTTCCACACGTACGAAGCGTTTGCCCACGTAGTGGACTCCATGTTTAATCAGCACGCTAAGTGGCTCGATATCTGCCGCAATCATGTGCCCTGGCGGCGATCGGTCTCGTCCTTGAATATCCTGCTGTCTTCACTGGTGTGGCGACAAGACCACAACGGCTTCAGCCACCAAGATCCCGGCTATGTCGATCTGGTGACGAATAAGAGTCCTGATGTGGTACGGGTTTATTTCCCACCCGATGCGAACTGCCTCCTGTCGGTGGCCGACCACTGCTTCCGCAGCGTTGACTACGTCAATGTCATCATCGCTGACAAACAGAAGCACCTGCAGTATCTGCCGATGGATGAGGCCGTCAAGCACTGCACGAAGGGCATTGGCATTTGGGATTGGGCCAGCAACGACGACTGCGGCACGGAGCCGGATATTCCGGATGTGGTGATGGCCTGCTGTGGCGACATTCCCACGATGGAATCACTGGCAGCGACGGCAATCCTGCGCGAGGAGTTTCCTTATCTCAAAGTGCGGTTCGTCAATGTCGTCGATCTCTTTAAGCTGGTTTCGGAAGGGGAGCACCCCCACGGCATGTCTAACCGAGACTTTGATGCCCTGTTTACTCCCGATAAGCCGATCATCTTTAACTTCCATGGCTATCCCTGGCTGATTCACAAGCTGGTTTACCGTCGCAGCAATCAAGATCGCATTCACGTGCGGGGTTACAAGGAAGAGGGCAATATCAACACGCCTTTGGAATTGGCCATTAATAACCAAATTGACCGCTTCAACTTGGTGATTGATGTGATTGATCGGGTTCCCAAACTGGGATCAGCTGCAGCCCATGCCAAGGAACGGATGAAGAACAAGATCATCGAGTGCCTGACCTATGCCCACGAGCATGGTAAGGACCAAGATGAAATCGTGAAGTGGAAATGGCCTTATACAGGAGAAGGTTGCTAGCGAGCGAATAGCCTGTTTTGAGAGCAGTGTCCCTTGGCCACTCTCTTGCAGCTGCATTGATGTCGCGACGGTAGGGATGCAAGTCTTTGTGCCCCTACCGTCGCCTCTGTGACTATCCTCAACTCAAGCTATCCAGATCAAGGGATGCTATGAAAACGGCCTTTTTCAATACAAAATCCTACGATCGCACGTTTTTTACCGCAGCGAACCAGGCATATGGTCATGAATTGACCTTCTTTGAACCCCGTTTAACACCGGCAACGGCGGCTCTAGCAGCGAACTTTCCAGCCGTCTGTGTGTTCATCAATGACGATCTGAGTGCACCGACGCTGCGGACGATCGCCCACACCGAGACGCGCTTAGTTGCCCTACGCTGCGCTGGGTTTAACCATGTTGATCTGAAGGTCGCTCAAGAACTCAATATAAAGGTGGTGCATGTCCCGGCTTATTCGCCCTATGCAGTGGCCGAACATGCAGTGGGCCTGATTATGGCACTCAACCGCAAGCTCTACCGAGCTTATAACCGGGTCCGGGATGACAATTTTGCGCTCGATGGCCTACTGGGATTTGACCTCTACGGTAAAACCGTCGGCGTTGTGGGCACGGGCAAAATTGGTGAATGCTTTGCTCGCATTATGAATGGATTTGGCTGTAAGCTGCTGGCTTACGACGTGCGCGAAAACCCCGCCTGCCTGGAACTGGGCGTCCGGTATGTCGAAGTTCCCGAGCTGTTGGCACAATCGGATATTGTCTCGCTGCACTGTCCTCTTCTACCCGCGACGCGGCATATGATCAACGCTGACTCGCTGCAGCATATGAAGCAGGGAGCCATGCTCATCAACACCAGTCGCGGTGGATTAATTAATACCCGTGCGGTGATTGAAGCCATTAAGTCAGGCCAAGTCGGGTATCTGGGCATTGACGTGTATGAAGATGAGGCCAACCTATTTTTTGAAGACCTTTCCGATACCGTCATTCAGGACGAAACCTTTCAACTGCTACAGTCGTTTCCCAATGTGGTGATTACTGCTCACCAAGCCTTTTTCACCCAAGAAGCCCTGGGCAACATTGCCACCACAACGCTGTCCAACATGGCTGACATAGAACAGGGTCGAGCATGTGCTAACGAGGTGCGAAGCTAATGTCGATTTTGGAGAATGCTATGCAACTGCGATCGCGCCGGACTAAAATCGTTGCCACTATGGGGCCTGCCAGCAGTTCCCCAGAACGCCTGAAACACCTTCTGAAAGCCGGCATGAACGTTGCCCGTTTGAATTTTTCTCACGGCACCTACGAAGACCACGCTCAGCGCATCCGACAGCTGCGGTCCACAGCTGAGACTATGGGCCTGCCCCTGACACTGCTGCAAGATTTGCAAGGCCCCAAAATTCGGGTCGGGGAACTGCCCAAGGATGGCATTGAACTGCAGCCGGAGTCTGCGCTCACACTGGTGCCCCTGGCTGAAGCCAAGCAACAACCGGGCACCGTGGGGATCGACTACCCCTACGTGGCCGAGGAGGCGGAACCCGGTACCCAAGTATTGCTGGATGATGGTCTGCTGGAACTACGGGTTGACCGGATTGAAGGGCAGGCCGTCCACTGCCGTGTTGTCACAGGCGGGATTCTGAAAAGCCACAAAGGGGTTAATTTTCCTACGCTCAATCTGCGGCTTCCGTCTATGACCGAGAAAGACAAACAGGATTTGGCCTTTGGTGTCGAGCAGGGTGTGGACATTATTTCCCTCAGCTTTGTGCGGCGGGCAGAAGACGTGCAGGAACTTAAAACCCTTTTGGCAGCGAAGGGGGCTAACATTCCGGTTTTGGCAAAGTTGGAGAAACCGCAGGCGATCGCCAACTTAGAGAGCATCGTGGATGAGTGCGATGCCATCATGGTGGCACGCGGCGACTTGGGGGTCGAGATGAGTCCCGAAAAGGTACCCCTGATCCAAAAGAAGATTATTCGGATGTGCAATCAAAAGGGGATTCCGGTAATCACCGCGACTCAGATGCTGGACAGCATGATTCACAATCCCCGCCCGACTCGGGCCGAGGTCAGCGACGTGGCCAATGCCATTATCGATGGTACCGATGCTGTCATGTTGTCGGGTGAATCAGCCATAGGCGCTTACCCCGTCGAAGCCGTCAAAATGCTGGCGCGTATTGCTACCGATGTGGAACCCGAAACCCAATTTGTAAACTATCCACCCCCTGAAATTGATGATCCCCACGCGATTAGTGAAGCTCTCAACGCAATCGATCAGGTGTTAGATTTGCGCTGCATTGCCACGCTAACGGAATCAGGTCACACGGCTAAGCTGGCAGCTGCTGAACGTCCTAAAGCTCCGGTGATTGCCCTTACGGCTAATCGCAACGTCTACCATCGCATGAATCTGGTCTGGGGAGTGCACCCAGTTTTGCTGGAGCAGTTGGATGGTTCCATCGAAGCTCTATTCAAGCAAGTAGAGCATTGTCTCGTTGCTCACAATCTGGCGGCGCCCGGTGATAAAGTTCTCATCATGGGCGGACTCCCCCTCAAGCAAACCGGCTCGACCAATCTGCTCAAAATTCATACCATTGGGCATTCGTGAGGTTCGTGAAGCCATGAATATTTTCACGATTCCCTATACCCCTCAGCCCGACTATACCCAACCGCAGTTCAAGTTGGATGCGGCAGCCCAGCATCGCCTCCGCGATCGCCTCTGCAAGCTCTATGGTAAGGCGGCGGCTGACCAGTGGATGCCAGAGCTAGAGCGGATTGTGCAGGTGCATTGGGCACACAAACCGTCAGAATTAATTGAGGCGGAGAAGTCCTTTGACTTAGCAAATCGCTTTACCGAGCAAGACAGTATCCTGATCACCTACGGCGACCTCCTGCTGGGCGCAGAAGCCTGTCCTTTGGAAACCCTGGCAAATTTTTTCCAAGCCGTTCCCCGATTCAGAGACTTCATCAACACGCTGCACATTCTGCCATTCTTTCCCTATTCGTCCGATCGCGGGTTCTCGGTTCGTGACTTTCGCGCCGTTGATCCTAAACTCGGCTCCTGGCAAGATATTGAGCTGCTGAATCAGAACTTTCAGCTGATGTTTGATGCGGTGTTCAACCACATCTCGGCGGAAAGCGAAGCGTTTCAAGAGATGCTGAACGCTAATCCGCTGTATCAGGATACGTTCACGGTCTATCGTTCGCCAGATGAACTGACGCCGGAGCAGCGCGCCCTGATTGTGCGCCCGCGAACGTCGGATGTGTTGACGGAATTTCAGTCCATTAACGGCCCGATCTGGGTCTGGACTACGTTTTCGCCCGACCAAATTGATCTCAACTTTCGCAATCCCCGCGTGCTGCTGTACGTCCTGGAGACGCTGCTCATTTATGTGCGGTATGGGGCCGACGTAATTCGCCTCGATGCCGTGACCTATTTGTGGGAAGAACCGGGCACCACCTGCGCCAGCTTAGAGCAAACCCATGAGGTGGTAAAACTCTTTCGGGATGTGCTGCAGGTGACCGCACCCGCCGTCGCTGTTATTACTGAGACCAATGTGCCCCATGCCGAAAATATTTCCTACTTTGGCGATGGCACCGATGAAGCTCAGATGGTCTACAACTTTGCGCTGCCGCCTTTGGTCCTGCACACCTTCTACCGTGAAAGTACAACGGCGCTGAATCAGTGGGCTACAAGTCTCGATTATCCCTCCTCAACGACGACCTTTTTCAACATTCTGGACACGCATGATGGCATTGGTCTGATGGGCGTCAAAAACATTTTGCCTCCCGAAGAAATTGCGTTTTTAATTCAGACGGCCCGCCAGCATGGAGCATTTATTTCCTATAAAACCGGACCCAGTGGACAGGATGAACCCTATGAAATGAACACCACCTGGTTCAGCGCACTGAACTTGGATAACAGTGGTGAAGAGCTGACGCTGCAAGTGAAGCGCTATGTCGCCTCACGGGCGATCGCCCTTACCCTCAAGGGAGTCCCTGGCATTTATTTTCATGGCCTAGTGGGCACCAGCAATGACGTTGCTAAGGTGCTGCAAACCAAAGTCAAGCGCGACATTAACCGCCCCGCGCTAGTCGCCCAAGATCTGATTGCAAGCAGTCAGGATCCCACCTCCAAGGCAGGGCAAATCATGCATCGGTTGGGTAATCTGCTGTTCCTGCGTAAACAGTATGCAGCCTTCCACCCGAATGGGCGTCAACGCATCCTGTCTCTGTCTTCCGAAGTGTTTGCAGTACTACGGTCATCCCCCCCTGAAGACCAGCACATTCTTGCGATCGCCAATGTTACACCCCGCGACGTTTCGCTCACCGTCAAGTTACAGGATTTAGATTGCCTGGAAACGCAGTGGTACGACCTGGTGAAGCAGCGGGGTTGGCTGGCTCAGAACAACACCCTGGTCATGACTCTCCATCCCTATGATGTCGTCTGGCTGATGCCGTTTGCCGAGCTGGAACGGATGGTATCTGGATGATGAATGACCAGTTGTGGGAAGTGTGGGGTTTCTTGCTCACTGCGTATTTTCAGTACTCTAGCGATGGGCAAGAGCAGGCAATTGGGCATTGCAGAATCGGCTAAGCCACCGCAGAAAATGAGAATATAGAAACAACTGTCTAAAGAGGCTAAATCATGCAGCAAGTCGATATTTCGGTCGCCCAAGCGCAAATTGTGCAACTACTTCAATCGGCTTTACAGGGAGAGGAAATTATTATCACCCGCGATGATCATCCCATTCTTAAACTGATTCAGGTTGCTTCTATCCCTAAGCGACGGCAGCGCGGTAGTGCTAAAGGACAAATTTGGATAGCCCCAGACTTCGATGAGCCGCTTGAAGATTTTCAAGCGTACATGGAATGAAAATACTCCCGGATACTCATACATTTCTTTGGTTTGTTAACGATAGTCCTGAACTCAGTAATACTGTAGCTGAGTTACTAGAGTCGGATGTTGACCTGCTGCTTAGTACTGCTAGCCTTTGGGAAATTGCAATTAAAGTTAATCTGAAAAACTGAGATCTTGCACTAGTACATCAGCACCTTGCGTTCGCCCCCTAAATCCCCCAATTCTGGGGGACTTCAACCTCAGAACCCCCCAATTTGGGGGGCAGGGGGGCCAAACCAGGCGATGTAAGCTCAACTGCAAGATCTG
>JBHJHM010000088.1:0-18095 GCA_050330865.1 Leptolyngbyaceae cyanobacterium
GGTTTACAACCCACAGGCCGTCCTCCCGCACGCGGCGTTGCTCCGTCAGGGTTCCCCCCATTGCGGAAAATTCCCCACTGCTGCCTCCCGTAGGAGTCTGGGCCGTGTCTCAGTCCCAGTGTGGCTGATCATCCTCTCAGACCAGCTACTGATCGTCGCCTTGGTAGGCCTTTACCCCACCAACTAGCTAATCAGACGCGAGTTCATCCTCAGGCAATTAATCTTTCAGCTCTCGCCATATGCGGTATTAGCAGCCGTTTCCAACTGTTATCCCACTCCTAAGGCCAGATCCTCACGCGTTACTCACCCGTCCGCCACTAACCCCGAAGGGTTCGTTCGACTTGCATGTGTTAGGCACGCCGCCAGCGTTCATCCTGAGCCAGGATCAAACTCTCCATGTTATTCATTCACATTCAAGCTCAATCCTAGATAACCTCAGTTCCCTGGCTTATCCAGAATTGCTCGCCATCCTCATCTCAATCTAATTACTTCCTCAGTAACCACATCGCATGCTATGATGGCGTCAATTTATAACTGACGAGACCCTTCTCGTCTCTTGGCTCTCAAGCTATTTTCCTGTCGAGGTTCCTCGCCTCGGGAGCACTTCGCCGCAGCTCTATCCCCCCTCAGCGCTTTACTAGCATATACACCTCAACCTCAACTGTCAACTCCCTCTTTCAAAGAATTTTACCAACCCCTGGAATGTCTCTCTATCTCTTGCATAGCGGGCGTTTCAACTTCAGAACTTAGCGAAATGGAGGCAGGTGAGATGTGCTCGAATACCTCTTTAATCCCGTAGTGCTCAAACTTAAAGCTGCTGAGATAGGCCACTGAAGCCTTTTGCAAAGAAGTTGTTGTACTAGAACCATAGAGGTGAGGAGATCTTCAGGCTGACCGACCAATTTAAGTCCAGCTTATGTCAGCCAGCCTTTTATCGTTTAGAGACAAGCATGGATGAAGGACTCTAAACGATCCATGCCGCGTTCGATAGTGCTCATATCTGTCGCATAGGAGATGCGAATAGTTCCTTCGGCTCCGAATGCAGCTCCTGGAATGATCGCGACATGCTTTTCCTCAAGTAGCGTATTGCAAAAATCCACCGAAGTAAGATCCACATCATGGATGCTGACATATAGATAAAACGCGCCATCTGGAGCAGGCGCGCTGAGCCCTGGAATTGCGTTGACACGCTCTAAGATGTATGACCGCCTCCGAGCAAAGGCTTGTCTCATAACTTCAACACAATCTTGTGACTCTTTGAGCGCTGCGATCGCACCATATTGAGCGAAGGTGCAGACGTTAGACGTGCTATGGCTTTGAAGCGTATTCATTGCTGAAATCAGCGGTTGAGGACCTGCCAAGTAGCCAACTCGCCAACCTGTCATAGCGTATGCTTTCGCGAAACCATTGCTGACGATAGTCCGCTCAAATATCTCGGAATTTGCAGACCCAATGCTAAGGTGTTGAGCATCACCATAGAGGATCTTTTCATAAATCTCGTCTGTGACAACGTATATGTCTGCTTCCACAACCAGTCCTGCTAAGGCACGGATCTCATCAGGCGTATAGACCATGCCGGTTGGATTGGAAGGAGAGTTTAGGACAAATAGCTTGGTCCGGGGCGTGATAGCCTCGCTTAGCTGAGAAGCAGTGATTTTATAGCCAGTATCTGCCGTTGTTTGGATAATGACTGGAATTCCGCCAGCTAGTTTTACCATCTCGGGATAGCTGACCCAATAAGGGGATGGAATGATGACTTCGTCGCCTGGGTTGATGGCAACCATCATGAGCCCGTAGAGCGAATGCTTGCCGCCATTGGTGACAATGACGTTTGCGGCCTCGTAGTTTAAACCATTCTCTATCTTTAGCTTTTGAGCGATCGCCGATCTTAGGGCTGGCTCACCTGCAGCAGGACCATAGCGGGTTTTGCCATCATCAAGTGCCTTTTTAGCAGCTGCTTTGATATGTTCAGGTGTATCAAAATCGGGTTCGCCAGCGCTAAAAGAGCAGACATCGATCCCCTCTGCCTTCATTGCTTTTGCTTTTGCAGAAATCGCCAGCGTCATTGATGGCGTAACTCTTGTAATTCGGTCAGCCAGTTGCATATGAACCTTGTCTTAGTCGTATTGAATAGATGTTCGGGCTTTCCAGCGTATCCCGGATTCAAGCACTGGATAAGAATTACTTCTTGATAATTTATGACAAACTTGGGTTCTTTCTACATCTTGAGAGAATCCAAATACTCAAAATCCCCCTCTAGAAACTGGAAGGGGATTCACAAGCAGTTAGCAGATGCTATTTCTTGCTTGTGGGTGGGAGTATTTGGCCCAGTTAAGCAACGCTAATATCTGAGCTCAGGTAAACATCTTGAATCAGATGAAAGAGCTTGACGCCATCTTTGAAGTCCCGCTGGAAGGTTTTGCGCCCAGAGATAAGACCACATCCTCCGGCCCGCTTATTGATGACAGCTGTTCGAACAGCTTCAGCAAAGTCATTCTTCCCGGAAGCGCCTCCTGAGTTGATAAGTCCAGCTCTGCCTGCGTAACAGTTCAACACTTGATACCGGGTCAAATCAATGGGATGGTCGCTTGTGAGTTCGCTGTAGACTCGATCATGGGTACGGCCATACTTTTGTCCAGTCGCATTCGCAACAGCCGCATAGCCGCCATTGTTCTCTGGCAACTTTTGTTTGATGATATCGGCCTCAATGGTTACGCCAAGATGATTAGCTTGCCCAGTCAGATCAGCGGCAAGATGGTAGTCCTGGTCCTGTTTGAATGCGCTGTTCCGGAGGTAGCACCACAGAATAGTGGCCATTCCTAGCTCGTGCGCTCTGGCAAAAGCTTTGCGGACCTCCTGAATCTGGCGAGTGGCTCCAGATGAACCAAAGTAAACAGTTGCACCTACGGCCACTGCACCTAGGTTCCAAGCTTGCTCAACAGAAGCGTACATCACTTGGTCATTGTCATTTGGATAGGTCAACAACTCACTGTGATTGATCTTCAAGATGAGTGGAATTTTGTGAGCATATTTACGGGAAACAATCCCCAGCACCCCTAACGTTGTCGCCACAGCATTGCAACCACCTGCGATCGCGAGCTCGATAATATTTTGGGGATCAAAGTAGATCGGATTAGGGGCAAAAGAAGCCGCGGCAGAATGTTCAATGCCTTGGTCAACCGGCAGAATGGAAAGATATCCAGTGTTAGCCAAGCGTCCGTTTCCATACAACTGCTGAAGGCTACGTAAAACTTGAGCGCTGCGATCGCTTTGAACAAAAATTCGATCAACCCAGTCTGGTCCTGGTACATGCAGCAGCGATTTGTCAATTTTCGCTGTGTAGTCTAATAAGTAGCTAGCTTCATCACCAAGCCAGTCTGCGATCGTTTGTGGGGACGGAGCGGTGGTAACCATTGGTTCCTCCTAATAAACCCAAATACTTTCAGAAAAATAGGCAAAGAGAGGGTAGCGATGTCCTCACAACCAAGAAACCTCAAACACCTTGGGGATTTCGAGAGGCTTCTCATCGCTGTATAAATGCAAACTAGCTTGAGTAAGCCACCTCAGACATCCCTCGGAGGTTTTAGTTGAACCTATTTTGACGGTATCAAAACGCTAGCAACATCCGCCGCCATCGTAGTACCACGTTGAAACAGTTGTCATGATTTCCTGGGGAAACGTGCGAGCCAATTTACGGGCAGTTTTGTCACACACTGCTAGCGGAATCCCCCGCTGCATAATATGTCCAGCACCATCGTCTAGATACTCCTGAGGACCACTGTAGATGGCTGTTTTGCCAGTAAAGATGCAAGCTCCGTCTCCAGGAACTGGCACTTTGAATGAAACCGAATCCAAACTTTCGAGTAATAGCGGTGTGTTTAGACTGTAAGTTGCTGTATCCAGCAGCCGATATGGGCGTCGTGCTCTAATTTCGACCTGCCCAAAACCTGTGTCAATCAGTGCTTGCGTGTACTCTTCATAGGTCAATGCACCAGACAGGCACATAGCTCGCAAACGTTCATCTGCTTGCAAATGAGGTGGCACTGGGCGAGTTGCGATTGGATCACTCATGATCAGCCTTCCTCCTGGCTTGAGAACCCGATATGCCTCCGCGAGCGCTCGTGCTAAATCGTCTTTTTCGAAGATATTAAACAAGCAATTCTGCGCCATGACATCGACCGAACTATCTGGAATGGGGAGACTGAAGGCATCGCCATCACGAATATCTACAAAACTAGGCTCGAACCAATCATTCTCTTGTGCTGCTGTTCTTAAATTGCGCTGAGCAGCTTCTCGCATGGAAGCAACTGGATCAACGGCGACAATTGCGCCCGGACGCCGCGAGAAATAGGCAAATTGCAACGCCTCTAGCCCACCACCAACACCGACATAGAGTACGGTTGGCTCACCTGACAGCTCGGCTGGATGAACAGTCGTGCCACATCCGTAATTCATCTCGTGCATCAGTGCTGGCACGTTGAGCCCTGGCAGCTGCAACGGTGTACTTTGCACGCAGCACAGGCCTACCATAGGATCCTCTGCAACTTCACCATAGAACTGCGCTGTCGTTTCGAGATAACTCATTCAACTCTCCTAAAAGTCGACTAATCTTGGCCCATTTAGGTTTTATATCCTGTGAAACATTAATGCTAGGAAATCTGAATTTGGCCTGATAGATTGATTAAATTTGCAGCTTTCTCTGCCATGTCATGGAATCTTTCCTTTTCAAAGAAGCCTTTGTAACGTTAGCGACTTACCAACTAGACATAACAATGGCTTTTTACAAGGGATTGCTAGGTAGCGATCCCCAAATCTATTTGCCTGATATCTATGCTGAATTCTTGCTACCTGGCCTGAAGCTAGGTATTTTTCAGCCCAAGCCAGAAAATGACTGTGAGTTTGTAGCTCACAATCATGGCATGCTGAGTCTTTGTTTCGAAGTCGAGAACTTGGAGGCTGCGATCGCTCATCTTACGGCTTTAGGCTATGCCCCTCCTGGCCAGCCAATTACGGCTTCTCACGGTCGTGAAGTGTATGCCTACGATCCTGATGGCAACCGGCTGATTCTCCATCAGGCAATTTAGCCCTAATCGCCCAAAGATTTCTCCTGACGTAACCGTAAAACGGCTTGGCGAAAGCCTAAGACCACCAAGATATTGGAAATCGACAAGAACAGCTCAGCCGAACCGTGAAGCCAATCGACGCTGGCTAGCTCGGCATGGTAGGCGCTTTTCGCATAAATCCCGGCAGGAATTGTAACCGCAACAAACACTAGCAACACGTAGAAGCCAACAAGAGCAAGGCGAGGAGTCTGGCGCGATCGCGTCAAGAAATAAAGAAATCCGAGATAAGGAAATAGCGAGAGCGCAAATAGAGTTTCCTTACTGAGCATAGCGAGAGTAGAAGGGTAAAGAGCTACGGCTGGAGGGTTGAACAATACACTCAGCCTAACGGTTGGACATAGAGAACCCTAATCCTTTCCTTTCCTATCTCTAAATCACCATGCCATCAGGAATCACAGCATTCTTCAGAATTACAACAATGCCACTACGAATGTAGAAACCGAGATCTTCACGTTCGGCCTCTTCAATTCCTTCTTTGTTGACAATCTGTACATTGCGTCCAATACGAGCATTCTTGTCAACGATCGCGCCGCGAATTGTGGTGCCCTCACCAATCCCGATAGGAATCTTGCCTCGCGTTAGATGACGACTGCTCTCCGATAAAGGCTCATAGTAATCGGCTCCCATAAGCAGAGAATCTTCGAGAACGCAATTCTCGTGAACTCGCTGACGCAAGCCAATCACCGAATGATTCACACGGCAGTTTTTAAGAATGCAGCCATCGCCAATGATGGAGCGTGTGATGTTGCAATCGAGGAATTTACTGGGAGGTAGGTAGCGCGATCGCGTGTAAATTGGAGCATCTTCGTGATAGAAGCTGAAGGCAGGCTGAGGTTGAGCCGTCAGAGCTAAGTTAGCGTTGTAGAAAGCTTCAATGGTTCCAATGTCTTCCCAGTAACCATCGAAAAGGTATGCCTGGACATTGTAATTATTAGCAGAGCTTGGAATGATTTCCTTACCGAAATCTGTCTGTTCCAAATTTTTCCGAAGCAGATCAACGAGGACCTGTTTCTTGAACACATAAATACCCATAGAAGCAATGTAAGGCTTCTCTTGAGCTTGATCAGGCGTCAGGCCTAAAGTGGTTGTATCGACCTGCATCTGTTTGAGCGCATCACCTTTGGGCTTTTCATAGAAATCAACAATCCTGCCGCCAGCATCAATCTTCATCAAACCAAAGCTAGGAGCAACCTTCTCGGTCACAGGCACGACCGATAACGTGATATCGGCATCAGTACTACGGTGACGCTCTACAAACAAGGTGTAATCCATGCGATAGAGATGATCCCCAGACAAGATTAAATACTCATCCACGTCCCAAGCTTCTAACATCCACAGATACTTCCGCACAGCATCAGCGGTTCCCTGGAACCAACTGGGACTCTCAGGCGTTTGTTGGGCCGCCAAGACCTCTACAAACCCCTCGGAGAATTGGGAGAACTGGTAGGTTCTAGCAATGTGGCGATTCAGAGAAGCAGAATTGAACTGCGTCAAGACATAGATTTTATGAATCTCAGAATTGATGCAGTTACTCACAGGAATATCGATAAGGCGATATTTGCCTGCCAGAGACACGGCTGGCTTAGCCCGAAACTTCGTGAGTGGATAAAGGCGGGTACCGGCACCCCCTCCTAAGATGATCGCTAAAACTCTTTTCACCGAGAACCTCGCAACTGCCAGTGACATCCCTTGATTTACACTTTCAGTTTGAGGTGACGAGTCCTCATTGACAAGGGGGGATCATGAAATTCTGTCCCGGATGTGTTTTAGATCACGGCAATTGAAACGTAAGGAAGAACGTCAAATTACTGAAACTGCTGCTGTTGCGATGACCAAACCAGCAGGTCATAAGACTCCCCTCGATTAGTAACAAGAGCGGGAGCACCTGTGCCAGACACAAGCCAACCCACCAGAGTCCCGCCTTCACGGCGGCTGCTGTAGAGAAGTTCTCCTTGAGTATTTATCACCATCTGGACAGTTCCTTGCAGCGGCAGAGAAATCTCTTCATGTGGCCAAGACTGAGCATCCAGGGTAAGCAGAAGGTCGCTTTTCTGGTTTCCTGTAAGATCAATCCATCGCACTGTAGCCATCGTCCTCCCAGCAGTCGAGACTTTCGGCAATGCAGAAGACACAAGCGTTGGGTCGAGGCCCAAATGGTTGCTCAACGTGGTCAGTAGGCGATCGCCCAGCTCAGGCTGATCTCGATACACCTGCGACAATGATTGGGCACTGACTTGCTGAGGTGTTACCCATTGATTGGGCGTAGCAGCTATTCGCGGATTGCTAGCTGATGAGGATGAACCTGTCGCCAGAAGTTCAACGGCTCCCGTAGATCTAACCCGTATGGCCTTAACTTGAATGGTTTGGGATGTTTGCTCAGGGGATATGTTAGCCAAATACAGCGTTGGACTCGTACTGAAACCTAGAGATCGCCAGAAAGCTGCGATCGCCGCTGGCGAAGCCCCGTCTGGACCAGCAAGTTGCCCCCACTGCTGATTCACATTACCAGCCTGTAGAGTAACCCGATACCACTGTTGTCCGGCTGATAAGGTCGCATCAGGCGTTCCATACGGCCAGCGCCACTCGTGTGGACGCACGGACTCGAGCAGACGAGCAGTGCCGAATAAGCCACTGACCGCTGGATAGCCACCACTGGGAGGTTTGCCCTCGGCTCCGAGTTCAGGTTCAGTTGCAGCGGTCAGTGCATCGGCAGCCTCCGCAGTTGCGGACTTTTCTACCGTCTCCTCTTCATCTTCCGGGTCAGGCTGAACCTTATCCATGAGAGCTTCAAAGTCTTGTTTCGCGATCGCCGACTGGTTTTGAGTTAGCCATTTAAGAGCCGCCTCTTTGTCTTCCTTGGCTAACCGTAGCAATGCACCCCAAATCTGGCTTGACTTCTCAGTAGGTTCAACCCGAAGCGATGCCGTTACCCGCTGCCAAAGGCGTGAAGAGTCCTGCTGTAGCAGGGGTATAACAACACCTTCAAAGAAACTTTGAGATGTCCCCATGGTTTCCAAAGCTGTTTCCCACTGACCATTGAGGAGTAGCGCCAGCAGTTTCTGATCCGCGCGGGACCACGTTCTGTCTGCCTGACTTTGACTAACACGGGCATGAAGCGCTATCAGCTGCAACTGTTGCTCTAGTTCCTGCGGCCAAGACTCTGCCAATTGAATCTTGAGCTGAGTCAATTGTTCTTGAGCATCAGACCATAGACCATGTTGAGCCAGAAACAGTGAATTGTGGTATCGCGTTTCCAGGGTAGTTTCAGGGAAAGGTAGCTTGCGGAGAGAAATTTCTTTGAGTCGAACTGCAACAGCAGCCGTTGTATTAGCAACTGAATACGAGCTGAAGTGCGGTTCTAGACCGACGCTCTGACTCACGACTAACTCAGGTAAGCCTTCACTATCGAGATCGTGCCAGATGGGTAATCGACCCGGTGCACTAGCCCAGTTCAGAAGTGAGTTAATCCGTAACGTTTGCAGATCGACATGTAGCACTTGACCATATAGGATAGGGCTTCCCTGATTTTGCCAACGCCCTGTTAGGGTCAGCCAAGTTCCGGGCAGCCCATCTTTGTGAATAGATTTGACGTCTAGTAGCGGTAACGAGTGGGTTGATCCCACCATGCCAGCATTGCTCTGCCAAACGGGATCAACCACATGCTCTTCAGGGGGTCCTTGGATGGCAAGCTGATCCAGCAATTGCAGCGACGACAATTCTTGCTCATTCCGATCAAGAACCCGGTATAGGCGCAGCTCTACAATCGCCTCGCAACTGCGTGAACAAGATGATCGCTGTCCCAATACAGACAGTAGTTTCAAGTCCTTCAACTGGGGGTCTTTACCCAGACTATCTAAGCCCCTAAAGTCCCCGGGTGTACGTCCCTGTGACTGTAACTCGACTTCAATTTCCTCCCAAGACTGAATGGGCTGATCGCTCCAGTTATTGACAAGATAGGGCATCGCTTGCGCCAGCCAGCGCGGTGGATGGGGGCGCAAAATAAGCACGACGCTCGTCCACAAACAGAGGCTTACCAACCCTCCTGCTCCCAATAAACCAACCGTAACCCCTCCAAGCTTTAATAAGTGCCGCACCAGAGGTAAAGGCGGTAAAGGTAGGCGCGGCAAGGATAAACGACGATCGCGACGTACTAGCACCTTTACGGCTGTTGTCTGACGTCGTGCAAGGGCAGAGGACTGTTTACGATTAGTTTTGCGCTGCGATGGGAGCAAGTTAGGCATGGGCTAGGGCCCAAATTCAAGGGCATTCAATGAGATAGCACGCTGGCATAGATTTTACCGGCGTTCTCCCAGGTATAATTCGCTTCAATCATAGTGCGAGCGTTCTGAGATAGCGCCTGCCGCAGCCCTGAATTTTCGAAAAGTTGACCAATTGCAGCTACATACTCCTGAGGGTTATTGGCCCTAAGTGCCCTCTGGTTGCCGTTAGCGTCTTCTATTTGGAGGCCTTCTAAGCCGCGATCGCTAGCGACAACAGGAGTTCCTGCAGCCATGGCTTCGATAGTTTTATTCTTGATCCCGTAGCCGCTGCGTAGCGGCACCACGCAGACTGTAGCCTTGTGCAAATAATCCGTTGTGGAGGGAACTTTGCCCGTGACCACGACGCCTGGAATCTCCTGTAGCGCCAAAACAGGGGGGGTTGGGCGAGTCCCTACTAAGTAGAGTGTCGTGTCACTATATTGCTCCCGAAGCAGCGACAGAACTTCACGGCTAAAGTAGACGGCAGCATCGATGTTGGGCGGAGTATCCATTGCCCCCACGAAGACCAAATCATGTCCGCCTGGATCTTGAGCCCGTAGGGAGAACTCTTCTAAGTCAACGCCATTGGTCACTACATGCACTCGCCGATCCGGTCGTAGTTCACGGATTTGGTCAGCATCTTCTGGAGTTGTCACAACGAGGTCAGTGAACTTACCACAGTATTGCGTTTCATAGCGCTTTAGCAGAGCCAGGTTGAGTCGCTCACGCAGAGGATTTTCAGCGGTGCCAGTTGCCAACTGTTGTTTACACGTGCCGTATACAGAACTGTGAATATCCACAACTCGGCGGGGAATGCACGCCTGAACCACGGGACTAACGAAAATCTCATTCGCGCTGTGTTCACAGGTGACCGCGTCAAACCCTCCCTGCCTAGCCTGTTCATCGATCCAAGCTTGAATTTCTGGCGTTTGGCGATGGCGAGTACTAGCAGGCGTGCCGTCCAGCAGAAACCGACCAAACCGAGTTGCCTTACCCAGAGGGCCGCGATCGTAGAGATCCGAAGGAACTGGAAAAACCTTCAGTTCGCTAACCCATTCTGAAAGTGCCTCAATATCGGCTTCAGGTACACCGTCATATCGTAATGTGAACAACGTTATGTCGTAGTTCTGGCGCAACGATTTCAGCAGGTTAAAGGTTCTGACCTCAGTTCCACCTCGAGATGCTGGGTATGGAAAAGTGACCGATAGCATCAAAAGCTTCATACCGCCCCCTCGACCTTGTCTGAAGCGTTTGGAATTTTATTGAGGGGATCGGCACTATCAGCGATCGCGGCGATTTGTCGAGCTTCTGGTGGTAATTGGGCTTGCCTCTGCCCAGCAGAGCGTGCTACTTGGCAGTAGAGAGTTAGGGGGGTTTCGACCAAAGCAATCAGAGGCGCTTTCCGAGCCAACACCCGATAGCTCACAGTCGGCAGCTCTTTAATCATCCAACGAGCCAAGCGATAACGAATTTCAGACTGGGAGATTGACCGCATTAACGGAATGCCATGCAGCTCATGAAGATATCGATTTGACTTACCATACCGTCGCCACTGACTCTGCAACTCAGCCAGTGTTTGGCGATGACGGTGACGGACAATAGCCTGCTCAGCAAAGCGTAATTCCCATCCGCCTTCTCGCTGCAGCCGCCAACAGAGATCGGCATCTCCGCCCGTTGTTAGATAAGGGCGAAAGAGGCCAACCTGCTCAAAGACAGAACGCCGGACAGCAAGATTAGCCGTTTGACCATAGGGGCAAAAGGAATGGGCCAACGTGTGGGTTTGGCTCAGGGTGTTGGTTTGCTCGGCGTGCTGCTCGAGCCAGTTATTGCCAGGCAGTGCTGCTATTTCTCCAGCTACAGCACCTACGGCTGGGTCGGCGAAGGGCACAACCAGTTCTTCCAACCAAGTTGGCTGAGGCTGGCAGTCGGCGTCCGTAAATACGAGAATCTCTCCTTGTGCCGCTCGGATGCCACAATTGCGAGCAGCGTAGGAGCTTTGAATCGCGGTTTCACTCAGGTAGGTCGCGGCTTTTCCCTGAGTGCTGGCTTCAGCGATCGCGGCTTTGAGCAAATTTGGCGTTTGATCCTGACTGCCGTTATCTACCAGCAGATACTCTAATCGATCGGCGGGATAGGTTTGAGCCAATAATGCTTTACTCAGAGCTGGTACGTCAGCTTCACCGTTGTAAATCGGCACTACAACCGAGATATACGGTGAGTCGGAGGAAGCATCCATTTCATCTTGGGAAGAATCAGCCGGCGCGGAATCAGACATTATCATCATGTGCGATCGCCTGCATTATGACCTACTCAGATTTGAGAATGCCCGATTTTTCTGAATCTTTCGTAATACACCCTGAACTACACCCACTTCTCATGAACTTTCGCTGAAGTACGCCTTCATCAGGACACAATTTTTCCTACTCTCCTATTCCGTACTACCCTTCATCACACTCTCGCTGCAATTTCTCCCAAATGGCCGCTTCCACCCATGCGGTCAGGGCTTTATTATCTGCTTTCGAATGCCAGCCTACAGCTTCTCTCAACTGACGATCGAGGCTTTGGGGTAGACGGAGGGCGATCGCGCTCCCTCGTCGCTCGACGTATCGGCTAATAAATTGCCCAGTCGCTGCTCGAGGTTGCTGAAGCTGCTCTGATTCGGGGGCTTTTGCGGCAGCTCGCTTCACGTTTGCCATAGCACCAATAGTACACAGGATCTATTAACGGTTCAGGCCATAGTCTACCACTACTCCTAATGGCACCTGCTACCTTAATTCTCAATACTTACAGCGATCGCAACCGTGTAACATGGCAGGTCACCCGTGTTACACGGCATACTAGAGAGAGTTGAGGAAATCTGCATTCAGGCAGACTGTAATCGTCATGGCAACTCGCTCCACCATCCTGTATTCCGCCACTGCTGTTAGACGGATTCTCGGTTTACCGGCTTCGGTCCCCGTACAAATTAGGGAGTTCTTGAAGGTGATTTGGGTTCATGCCAGAGGTCAGCGTCCGACCTTCATTTCTAAGACTGAACTCAAGGCTCACTTCGTGGAACGTCGTAAAGAAGAGGCACGTTCATTAGAAGTGACAGACTGGCTACGCAGTCCGGCTTGCTACACGGTGACGAATCCCCAGAGCCGATCAAAGCATCAGGTCATGGGACACCGCGATCGCCTTGATTGTGACTGTGAAGATTACCGCTGGCAACAACAGTTCTTTGGCCGTGGATGCTGCAAGCACGGCTACGCAGTCTTACAGTACTTGGGGTTTGATTCTCTTCGCGATTATGTAGCAAGTCATACGGCTGCTATCCACAGCTCGCCTGCCCAATCGATTCCTGCCAAGCAATTAAATATGCTTTCCTCCGAGCATGTTCATGATTGCGGAAACGTGGCTTAAGAGGCATCACCGACTAAACGGAAGCATTTTGATGATCCCGCTTGCACCTCTAGTTAGGGCACCAAGCCTCAAGCTCAGACAGAAAATAGCTGCGAGTAGATTCGTCCAATATTGCTCGATGGAAGGCATTCCGTGTCCAACGTTTGAGATCTTCCAAAGTCGCTTGCCGCTCAAGCATCAGCCGCGAGAGTTCATCCGTGAGATTAAGACCAAAGAAGGTCGGGTCATCGGAATTAACGGTTACAGCAACGCCGGCATGATCGAGAGCAAAAATCGGATGGTCTTGATAGGAGGAAACATTCCCTAATTTCTCGTTGGAAGTAGGGCACATCTCAACAGTAACTTGGTGCTCTCGCAAAAGTGCGACTACCTCAGGATCTTGGATAGCTGACAGACCATGTCCAATCTGGGTAACACCCAACGTTTCAACGGCTATCTGGATACTTTCAGGGCCTGTCATTTCACCGGCATGGGCTTTGACCCGCTTACCGGCTTCTCTAGCCAAATCAAAAGCGGGCTTAAACGGAGCAGCAGGCCACCCCATCTCATCACCGAGGAGATCAAAGCCAGCCACAATAGGTAGCATCCGTGTTCGCTTGACTTGAAGGATAGCCTCATCAACAGGATGAGTCCGCATCAACCCGACAAAGATACGAAGGATGCAATTCTGGATACGCGCCCTTTCAATCGCTGCCTCTAGGATCTCCCAGAAATGCTCTATGGAAGTACCATGTTTTTCTACTAACGAAGGAACGCAGACAATTTCGGCGTAGCGAATATTTTGTGCCAGCAGACCTTCCACCACATCATGGATTAGTTCGGCATAGCCAGTAGGTGTCTGGAGCCATGGATGAATATATTGCTTGAATAGCGCCTGAAACTCGGCAAACTGATTAAACCGGAAGTCCGATGCATACCAGGGAGGACGTTCAGGTAATTCAGTTCCATAATGCCGTTTATGAGCTGAGCGTACTGTAGGCCAGCGTGGCGCACCCTCCAAATGGATGTGCAACTCCGCTTTTGGCATCGTTGAGAGATGTAGCATGTAACCTATTTCTCAGGACGCTAACTTTTGGATATCTAATGTTGGCTTCATTAGCCAGCGTAGGCTCTGCTTATGTCGGGGGGGCCTGAACGTACACTCGGGGTAGCTCTATTAATTTTTGGAGAATATAGACCCTTACAGGCTTACGGTTCATTATTACTGGACATCTCTGCTTCGAGAACCTGAACGCGGGCAAACTTGAGGCCTGTAACCCCCTGGAGGGGCTCTACAGAGCCTTGCTCAACATCGGAGCCGACCCAGCCTTCACGCTGCAGGTAGCGGAGGTATTCTTGGTATTCTTGCCACTCTTCGTTAGTGGAATACACCAGCGTCAAACAGCCCGGTTGGGTAATGCGCTCTTGGGTTTTGGAATCGACTGCTTTGTCAATGCGCTTTTTCACAATTTCGTAGCGCGTGTCACGAGTCCCGCGGACCTCAAACAGACGTTCGGTGTTCTCGTCGTGAGTAATGTCTACAGTAGAATCTTGCACTAAGACAAGATGCGTGATGCTCAGTTCGGTCTGGTGTTCCGCTTTGAGACGGAAACCCGTACGGGCGCAGTCGCAAACAGCTCGGAGTTGCTCATAGCGGAGGCTACGGAGGTGAAAATCAGTGAAGTGGCTATCGATCGCGTGCCCAGCATAGATCATGTGATCAATGCCGTCTGTAGCTTCGATATCGCAGTAGTGGCGTGTTACGGCCTGCATCGTTCGCTGCCAGCGATGCCAGGTTTCTCTGAGGGATTGGTTGATGTTTTGGATGGTCTGGTCGTACAAAGCTCGGGCAGTATACACACAATCTTGCTCAGAATCTTTAGCGGCTTCATAGGCCGCGATCGCGGACTCAGCCTCTTTGCCACAGGTCCGGAAAAAGTCGAAGTGAGCTTCCAGGTTTTTCTGTAGATACCTTAATAGGGTGACCTCAGCATCCACCGTCACGCCCTCTCGTAACTGAGCAATGTAATCGAGAAGATCAATCTGGAATTGAGTCGCAAAGGCATTGTCATCGGTTGCAGTGCAAACCGCTTCAACGATTGCTAGCCCTAAATGAAACTGTTCCAAAAGATCCTTCTGGATTGCCCGGTTCCGTTCATGCGAAGAGCCGCGGATGTCCGATATGCCATAGAGAGGATAGACATCGCCAAACACGATGGGCTCGGCAATCAATCCTAAGCTCCGCCGCTCCGCTTCTTCCTCAAAGCGCCAGCGCACCGACTCATGAATGTGGGTAAATCGCTCATTAACGGTATGCCGCATCGCGATGGTCAGTGCCGGAGCCAGCGTCCGCGCATGATGTTCGTCGATGGCGTCGAAAACATCCACTTGCGGGCTCATCACAGCAATCAGTCCCAGCACTCGGGAGGAGGTCTTGAGGCGAGCTGATTTCACCACTAAGGGCAAAACCAATAGCGATTTCACCCCGCGATCGCGTAGCAAAATCTCACATTTGGAATGGCAGTGACTCGTCAAGTCTCGCAGATTTAGCACAGAACCCTTGAGCGCGGCCTGAAATAAGGGGGAGTCTTTTAGCGAGTAAACCGGCAGAGTTTGGATAGTCCACTCATCACTCTCCAAATCTAAATAGAGGGTGGCGGCATCTTCCTCAGCGGTCAGAATGAGGGTTTCAGTTGCCCGAAATAGGCGCTTGAGGAGATGATTCGCCTGCTGAAAGCGGTGAGGTTGCAAAATCGATTCCCGAGCCAGCAGCAAATGAATCAGCCGTTGCGTGATTTCGCGGTCACTAACATCCATCCCTTCCAGCAGAATTGTGCCGCTGGCACGATAGGTTTCCGGATTGAGCAACTGCCACACACGCTGCAGTGGCGCATCTAGATTATTCAGCTGCTGCATCACCATCGAAGTATCGGGCGTCTCCGACCAGCACGCATCGAGAGCTTTCTCTACCGACGCATCCAAAGAGAGAATGCGAATATGATCGCTGCTAATAGCGAACTCCACAAAGCGGGCGCGATCGCCCTCCAATGGCTTAACCGAAAGAATCAGTGGCTCATGTAGCCATCGCGAGGGAAGCAAGTCAGTACGCTCGTAACGAGCCGACAGAATGGCATTCAGCACATGGCGGCGAATTCGCTCCCGCACCCACCGCTGATCGTCAGGGTCGAGGCGCTGGAGTACAGCATCGCCCAGCGTGGGCGGAACATCTACCATACCCACCAGCTTCCGGAAGCGATCGCTGGTCCACTCAATACGATGGTCCTGCAAGTTGACTACAGCCACCAGTAGCCGACTGTAGCACTCAATCACTGACCACCAAGCCGGAATTCCCGGCGTTGAAAAGTCTGAAGCTAAATGCCCATTCGGTGATTGGACTTTTTCTAAATCCTGTTCGGCTTGTCCATAGATCATCGCTGTATCCTTCGCGCAGCCTGATGTTATTGGCTTTTAGTGAACCCCAACGGTCGGGCCAACTGCCACCTGTGTTGAGAAAACTCACGGAGTAAACCGTACACAGCCCCTAGCCCCCTACACTCAGACGAAAGTAGGAGCTTGTTTCCGGAGTCAGCTCCCAAGCTTTGAGAATTTGAGGGAGCCAGATGTAAGTCGGTAATGCTCTATGCGCCCTGATGATCGCGCCTGCTATTCAGGCAGAGCCAGCGGTTAAACGTAACTCCAATCGTCGATAAACCGCAGGGGAACTCCACATATAGTGATGCTACCGCTGGCAACCACCCTTTAGAATAAAGATTCTGACCTGATATGTTAAGGGTCAGTGAGATTACGTACTATTCTGCCTCAACTTTCTGATCTGCTGCGTAAGATTACATCAATTTAAACTATGTTTGAAGCTCTTTCTGATCGTCTCGAAGGTGCCTGGAAAAAGCTCCGGGGACAGGACAAAATTAGCGAAGCCAACATTCAGGAGACGCTGCGTGATGTACGCCGAGCTTTGCTAGAAGCCGATGTGAACCTTCAGGTCGTCAAGACATTCACAGCTAAGGTACAAGCAGAGGCGCAGGGAGCTGAGGTTGTTTCAGGGGTAAATCCGGGTCAGCAGTTCATCAAAATTGTCCACGATGAGCTGATTAATATTATGGGGGAAACGAATGTTCCCCTAGCCAATGCCGATGCAGCCCCGACGGTTGTCCTCATGGCAGGGCTGCAGGGTACAGGTAAAACTACGGCAACCGCCAAATTAGCCCTGCATCTGCGGAAGGAAAAGCGATCGACGCTGATGGTGGCAACGGATGTCTATCGTCCAGCCGCGATTGATCAGCTCGTGACGTTGGGTAAGCAAATCAACGTGCCGGTATTCGAGATGGGCACCGATGCGAATCCGGTAGAAATTGCTCGACAGGGCATTGCGAAAGCCAAGGAAGACGGCGTCGATACTGTCATTGTGGACACAGCGGGTCGCTTACAGATTGATCCTGCAATGATGGCGGAGCTGTCCCAAATCAAAGACACGATTCAGCCTCATGAGGTACTGCTTGTCGTCGATGCCATGACGGGCCAAGAGGCTGCCAACCTAACACAAACCTTTCACGAGCAAATTGGGATCACAGGAGCTATCCTTACCAAAATGGATGGTGATGCCCGAGGCGGGGCTGCGCTCTCGGTACGCCAGATTTCAGGGCAACCCATCAAGTTCGTCGGGGTCGGGGAAAAAGTTGAAGCACTGCAGCCCTTCTATCCTGACCGCATGGCTTCTCGCATTCTCGGCATGGGCGATGTCCTCACCCTGGTGGAAAAAGCTCAAGAAGCCGTCGATATTGCTGATGCCGAAAAGCTGCAGAAGAAAATCTTGGAAGCCAAGTTTGACTTCAATGATTTCCTCAAGCAAATGCGCCTGATGAAGAATATGGGCTCTCTGGGCGGCATCATGAAACTGATTCCAGGGATGGCGGGCAAGCTCTCAGACGATCAGCTGCAGCAGGGCGAAACTCAGCTGAAGCGGGTAGAAGCCATGATCAACTCGATGACAAAGCAAGAGCGTTCGGAGCCTGAACTACTCTCCAGTTCGCCCAGTCGTCGTCGCCGCATCGCCCAAGGCTCTGGCTACAAAGACAAAGATGTCAGCAAGTTAGTCAGTGATTTTCAGAAAATGCGGGGCATGATGCAGCAGATGGGCTCTGGACAGATGGGTGTACCTGGCATGGGCGGCATGGGCGGCATGGGCGGCGGCTTTCCCGGCATGGGGGGTGGCTTTCCGGGGATGGGCGGCGGCTTCCCTGGCATGGGGGGCGGCCCTCAACCTGGGTTTCGCGGCTATCCTGGCTTGGGCAGCGGCAAGAAAAAGAAGAAGGGC
>JBHJHM010000089.1:0-19813 GCA_050330865.1 Leptolyngbyaceae cyanobacterium
AACAATGCAGCTTTTAGACGTAGTAGCTCTAACTGAGATCTTGCACTAGCACATCAGCACCTTGCGTTCGCCCCCTAAATCCCCCAATTCTGGGGGAATTCAACCTCAGAACCCCCCAATTTGGGGGGCAGGGGGGCCAAACCAGGCGATGTAAGCTCAACTGCAATATCTGAGGAATAGGGAACAGGGAGAACTTTGCTCCTGCAAGGCTGGTTCTGTAGAATGAATGTCTTCTAATTCGGAAACGTGCTGTGACTGTCTTGGCACTTCGTAACCTGTACAGCGGCTATGGTGAGGTCGATATCCTGAAGGGGGTGAACCTGACAATTGACACAGGCGAGATTGTGGTCATCATTGGTCCCAATGGGGCAGGTAAGTCAACAGTTCTGAAGTCAATCTTTGGCTTAGCACAGGTGCATCAGGGCGAGATTTTGTGGCGCGATCGCATCATTACCCACTTGCGGAGCGATCGCCTGGTTCAGGAAGGGATCTGCTACGTGCCTCAGGTGAATAACGTGTTCACCACGCTGACGGTGCAAGAGAACCTAGAGATGGGAGCATTTGTCCGCAAAGATGATTTTCGTCCGCAGCTAGAGCGGATCTACGAGCTGTTTCCCGATTTACGCCCAAAACGGACTCAGCTAGCGGGGACGTTGTCGGGAGGGCAACGGCAAATGGTAGCCATGGGACGAGCCCTGATGGTTGCTCCCAAGCTGCTGCTACTGGATGAACCCACGGCGGGACTCTCCCCGCTGTACGTAAATCAGATTTTCGCGATCGTCCGAGACATTAACCAGCAAGGCGTCAGTATTCTGATGGTCGAGCAAAACGCTAAGCAGGCTCTGGCTATGGCCCACCGGGGGTACGTACTCGCCATGGGCACCAACCGTCACGAAGACACGGGCCAAAACCTTCTCCACAATCCTCAAATTGCCGAGATGTTCTTGGGTGGATGAGCGGCAGCGCTTACGCAGCAATACAAATAGTCGATGCCTGGATTTCGTAGATAGGAACTCTCAGACCGGTCATTTCCACCCTTGGCAAGGTTTTCGTTGATTCGAACTCAAACCAAGCCTGCTGTAGCTGTCTGATTTCACTTAGGCGGCGAATCACCTGGAGCTGAAATAGGAGATGCAGCTGCCGCTCATTCAATACCCCTTGAGTGCTGAGGTATTCACCCAAAGACAGGGGCTCAGGCAGAGTTTTTGCCAGACGCTCACCGCTTTTTAGAGAAAGCCAACCCTGCTGCTGAATGAGTCTTAGCAAACCATAGCCGCTGGTATTGTAAGAGGCTCCGACAAAATAGCCCTCCTCCATCCATAGATAGCAGCGACACGGTTGCCAACACTGTCGACGGCTGGACTCTTGCCGAATGGCCAATTGCCCGGTCACTTGACTGTGAGCCAAAAAATGCAAAACTTCCGCCCACGACAATTCTGAGAAAGAACCTGTCAGTTGCATTGGAACGTACCGAATTGATAGACAGCTACAGACTTCTCAGTGAGATGCAGGAAGTCTTATGCAGAAATGGCCGCGTCTCACCAAACTTCATATGTCGCCATCACCATATCGCGTCGATCAGCCCAGTAAGATGCGGCTAAACAGAGAACTCCTTGCACAAATCTGTACTCAGCAGTGCATAAAACAATCTGTTTCCCACAGAGAACCTGATGAAGGCTATGGATTGCAGCTTGATTGATGATCCCCCACTTCGGCACTGCATATGACAGATTCCCTAGAGCAACAACTGCTTGAGCTCATGCAGATAGCTCAGAACAGCCCCCCCGACAGCCGCGAGCGGATTAAGGCGCTCGGCGAACTGGTACGAACTTTGAGGCATTCAAAGAAACTCTCGCGACCGCTGAGAGGCCAGTTTCACGGATTCTACAATGACATCTATGAGGATGCTTTACAGCGACTATTTACCTATATCTGCAGGAAAGTAGATACCTATAACCCGGAACGAGCCAGTGTTTTAGGATGGGTTAATTTTTTGCTGAACCAGCGTTTCTTTATTGAAGCCAGTCGTGATTTTATGACCCCTGTTTACAAAGGGATGGATGCCCGCACCATCAAAAAAGCCAGCGTGGAGGATTTAGATCGCGCCATTCCCAGTGATGTCGGCAACCAGCTTAAACCCTCTCTTTCAGAAGACTTGAAGCGCTATATCCAAGAGGATCCTGGAGCCATCTTCCAGTCCACCCATGTGGATGGGCATCCAGCAGTTAGCTTTCAATGGATTGCCCTTCAGCGTTTTGATGGCTACGCATGGCGAGAGCTTTCAGACCAGTCAGATATTCCTGTTCCAACATTGAGCAGCTTTTATCGACGATGTATCCAGAAATTTGCACCCACGATTCGCCGCGACTTACTTTGAGGTCTTGCATAGGTCAAGGAATTTTTGCCATGAGTAACATTCACGACACCGGACTGACAATGATGATTACAGCTCAGGATCACATCACAGCTCAAGCGTTTTACAGCCAGCACCAAGACGCTCAAAAAGGCAAGCAAGTTTACCTCAATACACTGGCTGTCAGAGTGGTCGATCGCTACTTAAAGTACTTTGGCATTGAGTCTGACTTAGAGAATAGCGCCAGTTCTGATCCCATTACTCAGCAGTTGCTGGACACTGCAGCCCTCCACATCACAGATGTCGGAGATATTGAGTGTCGCCCTGTGCTGGCCAATGAGACCAGTGTTTACGTACCTGAAGAGGTGCAGAGCGATCGCCTTGGATATGTTGCGGTTCAGTTGGATAACCAGTTGGAAACCGCTACGCTTTTGGGATTCATTTCCGGCACAAAGGAAGCGTATGTTGCTTTCAGTAAGCTCCAGCCTGTCGAGACCGTACTGGATGTTGCAGTATCGCCAACTGCAGTTTTTACCAAACTAAGTTATTGGCTACAGGCTACGGTAAGTGATGGTTGGCAGCTGGTTGAGGATATTTTCGCTCAGCCTAATCCAGCGCTTTCCTTTCGGGGCCCTTCTGATATCTTGAATTCTAAGTTAGAAGCAGAGGATGTCATTCGTGGGCGAATTATTACGCTCGATGCAACGGATGTTGCCAATCCGTTGCTCTTGGCCGTCGGGATAACACCCTCCGATTCGCAAGAATGGGGTATCTGGGTCAGAGTTGTTCCTGCAGGTGGCAAAAAACACTTACCCTATGATCTTGAACTTAAACTGCTGGATGAAACCGGCGATTCTTTGATGCAGGCTCAGTCTAGGGAAACCGAATCGATTGGATTAAAATTCATGGGAGCTGTGGGAGATCACTTCAGTGTTCAAATTTCATCCTCCGATAACGCTCACACGGAACACTTCATTATCTAGCCAGCTTTTCTACTGGGAAGGGAGATGGCTGAAATTGTAAAACTTGCGATCCTTGAGTTAGAAGGCGACTGTCGCACCGAAAGCGTGCGGGTCCGATTGGAAATTGGCCCCGAAGATGCACGACCAACGGTCCAGGTTAGGGGTACTTTGCCTCCTAATCCAGCGCTCATGGCAACCCTCGATCAGTGGCGCGATCGCTATCACAGCTTAGGTCAACCTAATCGCACGATTAAACCTCAGACCATTCTGTATGACGGCTCAATCTACATTGATAACTGTCGCCGCGCCGCGCAGTCATTAAAGCAGCAATTCCAGGCTTGGCTGGGCACGCCCTCCTTTCGGGTTATTGATGAACGACTACGCGAGGAGCTGGGTCGTCAAGAGTTAATTCGTGTTCTCATCCGCACTGACCATCCAGAGCTCCAGTGTCTTCCCTGGCATTCATGGAGTTTCATTGATCGCTATTGTCGCGCCGAAATTGGCCTCAGTTCTCTTTCTACACTTCAGTCTCTAGAGTCTCCTAAATCCAACCGTCGACAGGTCAGAATCCTGGCCATCTTGGGGCATAGTTCCGGCATCAAAACAGAGGAAGATGCGCGGCTCCTGCAAACGCTGCCGGGTGCAACCGTCGAGGTTTTACTTCAACCAGAACGCTCTCAAATGAGTCATCAACTGTGGGATCAGTCTTGGGATATCTTGTTCTTTGCCGGACACAGCAAAACTGAAAACAGCAAAGGACGGATTTATTTAAATCCCCAAGAAAGTTTGTCACTGGAAGAGCTGAAGTATGGACTGCGGCGGGCGATCGCGAACGGCCTGCAACTCGCTATTTTCAATTCCTGCGATGGCCTGGGCCTCGCTTACGAATTAGACGAGGTGGGCTTGCCCTACATGATCGTGATGCGCGAACCGATTCCCGATCCGGTGGCCCAATCTTTCCTCAAGGGGTTTCTGAATGCGTTTTCGCAGGGACAATCCTTGTTTGAGGCAACCCGCGAAGCCCGGGAACGTTTGGAGGGTGTGGAGGGCAACTATCCCTGTGCGAGCTGGCTCCCCATCGTCTACCAAAATCCGTCAAGGCCCATGCTGTACTGGCATACCTTGCAGGGCAAAATCGATTCTGACCCAAACCCCGTTTCTCAAACTCCTTTACCGATCAGCAGCACGCTCCGATGGCGCGATAAGATTCAGCCCGTTTTTGTGACTCTAGTTGTCACCAGCCTAATTATTGGGCTGAGAATGCTGGGGATTCTCCAACCGTTGGAGTTAAAAGCCTATGACCATTTGCTGAGAGCACAGCCGGAGTTTTACGAACAAAATGACCGTATTGTGGTGGTTGCAGTCAATCAAGGTGCCATCGATTATCAGGAAGAGGTCGATCTTAAAGAAGCAGATAGATCACTATCAGATGGAGCTTTGCTGCAGCTCTTGGAAACAGTAGAACCCTATCAACCAGCTGTTATTGGATTCGATATCATTCATGACTATGCTTTCAGTCCAGAGCTGTTAGCTTACTTTGAAAAGAATGATCAATTTATTGCTATCTGTCGAAGCTCGATTTACAAAAGTGATCTTCCTGGAAAAACTCCCCCTCCAAACCTAAGCATTCAAAAGATAGGATTTAGTAATTTTCCAATAGACTCTGACAGTGTTTTGCGACGTCAGCTGTTTGGGATGGATCGAACTATCATATGCCCAGCAGATAAATCTTTCAGCTTCCAAGTCGCTTTGGGATATCTGAGTCACATTACAGGAAGAACTGTGGAATGGAATTTAAGAGGTGATTATGTAGAAATAGAGGGAACTACCTTTAAAAAAATAGAACCCACGACTGGCGGATATCAGCTATCAGCGAAGAATTCAGAAGGATTTCAAATTTTAACTAACTTTAGGAGAAGCAATCCAAACAAGATATTTTTGGAGGAAATTTTATTAATGGCAGACAGAGAACCACAAAAATTGAGAGAGAAAATTGAAGGGAAAATTATATTTATTGGGGTTACTATTCCCAAGGAAGATGATCACAAAACGCCCTACACATTAGACGCCACAGCAAGTGAACCAGGAATTATGGTTCATGCTAGAATGACGAATTCAATCTTGAATTCGGTTCTTGACAATCAATCCCCAATTTATTGGTGGCCTGACTATATTGAAATGCTATGGATAGCACTATGGGCGTTAGTAGGATGCATTTTTGCCGGTCTGTTTCAGAACAAAATACTTGTTTTTATGGCGAGTATTTTCCTTATAGGAATGCAATATTTTATCTGTTGGTACAGCCTTTCAATAGGCTTCTGGATCCCTCTAATCCCAGTCAACCTTTCTATAATTATTGCTATTTCTCTTATGTCCCAATTGAATCCTAGAATGAATGCAATAGTTGATCGTTAGTTGAGGTGCATATTATGAAACAAGAAAAACTTAGACGTAGATTTTTCACTCAATCCAGCATCACTTTATGCTTAATCTTATTCACAAACGCCATCTATCAATCGGCTCTTCAGGCTACAGAAGGCGGCTCGCTACATCATGTCCCTATTAAACTCTTTCAAATAATTGCCGATGACTCCTTCGACGGTACTGGAAAGCCAGATGATTTGAGTGCCGGAGATGCAAATGCAGTAGACTTTTCTGGTGAAGAACGCGAGGGCGATCGATTTGCAGGAGAACGTCGCACTGGCGATGAGATATGTCCTGATATCGGCGATGGGCAACCATTGACTGCCTTAATACCGGCCACAAACTACGGCGAGACAACTCGTCGCCGTCCGACACTGTGGTTCTATGTCCCCTATACCTCTGAACAAATTATCAGAGGAAGATTCTCCCTTCAGGATACCGATGGTCAAAATGTGGCGCTTCCCATATCGTTCTCATTGCCTGCTGGGGGACCGGGCCTAGTAAGCTTTACCTTCCCTGAAGCGTTTGCATTAGAAAACGTAGGAACGGATTATCTATGGTTCTTCCAGCTCTACTGCGGTTCTGAAGACACTCCCGACAAATCGGTGGATGGCCAGATTCAGCGCGTTGCTATATCTTCTGAACTGGAGGAGCAGCTCAATCAAGCATCAGTTCCTGAAGATGTTGCCTTTGCCAATCAACGCATTTGGTTTGACGCAGTGGATTCATTGGCAAACCTGCGGTTGGAAGCTGGCGAGTCGAGTGAATTGGACGCACGATGGAATCGTTTGATGACAGCCCCTGGTGTTCCTTTGGAAGACACCCCAGAGGTTCCCTTGATTGATAGTCAGATACCTTTAATTGGCAATGTCATTTTGAACCTGCCAGAACCTGCAACCCAGCTAGAGCCAATTGCCGACTAGGATGAAAGGAGCCCAGTAGACAGGCCGCCTCAAAGTCGGATCATCCAAAAGTTTTATTTGAGCTTGTCGCAAGGCTTCAGCTTTAGAAAGTTCAGGATCATCCCGCAAACTTTGATAGAAATGCTGCATCAAAGGTGGGGCGGCATCATCTTCTACCTCAAAGAGAGCGGCTAGGGTACTGCGTGAACCCGATCGCACTGTTAGCCCTGCCAGACCTAAGGCGGCTCGCTTATCACCGGCAGCAGTTGTACAGGCACTAAGCACCAACATTTTGACACTATCTTCGGTGGTATTTTGAATGCGTAATAGATTATCTAGCTCACGGGCATACAGTGCTTCTTCCTTCAGTAAAATAAACGTTCTTTCGGGGTCGGAACTGAATTCACCGTGGGCAGCAATGTGAACAACTTGAAAAGTTTGTTGTTTTAGATTTTCAGTGAGCTGTTTTTTAGTAAGTTCTTCGATCAGGAGGACATTGTTGGGAAATATATTTTTAATTGCATTAATCTCTTCAGTAACATTTGCCAGGATAGGAAGTGAATTTCTGCTGATAGGATGTTCTACCGATTCACTGACTCCGCCCACAAATAAGCTGATGTTACGTGATAGAGGTTCGGGCTCTAGTAGCTTCAAGCTAGGAACAACAACGGTTGCGTATCGTTCAACGAGATAGCGCTCACCGTCATACAGCATACTAAAGGGTAAGTTTCTCAAGGCTCCGTCCAGAACCAAAGCCAATGTTTTGATGTGACTTTCCTCAAAATCAAGGTCGGTCTCTAGCGCTTCTTTGAAGGGGCGAATTATCCCATTGTAGATTTCTTGAGTTAGGTTCTCAACAGCTTTCCGTTGTGTTGGATCTGGCAGTTTTGCTTGCAGACTCACGAGGTCAGCTTCCAGATCTTTTTGAGAAATGTTATATCGCTTACGATCAAGTTTGTACCCTTGAGGCGATTCATCCGGAATTCTCAGAATTAGCTCTACTCGATTTTTCAGAACAATACCGTAGAGAGTAGCAGCAGTTTCATCAATAAACTCTTGATCTAGTTGAGCTACCGATAAGCTGCACTGTAAGAAATTTTCTAATTCTGCTAGCTGTAGGGTGTCGATAGATTGGACGGCTTCTTCTAATACTTCAGGAGACGGATTTTCAGGGCGTAGAAGTAGATCTACTAGTTCGCGATATAGGGGTTCGACGTTATCGCGAAACGAGAACTGGACGTCTGAATCAATCGTTAGGAGATTGCCACGAACCGAATCGAGGGTTTTGGCTGCTTGTTGGTAGTGAACGATCGCGTCAGCCTCCTTGCCTTCGGCCTCATCTAATCGCCCCAACTGCCACTGCCACTGAAACGCGATATCAGGCAAATCCGATGGCTGAGCCAAAAATAGCGCCTGCTCTGTGAGTTCTCGTGCAGTTTGGCGCCCGAGCAGATCGGAGTTGAAGGATTTCTCCGACAACACGTTGTCTGCAGCCTGGGAATAAAGCGTCGTAACAACCTCATACCAGCTACCCAAATTCCCCAAGGCATAGGATGCTGCCACCGAATCGTCCAAGTCCTGAGCGATCGCGATCGCGGTTTCCAGCAGCGACTGAATCGTTTGGGGAAGAATCGCGTCTTCTGTTGCAGGTGCGATCGCCCCGGAATCTTGCACCCTCCGACGACTCAGGTTCAGGCAGGCCCCTTGCTTAGCCAAAGCGATGTGGGCATACACCTGTGCCCGACTGGGCCGCATTGCCGGGAGCTGCTGTTCTATACTGCGCCAGGTTTGCCAAGCCGTTTCAGTCGCAAGCTGATTGCGCGCTTGAAAAACAGCCAGCGTGTTCAAATTAGCCGCAACCTGATTCGGCGCATGCCCAGCAGCAGCTTGATAGTAATCCAGAGCCGTTTGATAGTTCTCGGGGGATAGCGTATCGGGAAGGTCTTGGAGCGAGCAAATCCAGAGGGGTATGCCCTGACGATTGATCGAGACGAGCCGCTCCTTGTCACGATTGCCGAGGGCGTGATACGTGGTGCCCAAACTGAGCTGCAGAGTACTCGTCAGCGCGGGCTGATCCAGGGTCTGAGCGATCGCAAGCGCTTCTTTAAGCGTCGCTTGCGATGGACCCAGCTGTCCCATCGCCCGTTTAATATTGCCCAGGTTCAGCAACCCTTTGGCTTTAACGGTTGAGTTCGGCTGAGCATTGATGATTTCCTGAATGGTACCCGCCAGAGCATCTGCCTGTTGAAATCGTCCCAGCGACTGGAGTGCCTGCAGCTGGTTGGTTTGGCTGGTAAGCTGGCCTTCGCGATCGCCCACTGCAGTGTAGGCCCGTTCCGTCTGCTGCCATACGGTCAAAGCCCGATCAGGATTCCCTTTCTGCAGTAGTCCTTTGCCGTAGACGTTGAGGGCCGATGCCAAGATGCGGAGTTTTTCAGTGCTGAGGGTCGGCAGGGTGTCGGTAGCGATCGCATTCGGGGTGACGTCAAGTAAGGAGAAGCAATTTTGCAGGGCTGACTCAGCAGCATCCCAGTCACCGGAGGCTTGATACACCAGCGCCAAATTGCTGAAGGTAATCGCCTGCTGCAGCGACTGCGTCTGTGGATCAAACGCGGCGATCGCGGTTTCCAGTGACGTTACGGCAGCTGGGTACTGGCCCGCTTCAAACTGTTGCTGCCCCTGCTCAACGAGCGCGACTGGATTAGCCTGAGCCTGGACAGGAAATCGCCACAGTATTGGTCCGGCGAGGGCGATCGCCCAGCCCAAAAGCAAAATGAACCCCAACCGCTGCCAGCGTTTGCGGCTCAAAATGGTGTGTAGAGCACGGAAAAAGTCAGACCATTTTCTTGCCATGTGTCTCCCGTTGAGCCTGCGTCAATGAGCGGAATGCCCCAATCCAACCGTGCGGTGAAGTTGTCACTGGTTTGCCACTGTAGGCCCACCCCAGCAGAGGCCAGCGTATTCGGGTTAGGAGGGTCAATTCGAGGACCGCTATTCCACCCGGCACCAAAGTCAGCAAAGGGAATCAGTTGTACCGTACTGTCCCACTCGGGAATCCGCAAGATGGGCAAGCGCACCTCGGCTGAAGCCAGAAGGCCGTTGTCTGTTAGGAGCAGATCTTGACGATAGCCTCGCACACTGCCAAACCCACCGATGCCAAACTTTTCGGCTGAGGGCAACCGGCGATCGGCGAATTGTAAGTTGCCTCGCACAACCAGGAGTGTTTCGGGGGCGAGCACACGTACCCATTGGGCCTGTCCCAGCCAGGTGAAGAAGCGACTGTCCGGCAAGGCTTCAACCCCGGGTACCGGATTGTTGATAGTGGAATCAAAAGCATTAAGTCCGAAGCTAAAGCGCGATCGCAGCGCTAGTACTTGGGAGGCATCCCGCAGCGTATATTCTTGACCAAACCGCAGCGCCGCGATCCGGATTTTGCCGTCCTCCGTGGCTCCGTCAGAGAGCGGAAATCCTTCATCGAAGAGAAAAGAGCGGCTGTCTCGAACGGATCCGGTCAGGCTCACCGTGAACTCCTGAAACGTTTGCTCTTGTACCGTTCGGACTATAGGGTGTCGGAGGCTGATTTCGTAGGTCTCGGCTTCTGATTCAATATCGGGGCCCCGGCCATCGTTGTTGATGTCGAAAAAATCAGAGTCGATAATCTCATTTTGGCTAGCGCTATAGCTGAAGCCAAGGCTGGTGCCCTCGCTACCTAAAGGCAGTTCGTAACTGACGCTCACAACATCACTGCCATCGGTGTTGGAATAGCCTACACTGATCGCATCGCCAATACCCAGCAGATTCGCTTCGGTCAAAAACACCTGACGTTGGTCCGTTGCCACACTGGGGGGACGGCTGTTGTTGAGGCCCAAAGACAGGTCAAAGGATTCAGCTTCCTCAAAAATTACGGTCACTAAGCTATTGCCCGGTGTTGGACTTTCGCTCACACTGGCCCGAATTTGCTCAATCAGCGGATCGAGCTGCAACAGCTGCAATTTCTCCTGCAGGACAGGCACATTAAGCGGTTCGCCCTCCCGGATGCCGAGGCGAGAACTGATATACCCCGAATTCAGCGACTGGTTATTAGCGGGAACCACGGTGAACGGCTCGGTTGCCTCAGCATCCCGACTGAAGACAACGTTGACCACTTCAATCGCTTCGACCTGCCCCTCTTGCAGATCGAAGACGACAGGACCGATCCCCGTTTCTCGCGTTGCGGGTGGAATGCGAACTAGCGCCCCTGAGGCAGGGTAGCCCGCTTCGGCATAAAACTCAGAAATAGCCTGGGCCGCCCCCAGAAGCTGACTGACAGTCAGACGTTGAGGGTCCCAAGATGGGACAAAATCGTCCATCGTCACCTCATCCATCCTCACTTCGTCGTCTGCTGCCTCTTGAGAATCTGAGATACCTGGGGCATCCTGCCTAGTCTGTTCTTCCACCGCTTCTTGGACAATTTGGCGCAGTGTCTCGTCATCAAACAGGGTTCTGTTGTCGATGTGGATGTCGGTGACGAAGAAAGTGGTTTCTAGAATTTCACCCGGAATGACGGGTTCCTGCGGTGTGCCGAATGGATCAGGCAAAACCTCCTCTGGGTCGGCAGGTGGGGCGGGTGGTTCCTCTGGTAAAGGTTCTTCAGGCGGCAGCGGAATGATATCTTGCTGAGGAGGAATGTCCTCAAGCGTCTGATCTTCGGAGGGCAGCGGCAGGGCATCTTGAGGCGGAACATCATCGACTGTTTGAGCCAGGGTCGGAGTTGCCAAAATTGCGGTGCATGCAAAACAGGTAAGCCCCACAGCCCAAATTTCAGGCCGATAGTAGCAGCATAACGTCGCCCATCTGTGCAAGACTTCACGTTTCCTCGTACGCTTTGAGCGTAGAGAATGAAATTTTGACCCCATCCAGATTCCTGATTTTGGCCTGAGGGAACCCCCTAGTTGCCCAATCGGATGAGGTTTATTCGTCTTCTGCGACTTTGGTAGATGCATCCTTCTAGACCCATAACCGTAAAACTCGGATATCAAAAAGGCTCTGCAGGATTCACAGGCATTCTTGCACAGCCCTCTCTTACAAGCAATTTTTGTTTTTAGACTGTATGCTGCGGATGTTTTGTGCTGATCGCAAACGCGATCGCAGTCAAGATAAGTCCTGCCAAAGCTGTCGGTTCTGGAACGGATTCCATATCGTCAGGAATCAGCGGTGTTTCACTGCTGCCAGTATCGAAGCTAGCTCCAATGTGTACAACTTTATCGGGGCTCAGGGAATACAAGTTTTCTGATATTGTGATGGTGCGATCGCCGCCGTTCGCATTCAACGTGTGTTCTCCGACAGGAATATGAGACGTTGTCAGATCTTCCAAATTATTTGTGAAGAAATCATCCCCTACGGATTCAGGTTGTAATAGCAAATCACCCACAAAGGAACCATCAGCCGTAATCAAAGAAACTCCTGTAAAAAGAGTGTCAAAGCCAAAGTTTGTGAGAATCTGATTGGCTGTGTCTGTAAATTGATTGTGATCAGTTCCGATGAGAATACCGCCGCCAATGCTTTGGAGTGCCAACGCCTCATTGAAGGTGACCGCTTCTGCGGAGGCTGTCAAGGTGAAACCTGTCTTGTTTCTAAAGAAGAAGGAGCTATCTAAGATAAATTCTGGCTGGTCATTTGCCGCCCAAGTATTCAAAGCTGCCAGGTCCGCATCGTTGAGAACAGCGGTATCACGAATGGTGGTATCAAACCAAATTTGATCGTAGTAATCGATAGGCTGGGCATTCAGAAATGACGCTAAGTCGCCAGCTACATGGGTCTGAACAAAGTCAACATCAAAGATACTGCCATCGCCGTAATCATCTAGGGAATCTGCGATCGCGCTCCGAAAGTTGCCTAAACTACCGGTTCCTGCACCGCGTGTCGAATTGAGATAGAGAATATTGTCGGCTTTGGCTTGAGACGGTACCCAAAAAGCTATGTTTGAGGCGATCGCTAACGCAGCTATAAAATATCGCATCGTATTTCACTCCAAGACTATGTAGATCAAACTCAGGTCAATGAGTTCTCATGCAAAACCGTCTGGGTTTATGCAGGCTGCTAAGCTAAATTACGAATTTTTTAGGCTGCTCGTGAAGCTTCTGTTGGCGTCAAGGTGCTGGGAGCTTCATTCATCATCCACGCCACAGTTGGCAACGAGATAAGGTTCGATTCCAGTGCGCTGGAAATCATCCGAGAACGGCTCTGATTGGGAAGTTTCCGTATCTAATATGTTTAAGGAGATCCACTCGGCGATAATGGTGTCTGCCGTCACGAAGTCTTCGGGGCCGGGAAGCTTGCCCCCGCGCCCGAGGTCGAAGAAACCAGCCGCTTGGTTGTTATTGGTGACGGTACACCCCTCAATCAACAACTCTGGTTCTTGTGGTTCGTTAGGCAGTCCTTCTAGAAGTTGTAAGATTTCAATTTCGGAACCTATGGTGATATCACTCAAGGGAGTTAACTGATTTCTAAAAGCAAGGCCAATGATATCTCCAGCTTCAATGTATGTACCGTTACCAAGTCCAAGGTAAGCAATAGCAGAAATGTCAGTATTTTCTAGAGGCAATGCATGAATAACCTCAGCAGAAATGGAGATGCGGCCCCCCTTTCCTGTAAAGTCGGGAATGCTGCTGTTAGTAAAGATGCCGCCGATACCATTTCCTCGGCGTAACAATAAAACAGAAGCTGTAGTTATCGAAATATTTCCCTCATCTCCAGTAAAAGAGTTGGTAGAGATGCGGCTTTGATTATCGAGCAGTACATCTCCTGCAGAGGAAATCGAAATATTTCCTGCATGTCCTAAGTCCGTCAAGCTGACTGAATTCTGAGCTATCTCTAGCCATGAATTCAAGTTAGAGTCTTCACCTAAAGCAGTCTGCGGAAGTTGTTGAATAAGTTTCTCGGCTGCAATCGCATCTGCAGTCAAAGTTGCCCCATCCATTAGGGAGAGTGTATCGACATCCACAACTACATCGCCAGAATCACCAGACCCCAGATTCGTAGAGGACAAACCTGCCAGTCCCTGAAATTCAACAGTATTTGCATTAACGCGTAGGGTACCTCCGTTGCCAGCATTTTCGGATAGGCCAAGAGTCGCAGTTGCTATTCCTGCTCTATGACGGGTGCTAAGTTCTGCCGTAGTGATCGTTAAATTCCCAGCATTTCCTGTGCCTAGGGTTGTAGTTGTGAAACCTGTCTCAGACAACCCAGTCGCCAATACTGAAGATGAATTTTCAGGATCAGGAGTGAATGCCTGAGGATCCGTACCCAAAATATTAATAGCGCCTGCATTGACGACGATATCTCCACCATCACCGCTACTATTCAGCAAGGTATCGGTCGTCAAGCCCGACATCCTATCTTCAATTCCCTGAACTCGGAACTGTCGGGCAGTGATGGTTAGATTGCCACCAGGGCCAGAGCCAGCAGCTGTCGTTCGAATGCGTCCACCGTTGATGAGGCTCAATTCACTGGTGGTGGCAGAAACATCACCACCTGGGGTAGCTCCCCAATTTATACTCTGTACGTCAGCATTATTGAGTATGAGTTCATTTCCAGCAATGAGTGTGATTGCTCCAGAAGAATGAAGGGATGCATCTACCAATTCCACATTGTTTGCGATGAAGGTCAGATCGCCATCAATTTCTAAGGCTCCTTCGCTACTGATTACACCCTGACCAATTCCCTCAAACACTACCCCTACTTGTGGCTGCACATCCACCGTCAACAAAGGGACTGCCTCTGGTGCAACTGCACTAAATACTTCTCCTCCTGGAAACACCACCTGTGTTGCCGTCGTTACTGTAAACGTCCCTTGCAAATCCAGTTCTGTATTTGGCCCTAACAGCACGCCATTGGGGTTGAGGAAGATCAAATCAGCTTCGCCCATTACTCCTAATGTGCCAAACAACTGGGACGGGGCACTTCCCGTTACTCGGCTAAAGATGGTAGTTACCTCCTCAGGGTTGGCAAAATATATCCCCTGTCCTTCTGGGATGCTGAACGCTTCGAAGCTATGGAACAGCAGAGAATCTCTCAATGCCCCTCCTTCTATTCGATAGGTGTCAGGATTAATCTCTGTAACAATGGATTTCTCTGATTCTAAGGTCTCATCTGGGATAACCTGAGCCTGGGCATGCCAGGAGATACAGACAGTACTAATCACAGCTGCAGAGAGCAGACCATAAACCAGGGATGGTGTGTGAAAGTGCATAGGTGTTCACTCATCATCAATGCCGCAGTTGGCAATGAGATAAGGAGTGACTTTACTGTGCTGAAGGTACCTTAGCGTTTGCTCTGCTTGAGATGTAGCAGGATTAACCAACTCCAGCGGAATCCACTCAGCAATGATGGTGTCTGCCGTCACTAAGTCTTCTGGACCAGGGAGCTTGCCCCCGCGCCCGAGGTCAAAGAAACCAGCCGCTTGGTTGTTGGCACTCACCGCACAGCCTTCAATTGCTTCCGGTCCCTGCGGTTCTTCTGGTAGAGCCTGTAGCCCTTGGGTAGGGTCGAGACCTAGGGCTTCAATATCCACAGTCCCTGAAGGGCCTTGATCTGACCCAGCGGTGATATCGCTGAAGGGCGTTAAGCCAGGACGAAACCGAATACCGATGGGTGGACTCTGAACCTCGATTTCAATACCGCCTCCGCGCCCGATAAACGCCCTTGCTGAAATATCAGAATTTTCCTGGTCAATTGCAAAGATGCCGGTAGCTTCAATGTTGATGCCTCCCCCTCTGCCAACGTCGTCACCAGCTCCACCGTCGGTAAAGATACCGCCAATGCCTTGCCCTTGCTGTAGTGTTAAAGCACCCACATCACTCAATGTAATGGTGCCGCCATCGCCAGCTGTTGAGGAGGTTGTGATCCGCGATCGGTTATCCAACAAAACGTCATTAGCCGTGATGTCAATATTTCCAGCTCTAGCCTGCAAATCATCGGTATTCGAGGGCTGTTCTAGCCCAAACAGCTCGGCAATTTCTTCCGTAGCTTCGGGAATCGCGTCAGCCGTAATAGCAGCTCCATCGTAGAGAAAAACTTGGCTAGCGGGAACAGGATCTTCCGCCGTACTTCCCCGACCGCGGATGCGAATATCGCCAGCTGCCCCTGCCCCTAATGTCGCGGTTGCCAACCCAGCCAACCCACGCAACTCAATTGCATTAGCCATCACGTCCATATCGCCGCCTGCACCCGCCTGCACCTCTGTCCCTAGGGCAGCCGTCGCAACCCCGGCACCATCCTGAATTATCAAGCGGGGTGTATTGAGGCTAAGGTCCCCCGCTTCGCCACTTCCTAAAGAGGAGGCTGTTAAGCCAGTGCGGATTAAACTCGCATCGATTACTGCTGTTTGATCAATTAAGTTGGGTGTAAATTCACCGGGCTGGGTGCCTGAAATTTGGATCAGTTCAGTTGCATTGATAATTTGATCGCCCCCTATGCCGGCGCTACCTCGAAAGGTATCGGTTCCGATCCCTGTTATCGATGCACTATTGGTATCACCGTCAGGGTTATCAATTCCTTCAATCAAGAACTCACGTGCATTGACGGTTACTGTACCGCCTGTGCCGTTGTTGACTGCCGAAGAAGTGACTCTACCGCCGTTGATAATCCGAACAGTATCGCCATTGAGGGTTACACCACCCCCCGTGCCAGACCCCAGAGTATTACTTCGAATATCGAAGCCGTCGAGTAACAGCGTCCCAGTTTCTGAGGTCAGGCTGATGCTGCCACTGGGAAAGCCATTGACAAAAATTTCACCTGAAGTGAGATTCCCATTAGCCCTGATATCCACGTTGCCGCCTTGCCCACTCACGAACCTAGCCCTGAGCGTTCCATCGGTTGTATCCACCGCTCCGGCTTCACTAATAAGTTGAATGCTGCCATTCGCGATCGCGATATCTTGCGTATCAACCAAGCCTTGAGCCGTAACGGTGAAGTCACCAAATGATTGGGAGTTTTCCAGATTGATATCGTTGATGTCTGCAAGCGTGACAGCATTTGCTCCCGTAATAGCTACGCTTCTAAAGTCATTTGTTGAGGATAGGTCGATATCATTGCCACCTGCATTGAGGGTCGTTTGTCCCGCAATGCTTAGCGGTCCTGTTTGGGAAATACCCGCCCCTGAATCGACCGTGAAGTTGCCACTAATTTGTGAGGTTCCTAGTTGAGTTTCAGAAACCGTATTCACCAAAGTGACATCCCCATTGCCCGATGTATTGAAAGAAACAGAACCTGCTATCTGGTTGGCACCATCTAAAGTGATGGAAGCGTCAGGTTCGAGACTCGTAAATTGAGCAGTACTATCTGCTCCAACTACCCGTATATCTCCCTGTTGCGTTATGGCACCCCCTGACGTAAAGTTCAGACTACCTGTTACATCTGAATTCCCTAAACGCGAAGTATCCTGTTCCTGAATGGTGACATCGGCTCCTGAAAATGCAACAGTACCGAACTGATTCGTCACTTCTGGCAGGTTAACAATACCCGTTTCAGCGTTGAAAGTAGCAGTACCGCCAACAGCGAGTGAATCGCTCTGAGTAATATTCGGCGTACCAGAAACGTCAACGACAGTAGGCGCATTCGTCTGAATGGAAATAGGTCCAGAAAGTTGGTTATTACCGCTTAGGTTAATGGCAGTTTCATCATTAAAAGCTTCACCTTCAAAACGAAGACCTTCCCTCAAACTGTTAACCGTAAGATTCCCTGTCAAGTTGTTTGAACCCAAATTATCAGACAAAATATCGGTTACGTTGACGGGGCCAACATCGGTAATAAAAATATTTCCCGATCCATCTTCTTGGAAAGCATTTGTTGGAAGAACGTCTAGCTCAAAATCATTATCTGGATTGCTATCGCTATTATTGGCAAGAATGTTATCGTCTTGCATTCCAGCAACCTGTAGCGTAGTTCCAGGTATTTGAAGAACAGTAGCAGGAACTATAGGAGGTACACCAGGTAGAAAAGAGGGAATTTCGAAGGGTTCAAGATTAAAATCACCGCCAATCAAGGATTGGCCGATGAATGTAACGGGTGCGGAATTATTGAGATTCACATTGCCTAGTTGTAAATCTGTACCTACGACAACTAAATGAGTCTCACCCAAAACTCGCAAGGAAGAGTCTGAAGCTTGTGTCAGAGTTCCCTCTGTTTCAATAGATAAGTCGCCATTGGCAACAGAAGTCAATAGTTCAAAACCACTACTAGAAACTAAATCAACATCTCTACCGACAAACTCAATCTCATTAAACTGATTGTCTGCAGCCGTCAGCCCGATGTTGCCTACATTTGTTGCATTGAAAGTAGCCGTTCCCATGACTGATATTGGCCCTACCTGGGCAATGCCAGGAATGCCGGAAATGATATCAGCATCACCAGTTTCAGTTCTTAACTCAACCGTTCCTCCAAAAGAATTGGCAGGGTTACTGATATTGATCGCAGTTTCATTGTCTAAAACTTGATTAAACCCCAGTACGACCTCTGGCAGGATATTTACCGTGAGGTTGGCGGGATATTCTTGAAGAGTGCTTTCTTCTCCTGGAGGAATCATCTCATCTTCCCCCAAGAGCACTGTCCCAACTCCAGTAATCATTACAGAGCCATCATCCAAAGTGATTTCTTGCCTTGGATCACCCACTGTATTAACTAGCAGTGCATTTGGCCCTTCACTGATTTCACCATCAACGATAATGTCACCAGCAACTTGCAGCACTCCTGTCTGAGAGGTTTGTCCATCAACATCAACAATTAAGTCGCCACCAATTAGCGAGTTGCCAAAAACAGTGTCATTCTGGCTAGCCAACTCTACTGTTCCTGCCCCAGAAGCCTGACTGGTAAAATTCGCGCCACCGCTAGTTGTTAGTATCCCATTGCCAATAATCAAGCCCCCAGCATCAACTTGAAGGTTATCTGCAGTAATGTCGTCTAAAGTAATATCGCCTTCAGCACTAGTCAATTGAGCCGTACCAACAACATTGATTACATCAGTAGTTGTAATGTTTCCATTGGCATTGACGTTAAGGCTTCCAGCGTCAATTTCGTCTAAGATAATGTCCCCTAAAGTGCTCGTAAATCGAGCGTCTCCGTCAACATCGATAAAATCGAAAGAACTGTTTACATCATGAAAGATCGCACCACCAGAAACTGTCAAGCGATCGGCATCAATACGGTCAAATTCCACATTTTCTGAAGCAAATAATTCAACATTATCATGCCTATCATTCGAATAGGTGATTGAGCCTAGTACGTTTGTAATCGAACCATTATTACTGATTAAAGTGACATCGCCTGAGTTTCCAGAACCAAAGCTTGAGCGAATAGTTCCAGTTGTAATGTCTTGGTCTGCTTCAATAAAAACCTCACCGCCTACACCATCAGGAGTAGAGGCATTTAAGCTTCCATCTGTAGTATCTACGATTCCACTATCACTTCGGATATCAATTTTGCCAGCATCACCTACACCGCCAGAAATAATTTGTGAAGATATGCTATCAGTTAAGATATCGCCATCGGCACGAAGAGTAATGTTGCCACCATTGCCATCTGGAGAAGTAGACGATACCAATCCAGCCGTAGTATTTATAATTCCATTGAAACTCCTAATATCAATAACACCTGCATTACCTGTATTCCCTGTACCTCCGACATTGTTAATTTGTGAAGATATATCTTCAGTGAAAATATCGCCATTGGCACGAAGAGTAATATTACCAGCATTACTACCTGGAGCTGTAGATGATATTTCTCCAGCCGTAGTATTAATTCCAGCATTTATGCTAATGACTTGAATATTTCCACCATTACCAGATCCATTTGAGAAAATAAAAGCACGTAATCCAGCTAAAGAGACATCGTCTCCTGCCTGAATAAATATTTCACCTGCACTTCCTTCTTGGGCACCGACATCTACTATCCCGTTTGGAATTTCGATGGAGCCGTTCAGGCTAGTAATCTCAATTCGACCACCATTCCCAACACCACCAACACTTGCAACAGCATCTAATGATCCTTGAATATTTTCATTAGACATCTCCAAGTCTTGAAATCATTGCCATGTGGAGATTTCAAGGTTCTGCATCAAAGGCGAAACGGGCCATTCTGACGAGTTTTAGAGCGTTTGAGCCGCTCATCAACTGCAATCCAGAGAAAAAACATCTTGC
>JBHJHM010000090.1:0-7109 GCA_050330865.1 Leptolyngbyaceae cyanobacterium
CCAGAGCGGCAATCATCGTCAGCGTGAGGCCGCCGAGGGGTTAGAAGTGACGGAGTTGGTCAGCTTGTTAGCCCGAGGCGAAGTCGATACGCTGGTGCAGCAGCTAGCCCAGGTGACTCACTTCTCCGAAGAAGAAAGGGCAATATTGCCAAAGTTTGTGGATGTCCTAACCACTCATCATCATCAGCAGTTGAGAGCAGCGACGGTTCAAAATTGGCTCTATAAATTGGAATGGCATGAGCAGCCTGAGGGTAACCGCACGCATAAAGCAGTCGATTTAAGTACCCCAGGTAGCTGGTTAATCTTGACCGATCAGGGAGGGCTGGGACAAGCATTGGCTCAGCAGCTAGCTCAAGCGGGACAGCATTGCTGGCTGGCTTATGCAGGTGTGAGGTATGCCCAGACCGGTGACTATACTTGGACCCTCAATCCATCTCATCCAGACGAGTTTGAGCGATGGCTGCAGGATGCGATCGCAGTCAGCCAGCATCCCTTGAAAGGTGTGATTCATCTGTGGAGTTTAGATGTTCCTCGGCCTGACAAGCTAACCCTGTCGTCTCTTGAAGAATCGCAACTCCAGATATGTGGCAGCTTGATGAACCTCTTGCAGGCAATTGACTCCAGTCGCGATGTTGTATCGCCTCGTATCTGGCTAATCAGTCAAGGGGCAGCCGCAGTACATTCCCATGTCCCTATTGCCATTGCTCAGGCATCTTTGTGGGGCCTAGGTAGAGTCTTAGCTGACGAACATGCTAATCTCTGGGGCGGTTTAATTGATCTAGACCCAGAAATATCATTTGCAGATGCAAATAAAGTCTTGACTGCAATCACCAATGCTGACGATGAAGATAATATAGCCTTCCGCCAAGGCCGGCGCTATGTATTACGAGTCGTTCGCAGCGATCGACCGATCCAGTCCAAAGCTCCCCTAATCAAGTCCGAGGCAACTTACTTAATTACGGGAGGATTAGGAGCTTTAGGTCTCAAGACAGCTCAATGGCTTATCGATCAAGGTGCGCGTCATTTGGCACTCCTTAGTCGTCGAGGAGCTTCTTCTCAAACCCAATCTATTTTGAGACAACTGCAACAACAGGGAGCTTCAGTACAGGTCATCAAAGCGGATGTATCGAGTCAGCAGAATATGGCTGATGCTTTGCAAATGATTGAGTCTGACATGCCACCGCTTCGCGGAGTTTTGCATACGGCAGCAGTGCTTAGTGATGGGGTATTGGTTCACCAAGATTGGGAAAGCTTTAGCAAAGTGATGGCCCCCAAGCTTAAAGGAGCTTGGCACCTGCACACGTTGACGCTCGATCTTCCCCTAGACTTTTTCGTCTTATTTTCGTCAGCAACCTCCTTTTTAGGTTCGCCCGGTCAGAGTAACTATGCTGCGGCGAATGCCTTTCTCGATGCCTTGGCACATCATCGATGTGCTCAAGGGTTGCCGGGACTCAGCATCAACTGGGGACCTTGGGGCGAAGTCGGCATGACTGCCAGAATGGACAGCCGTGATCAAGCTCGCATGACGACAAGAGGACTTGAACTTATGGCGCCGGATTATGGTTTAGAGGCTATGGGTTTGGCTCTTCAAAAAGATACGGCTCAAGTCGGTATTTTTTCGATTCAATGGTTAGACTGGCTGCAACAATTTCCTACTGTTGCTCGGCCACCTTACCTTAAAGCAATTGCTAATGAAGTTCAGTTATCCAAGCCTGAGAGTCCAGCTGAATCACATGAGAAAGTCAGCATCCTTAATCGGCTCTTGAAGACGCCATCAATCGAGCGTCAAGGCCAGTTAATGGAATACCTAAAGCAGCAAATTGTCGACGTTTTTCAGGTCGATCTCCAGCAGCTATCTGTTGAGGAAAACTTGGTAGACTTCGGAATGGATTCGCTCATGATTATGGAAGTTATCAGTAAGATACAGCAAGATCTTAAGCTCATGCTGTACCCGCGAGAATTTTATGAACATCCTAAGATAAAGTCGCTAGCTGCATATCTGCTAAAGGAATTTGAAAAGGTTCACGGCACTCTGGAAGTGCCAGACCAGAAACCTCTAAATCCCTCAGCAGATGTCATGGATGGATTCAAAGGCGTCGTCCAAATAGTGGAGGCAAAGACAAATGATTGCGATCGTTTGCCAGGTCCCGTTTTCGTTCTCTCTAGCCCTCGTTCGGGTTCAACCCTGTTTCGAGTCATGTTAGCAGGACACTCAGCACTTTTTTCGCCTCCAGAATTACACTTATTGCCGTTTGCCACCATGGCAGAGCGCGATCGCGAGCTAAGGCTGTCTTACTTCGGCGAGGGATTACAGCGAGCATTCATGGAAATCATGAATCTTGATTCTACGAGCAGCCAAGCCATACTCACCGAAATGGTTTCCCAAGATCTACCGATTACTCAAGTCTATGCAATCCTTCAGGAGCTAGCAGGTTCACGTCATGTAATTGATAAATCTCCAACCTATGCCATGAGTAAGGAGACATTGGACCGGGCAGAAACACTGTTTAAGGATGCCAAATATATTTATTTGACGCGGCATCCGTATTCCGTGATTGAGTCCTTTGTCCGAATGCGAATGGAGAAATTGATTGATGCTCAAAGTGATGATTCCTATCAGGTCGCTGAAGACATCTGGGTGAGAACCAACCAGAATATTATTGATTTTCTTAAATCGTCTGTAGAACCTGAGCGTTATCAACAGATTTGCTATGAGGACTTGGTAAAAACTCCAGAATCAACTGTGAGGCAGTTGTGTCAATTCCTCAATATTGCCTTCGAATCAGACCTCCTTCGTCCCTATGAAGGTCAACGCATGGCAGATGGTGTACACGCTAGCTCGATGCCTGTCGGTGATCCTAACTTCACTCAGCGGCGACAGCTTGATCCAAAGTTGGGCGATGCTTGGAAAACGATTAAGCTGCCCCATCAGCTGAGTGAAACGGGCCGGCAACTGGCTACTAAGTTGGGCTACACGCTACCTGCAATAGAGCTATCCCAGGGTATGGAAGCAAGCACACGTGCCTCCTTGAAGCTATCGGATAGTACGCTATCGAGGGAAGTGATGCGTGAAACCTTCGTCGATATACGTGGACGTAACATGTGTGTCTGTAGCTGGGGAAAAGAAAGTAACCCTACGGTGCTTTGCCTTCATGGAATTTTAGAGCAAGGAGCGGTCTGGGAAGAAGTCGCAGTCCCTCTAACAGAGATGGGGTATTACGTAGTTGCTCCTGATTTAAGGGGGCATGGGCGATCGTCTTATCGACAAGAGACCTATTCTTTAGTCGATTTGTTAGCTGATGTTGATGCCCTAGTACATCAAAAATTCAATCAACCGCTCACGCTGGTTGGACACTCAATGGGCTCAATACTGGCAGTCTTGCTGGCAGGGGTGCGATCACAAGTAGTCAAATCTCTAGTTCTCGTAGAAACGGTGTTACCCACGGAAGCTGAAAGTGGGCAGCTTCTAGATCAGCTAACGACTCATTTAGACTATCTCAACACTCCGCCTCAACATTCAATCTTTCCAGATATAAAAACTGCCGCCGAAAGGCTGAGACAGGTAACACCCAAAATGTCGGTAGCCTTATCAGTGAAACTCGCAAGGCGTATCACTGAGCCTGCTGATAAAGGAGTGTGCTGGCGCTGGGATCCAGTACTACGAACACGCACTGTCATGAATCCCAGTGGGCTTCCATTTAGCAAAGCTAAATATCTTGAGTTACTCCGGCAACTCAAGTCTTCTATCACGCTTGTCTATGGAGATAACAGTACGTTTAATCGTCCTGAAGATTTATCAGAACAGAAAATAGCAATGCAGCAGGCTAAACGCATTGTTTTATCTGGCGGTCACAATCTCCATATTGATGCTCCTGAAGAACTTGCAGCTATTATTGCTGAAGCTTCTTCAAGCAATTATAAATAGATTCCAAAGTAATAAAAGAACAGTAGTTTTAGGATTTTTGGAATCTGTTCTTCAATTCATCTGGCCACTCAAATTAATTACCTTTAGGAGAGCGATCATGATAGCAACTCTCAATTTAGTTATTTCATACCTATGGCTAATCTTAGAGATTCCATTGGCCATTTTATCCTTCATCTTTTTCAAAATTATGAAGTTTGTAATTGGCTTAAGATATAACGCATTACTATCAAGACAGAGCCAGCGAGTTCTCGACTGGCGTCCGTTGTGCAAAGAAGTACTAGAGACCCCGATCACGCTTCCCTTTTGGATGACTTTTGGTCCACGCCTCAACACCCATGCAATTATTGCGACTGTTGGCCCGTTTACAGTTGAGGAAACGATAGAGCTTCATATCTCAGCGGCACAAAAATCAGCAAAATCATGGACAATTGTAGTTTATCGTTTTCCTGACTATAAGACGATTATTCGCGTTGGCTCAGGGAGTAGTGAATTGAATGAATTGAAGCAAGATTGGAAAAAGTTAGAATTAGATTCAGGCCAGTATTTGCTTGGCCTCAGATACTACCACTGGCCTAAAAAAGTAGAGTTTCCAGCTGTCAAAGTAGATGGGATTGATCTCATTTCTCCCAAGATATTATCTGGCAGCATTAATAATTTTTATCACCAGCTCCGTAATCAAGAAAATGCTTTTTATTTATGCCTTCATTATTATATCTTTACGCTTTTACGCTTAAGAAGTTGGTTGCCTCAAGCATTTGTGAAACGAGAGTTTCTTCCAGTAGGAGATCCATCATTAATATACTTTTATGGAATTTTTTTTGAAGGGAATTCAATCAATTTTAATTTGAACTCTTTATTATTTAAAAATTACGATGTATATATTACTCTCTATGATAGGGCAAGTTTTGTTGTCGACTTTTATCAGATCTGTGAAGAAAAGCATACTGCAGGTCCAACAGAAATAGATGGATTTTACTTAGTGCGAGTTCGTGAGAAACCAGACTTACAAGAAAGATTTATCGATGACTGGTTTAAGACAACTGTCATTCCATCTGTAAGTGACTGCCAGGTTGTAGCCTAGCAAGCTATTAACTGATTATTGCATCTTCAGGAGCTAGGAGTGCTATAGCTTTTAATGGAAGCTATCAGCTAAGCTTCTCTGATCTTTTAGACATTAGAATAGATGCATTCGCTGTTTCTTTCAGATGTCTGAAATAGTTGAAAATTTATTTATTCCTTGGAAGTATATAGAAACAAATTCTATATACTTCCAAGATTTTTTTGAGTCTATTTTTAATATGGACCATATGAAATTTCAAATTTTCATGGATTTTTCAGGGATTTCTAAACTTAAATTAAGTTTAACTTGAATTTCATCTTTAAGGCACCTATTACTTGATATATTGTTGTCGAGCTCTAGCATGAGCTAATAAGACTGAACTTTGCAGAGAAGCAATTAAAGTTCAGAGACTTCAAAGATTTTGAACCCGATAAAACTACAGATATATCTCTGAGCACCTTTTTAAGTGGTGTTTGGAAGATTTATTTCGGCAAATGGATTCTCGTGCATTTTGAAAACTGCTGTGAAATGCTTCACTGAAATTGACCGTCTTGATTTAGAAGCATTCACGAGCATGTCTACCTCTTGCAGTGTAAACTTGACGACTTTATCTTTTACTTGATTCCTATCGGCACAACTTTTTGAGGATTAGTACGATGCTTTTACTCACTGATGTCTTCAATGAAGACTATTACCTAGAAATAAATGAAGTGGCAGCAGAAGCTGTTGCTAGTGGAGAGTTTAATGACGGACTTGAACACTTTAAAACCATTGGTATAGATAATGGTTTAAGGTTTACGCCATTTGTCGATTTAAGCTACTATCAAACCGTTGCCAATCCTGACTTGATCGATCTAACTACTCGTGAAGTACTGGATCACTTGTTGGAGTTGGGTATCGAAGGGGGGCGAATTTTTTCACCATTTGTTGATCTTGAATTTTACAAGGAAGCTAATCCAGAACTGTCAGATCTGAGCAATACTGAAGCATTCCGCCATCTTCAAGACATCGGTATTGATGAGGGACTGCAGTTTGCATCTCACGTAGATTTAGAAGCATTTCGTTCCTTTAGTCCACTTCCCGAAAGTAGCAGCAATTTTGATACTTTTGCTGAGCTTGCGACTTTTTTTGCTCCAGAAGATGAAGGACATATCCAAATTCCATTGGGGTTAGGTTTAACGATTCCTGATGAACTTGAACTCCATGAACCTATCATGGAAGCTGGAGGCGGTGATGCAACGATCACCTATTCTAAAGCTGATAATACAGTTCAAATGGATTTTGAATTTGAGGGCGTCCCCTTCAGACAAGATTTTGTTCGCCCTGAGGATGTTTCAACCCCTTTCAACAGGTTCCCAGTCTCAGTAGAGAACAGCGAATGGCAAATGTGGATTATTGGCCATCTTTTTTCTACTGAGAGCACATTTTGGTACGACGGTGAAACAAATGAACTCATCGGAAATGAATTTGATATTTTCGATGAAATTCCAGCTGATGATACACCCATTGATGTCAATAATGATGGGGGCCTCGACATACCGGTGACACTGCCTGTCGTCCAAATGATCCAATCGCCGATTTTTGAGGGTAATCCAGATGGCACGGCAAGTCTGAGTTTATCCCTAGACTACGATCAGCTTCTGGACTCGCGAGGAACAGCAGGTGCCTACGTAGCGATGGCACCCTATGACTTAGACCAAGAAGATGCGTTCGGCATTTACTATACTGAAGGAGGATTACCGCTATCTCAGGCTATGACCTGGGATGATTTTTTGGCGAATATTCGCCCAGGCGGCCAAGGTATCAGTCTGATTATGAGCTCTGAACCGAACCCCAAGCCTGGGTTTCTGGCTTCTCGTTCCAATACGATGGAAGCCTTCAGCAATATTTATCCACAATTAACTCCGGATGATGTCGTTCTCGAATTTGCAACAGGTGTTTACCGCTTTAAGGAGCCTGCGGACAGGGTAACTCATGTTAACGATCCCTGGCCTGCAAGAGCTGCAATTCTTGCCGCTGAGACAGAACCTATCTTTGATGGCCTGGAAGATACAGTAATGGATGCGGTTAACCGCAGCGATGTCTTTGATGGCAATCACGATATCGTCTTCGCTGGGGCTGGAG
>JBHJHM010000091.1:0-18459 GCA_050330865.1 Leptolyngbyaceae cyanobacterium
GGGGTGGTGGGTTATCGAACACGAGCTAGACTACAAGCTCAATTCAGGGACACGGTTTCCGTCCCCTTTCGGGGTGGTGGGTTATCGAACGAAATGCTGAACGGAATTACGGGAGTGCAACCGGTTTCCGTCCCCTTTCGGGGTGGTGGGTTATCGAACGAGAACGCAACTAAGAAAAAACTAAGCAAAAAGAGATTAAGTCACCTATCTGGGTGGTGTGTTATCGATCTTCCTCGCCCATCGTCGGTTACTGAACTTTCTAATAGTTTCCGTCCCCTTTCGGGGTGGTGGGTTATCGAACCTGGCGATTCCTCTGTCGTCAATAGGGCCTCATTGTTTCCGTCCCCTTTCGGGGTGGTGGGTTATCGAACAAGATGTTCTCGCGCTAATGCGCGACGCTGAATGTTTCCGTCCCCTTTCGGGGTGGTGGGTTATCGAACCTATTCCAGGGGAGCTTGAAACGTTTGTACAAGCCTGTTTCCGTCCCCTTTCGGGGTGGTGGGTTATCGAACCCATGACTTTTGGAAGCCTTACTGTACAAGGCTTTGAGATAGCCGTTTTCGCTAGGGTCTCACGGAAGCCAAAATTAATGCGAATCGCTCTCAATAGACCCTTGTGGAAAACGGTTGAAAGTTATGCGTAGCAAGCGATTCGCTAGGGTTGACGAGGTTATGCGGTTTTCAAGGATCCGCAGACCCTAGCGAAAGCTGGAGCCTTAGTTAGCATACTAGCCGATAAATCGATTTTCCGGGGAGTGTTGCATTATTTTGCAAGATTTTGCCCCTCCGATGTCTCAAGCTTGCTTAGCTCATTCGCCATTCTAGGGCAGCAATAGCCCGCTCTTTCAGCACAGCACACGCTTCCGTAGGGGGTACAGTCGCCTCCACTCCTCCTACTCCCCATACCACCCCACCACCACCCTAGCCTCCGCTGCCCTCAGCTGCCGCAGCACCCACGGGGCAATCACTTCCCCCTTCGGTCGCCAGTCTCGCAACCGCATCACCACATTAATATCCCCCACCCGCACCCAGCCCGCATAATACGCATCCTGCGGCGATCGCGCCCGAATTACCTGTAAAACCTCTGTCTGCTCAGCCTCCGGTACCCACTGCGCTACCCACTGCGGCAATTCGCCATACGGCACCCGTTCAAACGTCGGATGCCGTTCCGTCTGATCCACATACCAGCGCGCAAACTGCGCCGGAAATCGCATCAGCAGCCACGCCTTCGGTAGATAAAAGTTAAACCCCCACGCCTCCGCGATCGCCTCCTCTACCCTCGACGGTGTAGGGAGTTCTCCCTGAGCCCGCAGTTCCCGCAACGGTTCGGGGACCGCCGCATCCCCCCAGGGCAGCACCTGCAGTTGCGCCGACACAATCCGATCCAATCGATAGTTGTGCCACCCCATCTGACCATTCGGATCACGCCCGTAAGCACTGAGATATTTAGCCCGCCGCGCATAGTGTAGACAGACCGGATACACCGTTACTGTCACCAGCCGCTCCTCACGTGCCAACCGATACTCAAACTGGACAATGCCCCCTTCCCGCGTGCGCCAAAGCGGCTCAATCGTGGCCTGATGCGTATCCACCTGCTCCTGCATCGCTGGCGGCAAGATATAGTCCAGGTGAATAAAGATACGCTTTTGGGGGGCTGCTTCCCAATGGGGAGGGTCCGAGTTTGACTGGTTCGCCTGCTCCCACAGACGACGCACCAGCACCTCTAAATTAGGCTGCACAAAAGCGATGGCTTCCAACACCGAGAGCAGTTCCCACGTCTCTGCGGTGGAAAGTTCCGTCGTATCAACCACTTCACCGCCCACAGGGGTCGGCAGCGATGGCCACTTACTGGCTGGCACACAGCTAAACAATCCCCGACCCGGCGCGTACAACCAACCCTGCTGCACCAGCGCCTTCAAATCGTCCCGGATCGAGCGATGCACCACCGCAAACGGTGCCGTTTCGCGCGCCGCCTCCCACACCGATGCTGCTAGGCCACTAGACTGTTCCATGCCCCCACACCACTCGTCCCAGTCAAAAGCCGGGTTGCCCCTGGCCAGTAACTGGTACAGCGATCGCTGACAGATACAGTCACTGCCCCGGCAACTGGCCGTCAAATCTTCAACCGTCGCTTTCTCAGCTTTGCCATGGCTAGGGGCAAAGAGCCGCGATCGCACATCCCCATAGCGAAACCCGTTTGGCAAACTGTTTTGCCAGGAAGTAGCGCTCCCGTAGAGCGATCGCAGCAACCACCAGAGACGCACCGCCCGTTGCCAGCGACTCGTTAACTGTCCGGCACTGAGACTGTGCAGCACTGCAGGTGTAGGTGGATAGTCAAAGTTTTCTGTCATTGGCGATAAATTGAGGCTGGGTGGGGGAGTGGAAGAGTGAGGGAGTGGCGTTTTGAATTTTGAATTTTGAATTGGAAGCCCCCTCTTCAAACCCAGTGTATGCTAGAAGCGTTTTGATGGAACCTCGAACGGTGAACCAAACCTTGGCCCCCAACAACAATGTCCATCTGAGTCTGAGTGACCCTCAGATAACCGATGGCCTGCACTATCAAATTCTGTCGATTGCCCTCACCAGCCCCGACCGCTTGATGACGCCAGCGGATTTGCGATCGCTCACCCTCCCAACCGGTATTGATACGACAGGTGGCGTGGTGATTTCTGGGCGCGCGCCTATCTGGCTGTATGCCCATCTGGTTCACGAACTACATCCCACTGCCTGGGTCGCCTGCTATGACCCGCGCTTAGGCGCGGTCGTCGTGGTGACGCACTCACGCCAGGTACAAACAGGGCAAATCATTCCGCTGAGTTTGTCTCAAGGGCGTCCCCGATTAGGGGCGGCCTTATTGGTAGTGGGTCCACCGGATAGCGGCAAGTCGGTCCTCAGCCATCGCCTCTTCAACGCACTCCTCACCGACTTCCCAGAGGTTTTCCTCCAAAGGGCACAGTGGGATGGCGAAGGAAATTGGATCGCAGAATTGCCGAACTCTGCCACTGAGGAGGACCGTGAAACCTTTAAGTTGGCCTATAAGGGTGAACTTACGGAGAACTTCTATCCGTATCAGGCGCAAGCTATCCTGCAACTCCGCCGCCAGAAGCCCCTGGTGATTGTGGATGTTGGGGGTCGGGTGCAACTAGAGAAAGTGCCGGTGTTAGACGCCTGCTCGCACTACCTCATCATTAGCTCTCAACCAGACGAGGTGACAAAATGGCATGAATTCTGTCGCGATCGAGGCAATCTCCGATGTCTGGCAGTGATTAATAGCACGTTAGATGAAACTGAACAGCTTCACCGCCGCGAACCGTTTCTGGAGATGACCTGTGGACCTTGGATATCAGGGGCTTCTGAAGGAATGCCAGAGGTGTTGCTCAAGGAGGTGCGATCGCTTTTACCGAAATAAAACTTATCAAGCATTTTTACAGAATTAACTAGCAAAGCTCCACATTTTATTCAGGAAAGTAATTGGCAAAGCTATCATGACTGCTTTATCGCACCAAATTGCCCTCGAAATTTTCCAAGAAGCTCTTTTGAGATTAAGTGAATGGTCTGGTGCAAGGGTTTCTCATCAACCGATTAATATCAGCGAAACAGGGAATCAGGCTATCACCGAAGCTAAAAGACTGGTGAAGTGGCCACAGCATGAAATACCCAGTGAGGCTATCAGTGCTCTGAAGGTTGTCTTCGACGCTATTGAGTTGGAGAAAAAGCAAAGTTCTGTTCATTACTGGCCTGCTTGGGCAATTAAGAATACCGAAGACCCACGCGACCCCAGAAAGCATTATCCCCAAATTCCCTATCCGATGACGCAAGAGCCGGATGCAGCTCAACTCAGTGCGTTAAGGGATGAAGCCAAAGCAGACTTAGCCGAGCTGAAAGAGGAAGACTGGGGGCAACTATCACTGCTGATGTTTTTACTGGAAAAATATGGGACATACATTAGCTTTGGCGAACCTGATGTGGCCTTTTTTGATCAGATTAAAACGACAGCAGCGATCGCGGCTGCTCTAGGCAAAAACCTAGAGGCCGAGCAGCTTTGCCTAATTGCAGGTGATCTATCCGGAATTCAGGACTTCATTTACACCATTTCATCCGATGGAGCATTGAAATCTCTAAGAGCCCGTAGCTTTACCCTGGAGTTGGTAACGGAAGAAATTGTTCAGCAGCTACTAACTCGGCTCAATCTGCCTCGGTCGAACGTGATTTATGCAGGTGGTGGGAACCTGTATATGCTTGCCCCTGCCGATGAGGCTGTTCATCAGAAGATATCTAAAATTCGCAATGACTTTAATAAATGGCTATTCGAAGAGTTTCAAGGCAAGGTTTTTCTAAGTTTAACTAGCTTGCCTTTCCCCAAGGAGCATGTTGCTGATAAAAGATTTGCGATTCACTGGGAAGCTGCTATTAAAGCACTGGCTATTCAAAAAAGCCGTAAGTTCGACAATCAAATTGTCGATTTGCTTGCTACTCGCCATGCCCATGAACCCTGTAAAGTCTGCCATCGAGACGACTGCAAAACCTTAAAACAACTGGGTGGGGAAGGCGCGGAAGCCTGTCCTACTTGTAATAGGATGTTTGACCTTGGTCAAAAACTTTTCAAAGTAGGAGCATTGGTGCGATCGTCCTCTGCTGACAAGGGAGCATTGGCACGTATCAAAATCAAGCTAGGCGGAGAAGAAGTTTACTATCACCTATTTGAAAGTGCTAGGAGCATTTCTAAAGATCCAGAAGCTGTCTATCTCATTAACAACTGGAATGTAGACCTTTACAAATTTGCCCACTTTGAGAATCCAACTCCGTTGCTGCTAGGTAACTACGGTCAGGAAAGCGATGAAGAACCTGGCACATTTATAACAGCCAGAGAAATGGCTGAAGATAAGTCTAAAGGGATCAAGCGAGTTGGGCATCTACGGATGGATGTTGACAAGCTAGGACGGATTTTTGCTCAAGGTCTAGGAGATAACTATACTCTGTCAAGACTATCGGGACTTTCACGGCAAATGAGTTACTTCTTCAAGGTCTATCTCAACAGCCTGGCTGAGTATCGCGATCGCGACTTTCTCAAGCACCAGGAGCATCAAGAAGAATCTCGGAAATTTCAAAATCTTACCTCTAATCCCCGCCAAGATCTCCTTTTCATCTACGCTGGAGGAGACGATCTATTTGTTAGTGGTGCGTGGGATCAGGTCTTGGAGTTTGCTTTCGATGTTTATCAAAGCTTTCGTGCGTTTACCGGATGGCATTCTGATATTACTCTTTCAGGTGGCATCAGCCTGAGTGGGCCGAAGTATCCTCTTTATCAATCTGCCGATGACTCGGGCGATGCTGAAAGTGCAGCCAAGGGAAATGGACGCGATAGCCTTAGCTTGTTTGAGCAAGTGTTCAAGTGGAAGGAATGGTTAGGAACTGCAAATACAGATGTCTTGAAGCAGGATGTCCAGGAATATCTAGAAAAAGAGACTCGACCTGAATGGTTTGGCATTTTCCCGTTTGTCGATTACTTACAAGAATCATTGGGAACACAGTATTCGCGGAGTTTTACAAGAAACTTACTGTCTACGGCTCAGCTTCAAGAACAGTGGATTAAAAAACTCAAACAGGAAAAGGTGAAGGCGGAGAAAGCAAAATCAAGCATAAAGGCTCTACCAAATGAAAAGGACTTGCGCTATTTTCTTCATCTACCAAGGGTGGCCTATACCTTGGCAAGATTTCCTGTGGCTGTAAAAAATAGTGGAGGGTTTGATACCGTGAGGAAGTCTTTGAAGAGTCCCTATAATGCACCTTATTTTAGAGCGATCGCAACCTGGCTAGAGCTACTTAATCGTTCAACTTCCGGAGGTCAAGAAAACAATGAATAAAGTCGTTAATAAACCTGGAAAGCCATCTCCGAAGAGCAATCACTCCAGTAAGAACAACCAGTCCACAAATATCACAAGCCAAATCATTGAAAAAATTAACGGCTTGGGCAACTTACGGGAATATGAAATTCGCACCCTAGTAGAACACGCTCAGGACTTTGGCCCCTTCTTGCGAAATCGACGACTGGAAACGAATCAGATTCGCAAGTTTCTCGATGCGATTAACCGTTTGAAGGCGCAGCTATCGCAAGGAGATTCAGAAGATAGTGACACCAAGGACGAGCAAACTTTATTCAAGGAGATTGAAACTGATATTGTTCTCCTAAAACCAAAACTAGCCTATGCCGCTGCGAGACAAGATGCGGCAAGGCCCTTAAGTGAAGTTATGTCAGCCGCGATCGATAAAGTTCACAGCTTAAAAGATTTTGAGCGTTTAGTTCAGCTCATCGAATCCATCATTGCGTATCACAAAGCAGAGGGAGGCCGCTAATTATGACTGCCGCAGAAATTCCTGAAGTTATCGAGAAGCCTCAAAAGTCGTTGTTTGGAAAAGTCCGCATTACTAGCACTCTGATCGTTGAAACAGGGCTCCATATTGGAGGGGGTGGTGAAACCCTCGATATTGGTGGGTTGGATAAATCTGTTATTCGTGATCCAATTACTCAACAACCTTACTTACCTGGCTCTTCTATTAAAGGAAAACTGCGTTCAATTCTAGAACGCTTGCTTAACAAACCCCTCAATCGCCTAGGAGGTAGTGGTACCTACCGTTACGAGAGTGATGACCATGTTAATGGTTACAGCGAGATTGATGGACAATATATTCGGTTTGAAGGAGCTGAGACATGCCAACTGAGCCGGGTCTTTGGTTCAACCGGGGGATCTAAGTGCTGGATTCCATCTAAGACTGTACAAAAAGGAAAATTAGCACCTGATAACGCTCCGACAGCATCTATTGAAGGAGTACAACATACGCGAATTCGAGGACGAAATGCACCCGCTCGTCTAATCGTGCGGGACGCGCACTTGACAAAGGAGTCTGCTAAACAGCTTGAAAAGATCGACACTGGACTTTATATGGCTGAATGGAAGTTTGAAAATGGTCTGGATCGTATCACGGCAGCGGCTAACCCTAGACAGCTTGAACGGGTTCCGGCGGGAGCTAAGTTCAATTTTGAGATGGTGTATACCGTCGAAAAACGTGAGCAGGCTGGAGAAGACTTGAAGAACCTGGCGATCGCTCTCGCCCTTCTGGAAGACGATGCTCTAGGAGGTCATGGCTCCCGTGGTTATGGTAAAGTCCGGTTCGAAGAGTTCCGGTTCTTTTATCGAGGTGTTGACCAGTATCGCCAAGTAACGACAGGAGACACGAGCTTCTTGGCCCCTATTGCTGAAATGGATAACACGTCCGTTCTGCTTCAGCAGTTTGAAGTACTTACAAGTGAAGTTCAAGGAAGATTGACACCGGGTAGCGACTCCCAAGGAAGTGACAATGAGTAACTGGAAACTTGTGCGTCTTAACTTTGGGCGCAACCCTACTCACTTTGGTGAAACGGGTATTGGGATCGAACAAGTAAGTGAGCGTGTTCGATCAGACACCCTGTTCAGTGCTTGGATGACTGCGTATGCAAGACTCATCGAGCGTCCCTCGATCAAAGACTTTTTAGATGATTTTCCTACTTCGGGACAAAATTGTTCTAACCAGGCACCTTCCTTTTCGATTAGTTCGACTTTTGTATACCGAGAAAAAGATGGGATGTTAATCTACTATCTTCCTCGGCCAATTAAATTACCTGGCAATTATCCGGCGGGGAAAGATGATTTGCCCTTCTCCAAGACCTTTAGAAAGCTCAAATACTTACCCCTCACCATATGGCGAGACTGGTATCAGGCAGATGGCTTTCTAGAATGTGATCGCACCCAACTGATTGCTAAAACCCAAAATAAAGAAGAAGATTTCAAAGGCTTAGGATTGGATGTGGCAGGCACGTTTGATTACGACCAGTCGTTTCAAAAGCAGATCAACCCAAAAGTGGCTATTGACCGCACAACCAGGGCGACTAACTTTTACCACACTGGTTTTACACAGTTTCGCTGGGATGAAGGCGATCGCTCAGGTTTGTATTTCCTTCTCAATATGCCCTCTGCTGATCATGCATTAGAAACTCGATTGGAAGCTTGTCTGCGATTTTTGGGAGAAGAGGGCCTCGGTGGTGAGCGGTCTAGTGGGGCTGGCAGATTCAACGTCGAATACTGGGGAAACCTTCCTCCAGAATGGGAAGGCATCATCAACTTCCAGCAAGGAAATCACTACAGTCTCATCAGTCTCTTCTGGGATAGCTCCATCACTGCAGATTGGCTAGGAGAAAGTGCTCAGTACACTCTGCAGGAGCGAGGTGGCTGGATTGCCTCACCCTTCTCAGGTCGTCAGCTACGCCGCCAAATGATTCGCATGTTTTCTGAAGGATCTGTCTTTCCTCAAGAGCCTCAGGGTCAACTAGCCGATGTGACTCCTCCAGAATTTATTAGAGAGGATGGCACACGGATCCCTCATCCTTTCTATCGCAATGGTATTGCGGTGAGTTTACCGGTCAAACTCAGAGAAAATACTGCCTAACTGAAAAGGAGGGAGCGATTTTGTCAACTCAATACACTATTGAACAGGCTCAAACTCACCTGGATGAAATTATGACTGAGGTAGAGCAAGGAAACTCAGTTGAAATTCTGAAAGCAGTTAAACGAGTTGCAGTATTAGTATCCAGTCAAGATTATGATCTTTTGACTGCTGTGAAACCGAGCTTTTGGGCAGCGATTGAAACCTTCCGCCGCGATTTCAAGGTGGATGAAGAAGGTGTTGCTGACGAATTTTGGGAAGGTCTACGCGATCAATCGCCCGGACGGGAGGTGAATTTTGGAGAACTGGTATGACGATCGCGCCTAGTCAAACCCTCGCTAAGCCTGACGTGTATGAAACCAAGCAGATTCGGCTGACCAGCCAGATCTTGCATATTGGTTCGTCGGTGCAGCGGCTCAACCCCTACGAGTATGTGCAAACGGGCAAATTTTTGTATCTGCCCGACCAAGAAGCACTTGCCAAAATCCTGCGCCAGCGAGGTGTCCTGAACGACTACATTCAGCGCATTGAGAGCCGCGATGAAATTGTCACGCTGCTAGAGAACGCTCTAGGCGAAGACTGGTGGATGGTTCAAGGTGAGACAGGTGAGGCCATCTTCCCCAAAGTGCTGCGAAGCTTGAAATGGACAAATCAGAAAATCACCGATCTGCGTCCGATGATTCGCGATGGCTTCGGGCGTCACTACATTCCAGGATCATCGATTAAAGGGGCGATCCGGACGGCGATCGCCTACCACCTCTTGAAACATGCGGATAAGTATCGGGTTCCTAAAGATAGCCGAGTTAGCGAGATTGAGTCGCGGTTGCGGCGATCGCTCGGTGAGCTGAAGCGCAAAGCGAAGTTCGCTGATGACTCGCTGTTTATGGATGAGTTGTTCTCGAACTATGGCTTAACTTATCAAGGCCACACAGCCAGAACTCGCCAAGGCCCCAACACCGACATTATGAGGGCAGTCAGCGTTTCCGATTCTGATCCTCTGATCGAAGAAAAAGTGCAAAGGGGAGGAAAACGTCCTGTCTTCAGAAATCTGCCCGTGGTCAACGAGGTCATTGTCACTAGTCGCTTTCCTGACTACCGAGCCAAGTATCGAGCCTCCATCTACGCTGAGATGGTCTTCAACGTGCGAACTCAATTCACCCTCAGCGTCGATCATGAAATGCTGTCTTGGTTCCGTCATACCGCAGGCATGAAACTACCTTTTCAATCTGTCGGTGACCTGCTGCGGATCTGCCAAGAGTTTGCCCAAGAACAGTGGGACTTGGAGCACGACTACTGGGCGGCTGTGCAAAACAACCCCAACGCTCAAGGCAAGAATCTGGATTTTAGCTACATCCGTGACTTGTATGAACCAGAAACCTGTCCTCATACGCTGCGGGTGGGATGGGGTAGCGGTATGCGGGGAACAACCATTACGCTCCTGATGCCGGATGAGCTAGTCGGTGAAATCCGCGATACCTGTGGCATCCGAGCACCGGGATTTGAAGCTCCTAAATCACGACGCACTGTGATGAACTCTAAGGGCGAAATTCGCTATGTCCCTGGCTGGGTCAAGTTCAAGGAGATATAACAATGCTCATTCGCTCTACCTGGACGCTGAACACGGATACGCCTGTCTCGCTCCCCAAATCGTACAGTTTGGAACTCGGGAAGTTGCTGCATTCTCGGCTTCACATCGAAATGGGTAGCGAGTCTGTTCCCTCAACAACCTTTTCTGGCCTTGTCGGTCAATGCACTACCTCCAAAGAATTCATCACCTTTCAACCTGGTGAGTTTTATCAACTCTCTATGAGTGGCTTACAGGAGTCATCTTCCAAAGCCATTTCGACGCTGGATTTGGGTGAAAAGCTCCAATTTTTAGGCGCAACTTTCAATATCAGCGATCGCAACGACGACATCACCAGCTACGAAGGGCTCTATCACGAGCAAGTGGCCAACGAACCGGAACCTATACGCCAGTTCGAGCTGTGCTTTGTGACACCCACTGCTTTTTCTCAAAACCGTATTTATCTACCCTTGCCAGTCCCAACACTTATGTTTCGCAGTTGGCTAGAGCGCTGGAATCACTTTGCCCCGGTTTATCTGGGCGGTGATGAGTTAATTGGGTATCTGGGTGAGGCGGTTGCCCTCTCCCGACACCGTATCCAAACTCGCTCTATGCAAGTCCACAGCGGTCATGTTACGGGATTTACTGGAAACGTATCGCTTAGAGTCTTGGCGCGTGTAGATCCCTTATTGTCCCATGTAGCTTGCTTATTGGTACGGTACTCTATATTTTCAGGAACCGGAACTAAAACTCGTTTAGGTATGGGCCAAGCACATTATTCACACAATTAGGAGATGATATGAAAAACTATATCAAAAAAGTGAAAGTAACAGGCTTATATAAAAAGTTTGATATTGAGCAAGAATTTCATAAAGGGATTAACGTTATATACGGTGTAAACGGTGAGTTCAAGACAACCTTTATTCACATCCTTACTAATTTTATGAATAAAGATTTTGAAAGGTTTTTTGATATTGACTTCGATAGAATAAGTATTCATTTTGAGAATGGTGATTTCTATTATCTAAGACAGTATAAAGACACAGATCGACTAGAGTTAAAAAGGAACGGGGAACGAAGGGGATTGTTTTTCTCAAGAGAGAACGAAAATTTGCCAGCAGAGGCGCTTGATTTGTCAAGAGTAGCTTACTTTCCTACATTTCGTTCTATTATTGAAGCTTGGTTTGCATACGAGAGCAGAGATCTTGACAACACAAAAACTTCTGTTAAGCAAGTAAAGAGAGATATTTCAGAATTCTTGCGAGAGATATTTGGAGGTTTTGTTCCGAATATAAATTTCCTCTCTCTCCCAGAGATTATTTCTAAAGTAGGCGAAAGTATTTTAGATTCAGGAAAAACTGCAATTCAAACAGATCAAAACTTGATTGGGAAAATGGCCTCAAAAATCTCGGACATGCTTATTTTTTCTGGAGGCAATGTAAGCATGTCCGATCCTATGGCGCAATATAGTTTGACACAGATTATTGCAGAAATAGATATGTTCCTTTCGCACATAAACTCGCTTTTTAACGAGGTAAACATAACACCCGTCGGTCCATATCTTGATCTTCCTAGAACAATCGAAGAAAAAGTTAAATCAACCAAAGAAAAAATCGAATCAATTAAGGGAAAAATCAAATCTGATAAAGAAAAAGCTGAATCTAAGAGCCTTGATAGCGAAGTTGTAGAAAGAGAAGAATGCAAGGTGATTGCAAGGCTATTAAAAATATACAAAGAAATCTTAGAAAAAGAACTCGAAGAAGTGAGTATTCTTTTTCTAAGATTCAATATATACTTTGATTCACTAAACAAATTTCTAAGAGGAAAAAAGATCTTGATAAAAAGTAAATACAGCGACTCTTTTGTTCCGGAAATTTGCTTGAGCTATGAAGATGAAGAAATGGTGAATGATTTTAAGAATTTCTTGGAAAATAAAGAGTTCTTGGAAGATAAAGGGTTTTTAGAAGGCGAAAAGGAGTCTGATCTGATGGCTACTGAATTTAAAGGACTCTCATCTGGAGAAAGGCAGATAGCTAGCTTACTCTATGCAGCCCATATTAGTTCTGAAGAAGTCATATTAATTGATGAACCTGAAATTTCACTACACACGCAATGGCAAGAAATTTTATTAAGTGAACTCCAACTGCAAACTGGTGACAAGCAAATTATTGTATGTACCCATTCTCCTAGCATTGGAGCTGATTATCTTGACGAAGTTCAAACTATGAATGTTTCCAAAACTCAACGGGAAGAAAATTCAGATGATATGGTAAACGATAATCGAGAAACTAGCAAAGAGGAAGATACTGCTGATTATAAGGAAGCTGAATACTATGAAGAAGAGTACGCAGAGCAAGAATAACCTTCAGGGGGTTTGGAAAAAGAAAAAGCTATCGCTGAATTATGATGCTTCATACTATGAAGCCGAATACTCTGAAGAGAAGCTTGAACAGTAATAACTGTAACTACATTTGATTACTTTTTTGAAAAGGCGAATGACTCCACCGTGAAATTAAGATTTATTTGCATGAGCTTGTTTTTTGATTTTGGAGAAAGCAAATTATGAAGAGTAAAAATGGTAAGTATACTCTCAAAGCTTATCAAGTGCTTTTAAAGACTAATCGAACCAAAAGGCTATTAGTAGAAGGTAAAGATGACAGGCAATTTTTCAAGCTGCTTATTAACGAGTTTTCTAAATTGAGTGAGAAGAAACGTATTGAGCGGATCAACATAGATAGTGCTTCAGACTTCATTAGTAGCGATGTCTCTGAAGGTGAAAAACAGTTAGGTAACCGTGAGATAGTAGAAAGAATTTGTCAAAAAGCTTCAAATACAGATTATGCTCACCGTCTCGTTGGCTTTGTAGATCGTGAATTTAGAGGTTTTAACTATTTAAATAAAGAGGAAATAAAAGATGACATACAAAAGCATAATATAAATCTAACGGGCAGAGTTATCTGGTCTCGAGGCCATTCAATAGAAAATTACTTTTTTGACCGAACAGTCTTATCTGAAACATTAAGACTTCATATTTCTGAAGAATGGTTTGAGAAGACCATGAATTTTTTTGAGCAATATTTTGAGCAAGTGATTATCTTAGGATGTGCTGTCAGTATGGCTACTAGACAAATAAAAGCACAGGTTGAAAAGAAATTCGAGAAAATTGGAAAATGTATCGACTGGAAAATGTTGAATCTTGATGGAGATAGTTTATTGCTTAACAATGAAGGATGGAAGTCAGAGCTGATTAAGAGGAAAATCTTAACCTTGCACGAAGCCGAGAAAATACTACAGCTCTTTTTTGATTGGAAAGCAAAGCTAGAGACAGTAAATTTTGATCTGGTTCGATGGCTATGTCACGGGCATATAGGATTCAAATTCATTTTGTCTTTCTTTAAGTTTTGTATAGTGAAGACCTGTCCTGATAGAAATTTAGAAAATCCAGATAAATACTTAGGTAACTTTAAAGATGATAAACACTTCAACTTCTGTGTAAATGTATGGCTGAAGAGAGCAATTGTTAACGAGTGTGAACATCCAATGGAGACTTTTAATTGCCTTGGTTTTGAGCTTTTCTAAGCTTCTAAAAATTTTGTTTTACAAGCAAGAATATCTGAAGATAGACACTCGCAATATGGTCTCTAACTTAGAGATTAGAGAGGGATTATGAAGACTAAGTTGAAAATAAGAAAATAAAGTACAAACAACCGGAGTGAATGCCGAGTTATGGGAGTTTATCACTTGATGGGTCTGGGCCTTTCTCCTGGAGCAGTAACAGCCCCACTATCGTATTTGGCTAACCGCTATCAACGTTGGAATTTTGAAGACCAAGCATTCTTTGCTAGATCAGGAGAAGCTAGTCACCGCGAACAAGGTCAAAAGGTCGGTGATGTTCAATCCATCATTCTTTTTACGACGAGAGAGGTGATCCAAGGCGTTGCTGAGAACAAGAAAGCGTTTCTTTCCTCTAAATACATCAACAACGCTCCCGGAACGGCTAAAGGTTCTTTGCAAGAAGGCGATGTAATGAAGAAGTTGTTGCCTGCGCTGTTGAAAAGTCACTGCGAGATTATTTTTGGAGGAAGACAATCAATATCGCTTTACTGGTGCGAAATCGATCGCCGGAACATTCAACTCACATATCAAAGGGTTGTCCAGATAATTACAGCGCTATCTTCAGTTGGTGGTCAGGGCAAGGAAATATGGGCGAATTTGACGGGAGGAAATAATGTCATAAACTTCGCATTACAACTAGCTGCAACCTTGTCAGGCGATGTAGCTAGACTCTACTACATTCAGGCGCAAGATAGAGCTGCAGAGCAATGCATCAATTTTGCGACTGAGAAAAATTATTGGGTAGAAATGCCTGTTATTCCACTTGAGTTAAGTAGCCTGAATCTTTCAGTCCTCGATTTAGCAGAGCAAAGTCCTGGGATCAGCGAACAAGACTTATACAGTCGTCTATGTGGTAGCTATTGGGCGCTAATCCCATCAGCAGAAGTATTTAGAGAAATTACACTGAAACCCTTATGGAAACAGGGACTCATTATGGAAAATGCTGATGGTTATAGGATAGGACCTCAATGGGAACTCATTCAGCCCTATCAAGAATCCTTGAAGCAGACAAAGGCGAAAATGCAGCAAACAGACATTACCCTCGAAAAACTGGCTCAGCAGGCTAGTTGGATTGAGCTACAGGAGATCCCATGCGTTACATAACCCAGTGACAAATACCCAGGCAACCTTTTTACCCTGGAGTTTCCTGCTCTTGTACCCAGGCTCGTATAGCCCTTCGTAAAGCCAGCCGACCCTGACTACGATACTGCTCAATGAGTTGTGGCAACGCCTGAATATTTAACGACGGAAAAATTTGACTTTGCTCAACTTGTACATATTGATTTCCTTGAAGGCGGTAAATCGTCAAATGTCCCCGGTCGTAACACCAAATTTCCGGAACCTCTAGCCGCGCATAGATGGGAAAGCGATTCAGTGATTTGCTCGTGATATCAATCTCTAGCGCCAGGTCGGGAGGGGGATCCTGACTGAGGTCAAACTCAAGCTGGCCCCGTATGCGAGCCTCATTCTGAAAATAGAAGCAATTGTCCGGTTCTAGCCCCGCTTGCTTTGCTTGTTTCCGCCACGTCGTAGAGCCATAACTTTCATAGTCTTGGTTCAGCGTTTCCGAAATATCTTCGATCGCGATGCTAATTGTTTCTTTGAAATATTCATGTTCAGGTAACGGAGCCATGATTTCTAATAGACCCTGGTCGTAGGCAATGCGCGTACCGCGATGTTCCCCTAACGCTTCCAAGATGGCCTCAAACTCAGCCCAACTGACATCATGCAACAGCAGTCGCTGACCTGGGGGAACATCCAATTGCCGTAGCTGCAGCGTTACCATTAACCCTCCCTCCCGATGAGCACTCCCCCATCCTATCGCTCACTTCTAAGATCTCCCACTAACCTCTGAGACGCCACATATCGCGTCTTTACAGTGCGGGTGATTCTCTTTTCTACCTTTTGCCCTCTGCCTTCCACCTTACGCACTATGTCTACTCTTCTCTTGATTACCGTTGGTGGTTCGCCATCGCCTATTGTGACAGCGGTTCAGAGCCTGAACCCCGATCGCGTTATCTTCATCTGCTCTACCGGGTCACGGGGCAGCATCTCGCAAGTGACCGGTGATGGCACCCCCTGCGAAATCCGACGCGGTGGGGAAGTCGTTTCGAAGCTGCCCAATCTGCCCACGCATTTGGGGCTGAGGAGCGATCGCTTCAATCCTGACACCGATCTGGTGCTGCTCGAAAATCCTGACGATTTGGCCGAGTGCTATCGCCTCATTAGCGACAAGGCCAAAACCATCCAGCAAACTGAACCTGGTAGCACCCCCTACAGCGCCATATACGCCGACTATACCGGCGGCACCAAAACCATGTCCCTCTCGCTGGGGATGGTGGCATTGGACTACGGGCTATCACTGTATCTCACCACCAACGCGACCCGCGAAAACCTGCTCCGGGTCGAGCGCGGCGAATCCACCGAACGAGCCCCCACAACCTTGGTAACGGTCGAGCGATCGCTAAACCAAGAACTCCCCAAATTTCTGCAGGACTACAACTATGCTGGGGCGATCGCAGCCCTACGAACCCTACTGCAATCCCTCGAACTCCCCCCTGACCAGAAGCGCCACATTCGTGAGTTACGCGATATCTATGCCGGATTTGACGCTTGGGATCGCTTCGATCATCTTGCCGCCTGGGACTTGCTTTCCATGCGGATGAAACAGGTAAAGTCCTATGGGTTAGCGCTCAAGCGTCTTTTGCACAGTCGCCAAACGATTGATCCCGGCTTCAAAGCTCCCGAAGCGATCGCGGGACATGGATACGAGTTAGTAGAAGACCTGCTACTCAACGCCCAACGTCGAGCCTACCAACAGCGCTACGACGATGCGGTGGGTCGCATTTATCGATCGCTCGAACTGCTGGCCCAGATCCGATTGCAGCAAGCGTACGCGATCGCAACCGGCGATGTTGATGTTGCCCAACTGCCCGAATCCTTACGCGCTACCTACGCCGCCGAACGTGATCCTCAGAATGGCAAAGTCCAACTTGCCCTCTGGAAAAGCTACACTCTCCTCAGCCAATTCCCCGACGATCCCCTCGGCCAACACTTCACCCAAGCATCCAACCGATTACGACACGCGCTCGAAGTTCGCAATCAGTCCCTTTTTGCCCACGGCTTCAAACCCATCACTATCACCGACTACCAAACCTCCGGCGCTGTCCTGAAAAGCTTCACCGAAACCGCTTTGACCAAACTCATCGCTGAGAACAAACAGCCGCCCTTGGCACAATTTCCTACAGATTTATAGAAGCGATCGTTAGTGGTTGTTGGTTATTAGCTATTCGTTGATGTTTCTTGGTTCTTGGCTTTTGGTTAATTGTCGATAGTTGATGGTAAGAGTTTTGAATTCTCTCCCCTTGACTCATCACCCACACTACCCACTACCCATCCCCTCATCACTCTTCCACCTCCCCCTCTCCCCCTTACAAGGGTAGACTTTTCAAATTCAGCAGACGTGACAGTCTTCCGAGCAGCTGAATGCCCTATTCCTTCGTTGAAAGAGCAAGGATTTTGATCGCTGAAACCCCTATTCTTTCGTAAGCCCTTTAAAAGTCTACCCTTGTAAGCTCTCCCCCCCTCTCCTCCATGCCCAAACGCAGTCCCATTCTCCAAGCCCTTAGCGATCCGACCAAGAACTTTTTGGCCTTTTTCTTCATTGGCGTGCTGCTGTTTGGCCTGTTCTCCAATGAAGTTACCGTCTTCTTTCAAGAGAGTTTTAGTCCTTGGCTACAAAAAAGGCTCAATATTCCGCTTAAGCCAGAAACCTTTCGGCTTTTGGTGGTGAGCGTCCCGATGGGCATCATTTTGTTGGCGATTTATTTCACGGATTTAGCGAATTGGGTACGGCGATCGCTGGCTCGATTTGGCATTGCCGATGCGATCGTGCCCGACACAGCAAAGGTGACCCCGTTGGCCGAGACCTGTCGGGGACTGGTTGTGATTATGAGCCCTAAAGAGGACTCACCGGCTGAGTTTGCCATTCGTCACCACTGGAACAAGGGGCAAGAGCCCCATCTGGAGTACTGCTGGATAATTTGTACGCCTGAATCGGCTGAATTTGCCCGCCGGCTAGAGCAGCAGCTAATTGAGGAGTGCATTGGTGAGCACATTACCTTTTATCACGGGAGCTGTTCTGTGGAGGACCCCATCCAGCCTGTTCAGAAACTGAGCCTGACTGTTGGGCATGAGGCGATTCACGACCCTGATTATGTGCTGCATTTGGTCAATGGCGTTTATGCTCATGCCGAATCACTGGGATTATCTGAAGCGGACATTATTGTGGATATCACAGGGGGGACTAAACCGTTGGGTGTTGGCGCGTTTTTGGCTTGTGCGCGGCCTGAGCGACGGTTGGAGTACATCACTACAACAGGCGAATCGCGTCAGCTATTAGAAATTCGGGTGGCGTATCGGCTGAAGCCAATTCGTTGAAGGCCGAAATCAAAATGCAGAGGGCAGAATAATCATCAGCTTTGCCGCTCTAGATTCTAAAAGGCATAGCTAGTCAGACACCCACCGGGTAGCCGGAGAACATTGCTGTTCTCCGGCTACCCGGTGGGTGTGTCAACGCCTGCAGCCCCTAACCTGGGAAGATGCCTCCGTGCCGCAGCCCTTGCGATACGCCTACCGGACCCATCAGCTCCCCATCCCCAAACCATTGGCCACAAGTTAAGGGAATAGGAGATTTGTCAAGTGAGCGCTTTTCCAGAGAGTCAAATCCTGTCAAACTCAGAGCAACCGAGTCATTGAGCCGTCCTGAGTGAGCCATGAGTCGCCCCCGAAAGCTGAATCGAG
>JBHJHM010000092.1:0-53129 GCA_050330865.1 Leptolyngbyaceae cyanobacterium
AGGGACTATCAAAGGCTAAACCCATTGATGCATAAGGATTACACGCTCTTCAACCCCTTTAGGGGTTTGAGTCAGTGAGCCCTGACACTTTCAGTGCAGGGCGGTGTTTAGCGGTTTCCCGGCCAAGTGCAAGATCTGAGAATAAGCGATTCATCTTGGCCAACAGATGACCTCAAACCCTTTCTAGACCTCGCCCAGTATCATGAATACACATGGGTAACTTCCCAAGACAACCCCGAAAAGTCCATCTTCCCCCAGTTTTCGACAATGGTTGTTAATCTGACAAGTCCAGAACCCCTCGGTAACACAGTGCTGGCCAATGTCACCTGGACGATGCTGGAAACGCTTGACGTGGACCTGGCAGGAACTGGGGCACGATTGGTGTACTTGGATGGATTCCTGGAAATTATGTCTCCGCTCTCAGACGAGCATGAGGAACCCAAAAAACTTGTGGCTCAGCTACTGGAAACCTATATGCGCCGGAAGCAAATTCGCTTCTATGCCAAAGGTAGCACCACCATCGGTCTGAAAGAACTGGGTGCCCGTAAGGAACCCGATGAGTCTTACTGCATTGGTCAGCGTCAGCCCACTCCGAACCTGGCGATAGAAATTACAGTGACCAGCGGCGGTGTTGATGTGCTGGAAATTTATCGGCGCATTGGTATTCAGGAAGTTTGGTTTTGGGAGGATGGCGTTATCTCAATATACGCACTGCACCCCAACGGCTATGAGTTGATTCACAACAGCGAGCTGCTGCCAGAACTCGACATCCGCAGTGTGGAATTCCACTCGCGGATGGCTGATCAATTTGATGCAGTCAACAGTTTTATTGAAGGACTACAGTAAACTGGAGAGCTTGGGGAAGCGCTCGAAAATAAGATACCAGAAGTCTTATTGAAAAACGGTGAGTTAAGCTAGCAAACTAGTCCTATCGGGTGACTCGGTATCATGCTCGAAGCAGCGATTAAAGCAACGATTCAAGACGCCGCTCAAAAGTTGACTGGGCCGAAAAAGCGAGCCTTTATGGCGAAAGTTGCCGAAGATTACTTCAACAGCTCGGCCCGTCAGGCCGAAACGCATCTCGGTTGGAACCGCAAGAGTGTTCAACTCGGGCTTCATGAACGTCGCACGGGCGTGACTTGTTTGGATCACTATCAGGGTCGAGGCCGCCACAAAACGGAAGCGCAACGACCGGACTTAGCCGCTGATATCCGTGAATTGGTGGAACCGCACACGCAAGCCGACCCTCAACTCAAGAATACCTTTGCCTATACGAAGGTTACCGCACAGTCGGTGCTGGAGGCCCTGCAAACGGTCAAGGGGTATGCCGCCAGCGACTTGCCCTGTCGCCAAACGATGGGAACGATCCTCAATCGGATGGGCTATCGTCTTAAAAAACCCCAAAAGTGAAGCCGCAGAAGAAGCTGCCTGAAACCGACGCCATTTTTGCTAACGTGGCCCAAGCGAATCAAGCGGCTGACCAAGCGGCTGACGTCTTGAGGCTGTCTATTGACAGCAAAGCCAAAGTCAAAATTGGCAATCTCTCCCGCCAGGGCAAAGCGCGTCGCCTCGAAGCGCTGCAAGCGGATGACCACGATGACCATTGGGATGCTGTTTTAGTCCCTTTTGGGATCCTCAACATGGCCAGCAGTGAGCTGTCAGTCTATTTTGGCCAGTCGGCTGAGACCAGTGACTTTATCGTCGATTGTCTTCGTAACTGGTGGCAGGCTCATCAACATCAGTACCCGGACATCCGTGAATTAGCCATCGACCTCGACGGCGGTTCAGCGGTGCGCAGCAACCGGACGCAATTCATCAAACGACTCGTCCAGCTTGTCCAAACCACTGGACTGCGGGTGCGTCTGATTTACTATCCGCCTTATCACAGCAAATACAATCCAATTGAGCGGTGCTGGGCAGCGCTGGAGAATTACTGGAACGGCGCGATTCTCAACACCATTGAGGACGCGCTCAAGTGGGCTGCCAAGATGACTTGGAAGGGGATTTCACCTGTTGTCCAACTAGTTGATGGGATTTACCCGCAATCCGTCTCAGTGCCGCAAGATGAGTTAGCCGAGTACGAACAGCATTGGCAACGCTCAGAAACTTTACCGAAATGGGATGTCTTGGTCGCTCCCGGCTAGCTGGTACTTTATTTGTTTGCGCTTCCCTTGAGTATCGAGTTCTGCTTGCTGGGAGGCCTTGGTGGTGCAGAAAAGTCCTGAAAAGCTTGCAAATAGGTGAGTCTTATATGAGACAGGATTTGTCAAAGGGGGGCTCCATGAGATCCTCAAGTTCCCTAACTTATGTGCATCATCATGGATACTCCCTTGCCGTATCGTCAATTGCTCGCTCATTATAAATGAAACGATTTTCGACTGCGGAACTTGCAAGGGGACTGTACGTCTACCTACGCAAGTTGCCACTGATCTAGCTCCCTTGTGACAGAGTATTCGGCGTGTAAGCGGTTGAAACATCCGGTTGAGGTTTAGCTCACTGGAATAAAGAAGAAAACCTCGAACAGAAGAATCATTGAGCTTACCCTTCGCTCGCTTTAGACTCTAATCCTAGCGGGAAAGTTTTGCATGTCCAAACTCAGTTTTCCAACATCTGGGCTGCCGTTCCATATCTTTCAGCTTCGATAGTTGCTTACGGACGTCAGCTTCACTACCGGGTTAAGCATCTTAAATTTTAGCCATTCATAAATAACGGAATCGGAGTGACTTTATGCCTCATTTTAATCTTATTGATGCGGCCAAAAAGACTATCAAGCTTCTTATCAATTTCTCTTTCTCGCTAAGAGTACAAATACTTAAGTTATTAGGCTTTGTAGACTTTGCGGTCCCGCCCAACACAAGTTTAAGGACAACTTCCAGCACCTCAATTCGGAAATATTACGAGTCGGGAATACGATGCTATTTGCCGATCGCCGTCTGTGCTCAGTATAACCACATCGACCTCAACAGTGAAAACGTCAACATCTTAGACTTTGGATGCGGGGCAGGGAGACAGATCCTTCATTTCACAAAGCGATATCCGGCTCCTAATTATTACGCTTGTGATGTCAACGACTCGCTCTTTCCTTTTCTTCAGAAAAACTATCCCGAGGTGGAATTCTACTGCAATAGCTTTGAACCGCCGCTGAAATATGAGTCGAACTTTTTCGATGTCGCTTACTCTGTATCAGTCTTTTCCCATTTGAGCCCACAGGATCATCCCAAATGGCTCGATGAGCTTGCCCGCATTACCAAGAGGGGTGGCTTGATTTTTTTGACGACTGAAGGATTTACATCTTGTCCTAGAATTCAGCAGAAAAGGAAGGCAGATTTTCAGGATTTGACAACCAACGTCCTCGCCGAATCAGGTATTATCTACAAGGGATACAAAGACTTTGATCAGGCCAAAGAAAACGAAAAGTCGATCAAGTTTGGCAGTAAGTTTATTGGTATTGATAAAACTTACGGGACTACGATCATATCGCCTTCTTACATTAAGGAAAACTGGATTAAGCACGGTCTCGATGTTATTTCTGTGCTGGAAGGTATTATCGACCATAGACAAGATCTCGTTGTTCTAAAGAAAGTTTAGAACTCTCTAAAACGCCAACCGCTGCGATGTATGAAAACTGAAACCGTCTAATTTATCGGCCCAACTCCCCCTGAACTTCCGCGCGATTCAGGAAGTAGGAACCGTAGGAATGGGAGCCTTCAGGATTGCCTCAAGTAGACAATCCGCTCCGAATCGCACGACATCGGTGCAAGGGAGCTGAGTCTCTTCTGCGGCTATTTGGATCGCCTGCTTAGCTGCCTCCAGCGCTAGGTGATGGGTATTGAGCGCCAGACCAACGACCTTTGCTGCCAAAAAACTACCCCCAGCCGATGCAACGGCCTCATAGAGCGCGATCGCCTCTTTCAACGACGGAATTTTAATTTCCGGCTGACTTCGGATGTGGGTTTGTCCCGCACGATGAACCAGAATGAGGTGCGTCGGCTGTGTTCCCCTCATCAGTGGCAGGGTTGCTGTTGAACCGGGGTTGAACAATGAGCCCTGTCCTTCGACAAACAGAATGTCGTGGTCAGAACCGTAACGCATGATCGGTTGCTCGACTGCCCCCGCCGCAAAGTCAACACGAACAGCATCGAGGGGAATGCCGTCATCACCGAGCATTAAGTTGGTCTGCCCGGTAGCAATGATTTTAGACCGCAGGCCGCGTTTGATCGCAAGCTGATGCAGCTCCAGATTGGTAGACATTTTCCCAATTGACATGTCAGTACCAACCGCCAGAACGCGACGGCAAGGGAGTAATCGTGCTGCCGCAGTCCCGATACTGAGTCCCGAAGGCTCTTGGCGAACGTCCCAAATCCACTGCTGAGGACGCAGCTGCGGCGCTAGAGCGGGATCGTTCGACATGGGGGTATGGAGTCCATTGACGATGGAAAGGCCCGCTGCGATCGCCGTTTTGACTTCCTGGTACCAGGGATCAGGGAGTTTTCCTCCCGAGGGCGCAATACCAATTGCCAGAACTGTTGGGTTGAACGCCAAAGCTGCCTGGACAGACTCCACAATAGGAACGTCACGGTCAATACCTGTGACTGCTTTAAGGGAATTACCCGCTTGCTGCTGATCGACGACAGCCACAATTGGCAGGGAACTATAGCGCAGCATTGCTAGACCGGTTTTACCTCCTGGGTTATCTGTGCCCTCATGCATCAACAGAGCAATACGATGATCAGCGGTGAGAAAGTTCATGGTGGATGAGCCCTAATCCAGGTGCATCGTTCGGCAGTAAACGACCTGCGTGAATCGTAGCGCCTTGGAACGGATCATCGGTTAAGTTGAGATGACTATCCAGGTCGAGATGGTCAGCTAAAGGGGCGAGATGGGTGAGGGCCGTATTGGATAGCGTGCTGTCGGAGTAACAGCCAAACATAACCTGCAGCCCACAAGCCCGCGCCGTATGAATCATTCGCAAGGCTTCCGACAGTCCCCCGGCTTTCATCAGTTTGATGTTGATACCTTGAACGGCCTCAGCCAGCCGAGGGATGTCTTGGCTAGTGAAGCAACTTTCATCCACGAAGATAGGTAGAGGCGATCGCGCTGACAACTCCTCTAATACACCATCCAATTCAACGGGTAATGGCTGCTCAATATAGGTCACCCCTCGCTCGGCCAACCAGTCAGCCATCACAATCGCATCGGCTAGATGCCAGCCACCGTTAGCATCCACGCTGACTTTAGTGCCCGATGGAATTTGGGGTAACAGGGCACTGAGCATCGCCTGATCGGCCTGAATGCCCTCAGGACTGCCCAGCTTCACTTTAATGGATTGGACGGTGGAAACCTGCGCCTGCCACTGCTGCCAGCGTTGAATAGCCGCATCCGGTTTGCTGAGGCCCACGGTAACGGCAGTGGGACCAATGCGATCGCGATCCAGTCCCCAAAGTTGCCACAAGGGAAGCCCCACCCGTTTTCCCAGCCAATCATGCAGGGCAACGTCAATCGCGGCCCTGACCGCTGATCCGACGGACGACAGCAGCGGCTCAATCAGCTGCTGCTGGAGCGGATGAACGGCTCTCAAAGGTGGGATCAGACTGGCAAGTTCTTGCTGAATAACCTCAGTTGTTTGCCGCTGGTTATCCACCGAGAAGGGAGTGGCTTCGCCCCATCCCTCCATACCCTCCGCAGCGATCCTGACCCAGAGGTTGGTCGATTTAGCCGTTGTCCCTCGACTAATCGTGAGTGGAACTCGTTTATGAACCGTGAATGGTGTAACGGAAATCTCCATAGGCAAGTGGGGCAGTGTCGGTTTTTGAGCATCATTGAGCATTGGTAAAGGCCGGTTTAGCTCTCGTAGGTATGATTTCAACCGCCTGCCGCAAAGCTCTATCAGTCTCATACGACCGTATCATCACCGGCACTGCTTCGCCTGTAGCCATTGCTCTGCCCATGCCAAATTTTCTCCTTCTAATGGAGGGACTGGAGCTTGATGATAATCAATCGCCAAATCATAGCTGGCTCGGTCATACAGCTGATTCAGCAGAGGCTGCAATTCCACGATGAGTTCTGGATCGTCTGGCTGTAGCGGTAATGGAAACGCTGGAATAGGCGAGGGCAAATCAAAGGGATAAAGCGACGCCTGGGGTCGCTGATTCGCAGGACTTACAAGAATGCGATAGAGGTGAGGGCTGTCAATTCCCCGCATGGGTAGAGGCTGAAAAGCTCGAATTAAGTCGATTTCCACCAAATGAGTGCAGCTGGCTAGAATTTTGAGTCGCTTTGCCTCGTACTGTAGCCGTCCCTTGCCCGCCCGTTTATTGCTGGGGGAGATGAGTTCTAGCGTTGTGATGACGGTTCCTGTTCCGACTTCTCTAATCTCCAAATAGCGCTCCTGGATTTCTTCCGGCATGGGTAGCTCCACAATCACAGGCTTCACAACGGCAATACCCGTTTTGGCAATAGAAGCCAAACGCTGCTGTGGCCGCGTTCGAAAAACCGCTGCATCGGGTCGGCCTACCAGTAAGTCTTCGCGCGTATCCTCGTATACTCGCTTTTCAATGGCCACCCGGTATTTAGGACGAAGCTGTGGACCGAGGCTATCAGCGATCGCAACCAAGAGGCGGCTATGGACCTCAGGCCACAGCTCTGGATGTTCTAGGTACGGGTCCATTCCAGGAAAGGGCGATGGCATGGGAGTGGAGGAATTACGGCGCTAGATGTCTATTTGTGGGACTACCGATTTTATGGATCGGAAATTATGGATCTGATTGCAGGGTCGTTTTGGAAACAATGCGGGTGCGTTTGCGATCGCGCTCAGATAACTCTTCGCCGGTTTGTAACCGAGTGGCATTTTCCTGGAGTACAGTTGCAGCCCCTTGATCGCCCATCTGCAGAGCTGTTTTAGCCGCCGATTGGAGCAGCGTAGCCGCCCCTTGGCGATCGCCTTTCGCCAACTTCTGTTCGGCAATTTGAGTTTGGCGGTACTTGGCCAAAGTCAGAACGTGTTTCTGTACTTGTTGGTCAGGTGCAGGCTGGTAAAGACTCTGAGCAGTGGCGCTGATGGTTACCATCTCAGACTGGAGTCCGGTCTGGTCTTGGGCAGGAGCGTCATAGCGAACCGTAGCTTTAACCACCGGAAACTCGCCCTCGCCCTGAGCCCCAATGTAGAGATTGGCTAGCACAGCTTTGGGTGTTTCCATCATCAGATCGCCCAAGCGCACTAGCACCTCATTCCCTTCTTGCAGGTAAGGAAGTTCAATGGTTTCCGGAGCAACCTGAGCAATCGGTTTTAACTCGGCCAAACGCACCCCGGGCAGTAAGGTGAGCTGGAGATACGCATTGGTAAAGAAGACAGATTGAGCCCGGGTCAACAGCTGATTAAAGGCTTCGACTGCAGCCTCAGGCGCTTCGATGTAAGACAGCGTGCCACCGCCTGCATCCGCAATTTTTTCGAGTATGTTTTGGTTCCAGTGATCCCCAAAGCCGAGCGTGTTCAGCGTTAAGGTATATTCTGTTGCAACCTGAGCCAGTTTTAAGCAGCGCTGATTATCACCGTGTTCATTTTCGCCATCGGTGAGCAGAAAGAGCTGCGATACCTTACCTTGCTTGCCCTGTGCGGCTTCCTCAATGCCCAGCTTCATCCCTTCGTCGATAGCAGTTCCACCACTGGGTTTGAGCGTGGCAATACGACGTTTAATGGCCGCGCGATCGCTCACCGGTTGTAGGGGCAGCAGCACTTTTGCCTGATGATCAAACACTACGATGGACAAAACATCTTGGTCTGATAGCTGGTCAACCAGCTGCCCGGCAGCCTCCTTGACGGTTGTCAGAGGAGGGCCATGCATCGAACCGCTGTGATCCAAAATGAGGCTTAAATTCAGAGGAGCATGACCCAGATCGTCCCCCTCTGCAACCTGAATGGAAATTGCGAGCTGCCGTTGGCTAGCGGTTTGCTGACTATCAAGGTAAGGATCGCTGAGGGCACAGCTAAGGACAACGCTCATAGAAGGAACTCCGAGACGAGCAATATCAAGGCGAGTGAGGATATCCCGCCCTCTGACGGAACTCTCCCTCACGTTACTATGTTAAAAACTGGGCACTCGTAAGTTATTACATTCGTTTATGAGTTCAACAATCCGTGCAGTACAAGCTCCCTATGGCGGTGGCGGTGCTTATTACCGTACACCTCCGCCAGACTTGCAATCGCTACTACTCAAGGAGCGCATTATCTATCTAGGGCTTCCTCTAGTTTCTGCTGATGAATACAAGCGTCAGCTTGGCGTCGATGTCACCAAGCTGATTATCGCCCAGTTGCTCTATTTGCAGTTTGATGATCCCGAGAAACCCATCTACTTCTATATCAACTCCACGGGGACCTCTTGGTACACCGGAGACGCGATCGGGCAAGACACCGAAGCTTTTGCTATCTGCGACACCATTGACTATGTCAAACCGCCTGTTCACACCATCTGCATTGGTCAAGCTATGGGCACTGCGGCCATGATCCTTTCAGCAGGGACGCGGGGATATCGCGCCAGTTTGCCCCACGCCACCATTGTTTTGAATCAACCTCGTGTCGGCATGGGTCGTGGGCAGGCTACTGATATTCAAATCCGGGCCAAGGAAGTGCTGGATAACAAGGCGTCGATGCTTGATATTCTGGCTCGTAACACAGGGCAAACCGCTGAAAAGATTGCGAGCGACACTGATCGTATGTTCTACCTCACTCCAGAAGATGCCAAGGAATATGGCCTGATTGATCGCGTGCTCGAAAGCGCGAAGGATTTGCCCAAAGCAATGCCGGCAATGGCCTGAGGTTGTCTATGCCTGTTGATAGAATACTTCGTGTCCCTTACAACATACCGGGAAGCCAGTCTTGGCAGTGGATTAATATCTACACCCGGTTAAGTCAGGAGCGCATTATTTTCTTAAATCAGCCAATCACCATGGGATTGGCAAATTCTGTAATTTCAGCCCTGCTATATCTGGATTCCGAAGATCAGGGAAAACCGATCAGCCTGTATATCAATTCGATGGGCGATCCCGTTACTGCTGGCATGGCTGATGCCAGTGCTGGCCTCTCAGGGATTGTCGCCAGCCTAGCCATCCTGGATACCATGAAGCACGTCAAGTCGGAAATTACGACGATTTGCTTGGGGCAGGCGATGGGAGTTGCGACTTTGATATTGTCTTCAGGGACGCGCGGTAAGCGAGTGAGCTTACCGAATGCCATGATTACCCTGATGCAACCCCGCGCAGCCACACGAGGGCAGGCAACCGATATCCAGGTGAATGCTGAGGAGGTACTAGCCAAGCGCCGACTTGTGATGGAGATCTTTTCGCAAAATACCGGGCAGTCTATTGAGAAATTGACTCAGGACATGGACCGCACCTTTTCGATGACCCCCCAGGAAGCTCAAACCTACGGTTTGATTGACCGTGTTTTGAACTCGACAAGTAGCGAGGCTCAGTTAGCGCTTTAATCCTGATTTACATCCAGCTCTATCTTTTCGAGAAAGCGCAGCGAATTTCCCAGTCGGATGTAAAATTCCACTTCTTTGTTTTCAGCCACAAATTGCTTAGGAGAAACTTCCATGCCTATCGGCGTCCCTAGCGTAGCGTATCGTCTTCCCGGCAGCCCTTACGAACAGTGGATCAGTATCTACGAACGGTTGTTTCGGGAACGGATTATCTTCTTGTCTGAGGAAGTCAGTGATGGCATCGCGAATGCGATCGTGGCTTATCTGCTTTATCTCGATTCTGATGACAACAGTAAGCCGATCTACCTCTATATCAATTCCCCAGGTGGATCCGTAACAGCTGGCATGGCGATTTACGACACTATGCAGCATATCAAATCTGAGGTTGTTACTATTTGCGTGGGGTTGGCTGCCTCAATGGGCTCCTTTTTGCTGGCTGCAGGAACTCCTGGCAAGCGTACAGCACTGCCCCATGCTCGAATTATGATCCACCAACCTTCATCGGGGGTACGAGGGCAAGCTACCGATATTGAGATTGAGGCTAAAGAGGTAATTCGCATCAAGCAGGCTCTGAATGAGATGCTGGCGAAGCATACCGGCAAAACCTTAGAGGAAATCGAACGGGATACCGATCGCGACTACTTCATGTCGGCTCAGGAGGCGATGGAGTATGGTCTCATCGATCGCGTCATTGAGCAGCGCAGTCCCGAAGCGATCGCCGCTGCAGCTGCCGTATAGCACTTGTTATCAGTGACAGGTGCCGACAACAATTTCGGGGCTGTAAGCATTTGATTTTGAATCAGACCGGCTTTAACTATCTCGATTTTGGCTGCGGTGAGCTTTTACAGACCCAGAGCTTTATATAGCTTTAGCCATCTAGGCTAGGACACCGAGTAGAATCCGGTGCTAAGCGCACAGCCAGATGGCTTCGCCGTCTTGTCCTAACGGACTTGGCGACGGCTATAGCTCTGGGTTTGTTGGTAGCTAACTCCCGAGTAGCAAGGTCAAGGCTTTTAATATGGGAGGCTATCATTCTGGCAAAATCATCACTGACGTAACTTCAGATGATGTAAAGGTGTGCCACTTTTGAGAGAAAAAGATAAACTTGTCCATTATTCTTGGAGCAGTCTCAGTTCGCAATTAGGCTTCGCGATGGAAGCGAAGTGAGAACATAGCGCGAGCGATTGGAGGAAGGCGAGGCGGTGCAAAGGCAGCTAGTCGATGAATTCCGTGTCTTGGGTCTACGGCCCAATGCAACGTTTGAAGAAGTTAAGGCTTCCTATCGGCGTTTGGCAAGACGGTATCACCCTGATGTGAACCCTGGCGATCGCGACGCTGAAGAGAAATTTATCCAGGTTACTCAGGCTTATCAGGTGTTGGTAGAGGCTCTACCGCCGCGCACCCCTGACAGCACAAAGGTTCAAACCAAAGTAACCCCAACTCAATCGTCTCAGACACCGCAGTCGTCCCGTCCTAAGGTGACGGTTAAGCGGCCTCAGCCTCCGAAAGTAACGGTCGAATTGAATCCGAATCTTTCTGAAGCAGAGCAGGCTTTGAAGCAGCGGGGCTTTGAGCAACTTCAGATGCTTTTTCAGACACAGCGATTTCCGCGCGCGATCGCCCTAGTCGATGGGTTAGCTCAGCGCCTTACACGCGATTCTGAAGTCCGCCAATGGCAAGCGATCGCCTATCAGCGCTGGGCCCGCTATCTCATTCGCTACAGGCACTATGAAAAGGCTCGACGAGCCTTGAAAAAAGCATTACGCATCGACCCTCACAACAAATCTCTCTGGCGAGAAGTCAGTCGCGACTTTCAGCGTATTGAGCACCAGCTTAGCCAACAACGGTCTTCAGCTTCGGTGTCTTCGTAAATTCTGGTAATACAACGGAGACTAGAACAGAGCGACGAAGGGAAAAAGGGATAAGGTAGCAACTACTCAGGTGTGGCTTGAATGCTGCCGCTCTTATCTCTGCTCCCTTATCGCTTTCCTCGTCATTCCTTTTTTCTTAAGCCAATGCAATATACTGACCCAGAATTGACAGAGCTAGAGAATATTGCTGAACCACTGCTCATAGCGGATGGCCATAGCATCGAGAGAAAATTCAGTTTCAGCTTGTTGACGACAGGCGGCGCGGTCTAGCTCCTCAATACGCTCGATAGCTTGTACAAGACCGTCTACACTATCGGGTTCGACCAGCCAGCCAGTTTTTCCAGAGTGGACAATTTCTACAGGCCCCCCACGCCGATAGGCAATTACGGGAACCCCACAGGCTAATGCCTCGATCGCCACGAGACCGAAGGCTTCGACCCACTTGGGCGTCATGACCAATGCTCGACACGTACGAATCGCCGCTTGCAAGTCCCGTGTCGGCAGAAATCCGAGGTACTCTATGGGGGCGTCTGGAAAGTTTTTTTGTAAATCCTCCCAATAGTCTGGATTTTCGAGTTTACCTAAGATCTTGAGGGGAGTTCGAGCCTTCTGAGCAGCCGCGATCGCATCTTCTAGTCCCTTTTCAGGAGAGATACGGCCCATCCAAGCAAGAGCCGGCCCGGGCGTCGGACAATAGTCATACAGGCTGATATCGATGGCGCTGCCCAAAAGGTGATAGTGATCGGAGCGAGGAAACGTTTCAGCTTGAATCCGCGTGAACATGCCAACGGTCCCTGGAAACGCCTCGGCGACCTGGCTGATGACAGCATCCATAGCATCTGTGAGCGAACCCATGCTGACAAAATGCGCGATTGGCGTTTGGAAAAAGGGCGTCAGATAAAAGGGCAGCCAATCATAAGAGAAGTGCAAAATCAAGTCGTAATCTAGCTGAACCTGTCGCGCATAGGTCCACATAGCGGATAGCGTTGAGGGTTCTGGCAAAATGATTGGCGTTTGGCGCTGGCTTGTATGTGCGGTCGGCTGGGGATTGCCCGAAATTTGGATCAGGCGATCGCAGGTTGCTAGCACAGACTTTTCAGGAGCCACTACCGTGATGTGATGTCCACGTTTCTGAAGTCCTTGAGTTGCATTTTTAACAAACAGTTCAACTCCCCCGCCCAGGCCCGAACCCAAAGGACCAACTGGGGTCGAAAGGATAAGTAAACGATAAGCAGATGTAGCCATAGTGTTGAAGTAGGCGCCCGAAACAGTTGCTCTACCAACATCGCACAGCTTGGCAGGCACGCTTACATCGTTACAGCTATGACAGCTATGCTGAAGCTACCTTTACAGAGTTCGGGAGGATGCTTCGTCACCAGGTAAAGATTCGATTGAAGGATCGCCCTCAGCAAAATGTTCCATTGCAGCCGTACTGCCTTGTGGTAAGGATTCCATCGTGGTCGATTTATTGTCTGAAAATGGCTCAGCGGCAGTTTTGCTTTCTTGTAGCAAGCCTGCTGATTCTGTAGGCGTTAGACGCATCCGATTAAGCTGATTAAGCGCCCACTGAGCAGTCTGACGAACATCTGGATCATCATCGCTAGCAGCCTGACCCAGAGCCCGACCTACATGACCCATCAGGTCATATATTCTAGTCAAATCACGAATTGCATTTTTCCGTACTTCAGGGTTTTCACTTTGCAGTGAAAGCACCAGAGCGCGATTCATAGGCTTCAATGTCTGAGAGCCAATCTCGGCCAAAGCCGCCAGGATAAGACATTGCTCATGTGAGTCAGCATTTACAATCAGACCCACTAGAGGCTGTACGGCAGTTGAATTACCTCGCTGTCCTAATTCCCAGATTGCTTTACGACGAATACCCGGATTGGGGTTATCTAAGTCATGAATCAGCTCATCGACAATATTGACTTTAGCCAGCCTCGGCGTAGACGGCCCGCTGGTCGACAAGGTCGTTTGTCGCTTGACGCTGGAGAGGCCCGAACCCGTTGAAGTGGTTGCCAGCTGTGTGCTGCCGTTGCGACTAGTTTCGGTATAAGTCCGAGATAAGGGAGGTTCCATCTGAGGAGGCGCTCCGACAGGTCCGGGCTCCTCTTCCATCGCATCTGATGGTGAGGTTCCCCGACGGGCCAGCAGCAGTGCTGTCCCCCCCAAGCCACCAAACACCACAATAGCCAGACCAATCAGAGCTAGCTGAAATAGCCCTCGGTCCTGCTGCTCATCTGAGGAACCCTCAGCAGCAGCCCCACTTTCTGGCTCGGCATCGTCAGAGGCCGTTGCATCGTCTTCAGTAGCCCCCTCCGCTGAGTCATTGTTCGATTCCGAATTTTGGGAAAGAAGAGAATCAGCCTCGCTAGCCGGGACAGACTCCGGACTATCTTGGGCAATATCGAGTGCTGTCTCCGGTTGGTCTGACTCGTTTGTGGATAGTGAGGTACCCAGATCTTCTGCGATCGCAGCCTCACTTTCGTCTGGAGACGATGCACTAGGAGCGGCTGGATTGACTAAGTAATCGCGCGTCAGGGCATCCAGGATACCGGTACGCGCCAAATTAACAGACTCTTGAAAATCGGCCAATGCCTCCTGTGTATTGGGGCCATAAACGCCGTCAATCGCTCCGTTGTAATAGCCTAGCTCCGAAAGCCGCCTTTGCAGACTTTGAACCTGGGCCGTTAAAGAGGGACTACCAGACCTGTCCGGCTCTTGCGGGGTGTCAACACCTTGAGACAGAAGAATTTGCCGTTGTGAGGCTGAAGCGCCACTATTAATCGACCCGGAGCTGACTCCCCAGGCCGAAACGCATATGAGTAAGATGTGTAAGAGTCGATGAGACATTCTATAAAGACCACTACGCCCCGTTTATAACTAGAGCAAGCGCATTTGCCCTAAAATCGAAGCACCACTTTGCTGATCCTTTACAATAATCGCTATCACAATATCGGATCAGCGACTATTTTGTTCACACTCTAGCCGAATTTATCCTACTGACCAACGCCTGTATCTGTGAAAGTAGGGGTATTAAGGCTAAATTCAGAGCTATATCAACCAGGCAAGACCAATTTTGTGACTTTCCCAGAAGAATGGAGTTTCAAGAGCTTCAAGTCGTCATGCATTGATATACACACAGCGCATGAGTAAACCCTGAAAGATACCCTCATTAAACGGTGTGTAAGTAGGCCCCTGTGGTCAAAATCAAGCAGCAAAACCGCATACCATTCCTCTGCAATTGTGCCGGAAGGCAGCAGCTGTGCGCTTAATCTACAGTAAGCAAGCGCTCACTGCCCCTATCCTAGCAGGCATCACACAGGATTCAATTTTCATACCTTGACCGAAATTGCCAGGATTTGGGTCAACATTTCAATAAAAAATAGGGAACGCTCACAGCGTCCCCTTGCTCCTTTCAAAAAACATTCACTCGAAAACAAGCGATTACACAGTTACGCCCACTTTTGAGCCACCAGTTCGGCTAAGTCAACGACACGCTGGCTATATCCCCATTCATTGTCATACCAAGCGACAACCTTAACCAAGTCGCCACCGAGAGCAATGGTTAGACTGGAGTCAACGATAGAAGACTCATTGGTTTTGCGGTAGTCAATCGAGACTAAAGGCAGATCGCTATAGCCCAGAATGCCCTTCATTTTGCCTTCTGAAGCTGCCTTGAGCTCATCGTTAACCTGCTCAGCAATAGCCGGTTTCTCGACCTGAGCCACAAAATCGACTACCGAAACGTTAGGTGTGGGTACGCGTAGTGCGATGCCGTTCAGCTTGCCTTTGACAGCAGGATAGACCTTGGCCACAGCCTCAGCGGCACCTGTTGTCGTCGGCACAATACTCAGAGCCGCAGCTCTGGCCCGACGCAAGTCGCGGTGGCTAGCATCCAGAAGACGCTGGTCGCCAGTGTAGCTATGCGTAGTAGTCATCGTACCTTTGACGATGCCAAAGCTCTCATCGAGAGCTCTGACCACGGGCGCTAGGCAGTTAGTTGTACAGCTAGCGTTACTAACGACGTCGAAATCGCCGTGCTGATAGTCTTCATGATTGACACCCATGACAAAAGTGCCGATACCGCTGCCCTTGCCAGGAGCAGTAATCAGAACCTTTTTGGCGCCCGCTTCAATATGACGAGATGCCCCTTCCACACTACGGAAAACGCCGGTAGCCTCAATCACCAAGTCAATTTCCCAAGCCTTCCAAGGCAAATTGTTGGGGTTACGGTCAGAGCAGCACTTGATTGTCTTACCATTCACAATCAGGCTATCTTCACCTGGTTGTATGTCAGCATCCAGACGACCCAACATAGAATCGTACTTCAGCAGATGCGAATTCGTTTTGGGATCAGACGTATCGTTGATAGCGACGATATCCAGTTGACTGTTCTCACGGGTCAACCAACAACGCAAGAAATTCCGCCCAATGCGCCCAAAACCGTTGATTGCTACTCTAATCACTGCGCTTAACCCTCTTTGGACTCAAAGATTCAATAGGTAACATTTCCTAGACGGGTTCATCATATCGCAAAGGCTGTTCACATTTATAGTCATCCGGTTGGGAAGCGATCGAGAATTTGTTCCATCACTTACTGTTTGTTTGGCATGGACGTCTATATGAGCCCCAAACAGCATGGCAAAACTGTCTGCCCTCAGCGATTTGGCCATAATCGTCAAAACTGCCAAACAGTCAATTCCCCTGACAGCGAGCTTGACTGCTTGGGCAAACCTGATGTGTGCTGGGTAGCGTGAGTCATGAACTATTATTTGGCTCTAGATGGCTGGGCCTTATACCTAGAGGTTCTCAGACTATTGGTTGAGTGTAAGCCACCCGCTTTGGTTGCAGAGTAAAGATGAACGAGATGAAAAGAAACAGGGTCTGTGCAGCGCAAATTTGAGATTTGCGGTATTTTAGTGCCAAATTTCTAGCAATTTTCAGAATGGATTTGACACAGGCTTTTCACATTTCTCCTTTATTTTGTTGTGCCATGAGGTTTCGGGGAGTTACGCATAAGGTTTCCCGGAAAGCGAGCACATAGCACTGAATCTGAATCTACAGGTTGTGCAGCAGGCCTGATCTTGCTGCGAGATTTGTGTAAGCGTCAATCTGCTGATAAGCCCTAGGGAGGTTTTCCAAAGATGCAGTTTACGCTTAAAGTCTCTTTCATCAGGAACAATACCGTTTTTAGAGCGATTGGCTGCTAAAGCAAATGAAATAGCCTAAAAGGCTTGGTCCTGGCTTTTTTAGGTCATTCGAGAAATAACTGGTATGATATCGCCTGATATTGGTGTGGCATGGTATGTGAGGAGTGTAGGATGCTGAATTCTGTGGATTTCAGCGGTAAACCGTTCCATTTCATCGGAATAGGCGGAATTGGTATGTCTGCTTTGGCCTATGTGCTAACTCAGCGCCAGCTACCGGTGTCAGGATCTGATTTACGGCTAAGTCATATCACCCAGCGACTTCAGGAAGCGGGGGCTCATATTTTTTGGCGTCAGGAAGCCAGTAATCTGAAGTTTTTTGAGACTTCGGATAATAAGCTACCTGGGGGCAACAGACATCTAGGTTCTCTGGGGCTGGGAGCTGATTATGGGCTGCCCCAGGTAATTTGTTCTACTGCAATCAATGAGAGTAATTCAGAGTACAGAGCGGCTCGGCAAATGGGATGTCCTATATTCCACCGCTCTGATCTTTTAGCCGCTTTGATGACTCAGTACCAAAGCATTGCCGTTGCGGGTACACATGGCAAAACGACCACGAGCAGTATGATGGGCTACGCCTTGTTGGAGGCTGGTATCGATCCTACGATGGTGGTAGGGGGTGAAGTCTCGGCTTGGAAAGGAAATGCCCGCTTAGGGAATAGTGGTTGGTTTGTCGCTGAAGCGGATGAATCCGACGGTTCACTGGCAAAACTGGCATCCACTGTTGGCATCATTACTAACATTGAGCTCGACCATCCTGACCACTACAGCAAATTGGAAGATGTCGTTGATATTTTCCGTTGCTTTGCCCAAAAATCCAACGTTTTGATCGCTTCGGCTGATTGTGCAACGATTCGACAGACGTTGAACCCCGATGTCACATACAGCATTGAAGTGGGGCGTAACGCTGACTACGCCGTAAGTGAGGTTATTTACGGAGCCAGCGGAACCCAGGCTAGTGTTTGGGAGCGTGGCGATCGCTTAGGGGTTCTACGCTTATCCGTATCGGGCCGTCATAACCTCAGCAATGCTCTGGCAGTCGTTGCAGCCGGTCGCCATTTGGGCATCGAGTTTGATCAGTTAGCCATGGGACTCGCTAACTTTGAAGGAGCCAGACGGCGCTTCGAGCGTCGCGGTTTTTATAGCGGTATTCAGTTTATTGATGACTATGCTCATCATCCCAGTGAATTACGGGCAACGTTATCAGCAGCTAGCCTTCAAAAACGCACGGAGTCTCCTTTAGATCCTGCTGTGAAGCGTGTTGTAGCGATCTTTCAACCCCATCGCTATAGCCGCACAGCGGCCTTCTTAGACGCTTTTGCTGAGGCTTTTGAGGATGCCGATGAGGTCATCATCACAGACGTCTATAGCGCTGGCGAAAAGAATGTGTATCAAATTTCTGGCGAGACAGTTGCGCATGCGATTGCGATGCACCATCCTTCCGTGCAGTATTGCTCCACGCTAGAGGCTGTCTATACCGTTCTCGTAGAGCGTTTGCAGCCTGGCGATATGGCGCTCTTCCTAGGGGCTGGGAACCTCAATCGGATTATTCCAGAAGTTATGAAGCCCTTTGTGGAAGCCGAAGCCCGGGAAGTACAGCGCGCATAGCTTTGGTTCTTGCAAACACAGCCCTCAAGCACGATCACAAATGGAGGCAAGATATGGTGCTTTCTGCGGATGCTCAAGATGACGTCATAGCTGCAGGGCTGTTTCCGCTTAGACAGCACGTATCCCTAGCTAATTACACGTCTTATCGAGTGGGAGGGAAAGCGGAATGGTTCTCGATACCCAAAACCATCGACCAATTGACTAGTAGTCTGCGATGGGCAGCGCATCGGGAGATGCCTGTCACACTGCTAGGAGCAGGATCTAATCTGTTGGTGAGCGATCGCGGCTTGCCCGGTTTAGTCGTCTGTAGTCGCCATTTGCGCGGCGTTAGCTTTGATGAAGCTGCAGGTCGCCTCACCGTTGCAGGGGGAGAACCCCTACCCCATTTGGCTTGGAAGGCTGCTCGTAAGGGGTGGCGAGGTCTGGAGTGGACAGTGGGAGTTCCAGGGACAGTAGGGGGAGCTGTATTTATGAATGCAGGCGCCCATGGCAGTTGTACTGCCGATACTTTAATTGAGGCTGAAGGAATTACGTTGGCAGGCGATCGCGTAACGTTGCGCCCCGAGGATTTGCAATTTTCCTATCGCACCTCCAGTCTGCAATCACAGCTTCGCATCGTGACGCAAGCGGTCTTTCAGCTCAGTCCTGGACATCATCCTGATCGTGTAGTTGCGGATACGCAAGCGGCGCTTGATCGGAGGCGCTCAACTCAGCCCTATCATCTGCCAAGCTGCGGCAGCGTATTTCGGAATCCAGGATCGTACGCAGCCGGTTGGCTGATTGAGCAAACTGGGTTGAAAGGGTATCAAATTGGGGGAGCTCAGGTCTCGACGCTACACGCAAATTTCATTGTGAATTGCGGTATGGCAACGGCTCAAGATGTCTTGTCGCTGATTCAGTACGTTCAGACTCAGGTTGAGCAGCAGTGGTCGCTACGATTACATCCTGAAGTTCGTCTCATGGGAAACTTTGAGAGTGGATCCTTAGCTACCCTCTAATTAGCTAACGTTGGGATTAATAGGGTGGTCTAGTCAGACGATCGCCGAGTCAGGATTACCGCCCAAAGGAAAAAGCAGAGCACTGTACAATCAGGTAGCTTTAATTGCGTTGTAATAAAGGAGATTGGCACCGCCATGGCACAAGGTCAAGGATTTGGGTTTGGCCTCGGAAAGATGAAGGAACTATCCGAAGCTTTCAAGAAAGCCCAGAAAATTCAAGAGGGAGCCAAGCAACTCCAGGAAGAGTTGGAAGAGATGGAGATTGCCGGTCAAGCAGGTAACGGTTTGGTGACGGTTGTCATGAGTGGAAATCAAGAGCCCCGTCGGGTCGTAATTTCCCCAGAAGCCCTCAACGAGGGAGCTGAGATGCTGTCCGATTTAGTCACGGCGGCTATGCAAGATGCTTACCAAAAGTCTACGGAAACCATGCGCGAACGGATGGAAGAACTGACAGGTGGGCTCAACTTGCCTAACCTTGGCTAGAACTGAACATTGCTCAAAATTACGGGCTTTCCAAGGATTATCTCAATCTGGGATAGTTTCTTTCGGGATGGTCTTTGGTTTGCCCCAAAACTCGTACAGAGGATTATGACCACCAAGCTCTTGTTTGTGTGTCTGGGAAATATCTGCCGGTCGCCTTCGGCAGAGAATATTATGAATCACCTGCTGGTAGAACGAGGACTAGCTGATCAGTTCAGCTGTGACTCGGCAGGTACCTCAAGCTATCACATCGGTAGCCCTCCCGACCGACGGATGGCTAAGGCAGCTCGCGAACAAGGAGTTGTTCTGCAGGGTCAGGCTCGCCAGCTCCAGCCAGAAGATTTCGATCGTTTTGATTGGATTCTGGCAATGGATAACAGCAATTATTGGGATATCTTGCGTCTCGACCGAGAGGGGCGTTATGAAGACAAAGTTCGTAAGATTTGCGCATTTTGTCGTCATCATTCTGATACAGAAGTTCCTGATCCTTATTACGGTGGCGAGGACGGATTTCGGTATGTGATCGATCTACTAACGGATGCCTGCGAGGGGTTCCTCGATCATCTGCTTCAGGGATCTACTTCCACACGCTCATAAGTTATAAGTTCCCCCCAAAAGATGGCCCCGTCCAGTCAGGTGCGTTGCAGATGAATACAGTAACATCCCCATAAGGATACTCATGGCTGCTCCGGGATCAAGGCTTCAGATGCTGACCAGGCGATTAATGCAGTGCTGCAGTCGAGCAATTACGCTAGTTGGACTGGGCCTATTAGCAACTGCCTCTCCGACCCTCAGTGCTGAAGAAATCATCTTCACTTATGGATTCTTCGAGCGCACAATTGCTATCGAAGACCTTGCAGCTTTTGCCAATGGCCAAGGACTCACCCCCCAACTGCGCCAATACGCTGAGATTCTGCAGCTCTCAGAAACCGATTTAGAAGCTGCTCAGCAGTTACTCACTGACCCAGCTGATTTGGGTGAAGTTGCCATGTCGCAGTTTCTCTACACAACACAAGGAGAACTGCTGTTGAATACTTTGAGTGAAGTACTCCAGACGCCAGCCCGCCAACGTAGTTTCTTGGCAATTCGCTCAGCTCTGATTCTGGCGGCGGCTGACGATGAAAATGGACTGACGTTGCTTAATTTTCTGAAAAAGTTTCCTACTCCTGGTATTCGCATAGATGTTTCTCAGGCATTAGGTATCGCGAGTACCATCTCTGAAACTGTCGACCGGGCAGAGCGAGCGATCGCCCTAGTCGAAGCATCTGCCGCAATAGAAGCAGTAAAGGCAACTAACGCCCCCCTTCCCTCATCCATTCTCGTGGATGCTACAGCTCCTTACACCGTCATCAGACAGCCCATTAATCTTACGTTTCGTCGCATTGAAGCAACCCTATTTCTGCCTCAGGCAACCGCTTCCAGTCCGCTTCCAGATACGATTCCTGTGATTGTCATCTCCCACGGTTTGGGGGATGAACGGGCCAGTTACGACTATCTTGCTGAGTATTTGGCCGGTCGGGGATTTGCCGTTGCCACCTTAGATCATCCTGGTAGCAACAGTGAGCAGATTGCTAGTCTGCTGGCAGGGCTTTCACCTGATTTGGTAGACACCCAAGAATTTCTCAATCGCCCCGGCGATGTATCGGCCCTGCTAAACGAAATTGAGCAATTTGCACTGCAGAGTGCCACGTTTAGCCAACGCTTGGATACCCGAAACGTTGGTGTAGTCGGTCAGTCTTTTGGTGGATACACAGCTCTTACACTAGCTGGTGCCTCTTTTAATCCAGAGGTGCTTGACGCCGCCTGTGGTCCCCAAACAATCTATCTGAATCCGTCTCTTTTACTGCAATGTCAGGCTAGAGACGTCACAACAGTAGAAACACCTTCTCTAGCAGACGCTCGAGTTAAAGCCATTCTCGTAGTCAATCCTATCGGTAGTCAGATTTTCGGTCCCTCAGGCTACGCCCAGATAGAGCACCCGATCATGGTTTTGGCAGCCGCCGCCGATACGGTCGCGCCTGGTCTACCCGAGCAAATTGAACCCTTCACGTGGCTGCAAACTCCCTATCGCTACTTGGTACTGATAAACGACACGACCCATTTCTCCGTCATCGCCAACCGGCCCAGGATTGCGCCCTCCATTGATATTCCTAACGAGCTGCTCGGTGCCAACCCTCCTATGGCCCAGGAGTATTTAGAAAAACTGAGTCTAGCCTTCTTCAGACGCCATTTAGAGGCAGATATACGCTACGAAGCGGTTTTGACCTCTCGTTATGTCGAAGCTCACATCGAAAGGCCGACTTTAGAACCCTTGAGCTTAATTCGTGAACTGACACCAGAAGCATTGGACGAGGCAATTACAGCCCAGAATTGAAAAAGTGAATGGGTAGGAGGGTGATGGAGTGAAGGAAAAGCAACATGCCTTTCATGCCGCCAGCTCTATTGCCCTGAGAACGCAGCCCTAATCGTCTCGATGCGCTTCCGGTTGACTCCCAAATCTGATTGGCCTAGACGTGCAGCCGAGCGGACATGAACGGTTCCAGGTGCAGCCAGGTCAAAGTAAAACTCGACATCGTCGACGAAGCCCATCAACCGACTAGTGAACTCAGCGTAGAGGTAATTGTCTGTTTGCTCGATGATTTCGCTGCCGGGCTGAGCAGTCACAACTTGCCGGAGGGATTCTATGGCAGTAGCCATATCCCCTGTGTAGTTGAGGGGCGCGATCGCGTGTTCAGCGTCGGTTTCCCCTTGGCTCACAACGCAGTTAGGGCTTTTGGGGCAGGCCGCCAGACGACCATCCTTGACACCGATGTTCTGGGGGCGATTGCCTCCAAAAAGAGCTTTGAATCCAGGTAGTGCAGCAATCATAGGGGCAGAGTTAGCAGGGACAGTGTGAAGTCGTACAGCAAAGCAAAGACTCTCAACACGCTTGCCAGGATAAACGTTTTGAGTGCCTTAATCATAGGATGTAGAGGTAACTAATCTATGTAAGTTGCAGTTTACTGGCATTCCCGATTTCCTATGGCGATCGCTCTCGACTACGAACCGATTTTGGCAACCCTTCGCGCCGACCTGCCAACATTGTTTGAGCGCGATATATCTTACGATATCTATACTCAAGATATTTTCTTCAAAGATCCGGTCAACCAGTTCAAAGGTAAGTTCAACTATCGGATCATTTTTTGGACGCTGCGGTTTCATGGACGGTTGTTTTTCACCGACTTACATTTCGACTTGCATGATGTGCGAGTCGAAGCAGAGTGTATTATCCGAGCTGACTGGACCGTAAGGGGTACCTTGCGTCTTCCCTGGCGCTCCCAACTCTATTTCGACGGCTATTCTCTCTATCAGCTGACACCTGAAGGCAAAATCTATGAGCATCGCGATACGTGGGATCGCTCCCCGGGTGAGATCCTACGGCAGTTTTTGCCCGGTCAGAAAGGATAGATGGGTTGGCTCTTGTTTCTACCCTGCGGGAAGAGCACAGCCCTACGTTGATGGTTGGTAGTTGGTAGTTGTTGCTTATAGTTCTGAGTTTTAAGTTCTGAGTTCATAGTTCAATTCAAAAATCAAAACTGAGAACTCATAACTCCCCCTTCACCCTTTACCCTCTTTCCCTTTACCCACTATCCTCCCACCTCATCACTCCCCTACTCCCCACTCCTCATCTACCGGGAACTTCGCATCGAAATTCCCGGTCAATGGCGATAGATGAGGGGGCTTTGCTGCCGAAAGCGATCGCTTTCGTGATTGCGCTTTAGCCTGACATCGAGAGAGCCTGATTTTCACGGGAATTCTCGAAATTTTGCTGTGCTTTCCCCTATTTAGACCACATCCGATTTAGAAACTAGCGTTTTTCCTTATGCAAAAACCGAGGCTCTGGATGTGGCCAGAGTACGTACACACTGTATTCACACGTGAGTAAATTGTTATGGGTCAAATTCTGTATCGTTTGTTATTGCAAGCAACTCCCTTCACAGCACTGATTGTTGTAGTGTCGCCTTTATTGCCATCCTTAGTCGCTTCTGTTTTTGTTCCTGATGCCGCGATCGCCACTCAGGAGACCCCAGAGACAGTCAATGCCCCTTCAACCGAGACTGAGCTAGCAGAGCTGTCTGAAGATCGGTCCAAGGATGACGACGACGATGACGGCGGCAGCGACGATGACGATGATGACGACGATGGTGAGGAGATTGAGGAACGTAGCACGACCACGACTATCCGGCAGGTTTCTTATACAGATATCACGACTGAATACTGGGCCAGTAGCTTTATCTACCGGCTAGCAAGCATCAATGTTGTAGAGGGATTTCCGAGCGGTGAGTTTTTACCTGATGCGTATCTCACCAAAGCGCACTACGCCTCGATTGTGACCCAAGCGTTTAACCAAACAGCGGTTCGGGAAACAGTCACCATTCGTAACGTTTCCCAGTATTACTGGGCCTATGAGGCACTACAACAAGCCTACGCAACTGGATTTATTGACCTCACCCCTGACAATACGTTCGATCCAGAATCCAATATGACCAAGTTAGAACTCTTGGTCATGCTGGGTCGAGCGCTAGGCTATACAGAAGTCACCTCAGACGTTTCCGTCGATGAGCTGCTGAGTGTCTTCACCGATGCTGATACTATCCCTAGTGAGTATCGCGTCATCATTGCGTCGCTGGTAGAAAAGGGCATCATCGTCAACTACCCTACGATTACTAGACTCAACTTATTTGAACTAGTAACTCGAGCTGAAGCTACTTCCTACATCTACCAGGCTATGGTTAGCAAAAACCTAGTGGAGAAGCTCTATTCACAGTACATCGTTGACGTGTTCGGCGTTTTTCAGGAAACAGAGCGGACAACTACAGTAGAAACAACCGTAGAAACCGATAGAGAAACCTCAGACGATCGCCCTAGCGGCGGTGACGATGACGACGATGATGGCGGCGGTGATGACGATGATGACGATGAGGGAGATTGACGTCATCTAGCCACAAAATTTCCCGAGTAGGGCGATCGCACCTCGTAAAGTCTGAAGGTGTGCGATCCTTGCAACTCACCCATAAATTCCTCCTGTGGCGCTCTCAATGTGGGAGCGCTTTTTGTTAAGGCAAAGGTCTTCGACCCCGATCTATGAGGAAGTGACGGCAGATTCGCGAGGGCGGGCGAAAATCATCCGGCCAGCTGAGGTTTGTAGAGAACCTGTAACCACCACACCAATTTCGTTCCCAATGTATTCGCGGCCTTCTTCCACCACGACCATAGTGCCGTCGTTGAGGTAGCCGACCCCTTGCTGAGGCTCCTTGCCTTCCTTGAGAATTTTTAGATCCATGCCGTCGCCAGGCAAGAAGCTGGGTCGAATCGCCTGCGACAGGTCATTGATGTTCAAAACCTCGACTTCTTGAAAACTGGCAACTTTATTAAGGTTGTAGTCGTTAGTCAACAGCATGGCATTGAGTTCCTGGGCCAGCTTCACTAACTTGGCATCCACCGTAGGGATATCTTCATAGTCAATCGAACTGATAACGACACGACTGGGATAGGCTTCGCGAATACGGTTGAGAATGTCTAAGCCACGACGGCCTCTAATTCGTTTCTGCTCGTTAGAGGCATCGGCAACCTGCTGCAATTCTTGTAATACAAACTGAGGAACCAGCACTTGCCCTTCTAGAAAGTTAGTCTGCAGCAGTCCTTCGATACGCCCATCAATGATGCAACTGGTGTCCAGAAGCTTGGTTTTAGCAGGTTTTAAGGTACCTTCTGCCACCAAGGTGGATTCCAAACTACCTGGACTTACAAGCCGCAGCAGCGATCGCCCATGAGTATCCGCCAAGTTCATCCCTGAGACGGCGAACAAAATGCTACCCATGACTGCTGTCAGAGGCTTAATAAAGCCAAACTCACCGGGGATTGGCAGCAAAAACAAAGGGGCCAGCATCAGGTTTGCAATCAACAAGCCAACGACCAAACCAGCAGCCCGGCTTAGCAACCGATCCGGTGGCAATTCTCTGATTTGTCGCTCTAAACGGCGATAGCTGGTCTGCATCACCAGCCCTATTCCCGTCCCGATCAGTGCTCCAAATCCAGCCGTGACGGAACTTAGTCCTTCCAAGCTACTGACTTGTTGCAAAGTATCAGCTGGCAGCAGATCAGGTGCATAGAAGCCAATGCCCGCGCCAGCAAAAACGAATGAAAGTACGATCAGTGCATCTAGCATGATGGCTAGCCACGTAGGCTGAGATAAAGATATATGGTATCGATGAAACGGTTCCAGACCCCTTACGGAAAACAACCTTGACGAATGCCCCTGCAAGGAGATCTGAGAATTTGATGAGGACTGCATTCACCTTCACTGTGAACCCTAGCTATTCAGCCCTATTTCCGATCCAATTCGATGCAAATTTTCATAAATGCTCATCCCTAGATCCGCCTACATCCACATCCCTTTCTGTCGGCGTCGCTGCTTTTATTGTGACTTTCCGATTGCGGTGGCAGGCGATCGCGCCCGAGGGGAGACCTCGCTGCGAATGCAGACTTATGTGGACACCGTTTGTCGGGAAATCCGAGCAACCCCAATGCTGGGCCCCAAATTACAAACGGTCTTTTTTGGGGGGGGGACGCCATCGCTACTATCCGTGCCTCAGGTCAAACAAATCCTAGAGACATTGGCAACACAGTTTGGGATTGCTGATGAGGCAGAAGTGTCGATGGAGATGGATCCCGGCACGTTCACAACGGCAGGGTTGGCAGCCCTGCAAGAAGCAGGGCTCAATCGGGTGAGTTTAGGCGTGCAATCTTTTCACGATACGCAGTTGGAAGCCTGCGGGCGAACCCATCGGCTCAAGGATATCGAGCAGGCGGTAGCAGATTTAAAGACGGTTGGGATACCCGTTTGGAGCCTCGATTTAATTTCCGGTTTACCGCACCAGACGTTGAAAAACTGGCACGAAAATTTTGCGCGGGCGATCGCGCTTTCCCCCCAGCACCTCTCGGTATATGACCTGACAGTAGAGCCGAATACGGTTTTTGATCGCCGCTACGTCGCTGGGCAAGCCCCTTTACCAACAGACGACGCTACCACCCAAATGTATCGCGCTGCTCAGAAGCAACTAACGCGAGCCGGATATGAGCACTACGAGATTTCTAACTATGCCTTGCCAGGCTACCAGTGCCAGCACAATCGCGTGTATTGGGAAAATCGTCCCTACTATGGATTTGGCATGGGGGCTGCCAGCTATACGCACCGTCAGCGGTTTCATCGTCCTCGCACGACCCATGAGTATCAGCAATGGGTAGAAATCTATGAACAGTCCGCCGGCAAGGTAGACTGCGATCCGACCCCCTTGGCAGAACAATGGTTAGACCGGCTAATGCTGGGGCTCAGGTTGGCCGAGGGTGTGAACCTTCAGTCCCTTGCCAACGAGTTTGGGACAACACCCGTGGCTAAGTTAAGCACCTGCTTGGCACCCTATGTTCAGAAACATTGGGTGCAGTTTGAAGAAACTCCGGTGCATCGAGTCCGTCTTACCGATCCAGAGGGGTTTCTATTTTCAAATGTAGTTCTCGTAACCTTGTTTGAGACATTTAGCGATCCCCGGCATTTGCCGTGTCCCGGCTCCAGGGATGCAGTAGAATAGCATCTGGAAAAAACCTGAATCGCTGCTGTCTTGAGTCTTTCGAGGTGCTGGGTTCGGGTGTTCTTTTTTTGATATCCCCTGCAGTACCATGCCTAAGGTTCTAGTATCCGACCCTATTGATCAGGCCGGTTTAGACATTTTGTCTCAAGTTGCTCAAGTTGAAGTCAAGACCAAACTTCCGCCGGAAGAGCTGGTCAAAACTGTACCTGATTATGACGCGCTCATGATTCGTTCTGGGACTAAGGTGACCAAGGATGTCATTGAGGCAGGACAAAATCTAAAAATTATTGGACGGGCCGGCGTCGGTGTAGACAACGTCGATGTTGCAGCGGCTACCCGGCGCGGCATCGTTGTTGTGAACTCCCCTGAGGGAAATACTATCGCAGCAGCGGAGCATGCCTTAGCCATGATGCTGGCGCTGTCGCGTCATATCCCAGCAGCGGACAAGTCGGTCAAAGAAGGTCAGTGGAATCGCAAGCAGTTTACCGGCGTCGAGGTTTACAAGAAGACCCTAGGAGTCGTTGGCTTGGGCAAAATTGGCTCCCACGTAGCAACGGTCGGTCAGGCTATGGGAATGAAACTGCTAGCTTATGATCCGTTTATCTCGGCGGAGCGGGCAGAGCAATTGGGTTGCCGCTTGGTGGATATGGATTTGCTGCTGCGAGAAGCTGACTACGTTACGTTGCACCTGCCTAAGACGCCAGAAACGGCCAACCTGATTAATGCGGATACACTAGCTCGGATGAAGCCCACAGCCCGTCTGGTGAATTGTGCGCGGGGTGGCATTATCGATGAAGCGGCGCTGGCAAACGCACTTAGTGAGGGCCAGATTGCAGGGGCAGCTATTGATGTCTATGCCGAGGAACCGTTGGGCGAATCACCCCTGAGGGAACTTGATCGCAAAATTGTGCTGACGCCTCATCTGGGTGCCTCAACCGAAGAGGCTCAGGTTAATGTGGCGATTGACGTAGCCGAGCAGATTCGTGATGTCTTGCTGGGACTGCCAGCTCGATCAGCTGTTAATATTCCGGGCCTACGGGCTGATGTTATGGAGCAAATGCGTCCATACCTGCAGCTAGCCGAAACTTTGGGAAATCTGGTAGGGCAGCTAGCCGGTGGTAGAATTAGCTCCCTGAACGTGCAGCTGCAGGGAGAACTCGCTGGCAAAGGTAGTCAGCCAGTGGTGATTGCGGCTCTGAAAGGGCTACTGTCCCATGCCTTGCAAGAGCGCGTTAACTATGTGAATGCAAGTCTTGAAGCTAAAGAACGCGGCATTCATGTGGTGGAAACCCGTGATACCAACATCAAGGACTACACGGGTTCATTGCGACTGACGGCAGAGGGATCCTTGGGCGAACACTCGGTATCTGGCGTTCTACTGGGCGGCAGTGAGATTCGAGTCACTGATATCGACGACTTTCCTATCAACGTCCCTCCCACCAAGCACATGCTATTTACGCTGCACCGTGATATGCCGGGGATTATTGGCAAAATCGGCTCGCTATTGGGCAGCTTTAACGTCAACATTGCCAGTATGCAGGTAGGGCGTAAAATTGTGCGCGGCGATGCTGTTATGGTGCTGAGCATTGACGATCCACTACCAGAGGGCATTTTGGCAGAAATTACAAAGGTTCCCGGTATCCGGGATGCCTACACTGTAAGCTTGTAGGGCGATCGCAACCTGACTGATGGGAGCGTGTAGAAGCTTTGGTTAATAGCTGGTGGGAAATTCAGGTAGCGTGTGATCCAGCACTGGAAGACACGGTATTTTGGCGATTTGAGATGTTGGGTGGTCAGGGTACAGCAAGTCAGCGCAAGGGAACCCAACGTCAAGTTCAGGCTTATTTTCCGCAGGATAAATTCGAGTTACTGGACCTGGCAGCGGTGGCTTTGTTTATGAAGCAAGATGCCCTCTGCGCTCATTTGCCAGTCCCTATCACAACCTGGCACCTCATTGACGAGGAAGATTGGGCTAAAAGTTGGAAAGATCACTGGCAACCACAGGAAGTTGGCGATCGCTTTTTGATTAATCCTGCCTGGTTGCCAATACCTGAGGAGGGCGATCGTCTCGTTCTGCAACTGGATCCTGGCGCTGCCTTTGGCACCGGTGCTCATGCCACAACTCAGCTCTGTCTGGAATCGTTGGAAATGCGCTTGGGCGGCGATAACAATGACATCGTAGTGGCTGATGTTGGCTGTGGTTCTGGCATTCTATCCATTGGGGCGTTGCTGCTGGGAGCCAAGCGTGCCTATGCCGTAGATATTGACTCCCTTGCTGTACAGGCAACCACAGAGAACGCCGCCCTGAACCACTTAAATCCTGACCAAATCGTTACACAGCAGGGTAGCCTCGACACCCTACTCAAAAACCTGGCTGAACCTGTTGATGGGATTCTCTGCAATATCTTGGCAGAGGTCATTCTCGACCTGATTCCTCAATTGAACGAAATCGCTAAACCCGAAACCTGGGGCATCCTCAGCGGCATTTTACTGGAACAGTCGAAGCTGGTTGCCGACACCCTGGAGCAACATGGATGGGTGGTTGCCACGCTCTGGCGACGTAAAGAGTGGTGCTGTTTGAATATTCGGCGATCGCAGGATTAATGAGAAGTCGGAAGTCGGAAGTCGGAAGTCGGAAGGGGATATAGGAGAATGGAGGATGGGGAGCGGAGGGAATAAGAGAGTGTGTAAGTAAGGGAACAAACCGAATACCCATTACTGATTACCAGCCATCAACGACTCACCGTCAACCAAGAACCAAGAACTAAGAACTAAGAGCCAATCCCGTGCAAACCCAACTCGGATTCGTCATTAAAGTAATCGTCGGTTCAGCTGCGATCGCGATCGTCCTCAAAACCATTGCACCTCGCTTGGCGATTCCAGCAACACCAGCGGTGAGTTTAGCCATCGTCCTGCTGCCAACCGTGATAATGGGGGCAATTCTTTGCTGGCAACTTTGGGTTTCTAATCATGGCGACGCTGCGAACTCTTGACGCCATTAATGACAAAATTCGTCGTCAAGCTGCGGTTGTCGAAACCGCCGAGACGTTCAAGGCACGCGCTGCTGACGAAGGAATCAATCAGGCATACCAAGCTGTCGATGTGGTGACGACGGGAACGTTTGAGCCGATGGAGGCATCTGGCGCGGTCATCAATTTGGGGCAAACCGATCCACCCATCAAGATTCGAGACTGTCGCCTGGATGGAGTTCTCGCCTACGCAGGATTCGGAGCAGTGGATCTGTACTTAGGAGCCAGCCAACCCGCAGCGAATAGTCCCCCCGAAGAGGATCTCCCCCGCGAACGAGGCGGCGGCTATGTGATTGCGGATTTGGTTGCGGGCAAGCCGATTCATCTGCAGGCAACTGGGTACACAACCGACTGTTACCCTCGATCAGCACTGGAGACCACCATTACCCGTGACACCATCAATCAGTTTTACCTGTTTAATCCTCGCAACCTATACCAGAACTTTATTGTGGGCGTGAATGGTGGCGATCGCCCGCTGTACACCTACTTGGGCGTACTCTTGCCCAATCTTAGTAATGCGGTGTACGCCAATCCTGGGGCGCTCTCCCCACTGATGAATGATCCCGAACTCAATACCGTTGGCATCGGTAGCCGTATTTTCTTGGGCGGCGGCATTGGCTACATTGCTTGGGAAGGAACCCAACATTTTCCCCTACAGAAACGCCTACCGAATCAAACGCCCATTGGACCCGCTGCTACCGTGGCTCTCATTGGGGACGGCAAAGGGATGCAGGCCAAGTGGGTACGAGGATGCTACTTTAGGGGCTATGGCCCGTCCTTGATGTTGGGTGTTGGAATTGCAATTCCGTTATTGAATGAGCAAATCGCAGCCCATTGCGCAGTGCAAGACAAAGACTTGGTCGCACCCGTTATGGACTTTGCTATCCCTCGTCGAGTCCGTCCTACGTTTGGTTTGGTCAGCTATGCCCAGCTAAAATCTGGCAAAATCACCCTTCAGGGGCAAACTGTTCGCACCGCTCCCCTAGCCAGCATTTACCTTGCCCGTCAGGTTGCGGTGGAACTCAAAGACTGGATTATGGCGGGTCAGTTTGAGCTAACCCAACCGGTGCAATCGCTGCCGCGCGATCGAGCCTTCCTGGCTCAAAATCTTCTGTAGTAAGGCGATCGCGTTTGACGAACTGCGACTGCGATCGCACCAAAAAACATTAACCCAACAATTGCTGCGGGTTCAGGAACAGGCGTTACCAGGCTTAAAGTATTGATAGCAAACGCTCGGTCAGACTCCGAACTGCTGAATTCAAGACGGGCAATATTAGTCGTCTCACTGCGAACCCCTAAGAAGACCGCTGAATTATCAAGTTCCACAGAGGCTGTCCCTGGCACTGTAAAGGTTTCTAGAAGCGTGCCAGCCTCATCAAAGGCCACGACAGTCGCATCAAAATTCAACGTATCGTCCACAGCAAACTGGGCTCCAGCCGCCGCTACAGGCTCATCAAAGCTAATCGTCAGTGGACCCGGATTGCCTATGGCGGGGAAGCCACTCGCAAGATTTAGCCCTGTAAACAGCAAAAAATCCCCGCTGGCAAAGTTCGTAGGAATTCCCTCGGGCGGCAGTGTCTCAAATACGAAAGGCGGTGTCACACCCAAGTCAAAACGAGTTGGAATGTCTACAGTTAGGCCCACTCCCCGCTCTGAGGTTGCTGTAAATGAAGGGGCTAAAAAAGTAGTCGGATCGGGATTGCGGGGATCAAAAATGCGCCCAAGGCTAGACCAATCCAACTGATCATTGCCATCCAACTCAGCACGAGAGGAAACAAAGGTCGCAGCCTCAACTGCTACAGGCAGTAAAACCCAAGATGATGTTAGAGCGACCGATGCGATCGCCCTAACAACGCCTCGAACTCTGAATCCTGGAAAGATTGGATGTGCCATTGTCCGTTCAACGAGTGTAGAAATAATCACTACCAGCTTACTTGCCTGAACTTTGAAAGCACGTTTCCTTTACGGTCTGTCACTCCACCCCGGTTCACGCTTTTCTCGTCGACCCATCCGCTTGCTACCCTAAACTTGCTGGATGCGAGGATATCCGTGAAGGGTAAGCAATTTCGGGTCGGGACATTCAATTTGTGTAACTTGGCGCTGCCCAACATTGAATTCTATCGAGGCGATCAACATTCTCAGGCGGACTACCAGAAAAAGCTGACTTGGATAGGTCGGCAATTGGATCGCATGAAGACGAATATCGTTGGGTTTCAAGAAGTCTTCCATGAAGAAGCGCTACGGGCCGCTCTAGATGAAAGTCAGACCCATAGGCAACATCAGTTGGTGATGGCAACAGACCAGGAGCACTATCCTGGCATTGCATTAGCAGCTGATTGTCCGGTACTGAGCCACCGGATTTATACTCAGTTTCCGAAAGAAAGCTTACTCAATATTGACGATGCCTATATTCCCATTGATGCTTTTTCGCACCCAGTGCTAGCGGTCGATTTGGAATTGACGAAAGGGGTCAAATGCACGGTGTTTGTAGTGCATCTGAAATCCAAACGGCCCATGATGGCGAAGGGGGCTGACCACAGTGATCCTGTGGAATTGGCCAAAGGGCAGGCGCGATCGCTGATTCGTCGAGCAGCAGAGGCGACCGCTCTGCGGTTTATTTTGATGGAGGTGCTGCGCGATCGGCGCTATCCGGTCATCGTCATGGGAGATGTCAACGACAGCCACACAGCCGTTACAACCCAACTTGTATCGGGCCAACCACCTTGGGAATGCTGGCCCTTTCGCAAAAAAGTGCCCGTCTGGGATGTGCTGCTTTACCAGGTTAAGGATATCCAGGCGCGTTTAGGGTATGGTGACTATTACTACACCCACATCCATAACGGCCATTATGACAGCCTCGACCACATCATGGTCAGCGAAGAGTTTTCGCCTACCAACCGCAATCGTATCGGCAAAGTCACTTACGTCTCGGTCTACAACGATCATCTGTTTGACCAAACGCTGTTAGATGATGCGATCGAATCCTGGAAATCCGATCACGCTCAGGTCGTCACAACCATCGAACTGAACTCAGATTAGGAATCTTTTTGCTACTAGCTCTGCACCATGCAGTCACACAACCGTGAACTGAGAATTTACGAAACAGCAGAGGGAGAAGCCCCAACAAAGACATCTCACAAGCTAAACAATTCTGGGCTGACTTAAGGGGATTTCCAGGAATAAAAATACCGGGCTGCGGTGCATCGCGCTCCGCTAATGACACCCTACAGTTGGTAAATTCTTTCCTGGAAATCCCCTTAAGAAGCGTAGACATGCCAACCAGTAAGAGCTATCACTTGTATCTCATTGAGGCCTTAAAGGATCCCCAGGAAGCAGCAGCATACTGGGAAGCTGTTTTAGAAGATGGGGACTATTTATGCCTGTTAGCCAAATCGCTAAACAGGCACCGAGACTAGCGGCGTTCCTGTGAGACTAAAGGCCCTGACTTCGGTAATTTTGACGTTAATAAGTTGTCCCTTGAGGTCTTCTAGGTTGCCTTCAAAGAAGGTGAGACGGTTGCCGCGGGTGCGGCCCATAACCTGCTGAGGGCTTTTGGGGTTGATGGCTTCGACCAGAACCTCTTCAATACGATCGCCATATCGCAGCGATCGCTCCGCCGCTTTTTGAGCGACTAGATGATTGAGCCGCTGCAGACGATCCGCCTTGACATCTTCGCTTAGCTGATTGTCCCAAAGCGCCGCCGGTGTATTAGGGCGCGGTGAGTAGGCAGCCGTGTTGAGCTGGTCAAAGCCAATATCCTCAACCAGTTTTAAGGTGTTTTGGAACTGTGCTTCCGTTTCACCCGGAAACCCTACAATAGCGTCAGCACTAATCGCTGCATCCGGCATATAAGTACGGATTGTGTCAATGATGCGGCGATACTTCTCATGCGTATAGCCTCGTGCCATCGCCTTCAGCACATCGTTATCGCCAGACTGAAAAGGAATGTGAAAATGCTCACAGACCTTAGGCAATTCGGCACAGGCCCTGATCAATCGCTCGGTGAAGTAGCGAGGATGGCTGGTGGCAAACCGGAGACGTTCAATCCCAGCCACATCGTGGACGTAGTAGAGCAGGTCAGTCAGCGTATTCTGACGGCGACCTTCGGGCGTAATGCCCGGGAGGTCGCGTCCGTAGGCATCAATGTTTTGCCCCAGCAGTGTGACTTCTTTATAGCCCTGTTGACCCAACACCTCCATCTCGGTTCGGATCGCCTCAGGGGTGCGGGATTGCTCGACACCTCGGACACCGGGTACAACACAGTAGGTACAGCGCTCGTTACAGCCATAGATGACATTCACCCAAGCCGTGACTGTGCTGTCGCGTCGGGGCTTGGTGATGTCCTCCATAATGTGAACCGGATCAGTCGCTACGACCTGGCTACCCTCGAAAACCTGCTCTAACAGGTCCTCTAACCGATTAGCGTGTTGCGGCCCCATCACCAAATCCAATTCGGGAACCCGGCGGAGCAATTTTTCACCCTCTTGCTGAGCAACACAGCCTGCTACTACCAAGGTCAGCTCGGGATTCTCGTGCTTCCGTTTAGCCTGTCGCCCCAGGTAAGAATAAACCTTTTGCTCAGCGTTATCGCGAATGGTACAAGTGTTGTAGAGCACCAAATCAGCCTGCAATGGGTCGGCTTCCCACTCCATACCCATACTTTCCAGAATGCCAGCCATGCGCTCAGAATCGGCTTTGTTCATCTGGCAGCCGAAGGTTGTGACGTGATAGCGACGAGGAGCAATGGAAGACATGACAGAGAAAAGGGAAAGACTGTACCATCAGCAGTCTCTCATCTTAGCGTGTATGTTCAAGGGCTGGGGAACAGCGTTTCGCCTCGGCAAACGCCTTTAGTCCTGATAAGGGCGACAGCGGCCTTCCATGTCACAGGTCAATCGCTCCTCACGTTGAGCGATCAGGGTTTCAAGACGGGGACGCCCGGTCACCTGTAAGCGCCAGTCGGCCCAGATATCATACAGTTTATCTACAAGGGGACCGACAATGGGCCATCGAGTCGGAGCATACATCCAGCCAATGCCGAGAATGCTGTAAATCCGTCGAAAGACCTCGACATTTTTGATCACGGTGCCATCAGGTAAGACAGCGTGAATGCGTCCCATGGCGGTAGCAAAATCGACCCCACCATTCTCAGCAGGATTATAGTTATCGTCAGCAATGTCAACAAAGTCGACGAGCCCTCGCCCAGCATCTTTCTTTTGCAGGAAGTTCACTTCACGCAGGCAAAGCGGACAGTCGCCATCATAGAGCAGCTTGATTTGCCAGTCTGAGGTAGAGGCTGTTGCAGGTGAAGAAGCACGATCGCGCGTAGGAGAGGAAGTCATCGTTTGACGCTGAAGTTGGTACAGTAAACCGCAGTTCACCTCTCAATAGTTTAAGAAACTTTACCTCAGTTTGGTACAAAGTCATTGAAGGATGCTGCCGTCAATGGATTGCCGCTTCATGGCAAACTGACACTATTCTGCATTTAGCCCCTGTCTTCTCTCAAAATAATGACATTGCCGTCCGTCACCGAAAACGCCACGATTCTGCAGGCCTTACTGCATAGCGGGGAAGAGGCGCGCAAAGCTGCCTCTCAGCCGTTTGAAGTATTTGAAAAAGGACGCGAGGATTATGTGACAACGGTTGATCGAGATTTAGATCGCTACTTATCAGATATTTTTGCCACTCAGTTTCCCAACGACGGCATTGTTACCGAAGAGAATCAAGCCTCCGCATCCGAGTTTTTTGCAGCCCATCGGAGGCTTTGGTTCATCGACCCTATCGATGGAACCGAGGACTTTATTAACCACGGCCAATATTACTCTGTCATGGTAGGCCTGTTGATCAACGAGCAGCCTCAAGCAGGATGGGTTCATGCACCCGCTCAGCAGCGGCTGTATTGGGGTGGACCTAGCTGGGGCTTGTTTCAGCAAAATAGTAAAGGACAGACAATTCCTTTAGTACCGCACGTCCCGACCCTACCAGAAAATCAAACGATGCTATTCGGTAGCCGCGACCAGCGTCGCTTTGGCACTGCGATCGCGCAGCGTCTTCCCAATCTCCAATTTGAATCTATTGGCAGCTTCGGTCTCAAAGTACTGGAGGTGATTAAGGGACAGGCCGGATTGTATGTGTATCTCAATGGTCGGGTAAAACTTTGGGATACAACCGGTCCGCTAGCGCTGGCTTTAGCAGCTGGGCTGAAGTGCTGTGATTTAGACGGAAACCCTATTCAGTTTGATCCCGGTAGCATTTATCGGCAAACACTCATCCATCGGCAACCCATGATGATTGGCTGGCCTGAACATATCGAGGCATTCCGACCAGCCATTCGCGAAGCCGTGTTAGCCGTACGGAGTCACGAACTGGCATTACACCGATAGGAAGATCGAAGAGCTATTCTACATCTACGCTCTGTTGCATTTTTCGCCATTCGGTGTTTGCATTTCACTCCTTCCCTATCGCAAAATCATCCGTATGGAAGACGTAAATTTACGGAAAGCTTTGCGGAAACTTGGAGAAACCCACAGGCGAGTTTCAGTGTATCTGTGGAAGTCAGGTTGATCAGAACCAGCGAGAATAGTATCAATTCTGGAGAACGCACAGGGTTCGCCGAGCTATTCCTGGGGGCAAATTGGAATAGCATGGCTGACTAAAAATAGCGTCCTTACAGGCAATTGCCTGACCCTTGGGGGCTTTATAGGGTCAGGCAATTTCTTTTTAAATGTAGCTTTAGCCATGTAGCTTTAGCCATGTAGGCTAGGACACTAAGCACCATCCCAATATACAGCGCACAGCCAAATGGCTCACTGTCTCGTCGTGACAGAACCGGCGACACTATCCCTTCTGAGAATAATCGGGTTAATGAGGAAAGCCTTGTTAGAAACTTCCGTAGATCTGTCGAAGTCAAGCAAATAGAAATTAGTGAAAATGAAGTTAATTCTGGAGAACGTAGCAGGGTTCACTGAGCTATTCCTGGGGGCAAATTGGAATAGTTTAGTCAACTGCAACTAGCGTCCTTACAGGTAAGTTGCCTGACCCTTGGGGGCTTTATAGGGTCGGGCAATTTCTTTTTAAATCAAAACCAATTCATGGCAAACCCATACGCAGATCAACGGAATTGAAAGTTGAAAAGACAACGAATTTACGTGTATCTGTCGAAGTCAAATCGATGAATACTCAAGAAGATAGGATTGATTCTGGAGAACGCATGCAGGGTTCACTGAGCTATTTCTGGGGGCAAATTGGAATAGTTTAGTCAACTGCAACAGCGTCCTTACAGGTAAGTTGCCTGACCCTTGGGGGCTTTATAGGGTCGGGCAATTTCTTTTTAAATCCAGATGAATCTTCCTAAGCTAATCGCGAGAATAACCAGACTATTTCAAAGCAGATGGATCTAAAACTTACGTGTATCTGTCGAAGTCAAATTAGCGAGAACCGGCGAACATAGAGTTAATTCTGGAGAACGCGCGCAGGGTTCGCTGAACTATTCCTGGGGGCAAATTGGAATAGTTTAGTCAACTGCAAATAGCGTCCTTACAGGCAATTACCTGATCCTCGGGGGCTTTATAGGATCAGGTAATTTTCTTTTAAATAAGAATATACGATTACAGAATTTTGTCCAGTCCATAGATTAAAGATTTCAACGGTAGAACACGGCGAATTGCTAGCAAGACCCCTGGCATAAAGGAGGCTCTATCGCTAGTGTCGTGGCGCAGAGTATAGATTTGCCCTGGAGCCCCAAATAAAACTTCTTGGTGGGCAATCAGCCCTGGTAGGCGAACGCTGTGGATTCGAATACCTTCAGAAGTGCGACTGCCCCGAGCGCCAGCTAGGTGCTCGGTTTCTTCTACTTGTACGGGATTGTAAGGCTTTCTCAGCTCAGACAGCATCTGGGCCGTTTGAATAGCTGTGCCGCTAGGGGCATCAGCCTTTTGATTGTGATGCAGTTCAATAATCTCGACATGGTCAAAATATTGCGCGGCCTGTTGCGCAGCCTGTTGTAGCAACACAATACCGATAGAAAAGTTAGGAATAATCAGACACCCGATGCTGGCTTTATCGGCAAACTCGGCGAGATCGTGAATTTGCTCCTCGCTTAGCCCAGTGGTACCAACAACAGGACGGACACCGTACGCGATCGCCGCCCGAATTGACTCATAAATGGTAGCCGGGTGAGTAAAATCCACCATGACAGCTAAGCCTTCACTTTGGGCCATCACCAGTGCAGCTTCGAGATCAGCGGTCACGGGAACTTCTACCGGCCCGCAGCCAACAACTTCGCCAATATCTTCTCCCTGCACTTCAGGATTTTTGTCGATAGCCCCAACCAAGGTCATGTCTTCAGCGGCGGCCACGACCTTAATTACCTCGCGGCCCATTTTGCCACAGGCCCCATTCACCACTACTGGAATCGTCGATTGCGCTGCCATAAGTATACGGTTATCGGGTCAACAGAATGAGTGTAGAGCAAATTCCACTGGCTCTACTCATAGATAGTGTGATCTCAACTGCTGCGCGTAGGTTGCTTCTGAGAAACCTCTGTATCGGCTGGAATTTACTGTGGTTTACACTCAAGGCTACGAAGGGATATCGTCAGATGAATTTGCGGTTCACGCAACACCTTGTAATAACAAGATTGGATACGGCCTCAAAAGTTTGATTCGCGATAGCTGTTTGCTAATTGAAGTTACCTCCGCCTAGTTCACTCGCTCACCCGCAATATTCTCATGAGTAGCCCCGTACAAACCCTCATCAAACCCCACATTCAAGACCTCGGCGCATTCGCAGCGCGACGGCTGCTGCCAAACGACGATCGCATGATGGTTGGCCCCTTCATCTTCTTTGATCACCTCGGACCTGCGACCTTTCCCCCTGGCAAAGGGGTAGACGTACGTCCACATCCCCATATCAATCTAGCAACGGTTACTTATCTATTTGAAGGTGCCTTGCTTCATCGCGATAGTTTGGGGACGATTCAAACAATTCGCCCCGGTGAAGTGAACTGGATGACAGCCGGTAAGGGGATTTCTCATTCTGAGCGATCGCCGGATCGCGATCGCGCTACCCAGTCTACTCTCCACGGCATCCAGACCTGGGTTGCCTTGCCAGAAGCCGAAGAAGAACGAGAGCCTTGTTTTCGGCACCACCCAGCCGCGGATATTCCCACGTGGGAAAGTAATGGCGTGGTGGTTAAGCTCGTTGCGGGGGCAGCCTATGGTCACGTTTCACCGGTTCAAGCCTTTTCCCCCATCCTGTATCTCGACCTTCAGTTCTCCAGGGGTGGCCGCTTTACCTTAACTGCGGATTACAGCGAACAAGCGATTTACAGCGTTACACCTGGACTGATGATTGAGGGGGCTCCCCTAGAACAGCACCGTTTGGCGATCGCGGCGTCGAATCGTGCCGTTGAAATTGCTTCAAGCGACTCGGGTCGCTGCATTGTGATTGGGGGTGAACCGCTAGGCACTCGGTACAAGTGGTGGAATTTTGTCTCCAGTCGCTTGGATCGCATTGAGCAAGCCAAAAAAGATTGGCAAGATGGGAAGTTTGGTCAGGTTCCAGAAGAGACGGAATTCATTCCATTACCGACTGATAGGTTCTAGTGCTCATTCCTGGTGTAAGCGAGAAAGAGATGGCGGAAGTTCGTGAGCAGTTCGGCACACCCGACGATTACGACCCAGAGGAATTCATAAATATGACAGGCTGGGTGCGAAGTGATAAGGAGCTTTTTACCGTCAATCAGAACTCCACTTGGAGAGGTTAGGATTTTAGCTAGGTGTGCCTGAGCCTCATCTCCTACTCGTAACTATGAGCCAAACTGAAGAAATCACTATTAAAGTTGCCCCTGATGTTGCAACCGCGTATCGCAATGCTACAGAGATTGAGCAGACACAAATTCAACTGAAGCTAGCAGCCTTGATGCGGGTACAACTGTCTGGTGGGCGTGCGGAAGCAATTCACAGACTCAGACAAACGATGAATGTAATGAGCGAGGAAGCGCAGGCGAATGGCCTCACTCCAGAGATTCTAGAATCAATTCTTAACGAGCCTGAAGATGGCAATCGATGAGCAGCGGTTTGTCTTTGACGTCAACGTGTTGGTCAGTGCTGCTCTTTTCGGTCAAAGTACGCCTCGGCAGGTATTGGACAAGGCTCAAGACACCGGCATTCTTCTAATGTCTGCTGAAGTTCTACTGGAACTGGAGCGTGTTTTACGTCGATCTAAGTTTGATCGATATCTATCTTTGTCCCGCAGAGAGATATTTGTATTGACACTGGCGGAGACCGCAGAATTCTTTGAGCCTGATGAGAAAGTTGAGGCTTGTCGTGATCCTAAAGATGACAAATATCTAGAGCTGGCTATCTGAGTGCTAGCGAATGTCGTAGCCAAATAAGTTGGGATTCACATCGTCGAGATTGAGGTCGGCGAGGCCGTATTCCGCCCAGCGGCGATCCACCAAGGCTGCGGTTTCGGGATCGGGGACGAGTTCGTCGCTCCAGGGGCGATCGCTTTCGGGATAAATCTTCGTGGTGGCATCGATGCCCATGCGACTGCCCAGGCCCGGTTTTTCAGTAGCAAAGTCCAAGCGATCGAAGGGGTTCTCCGGCAGAATAAACACGTCACGGGCGGGGTCCACTTTAGACGTCACGGCCCACATCACCTGGCGGGGATCGCGGATATTGATCGCCTTATCCACCACAATGACAAATTTCGTGTACGTGAACTGAGGCAGCGCCGTCCAAAATGCCAGTGCCGCGCGGCGGGCGTGGCCGGGATAGCTTTTGTCGATGGAAATGATGGCAGCTTTGTAGCTTAGCCCTTCCATCGGCAGGAAGAAGTCCACAATTTCTGAGACCTGCATCCGCAAAATTGGCGTGTAGATGCGGTTCAATGCCAGCGCCATCATGGCGTCTTCTTTGGGAGGACGTCCGCTAAAGGCCGTCATGTAAATCGGATTTTTGCGGTGGGTCATGCACTGGAAGCGGATCAGCGGTGCATCCTCGCGGGTAGGACCGTAGTAGCCAATATGATCCCCTGCAGGGCCATCCACACCAACCTCACCTGGAGTGATGGTGCCTTCTAGAACAATCTCGGATTGCGCCGGTACCTGGAGGTCCACCGTTTTGCACTGTGCTAGATGGACGCCTTTACCGCTGTAGAGTCCCGCAAAGAGCCACTCGGATAGATCAATTGGGAGAGGGGTGGCGGCGGCCAGAATCAGCAGGGGATCAACGCCGATCGCGATCGCGACTTCCAGCTTTTCACCCCGCTCAGCAGCCTTCCGTAGATGACGGCTCGGTCCCCGTACCGACAGCCACTGCACCGTCGCTGTGTTTTTAGACTGCTGCTGCAGGCGATAGACCCCCACATTGGGAATTTTGCTCTCGGGATCTTTAGTAACCATCAATCCCAGCGTGATCACCTTGTCAGCATCGCCAGAGTAGACCCGCAGCAGCGGTAGTTTATTCAGGTCTACCTCATCCCCCTTCAAGACCACCTGATGACAGGGGGGGAACAGGTCGCGATCGGGTTTAGCCTTCACTACGTCAAATAAGGCTTTGCCAAGTTCAACGGCCTGATAAAATTTCTTGGGCGGGCGGGCCGTATACAGGAGGGCCAATTTTTGGCCGATCGCTTCTAGTTCCTGCGGCGATTCCATGCCAAAGGCCCAGCAGACTCGCTCCAAAGTGCCCAAAGCATTGATGAGCAAGGGCATCTCGGCACCCCTTACAGACTCAAATAACAGGGCCGGCCCACCGGAAAGCAACAGCCGATTGGCAATCTCCGAGATTTCCAGGTCAGAGTCAACGGGCGCTTTGATGCGTCGCAGTTGGCCCCGGGCCTCTAGTTGCGTTAGAAAATCTCGCAGATCGCTAGCCATGATAAGAAATGTAAAGCACGTCTTCGTTCATTATGTAATGAAAGCATGTCTGACTGTCACACCTCTGCTCAATCGAAACCCCAGAGTTTACCTGAGCACACGCGAAGAATCTGAAAATGTCGAGGTTTTCCCCGCTTCCCCTTTAATGCCGTCTTTACCCAAGTGCCGCAGTGAAATCCTATAGTAAGAGCCTGTTTAGTACGCAGCGAATCGATATGCCTTCTGTCTATCGCACGGTTTTGCTAGTGGGCAGTTTGTTGACGTTAACGGGCTGCTTCAATCGCCTCAACACCAATGCCATCGAAAGCGAAATTGAGGCTGAAATCGAAAGCCAAAGTAGGCGCGTCTCCATTGACGAAGTTCGCTGCCCAACGGGGCAGTATCGGCAGGCAGGCGCTTATTTCCGCTGCGTCGGGCTCCTTCGTCCGGAAGGACAGTTCACGATCAACGTTACCCAGTTGGATAATCAGGGAGCTGTGGAATGGGACGTGCCAAACTCGCAGATCATGCTCAACATGGCAAAGATTGAAGACGATCTGGAAGAAGCCTTTAGTCAGGAGTTTAGAAAACGGGCCTCCATTGACTGCGGCGAGCAGTATCGCATCAACCAACCGGGCGAAGAATTCGAGTGTTTCTTGATTGGTAGTGTGCTCGATGGTCAGGCCCAGATTTCTGCGCTTATCGTCAAGGTTGATCCCGAAGGTAACCTCAACTGGTATGAAGCCCGGGAAGCGATCGCCCCTGTAGCCGCTGACCCTGACGATGAGGAAGCTGGTGAAGGCGAAGATTCTCCAACTGAGGACTCTGCAGAAAACAGCACCGAATCAGCAGAACCCCAAACCAGTGAAGATAATATACCTCCCAAAGGCACTGCAGGCTCACGGAAGATTACGCCATCGACAATTGATCCGTAAGTGAGTGAATGGGTAGAGGGGTGGAAGAGCGGATGCATAGGGGATAGGTAGACGAGCCAAGAACCCATAACCAAGAACTATCCACAACCAACAACCTCTCTTAACCTTTCGTTAACCATGTTTGTCATTTTTGTTAATCTTTGGGGTAAGGACTTTCGCTATCCTGACCTACAGAAGGCAGGATGCAACGAAGAAATCAGGTTGATGGCTGCCGCTTTTCCAAAGTTTCGCTCTTTGACCAAAGCGCACACCTTTTCTTATGACAACCGTATTTGACTTTGTGCGACAGGGGGGGCCTGTCATGTACCCCATCCTAAGTTGCTCTGTACTGACCATTGCGACTGCTTTTGAGCGCAGTTGGTTTTGGGCTCGTCTGCTGCAACGCGAAGGGCAGGTGGTAAATGAAGTGTTGGACGCTGCTCGACGCGATTTAGATGAGGCAGCTGCGATCGCGGCCCAGGAACGAGACAATCCAGTAGGCCGATTTCTATTGGCTCCTCTGCGGCTAAAAAATCCCTCTCCCGAGACCTTTCGACTGGCGCTGGAGAATGCCGGCGACAAAGAATTCGTCAAAATGCGCCGAGGCGACAAGATTTTAGAAACTGTTGTGGCAGTTGCGCCTTTGCTAGGGCTGCTAGGAACGGTTACGGGTTTGATTGCGACATTCAACAACCTGGACATTGGTGGCGGGGGCGGTGCTGATACCTCTCAGGCGGCTCAAGGCATTGGCGAAGCTCTCATCACGACGGCAGCTGGCATGGTCGTCGCGATTTTAGCCTTGTTGGTCTTCCGAGTACTGGTCACGCTCCAAGCACAGCAGATTGACTATTTTTCTGAAGCCGGCAACGAGCTAGAGCTTATCTATCGTCAATACTGGTACGAGCCTGCTCTCACGGCCATGGAGAATCATAAGGAGTCGCCACCGAAGTCTGAAGCTATAGCGGCGGAGCGATATTAAACAGTACAAATGGCAACCGGGTAAACGACCATGCGGTTTCGACAAACAAACGATACACCACCGCCTCAGGTTGATCTGATCCCCATGCTGACTGTGATGATGGGGGTATTGGCGTTTTTCGTTGTCGTCACGATTACGTTGGGCAATGAGCAGCTAGTAGACATGCAACTACCAGCAGCTCAGCCTGAAGAGCAGCCACCCGCGCCCATTGCAGGTACGCCCTTCATTGTCGAGCTCGATGCCAACAATGGTCTGCGCCTCAATAACGATCCCATCGACAAAGCGACTCTGAAAACTCAGTTAGAAGCTTACTTAGACCAAGATCCCGATAACAAGGCCTATCTCCTACCCAACCGGGAGCTTCCGTACGAAGAGGTCATCCGCTTCCTCGGCGAAATGCGAGCTATCGGCGGCGATCGCGTCTCCCTCGCGATCGAAGAATAACCCCCCGTAAAGACGCCATTCATGGCGTCTCCCCCATCACTACACCCACTCCCACCCCACCCTCCTCTCCATACCCCCATGCGCTCACGCCGTAACCCTGGCTCCAAAATCCCCGAGGTCAACCTCGTCCCCATGATGGACGTCCTAATGACAGTCCTCACCTTCTTCATCATCATCTCGATGACCCTCACAGGCCGCCAGCTCATCGGCATTGATATTCCAGACGAAGTTGAAGGAACTGATGCCCAAGAAGAGGTTGAAGAAACAACCGAAGCACTCATCGTTGGTCTCGACAGCGACGGCGAAATCCTATTCGAGGACCAAAAAATTACCTTCCGACAGCTAACCGATCGCATTCGCACCTACTTTGCCGAAAATCCCGAAGGTAAACTCGTCCTCAAAGCCGATAGCGAATTGCCCTATAGCGACGTCGCCAACTTTCTCACCGACCTGAGAGATATCGGCGGCAGTCGCGTATCTTTGGCAGTTGAGTAGAAATCCCCCACTTTGGACATGCAGGAAACTTGGCTCAGGAGAATGCCTGAATGTTCGCCACACTAACTAAGGTCGGTAGCGCGATCGCGGCCCTTGCTGCCATTGCCAGCCTAACCCCGACGATGCTCTCCCAGGCACAGCTCTCGGGACAAATCCGCATTGATGGGGCCAGCGCCGGATATCCCATCACCGAGGCCATAGCCCAAGACTTCATGGCACTGAGTCCTGATGTCGATATTACCTCAGAGGTTTCTGGGACCGGAGGCGGTTTTCGCAAGTTCTGTGCCGGTGAAACCGATATTACTCAGATCTTGCACTTGGCCGGGAAACCGCTAAACACCGCCCTGCACTGAAAGTGTCAGGGCTCACTGACTCAAACCCCTAAAGGGGTTGAAGAGCGTGTAATCCTTATGCATCAATGGGTTTAGCCTTTGATCGTCCCTTTAGGGACTTGGCTCAGTGAGCGCTGAGTTTTCAACTCGGCGCGGATGTATGGGCATGGCCAGCTGGGTGCAAGATCTAAGTATTAACAATGCCTCTCTACCAATCAAAGAGTCTGTACTTGAAGCTTGTGCTGCCAATGGAGTTGAGTTTGTGGAATTTTTGATCGGAGCTGATGCTGTCACTATCGTCGTATCCCAGTCAAACTCATTTCTAGCGGACATTACCTCTGAGGAACTCTACACTCTCTGGGCTCCTGAAGCAGAGGACACCGTAACTCACTGGAACCAGGTTAATCCAACCTGGCCGAACGAGCCTATCCAGCTTCATGGTCCCGGTCTAGACTCTGGCACCTTCGACTTTTTTACCGAAGAAGTCAATGGTCAGGCTGGCGCTATGCGCGCCGACTTTAGTTGCCTACATCGACCACAATGACATCGCCGCAGGTGTACAGGGTAGTTTTAGCCTTTTCCAATTAGCACCCTAGAAGATTCTGAAGGCGAGGTATCTGCAGAATACAGAAGTTTGAGCAAGCCAGAGGCAATACCATAGATAAAGATCTTGACTAGACTGTGGCGACAGGCCCAAAATTTGGCTACTATGCACTGGTGAATAAGCGCAGTAGCGTTTACTCCTGAAATACTGTGCTTGACGAGTTGCCAGGTAGCTAACTGCTGCGAGTCTCTAGGGCGATGGGTATGACCTTGTCTGATTTTTTAGCTAGGGATTACACCACTTGAGTCTCCCCGACGAGGGTGTTCATTAGCGTGCTATGCACTGCCATGTGCCACCAGCCAAGCAGCTTTTGCCTCTCTTTTTGGGTTTACAACAGGCGTTTCAGCGACATTAGTCACTCCCTGCCAAGGGGTATCCGGAAGAAAAAGGAAATCTCCTCAAAAACTTTTTTAGGTACTCCAACTACCGTCTGAAGCTAAGGCCCAACAGAGGATAGACGCGCTTCAAAGACGCAAAGTTTCCCAAAAGCGGCTTAATCTGTTCTTAACAAAAACATCATTTTCTCTTTGTATTAACTGGGTTGTTTCTTAATCCTGAACCAGTAAGTTACCCATTGGTTTTCAGATTCGAGATATCTCTACGGAGTGTGCTGTTATGTCTATGAATGGAATGAAGGTAGCTGGCGCGATCGCAGCAGCAGCTACTGTTGGTTTAACTACTGTGACCACGGCTCAGGCTCAGTTGTCGGGTGACATCGCGATCGATGGTTCTAGTACTGTTTTCCCCATCTCCGAAGCTATGGCTGAGGACTTCATGAATGAGAACTCTGATGTCAACGTGACAGTGGGTGTCTCCGGTACTGGTGGCGGTTTCCGTAAGTTCTGTGCTGGTGAAACTGACATCTCCAACGCCTCTCGTGGTATCAAGCCAGAAGAGGTTGAAGCTTGTGAAGCAGCAGGCGTTGAGTTCATCGAGTTATTGGTGGGCATCGATGCTCTCACTGTGGTGGTTTCTGAAGAAAATGATTTCTTAAGCGACATCACTCTTGAACAGCTGAACGCTATTTGGGGCCCCGAGGCAGAGGGTACTGTCACTCGCTGGAACCAAGTTGACCCCAGCTGGCCTAACGCACCTATCCGTCTGTTCGGCCCTGGTACTGACTCCGGTACATTCGACTTCTTCACGGAGGAAGTCAATGGTGAAGGCGGTGCTAGCCGTGCTGACTACACAGCTAGCGAAGACGACAACATTTTGGTTCTAGGTGTTTCGCGCGATCCCAACGCACTAGGCTACTTCGGTCTCTCCTACTACTTGGAAAATCAGGCCACTCTGGAAGCCGTAGCTGTCGATGGTGAACTGCCCGACCCCGAAGCCGTAGGTGCTTATCCTCTCGCTCGTCCGCTTTACATCTACGTCAGCACAGCTGCTCTTGAGAAGCCTGAAGTTAACGCTTTTGTTGAGTACTATCTGACAACTGCTCGTGACTCCGATATCGTCACTCAGGTTGGCTACATTCCTCGTTCCGACGAAGAGTATACCGAAGCTCTCGGCCAAATCTAAGCTGTCCCCATAGCAGCTTTTAGCGTCTGACTCTGCAGAAACCTCAGGGCTAGAGAATGTCCTGGGGTTTTTGCATCGACTTTACATCATTGCAAAAACGCATGTCTGATCCAGACACTCTAGAAAAAGTGAAGGTGATGGATAAGCCCGCTTCACCTCGCAAATCGATTTGGCGGTGGCAATGGCTGATCGCGCCATTGATGGGGGTGTCTGTCGTTCTGCACATCGTGCTGCTATTCGTCCCGATTCCGTCTACAAATTTAGCGTCCGAGGACGAGATAGAGGAAGAAGAACTGGAGTCGGCAGCGGAAGAAGAGGAAGTCATCGACATTCTCAACCTTTCGGAAATTACAGCTCCAGAACCTCCCCCTGAAGAGGAACCTCCTCCACAGGAGCAGCAAGCCCCACCACCGCCGGCTGAGAACGTGGCGCCCAACCTCGACCCCACACAGATTCCACCAGAAACGCCAGAGGCGGTTCCCCCGGTGGATGATGGGGCTGCGACCCAAGCATTCGTGGATGCTAGCCGCGACCAGTTTATTGGCGGTCTCGATAACTTAGGCGTAGCAGACTACACAAGTCAGTTTGGATTACCTGAACCAAAACTTTTCCGCAGACCAGATAGCGCGGGTTGCTTTATTGATGCGAGTGGTAATCCTGCCCCCAACATTCGAGTTCTTAACTGGATAGACAAAGAACCGCAAACCCTTTTGCAAGAAAACTTGCAAGCCGTCTATGGACAAAGTGGGGTCGCCTTCGTCGAACAGTCATCCTACTGCAGTGAGCGCTATTTTTATCTATATGCTCCCAATGGAGAGTTCTTTATGGCGATGAGTCTGGTGCAAATGGAAGGATCGGCACTGTTAGTTGGCTGGGAAACGCGCCCTCAGTAATGAGACAATTCATGACTGGAAAAACAGTCGCTAATTTCTTGGCAGGCAGATATCGTAAACGGTACAGCCCTTCAGAAATCCGTGCTTTTACCTTTATGATTCAAGTGGAGAATTTTGATAGTAATTGGTCTAGTGCAGCTACAGGCTCTGCTTGACTAGTTGTTTGGGAAAGTTGCCCCAGCAAGGGGACACTTCAAAGAAAGTCGTCGTTGGTTCGCTCCTATGGTGTGTAGTAGGCAGTCTCATCTTTCAGAACAATGACTCGCGATCGCAGCATACTCCCCCCCTCGTCATTTGAACGGAAAAAATCGCCCCAATACTGGCGCTGGTTTTTGCCACCGATGCTGCTGGCCTCTCTAGGACTGCACGGTTTGGTGCTGTTCACGCCGGTTGCTCCTTCCGAGGATGACTTGGTGCCACCACCTGATCCTGAAGAAGACGGCATTGCCCTCACTAAAATTGAGGCTCCCCAAACTCGGGTTGCACCCTCTGTCGCTAGTAATCCCCCCGTCAACTCAGGAACAGCCACTGCCCCAAGCGCTGCTCCAAGCGCTGCTCCAACGGCCTCTGGCGGAATTCCAAATTTGGCAAATGATAATGCCTCGCAGTCACCGGCTCCTCTCGACAATGCGGGCAGTGCGGGTTGGCCCGCACCGATTAATCCAAGCGTCCCCCCCCCTCCTACAACCGGTATTACTGTTTCAGATAATGCCTCAGGTTCTACATCAGGTAGTTCGTCAGGCTCTGTAACCTCAGACGAACCGCTCAAGGAATATTTAGAGATATTTAGAACCTATCGGGGGCAAACGATTACGCAAGATACCGCTAAGGGGAGTCGCGAAGCTTGGGTAAGTTCAATTGCTGATAAAGGGGCGGATTATGCCAACCTAACCCCTCAACCCTACGAGGGTGATATTAATGAGGTCCAATACAGTTCTGGTATCTGTTTGCCAGAGACACCTTTACCAGTTCAGATGTTGGTTCTCGCAGAGCCGGATGGTAAGGCGTATACGCTAGGTGAAAGGAATGCAAAGATCTTCAACCCGATACAGAAGATTCAGACAACCGGCTACATAGAGTTTGACCAGGCGGCTGAAACGCTTGTCAAGAACCACGAATACCCAGATGCAGGCAAACCGCAGGCTTATTTAGTTGAAATTAAGGTCGACTATAGTGAAGCTGAGTGTCAGGAACCCCAAGACGTGGCTGATTTGCCAGATGAGTATGCGTCTCTGCTCAGTAACTATTCATTGGATAATCCAACCACAATTGGTGAGGCTGAAGAGGCGACCAAAAGCTGGTTACAGTCTCTGCAAGATGCTGGCGAAGTTGAGGTTCCAGAAATGTCGGGCAACAACTTCAATTCCCTAGCACCAGAAGATTTTGAGGTTGAAGTTGAATATGTCCACGATCTTTGCTTACCAGTTCCGCCTCAAAAGGCTTGGTGGGGAATTGTTGTTGAACCAGATGGCACTATTCGAGCAGAACCCGAATCCTTGCGATCAACTGGGTACAGCATTTTCGATGACCGCTCTAAAGAACTGGTAGAAGAGTTTGACTTTCCAGAGGCTGACTCAACGCAGGTTTACGTGGCCACTGTCCCTGTAGACTACAACGACGTCAACTGTAAGCAGCCCTCAGCCAAGACTGGCTCTAGCACAACAACTGCCGCCAGTGATGATGCGGATGCTGCCGATACGGACACTGCAGCTGAAGAGCCGCAATCAACCGCGATCGCATTCGATCCTGACCGTCAGGAAGCACTGATTGCGAACGGCCAAGAAGGACTGGTCAGCGCTCCAGGAAGCGAGCTCGCGACCGATATCGTCAACATAACAATTGAAAGTTGGCCAGAAGAAATCGAACAGGCAGCTTTCTTGTCTGGGTTGGACCCTGATGATGGTCCAGTTCCGGTGGCGACAGCCGCTGATGCAGTCTTCTTATCCCTCCCACCAGATGCTGCGATTGATGAAATTGAGGATTTGTATGGAGTTGACGCTTCCGAAGAGCAGCCCTATGAAGGCGCGCCACTCTATGAATTGACAGAAGACGACGTTCCACAGCTGTTTGTCTCGCTAATTGGAGTAGGTACAGGGGGGTCTAGTACGGTGGCGGTTATCTGGGCAGAAGATCCACGCCAGGAATCAGAGTCAGCACCTGATACAACCCCAGAATCTGCCGAAGAAACTACGGAGCCTGAAGATTCTGAGGATTCTGAAGACGCAGATCCTACGGCCTCTGGCGAACCTGAAGAAGAAACGCCCGCTCCTCCTGTGGAAGCCGAAGAAGATGAGTTGCCGGAACCTGAGCCTGAGACTCCACCAGCTACTCCTGAAGCTCCGAGAGGGCTGGGAATGTTGCTGCAACGACGAGGAGCGGAAGCACTAGAAAATCTGTAGTTGTGCCTAGGAATCCAGGGTTCTGCCGATGGTTTCAGAGTATTCGGCCTACATCAAGAACCCTGGATCTCGGTACCTGCGCCTACAATCCAGTCCGATCCGTTAAGATTTCGTGGCCCGTTTCAGTTACCAGCACGGTATGCTCGAACTGAGCCGAAAGCGAGCGATCTAAGGTGACAACCGTCCAGCGATCGCTCAGGGTTCGAGTATGCTTACCACCAGCGTTCAAGATTGGCTCGATCGCCAAGGTCATGCCCGACTGCAGTTTGATATTGGGCAGCTTGCGCGTCCGAAAGTTGAATACCGAGGGCGCTTCATGTAGATTGCGACCCACACCATGCCCAACGTAGTCCTCTACGATACTGTAGCCTGCAGCTTTTGCCACGTCTTCAATCGCCCCGGCAATATCCAGCAGGGTGTGGCCCGGTTTTACTTGAGCAATACCCGCATACAGAGCGGCTTCAGCTGTGTCGATCAGCTTCTGAGCTTTTTCTGAGACTTTGCCAACCGCAATCGTGATGCATGAATCGCCGTGAAATCCGTTTTGATAAGCTCCCGTATCCACCTTCAAAACATCCCCTGAGCGGATCACCTTGCGCTTACGGGGAATGCCATGGACTACTTCATTATTAATACAGGCGCAAATGCTAGCTGGGAAGCCGTGATACCCCTTAAAGCTAGGAGTTGCTCCAAGTTCGCGAATGCGTGTGTCAGCATACTCATCCAAGTCAGCGGTTGTCATACCTGGCTGGACGCGATCCGCGATTTCCTTCAAGACTGTAGCAACGATGTAAGCTGATCGTCGCATAATAGCAAGGTCAGCCTCGCTCTTTAGTTCAACACCCTGAGCACGGCGCGAACGCTTCTGACCGCCCTGAATACGATCCTTGGGACGAGGTAAGAGTTGAGAAAGAAAATTCATGTGAGCCTAGTCAAGCGATCGCAATAGAGTCTTGAAATGATGCTGCAGGAATCACCTTCCATTGCAAAAGTTATATATCCAGAAGCACCACATGCAGTTTAGCCTGCTCTTACACCATTTTGCAGAGATGTCTTGGGGTCTCAATTTCGATGATTATTTAGCAGCACAGGACTAGACGATACCTGTTTATTTGCCGTATAGTTATAGACTGTGCGCTTTTAAGAAAACTATGAACGCCGAGCAAGCTATCCGCTCCCTTGAGGCGGAATACATCAAGACAGACCTCCCCGATATTTACGTAGGCGATACCGTGCGGGTAGGTGTCCGCATCGTGGAGGGTGGCAAAGAGCGGGTTCAGCCCTACGAGGGAACCGTAATCGCAATGCGTAATGGTGGTATCAGCAAGTCCATTACCGTACGTCGTATTTTCCAAGGCGTTGGTGTAGAGCGCGTCTTCTTACTGCATGCACCTCGTGTTGCTAACATTAAAGTCCTGCGTCGCGGTAAGGCTCGTCGTGCGAAGCTCTATTACTTACGCGATCGCGTCGGCAAGGCAACTCGCCTAAAGCAGCGTTTTGACCGCTCTTTATAAGACTTGAGGGTTCATCCGTGCTAGGATAAGGAGCCTTCAATGCCTAGGTATGCGTCCTTAGTTCAGTTGGTAGAACGCAGGTCTCCAAAACCTGATGTCCGGGGTTCGAGTCCTCGAGGGCGCGCTTCTATTGAAACCCGTGAAACACCTACGTTTCGCGGGTTTTTTATTGTCTAGCCCTTGCCATTTGCCATACATGGTTCGGCCCGTGGCTCGCGTGTATCATTCCTGACGCTGATTAGCTTGCCTCAAAGCCAAACTGGTCAGACTGAGAAGCCCATACCGTTACCTCCTACTTGGTGCAATCGCTTCAACTCTGCTCGGAAGAATTTCTCAGCAGTAGACTCACATCTAGGAGGAAAACTGTCTGTTTAGTCTCGCCTTGAACGGCGATCGCAACGTGACTAGCAATACCCAGCGTGTCAGCTTGGCGATAAGCATTTGGCAAAACTCGAATGTTTGAGGGCAGGATGTCGATTAGCGTAGGGGATCCTGCCGTGAGCAGACCATAGAGTTTTCGGTTTGGGTCCTGGACCACAATCAAACAGGGCTGAGTAGCCACGGGTGGACCCGGAAGCGGCGATTTGAAGATGTACTGATGCAAGTCGACCAGTGTAACGTCTCGATCCTCCATCGGCGTCATACCACCAGCGTTCAAACCATCGGTGTAGGAGGGCTTATGGTAGGTTACCTTGTAAATCGACTGAAGCGGCAAGGCAAGTTTGAGAGTGCCCTTAAAGGGTGACAACCTAGCTACAGCTCTTGCTGCATGAGGGATAGAGCATTGAAACCGCGCTGAAAATAGAGACGTTTATGGGGCTTGAGGGCAAGCAAGGGACCGACAAAATCCGTCCATAAAGCCATCGAAAAG
>JBHJHM010000093.1:0-16199 GCA_050330865.1 Leptolyngbyaceae cyanobacterium
CTACACACCCGACGCTGGCTTTAGAGGCACTGACAGCTTTACCTACGAAGTCTCTGACGGTGCGCTGACCGACACCGCAACGGTGACTGTCAACGTGAGCGACGTCAACGAAGCACCTACCGCAGCTGACGATAGCTTCACCATTGATGAAGACGCTACTCTCAGCGACAGTGTTGCAGCCAATGATGTTGACCCCGACGGTGACGCGCTCACCTTCAGCGTCACTTCTGACGTCAGCAACGGCGAGTTGGTATTCAATGCTGACGGTTCCTTCGACTATACGCCAGCAGCTGACTTCAATGGCGCCGATAGCTTCACTTACGAAGTCACCGATGGCGAGTTCACCGCAACCGCAACCGCTGATATCACTATCAACCCGGTTAACGATGCTCCTGTGGCTCAGGATGATGTTGCCGGTACCAGCGAGAACACTGCCACCACCATTGATGTCCTGGCAAACGATAGTGATGTTGATGGCGATGCCCTGACGGTTAGTGCGGGGACCGCTGGTAACGGGACTACTGAGGTGAACGCCGATGGCACTGTCACCTACACACCCGACGCTGGCTTTAGTGGCACTGACAGCTTTACCTACGAAGTCTCGGATGGTGCACTGACAGATACCGCAACGGTGACTGTCAATGTAAGCGATGTCAACGGAGCACCTACTGCAGCTGACGATAGCTTCACCATTGATGAGGACACCGTTCTAAGCGACACCGTTGCCGCCAACGATACTGACCCGGATGGCGATGTCTTAACCTTTGCTCTGGAAGCTGGCGCTGCCAATGGTGCAGTTGACCTCAACGCTGACGGCACCTTCACCTACACCCCCGATGCCGACTTCTTCGGCACCGACAGCTTCACCTACACCGTTAGCGATGGTGAGCTGACCGATACCGCTACTGTGAACATCGAAGTCAATGATGTCGTTGATACCAACATCGTCACCGAAAGCTTTGACTTCATCGTTCCCAGCGGCGACTTAGCGGGCGAAGTCGGTAACGTCGATATCACTTTCGATACCGCTCTGGTGGACCCGACCGTAGCACAGCAGAACATTCCGCTCCTTGACATCACTTTCAACTTGGCCGGTGAAACTCTGACGCTGGCTGACGATGCCGATGGCGCTAACGTTCAGTTCGAGCTCGGTGAGTTCAACGGTTCTGACTTTGCCACCACCGCAGTTCCTGCAAACGACACCTTCATCTCGGTTTCCTTCGAAGTTGGCGCTAATGGTCCTGATATCGGTAGCTTCGCGCTCGTCGATAATGACTTCCAGGTCATTGATGTGGAGTTAGGTCTCGTTAACCTGCCTCCAGTGGCCGTCGACGATAGCTTCACCATCGACGAAGATACTGTTCTGACAGGCGATGTTGCGGCTAACGACAGCGACCTCGACGGTGACGACCTCACCTTCACCTTAGGGGATGCGGCTGCCAATGGTGCAGTTGACCTCAACGCTGACGGCACCTTCATCTACACCCCTGATGCCGACTTCTTCGGCACCGACAGCTTCACCTATACCGTTAGCGATGGTGAGCTGACCGATACCGCTACTGTGAACATCGAAGTTGTAAATGTTCCAGACCTGATTATCGAAAACCTCGACTTTATCGTTCCCAGTGGTGCTCTCGAAGGAGAAGTAGGCAACGTTAGTATCACTTACGATGAATCCCTGATCGACGACTCCATTGCGGGGCTTCAGAACATTCCTTTGGAAGCCATCGAATTCAATCTGGCTGGTGAAACTCTGACACTGGCGGATGATGAGGACGGGGCCAACGTTCAGTTTGAAAATGGTGAGTTCAACGGTACCGACTTTGCCGTCACCACAATTCCTGTCAACGACACCTTCATCTCGGTTTCCTTCGAAGTTGGAGCCAACGGTCCTGATATCGGTAGCTTCGCGCTCGTTGATAATGACTTCCAGGTCATTGATGTGGATTTTGGCGGTGTTCCTGCCGGTTCTTTTGAGGTTGCACTCATCGATGCAGACACCGATACTATCGTCACTGCGATCGCCGATGGCACCGCAATCGACGCTAGTCTCATCGAAGGCCGCAGCCTTACACTTGCTGCCTTTATTCCCGAAACAAGTCCCCTATTTGGCGAAGTTGGCAGCGTTCGCTTAGATTTCAACAACGGTGACGAGGTCCAGCGGGAGAACGTTGAGCCTTATGCCTTGTTTGGCGATAACGGCAGAGGCAACTTCTTCGGGGGCGATCTTGACCTGCTGTCAGAGAATAGCTTGATGCTGACTGCTTTTGAGAACAGAAATCTGAGCGGTGAGCAGTTAGACAAAGTCACCATCAACTTCACGGTTGTGAGTGACCCCATTGAGCCTCCAGTACCAACCAATGACGCCCTCACCGTAACGGAAAGCGAAGGTCTTGGCGATATCGACATCAATGTATTAGATAACGATGTCAGCGGTACGGGTGCCCCGATTGCAGTCGTCGGAGTGGGGCCTGACGGTTCTGGCAATGTAGGTGACCCCATACATGCCGAAGACGGTGGCACGTTCATCATCAATGCCGATGGCTCGGTTGACTTCGATGCCGAAGACGACTTTGAAGCCCTAAGCGTGGGTGAAACAGCGACGACTTCCATCGAGTTTGCAGTTGGCTACGCTGATGGTGTTGGCCCTGTTGTCACCTCTCAGCTCACCGTAACGGTCGAAGGTGAGAACGATAGTCCAGTGGCGGTCGATGACGAAGCTGTTCTGGATGGTGAAAGCGTTACTATCGATGTTCTTGCCAATGACAGCGACCCTGATGCCTCCGATGTCTTAGAAATCATCGAGTTCACTGCTCCTGCAAGCGGTGAGGTGGTACTGCAAAACGGTGTCCTCATCTACACTGCTAACGATAGCTTTGTGGATAGTGACAGCTTTGAGTACACGGTGAGCGACGGCAACGGTGGTACGGATACGGCAACGGTAACTGTCACCCAAGATATCGTCGGTGACAATCTAGTGACTGTTGGTCTCTTCGATGCAGATACTGATACCTTGATCGATGAAATCGAAGACGGTTCCCAGATTGAGGTAGCCCCGGGTCAGAATCTGACTATCTCAGTTTCTGTAGAGCAAGATGATCTCCTGTTTGGCCAAGTTGAGAGTGTCTTCCTAGACCTCAACAATGGCGATGCAACTCGCCGTGAGAATGCTGAGCCTTATGCGCTGTTTGGCGATAACGGTCGCGGCAATCTGTTTGGCGGCAGTATCCCAACAGGTGACAACACCATCGACTTGGATATCTTCTCTCAGAACAATCTCAACGGCGATCAGCTCGGTGAGCTGACGCTGAACTTTACCCTCGTTGAAGTTGCTTAAATCAAGGAGTGAAAATCAAAGCGGCAATGTTGTCGCTTTGATTTTCATCGGCAGAACTCCCTCAACCCCATGGGGCAGAAGCTGAGGGAGTCAGCGTTCTTATACCCATTCTCGCTGGAAACACTACCGAGCCGTTAGCCCTGTGAGGTGTGGCGGGGCTACATTAATTCCTTTTTGTAGCTGTGACTTAGAGAACGAATATTAGAGCAGTTTCAGGAACTCTATGTGGAAACCAAACTCACTGTATCAACTGTCATGCAGGCGTATCGCTCTGGGCAGCTTCCAGAAAAATGAACCTCACGACGTCACATCTTATCCCCTCAGAAAAAGCTGATATTTACATATTTATCAGAGCAGAAGTATGCAATCTCCGATAACATAAAACGTCAAACTTTTAAATTTATTTGGTATTTATCGCAAGCAAAAGTGTTAAATATTTTCTTGCATAATATTCATCTCTTCATACTTTAAGTATTGACAGCGCCTGGGTTAAAGAAATTCTTGGAATCTTAAATAAGAGATAACCAAAATTAAGGGTGACAGTTTGATACTTGAATAGATTGCGATACTTAGGTTTCTAGGATTGGCTTTCTAAGGGCTTTTTCCAAGCAAGACAATGCTCTTAAAGACAATTTAAAGCATAGAACGGCTAGCCATTTAAGCATCATGAGCTCTTGCGATCGCGAGGGAGAAAATTTGCAGTGAAATGGTGCATTTTTCTTGGGAATCTTGTTCGCAAGCTTATTTTCCGATGACTGCAGGTCATATCTTTCTCAAGGGATGCATATCGATTCCACTCAAGGTTTTGGGTTTGTACTACTGACTTATTCGAGGAGAAAACTTCGTGGCAATTTTACAAGGCACGTTTACAGTCCCATTTTTTGCGCCAGGGACAGGAATATTTTTTGTGGACGACGAGAACGTTACGCCTGATGGTTTTCAGCAGGTGATTCCGCTTGTCGATCCAGATGGTGATGGCCCTTTGAATGCGATCGAATTTACGATCGCAGGAACCACCTTCACCGAAGACAGCACCCTTGTAGCACCAACCGCTGTCTTCAATAGTGGTGAGTTGGCAGGGATAACCTTTAGTCCTTCGCCCCTATTGGAACCACCGATTCCTGCTCCCTTTATCAGCATCAATATCAACCAAGCGCTGGCAACAGCTACAACTTCTTTTGGCCCCCAAGAAGCTACCGTAGAGTACGGTCCCCTGACTCCGCCGCCACCACCCCCCGTTCCTTTCGCATCCACATTCACGGTCGATGGAGGCGATCTCGATGGTGAAACGGGTGATTTCAGCTTCCTCTTTGACGAGTCCCAAGTTCCTGCAACAGGAACAGTCAACATTCCGCTCGAGTTTTTCGAGTTTAATCTCGCAGGCGAAACGCTGACGCTAGCGGATGACGCGGATGGAGCAAACGTTCAATTCGAGAACGGTGAGTTTAATGGCTTCGATTTTGCGACAACCAATGTTCCGGCCACGGATACTTTCTTCAGTGTCTCTTTCGAAGTAGGTGCGAACGGACCCGACTTCGGTAGCTTCGCTCTGCTAGACAACTCTTTCAATCTCGTCGATGTCGAATTCACAGAGCCTGTGCCTGATGACGGCGGCAATACCGCTCCTACGGCTGGCGACGATAGCTTCACAACTGACGAAGACAACACTCTTGCAGGTGATGTTGCCGGCAACGACAGCGACCCAGAGGGCGATGCTCTTACCTTCAGCCTCAACTCCAACGTCAGCAACGGTGCGTTGAGCTTCAATGACGACGGATCCTTCAGCTATACGCCAGACACCGACTTCAACGGTAGCGATAGCTTTACCTACGACGTCACCGATGGTGAGTTCACTGACACTGCAACAGTTGACATCACCGTTGCCGCTGTTAACGATGCACCCGTCGCAGCCGACGACACAGCTGAGACAGCTGAAGAAGCGATCGCTGAAATTGCGGTCCTGGCCAACGATACTGACGTGGATGGCGATGCGCTGAGCATTGACTCCGTAGGTGATGCTGCTAATGGCAGCGTCAACATTGACGGCAGCAACATTTTCTATTCACCTGACACAGGTTTCAGCGGTACCGACAGCTTCACTTATGTTGTCAGCGATGGCAATGGCGGTACTGACGAAGCAACCGTTACGGTGACTGTAGCAGCAGATCCTAATGTCGCGCCGATCGCAGCCGACGACACCTTCAACGTTGATGAAGATGCCTCTTTGAGCGACACAGTTGCCGCAAATGACAGCGACGCGGATGGCGATGACCTCATCTTTAGCGTTGATTCCTTCCCCAGCGACGGTGAGCTGGTATTCAACGACGATGGTTCCTTCGAGTACTTCCCGAATGCGGACTTTAACGGCGCTGATAGCTTTACCTACACGGTGAGCGATGGCGAATTGACTGATTCCGCAACAGTTGACATCACCGTAAATGCTGTAAATGACGCTCCGGTTGCTGCCGATGATGCAGCAGCTACGGGCGAGAGCACGACCGCCACTATCGCCGTACTGGGCAATGACAGCGACGTTGATGGCGATGACCTGTTTGTTGATGCGGTGGGTGCGGCAGCTAACGGCACCGTTGTTATCAACGATGATGGTACGGTCGCCTACACGCCCGACGATGGCTTCAGCGGTGAGGACAGCTTCACCTATACCGTTAGCGACGGTAACGGCGGCACCGATACTGCAACGGTTACAGTGACTGTCTCAGCTGATCCCACCAACGCTCCTGTTGCAGAAGATGACGCCTTCAGCACGGATGAAGATACAGCTCTGAGCGACAGCGTTGCGGCTAATGATAGCGATGCGGATGGCGATGACCTCACCTTTAGCCTCAGTGCGGACGTTAGCAGCGGAACCTTAAGCTTCAATGCGGACGGCTCCTTTGACTACACGCCCGATGCCGACTTCAACGGCACCGACAGCTTTACCTATGAGGTAAGCGATGGTGAGTTCTCTGATGTGGCAACCGCAACTATCACCGTGGCACCTGTTAACGATGAGCCCATTGCCAACGATGACGCAGCCTCTACAGGTGAAGGCGTAACGGTAGAAATCAACGCCTTAGCCAACGACACCGATGTTGATGGCGATGCACTGAGCATTGATGAAGTGGGTGTCCCCGTCAATGGCAATGTCTCGGTTGAGGGTGACAGCATCTTCTATACGCCCAACAATGGCTTCACGGGTACCGATACCTTCTCTTACACCATTGCGGATGGTAATGGCGGCACCAGCACTGCCAACGTGACCGTGACCGTCTCGGGTGACCCCAACGCAGCGCCGGTAGCTATAGACGACGCCTTCAGCACCGACGAAGATACCGTGCTCAGCGGTGATGTCTCAACCAATGACAGCGATGCGGATGGTGACAATCTCGCCTTTGCGCTGGTTTCCGAAGCCGCCGATGGTGCAGTCAGCGTCAATGCCGATGGCACCTTCAGCTATACGCCGAACGCCGACTTTAACGGTAGCGATAGCTTCGTCTACGAAGTCACGGATGGTCAGCTCGCTGCGACGGCAACAGCAACCATTACAGTAGCGCCTATTAACGATGCGCCTGTGGCTGCCAATGACACTGCCAATACAGTTGTGGACACGCCGGTCACTATCGACGTTCTCGACAACGATGCAGATGTTGACGGTGATGTGCTGAGTGCGGCTCCTGGTGCAGCGGCTAATGGCACGGTTACACTCAACGAAGATGGCACGGTGTCCTACACACCTAATGCTGGCTTCAGCGGTACCGACAGTTTCACCTACGTTGTTAGCGATGGTGAATTGACAGACGAGGCCACGGTAACGGTGACCGTTAATACGCTGCCTCCCGATAATGAGCCTCCCGTTGCGGTTGACGACAGCTTCACCACGTTTGTGGATACGCCGGTCGAAGGCAATGTGGCAGGTAACGACAGCGACCCCGACGGCGATGCACTGACCTTCAGCCTGCTGACGGATGCTGGCAATGGCGCTGTTAGCTTCAACACCGACGGTTCTTTCAGCTACACACCTGCGGCTGGCTTTGAGGGGAGCGATAGCTTCACCTACGAAGTCAGCGATGGCGAGTTCACTGACACAGCCACTGTCGACCTTACGGTTAACCCTGATGTTGTGGACGTGGATGTCGAGATTGCTCTCGTCGATGCCGAGACGGATACAATTCTTCAGTCCATTGGAGAAGGGGCTGAAATTACTGTTAGCTCTGCCGACAATCTCTCACTAGCAGTATTCATCCCCGAAGAGAGTCCGTTCTTTGACAGCACTAGCAGTGTTCTGCTCGACCTCAACGACGGCGATATCACCCGCAGAGAGAACGCAGAACCCTACGCCTTGTTTGGCGACTTCATGGGTGACTTCGGTGGCGGCGAGCTACCGGTGGGTGCCAATTCCTTAGCGCTTGACTTCTTCACCGAAAATGGCCTAAGAGGCGACTTGATTGGTTCCGTTACGCGGAACTTCACGCTGATTGAGGAAGGTCTGACAGGCGATGCTGTCACTGTTGGCCTCTTTGACACTGAGACCGACACCTTGATTGAAACGATTGAGAACGGTGCAGAAATTGTCGTCGATTCGACTCAGAATCTAACGATAGCTGCCTTCGTCAACGAAGATAGCGCCCGCTTCGGCCAAGTCGAGAGTGTCTTCCTCAACCTCAACGAGGGTGAGATTACTCGCCAGGAGAATGCTGAGCCCTATGCGCTGTTTGGTGATATCGGTGGCGACTTCCGCAACGGGAGTCTGCCTGTCGGCAACAACACGCTGGAGCTGGAACTCTTCTCTAAGAATGGTCTGAAGGGTGATTTGCTCGAGACCGTAGCGCTGGACTTCACTTTGGTTGAGCAGACTGTTTAGCGAGTTGCTAGCAGCCGTTTAATGATGCCAGTTGAGCCGCCGCGATCGCTGCGGCTCCCTCCTATCCTCCCTTAGTTGGAATAAAACGAAGGGGGGTTTCTCGATCTTAGAAAACCTCCTATTCTGTAAGGCGTTTGTAGCTGTTGCCAGGACGGTTAAGACGTTGGATAGCTGTAGGGTCCTCCTGCAAACGTGGCTTGATTCCATCGATAGCGACGCCACGTGCCATCCTTCTGTCTTCTACTTTTTGCCCTGGCAATAGCCTGTCGTCTCGATCGCGATCGCCATGGGATGTTTCAAGCTTGGTTGGATCAGAAACGGACTGTGGGCCGTATTGGGTTTGTTGCTTGTTCTGTCCTTCCAGCTACGCCCCGCCATTAGTGCCAATACCCCTGTGAATCTAGCCCGACCGACTTGGGACACGGGTTGGTTTCAGGCAGAAATCTACCGTGAACTGCTGCAACGGTTGGGTTATCAGGTAAGGACTCCGCAAACCCTCGACAATGAGAGCTTTTACACCCAAGCGGCTGAGGGCGAAATAGACTTGTGGGCCAGCGGCTGGTTTCCGCTGCATGATACATACCTCAACCAGGATGCGATCGCGAGCAAAGTTGAGCCCGTCGGGTTTGAGGTTCCAGGCGGCGCGGTGCAGGGCTATTTAATTGACAAGGCGACCGCAGAACGGCTCAATATTGCAAACTTGGGTGACCTATCGCAACCGGAAATCGCTGCTGAGTTTGATTACACAGGCGACGGTAAAGCGGACCTCATCGGCTGCAATGAAGGCTGGGCCTGTGCCGAAGTCATCGATCATCATCTTCAGGAATATGGCTTAACCGCGACGGTCACGCCAGTTCAAGGAGACTATGCACCGCTGCTGGAAGACACTGTCGAACGCCATCTTCAAGGCGAACCGATCCTGTTCTACACTTGGACCCCGAACTGGACCGTTAGCCAACTGGTTCCCGGTCAGGATGTCGTATGGCTCGAAGTGCCTTATGCAAGCCTGCCATCCGAACAAAAAGCGCTTGAAAGCGAAACGGTCATCACAGGTATCCAAGGCTGCGTTGCTGACCCCTGTACGATTGGGTTCCCGCGCAATGATATTCGAGCCGTGGCGAATACGGAGTTTTTGGCGGCAAATCCAGCCGTGCGATCGCTATTAGAACAGGTCACGATTCCCGCCGAAGACATCGCGGCCCAGAATGCCAAGATGCTGGCTGGCGAAAGTACAGAGGAAGACATTCGCCGCCATGCTCAAGACTGGCTACAGGCCAACAACCAGCAAGTTGCAGGCTGGATTGCCACGGCCCAAGCTGAGATGGAGAGTCCAGTTGTTGTACCTGACGTGACTGAGCCCGCATCCGAGACAGCGACCCTCACGCTTGCCCAACCGCTGCGGGTTGTGACCCAGCGATTCGAGCCGTTTGTCATCTATGAAAATCAGCAATACCAGGGCTTCAGCTTAGATTTGTGGGATGCGATCGCTGCCGAACTCGACATTCCCTACGAGCTGGTAGGCGTCAACTCCGTTGCCAAGCTGCTGGATGAGGTCCAACGCGGGGCCGCCGATGTGGCGGTGGCGGGCATCGGCATTACGTCTCATGCCGAAGAAACGCTCGATTTTTCGCATCCGTACTATGAATCAGGGCTGCAGGTGATGGTTCTGGGGAGCCGTGGGCAGGTGGGGACCTTCTTGTCGATGGTTGCAGCGGTATTGCGATCGCCCCGCCTCTACTACGGCATCGGCATTTTAGTGCTGATTTTGCTGTTTGTCGCTCACATTCTCTGGTTCTCGGAACACCGCCACAATACTCAATTCCCCAGCAGGTATCTGCACGGTATTTGGGAGTCCTTTTGGTGGGCAGCGGTTACAGTCACCACTGTTGGCTATGGCGACAAGGTACCGGAAAAGTTCTGGGGCCGCTTTTTTGGCCTTATTTGGATGTTTGCGGGGTACTTCGTCTTTGCTTATTTCACCGCCAGCATCGCCACCACGTTCACCGTGCAGGAACTCCAAGGCAACATCAACGGCCCAGAAGATCTCCCTGGCAAGCGCATCGCCACGATCGCGAACAGCGCCGCCTCTGAGTATCTCGATCTGCAGACCAATCTGTTTTTTCGCAGCTACAGCACGCAGGAAGAAACCCTCGAAGCCCTGCAAAACGATGAGGTGGATGCCGTCGTCTACGACGCTCCGGTCCTGCAATACTTCGTCACTCATGATGGCGAAGGCCAATACGAGGTGGTAGGCAGTGTGTTTCAAGCGCTGAACTACGGCATCGCCCTCCAGCAGGAAAGCCCCTACCGCGAACCCATCAACGCAGCTCTACTCAAACTCTACGAAACGGGCAGATATGACGAGATTTATCAAGAATGGTTTGGTTGATATGACACCCGTTTTTCCCACTGGCGACTCGCTATACTGCGGAAGAGAACACGCAAGTTTAGGAAGTCTATGGGGGTTGAAGTCTTCTTCTCTTACTCGCATCGAGATGAAGACCTGCGGGATGAGTTAGCCAAGCATCTGAGCATCTTGCAGCGCCGGGGCAAGATTGATACCTGGTACGATCGCGCGATCGAAGCGGGAGCCGAGAAACAAGCTGAGATTGACCAGCAATTGAATCGCGCCGACATCATTTTGCTGCTGGTTAGCTCTGATTTTTTGGCATCTGACTATTGCTATGACGTGGAAGTGAAGCGGGCCATGGAACGCCATGAGGCCGGAGACGCACGGGTGATTCCGGTGATTGTGCGCCCGGTGGATTGGCAAGATGCGCCATTTGGGAAGCTGCAGGCGCTGCCCAAGGATGGAAAACCGATTACCAAGTGGAGCGATCGCGATGAAGCGCTCTTAAATGTTGAGAAGGGCATCAAGCAGATTCTGGAAGAAATTGCGGAAGCTCGTATCGAGTTCAAAACGAATCTCTACAGTGCTTTGCTGAAGTTGGGATATCAGCAACAGGCCGAGCTATTCCTACGGGCCATTGATACTGAGTCAGTAGCTGCCTTTTTGATTCATGGATTGCCAGAGTATGGTCAGCGGTGGTTGTTAAACCGGCTGGTGGTGGAATATGTACCGCTGCATACCGTAAGCCGAGTGGTGACGATTGATTTGAGTCGTACAGCGCGCCGTAAAGATGTCAGTGCCTGCTGGCGCGAACTAGGAAAGCGACTCAATCTGCGCGGCAAGGAAATGACCGCGATCGCGATCGCCGATGGGGTTTATCGCTGGTGGCTGACCCAGGATGTGATTTTTGTATTTCACGATGTCAACACGATGCCTGAAGCCTCAATCCTTAATTTGATTGAGCAATTTTGGCTGCCTCTAACGCAACGGGTGAAAATGGCGGCGGGAGAAAGCGATCGCAAATTATTGATGTTTTTGGTGGATTACGAAGGCAAAGCTGACCGCTGGCAACTACCTTGGGTGGAAAAGCTGGATGCTAATTGGGATCCCCGCAAACCGATTAAGCCCCCCAAACTTCAGGAATTTACGGATCGGGAGTTGATGAGTTGGATAGTCTCGCAGTTCCGCGATTTGCCCCCGGTGCTAACCCAAGGCATTGATGAAAATGTCGCCGAAATTTTAGCGAGGACCGATCAGGGGGTACCGGAACTGGTTTTGCAGGAAATTTGTAAGCGATGCGGATTTGATTGGTTCGAGGAATTGGCAAAGTGGCTGAAGTACTAGCAGCAATCCCCGAATATACGGGCAAGGTGCAGCCCAAGTATGGTGAGCAAGACCCCCAAACGGGCCAATTGTTGACACCTTACCTGCCCAGCGATGAACTGGTTGAAGCAGTGAATCTCGCCATTTTCTTGGAACGTCCGCTGCTGCTAAAGGGCGAACCGGGCTGTGGCAAAACCCGACTGGCGCGGGCTGTGGCCTACGAGTTGGGACTCCCCTTTGAAACCTGGTATGTCAAATCGACCAGTCGGGCTCGGGATGGTCTTTACACCTACGATGCCGTGGGGCGGCTGCGGGATGCTCAGCTAGCCGCCAATCGCGTGATTTCAGAGGCAGAACTGAACCGCATTCAGCAGCCTGCCGCCTATGTGAACTGGGAACCGCTGGGTCGGGCCTTTTTGAAGGATCAACGGACGGTGGTGTTGATTGATGAAATTGACAAAGCCGACATTGATTTCCCGAATGACCTATTACTGGAGCTGGATGAGCGCCGCTTTAAGGTCGAGGAGACGGGCGATGAGATTCAGGCAAAGAATGCCCCCATTGTGTTCATCACCAGCAATGATGAAAAAGATCTCCCCGATGCCTTTCTCCGGCGTTGCTTGTTTCACTATGTCGACTTTCCCAGCAAGCAACGTCTGGTCGAGATTATTCGCGCCCTGTTTCCGCCACAGGGGTATCCGGCTGCGACCACGAAGGTCGTGGATACATCGATTAACCGCTTCCTCCAGCTCCGGCAAACCCAACAAACGGAACGGGCATTTACGGGTAAACAGGTTAGTACTAGCGAACTGGTGGACTGGATGAAGGTTCTACTGCGACAGCCAGAAACCACGATTCTGAATCAGCTAGATGGTCCATTGCCCTATCCTGGTGTGCTGCTGAAAAGTCAGGCAGCTTACCAACGCTACAAGGCTCAGAGTTCCTGAGGGGGATACCTGTGGAAGCATTGCCTCTACTGGAACTGTTTACGCAACTACGCGAGGCAGGCTTGCCTCTAGGCATTGGTGAATATCAGTTGGTGCTGAAGGCATGGCAGGCAGGCTATGGGACGCGCGATCGCGCTGCCTTGGCTCGACTGTGCCGCACCGTGTGGGTGAAATCGCCAGAGGACGATCGCATTTTTCAAGTTCAGTTCGATCGCCTGATCAAGCATTTGCCAGATCCTTCAATCGGGACATCACAAGCTTTCTCCAATTCACGCCAGTTTTGGCGACCCCAGACGATTGCCTTAGCCATTCTGGCAGTTAGTTCGCTGATGATTGGGATGGGTGGGCTACTGCTTAGGGAAAAAGCTGCCGAGTCCAGTTCTCTGTCGGGCAATCTTGCACTGATTGATAACAGTTCGATCAGCTTTTACAAAGCTGCCCTTGAGACAGCCAGTAGTCCCCCTCAAGAGGTTGTAACGGATATCGAAGCGGGGCTAGAGGATCAAGAGGTTATTATCATTGTTACTCCTGAGGATTTACTGCCCCTAACCTGGTGGGAGCAGTACGGTTTGGCTATTTGGATTAGCCTCTGCTTGGTATCAGGTGCAACTTGGGGGACCTTACAGTGGCGAAAGTCTCAGAATCAAGAACGGTCATTAGCTAATCGTCCGAGGATGTCTTTAGCCTTGACTCAGCAGATGCAAGATGAAGTGCAAGTGGCGCGTCTGAGTCAGGCGATGGCCGCTGGTGACTATCTGCCTGTGACCCGGCGACAGATGAAGCAAAGCTGGCGCTATCTGCGACGGATGGTGTGCGAAGGTCCGCCCACAGAGCTGGATATGGACGCCACTGTTCAAGATATTGGGCAACGCGGACTGTTGTTAGCCCCCATCTTCCGTGCTCGTCGGGTGAATCGGGCCGAGGTGTTGCTGCTAGTCGATCATGATGGCTCTATGGTGCCGTTCCACGGACTATCGCAGCGGCTGGTGGAAACGGCCTTACAAGGGGGACGCTTGACCTGCGCTAGCGTTTATTATTTTCGCAACTGTCCGGTGCGGTGGCTGTATCACGACCCTTATTACCAGACGGCTGATTCTATTGAGCAGGTGCTACAGTCCCTGACGTCGGACTATGCGGGAGCTTTAATCGTGAGTGATGGCGGAGCTGCCTACGGACGCCGGAGTCCTCATCGTTTGACGATGACTCAGCAGTTTTTGGAGCAGCTTTCCCAGCGAGTCCGCTACATTGCTTGGCTCAACCCGATGCCCTACGATCGCTGGGCCGACAGTACAGCTGGTGATATCGCCCAGCAGATCCCCATGTTTGAATTTGACCGAGCGGGCTTGGAAGCCGCTATTGATGTTCTTCGTGGCCAAAGAGGACACCATCTATAACCCCATTGGATGGAAATTGCCTTGTGGTGGATCATTTAAAGTTGGTGGTGGGCATTGGGATTGCCAATTGAGATACAAGTTTCGTCAGAAAATAATGCCCACCCTACGGGTCGTCACTGTGAATCACGCTTAGGTGGATGCCATCCGCCACGAATCCAAAACCGGCGAGCACGTTGAATCGAACCGTCATCATGGCGATCATCATTCATATCCAAGCGCTGGATTGTTGCCCGTCCCATGGGAGTCAGGCCCAACACCCGTTGCCCATCGGCAGACCAAGTGAAATGCGCTGTCCACTCATGTCTTCTGGGATTAAAGAGTGCAACCACGTTCTGAGTCTCAGGGTCAACACCGTCCGTAAAGTTGTAGCGACGACCATTACAGCGATGGCAAGCAAGCGCGAGATTAGCTTCAGAATCTGTGCCCCCGAGCGATTTAGGAATCAAGTGGTCGATGGTAAAGCGTGAAGCACTGGCTTCTTCAGAGGAGTGACAGTATTCACATAAAAAGTTGGCACGCTTACGAACGTACTGGCGGATATCACTGCTGAGTGTCATGACTCAGCAATAATGCGGGCGTTCATTAGGGTGAAGATGCGATCGAGTTCAGTGATACCTGCAAGCTCGGCCTCATCCTCTGGTGTAAGGTCACCTGATTTCTGTTGATTGATGAGTGCTTCAAGGCGAGCCTGCAGCTCGTCAGTGAACTTAAATAGGTTAAGCCCTCGAACTTTTTGAATCTGAATACCCGATTCTATCCAGGAGGAGGGCTGTACCATCGTTTGAGTAACCATGGTGAATTTTCCTATCTTCTAAACACAATTCTATCTAATGACATCTGCCTAAATACGTGCATCAAGTTAGTAGCTCAATGCCCCGCACCAAAACTGACCAGCGCCTGCCCCAATTTGCCCAGCGATTTGGCCAACCCCATGTTGACTTGGCCTGTCATGCGGCCTTCCCCATTGCCTTCACCCCTGACTTGCTGTACCGCTTATGGGCGCACTTTCGTACGGACGTTCAGGGTCAGCCGCTCCATATCCCCTGGGTTGCTGTGGCCGATGTCCTGTTGTCGCCCCTCTGTGACGAGGTCGGGTTTGACCTGTACGAAATCGATACGGACCTGCGGACAGCGCTACTCAACCGCCTCAAGGCAGATCCTCGCTTTGGCCCCTTACGCCTGCAAGAACTGGCAGACTTTCTGCTGATCTATCATCAGGCGTCACAACTTCACAGTGACGACCCTGACGTCCAGGAGTTAGCGCAGGTGCAGCGGTGGAATGCCCTGGCCCAAGGCCAACCGACGCAAGTAGTGCGTGACCTGGCCCAGCGGCTGGTGGGGGTACCGGGTAGTGATGGGGCCGAGTGGGGGCGTATGGCTGAGTTGATGGCGCGGTTGCCCTTGCCAGACGGGGAAGCGCAGACGTTGCTGCACTATGCCCAAGGCATGGCGCGGTTGACTCAGGGAGACATGCAGCCAGCGTTGACGCATTTTCAGCAGTTGCCGGGGCGAGGTAGGCGCGGCGTTAAGGTGGCAGGGGTAACACTGCGATTGCCGGAGGTGGTGCAACAGCAGGTCCAGCCCGCATCGCAAATTTCTCGTCGCCGTTGGCTACAGTGGGCAGGCTGGAGCACAGCAGGGGTGTTAGGAACAGTGGCACTAGGGCGGACTATCACTAGGAAAGAGACGCCCCCTCAACCAGAAGTTAATCTCAACGGGGTGCAGCGACAGACTGTAGTGTTCGCGAACGCCGAAATGGCATTCGTAGATGCACAGGGACAGGAACTCCTCCGTCAGCAACGCTCGGTAGTAGGTGAGGTATGGAGCAGGGGTGATATGTTTTCCCGTAATTGCTCAACTGGGTTGACTTGCAAAGTTTTACTGGTACGGGTGGTAAACTTTGGCCATGAAAGACCTGCCCCCACTCGACGGACTCAGTGATGAGGAAAAGGATGCCCTCATTGCTCAACTGTGGCAGGAATTACAA
>JBHJHM010000094.1:0-9796 GCA_050330865.1 Leptolyngbyaceae cyanobacterium
CACCATCTGGTCGGCTGTGGTGCAGGTACAGCCAGAATGCGAGGCTGTTCCCATTGGCTTGCCGATCGCCAACACCCAGTTCTATGTCTTGGATGCCCATCAGCAGGTAGTTCCCGTGGGCGTGCCCGGCGAACTGCACATCGGCGGACAGGGACTGGCCCAAGGCTATCTGAACCGAGCTGAGTTAACGGCAGAGCGATTTATTCCTCATCCCTTCGCCCAGCAGCCAGGGGAGCGGCTCTACAAGACCGGCGACCTCGTGCGGTATCGACTGGATGGCACCCTCACGTTTTTAGGTCGCTTAGACCATCAGGTGAAGCTGCGGGGCTTCCGGATTGAGCTGGGCGAGATTGAGGCGGCATTGCAGTTGCACGAGCAAGTGCAGCAGGGGGTGGTGCAAGTGCGGCAAGAACGATTGGTGGCCTATTTGGTGCCTGCGCACTCCAGTCCAGATGAGGGAGTTGAATCCCTTGCTAAAACGCTGCGGGCCTCTCTCCAACAGCGCTTACCGGCATACATGATTCCGACTGCCTTTGTGCCACTGGCATCCTTCCCCCTGACGCCCAACGGCAAGATCGATCGCCAAAAGCTGCCAGAACCTGACCTGCAGCAACCCACGTCAGAATTTGTCGCGGCACGATCGCCCCTTGAGGAAGCCCTCAGCCAGATTTGGGCGCAGGTTTTAGGGCTAGAGCAAGTTAGCATCCACGACAACTTCTTTGAGCTAGGGGGGCATTCGCTGCGGGCCACGCAGGTTATGTCGCAGCTACGGGCAGTGTTTCAGATAGAAATTCCGCTGCGATCGCTGTTTGCCCATCCCACCATTGCCGCGCTAGCGGCTCAAGTAGCGATCGCTCAACAGACTGATTCACTCACCCAGTCAAACGCGATTTCACCCGCTCCCCGCGATCGCCCCCTACCGCTTTCCTTTGCCCAGCAGCGACTGTGGTTTTTAGACCAGCTTCAGCCAGGGAATGCCGCCTACACCATGCCAACGGCGGTGCGGCTGCAGGGGGACTTAGACCTCGACGCCCTGCAGCAGAGTTTAGATGCGCTGATGCAGCGGCAGGAAGGCTTGCGAACGCGCTTTGCGATCGCCGACGGTCAACCCATTCAGGTAGTAGATTCCCCAACCCCTTTTGCCTTCACCGTTGAATCGCTGGAATCGCTGTCTCCCTCGGACCAACAAACCACGCTCCAGCAGAGGATCGTAGAAGCGACCCATCACCCGTTTGACCTGACGCGATCGCCGTTATGTCGCTTGGTTCTGCTGCGGCTTGCTGAGGCAGAGCATGTGGCCATCTTTACCCTGCATCACATCATTACCGATGGTTGGTCAATGGGTGTTTTGGTGCGTGAATTGGCCGCACTCTATACTGCCTATGCGACCGGACACCCACCCTCTTTGCCGCCATTGCCCATACAGTATGCCGATTTTGCGGTGTGGCAGCGTCAATGGCTCCAAGGCGAGGTTTTGGAGCAGCAGCTGACTTACTGGCACCAGCAATTGGCAGGTAGTCAGCCTATGGTTTTGCCGAGCGATCGTCCCCGCTCCGAGATCCCCAACCTGCAGGGAGGGACAGAACCGTTTCACCTGACCGCAGGGGTGACTGCCCAGTTGCGATCGCTCAGTCGGACAGCCGACGCCAGCCTATTTATGATGCTGTTGGCAGGCTTCAATGTGCTGCTGGCTCGCCACAGTCAGCGAGAAGATATTGTCGTTGGCACCGATGTTGCTAACCGTAATCGAGCAGAACTTGAAGGGGTGATTGGCTTTTTCGTCAATCTGCTCGTGCTGCGAACGGACCTATCGGGCAATCCGCCGTTCACCGACTTGCTCAAACGAGTGCGGGAGGTCTGCCTAGATGCTTATGCCCATCAAGATTTGCCCTTCGCCAAACTGGTAGAAGCCCTATCGCTGGAGCGACAGGCGGGCGAAACACCCCTGTTCCAGGTATTGTTTGTGCTTCAAAATGTGCCGACAGCGACGCTTCAGCTGCCTGATTTGGCATTGACTCCTCTCGACGTTAACAACAGCATGGCCAAGTTTGACATTTCCCTATTCCTCCATGAAACCGAACAGGAGCTAGTAGGCACTTGGCGCTACCGAACCGATTTATTTGATGCGGCAACGATTCAGCGTCTCTCTCGCCAGTTGGAGACCCTATTCAGTCAGGTGGTGGCGCAGCCAGATGCCCGTATTCAGTCCCTCGACATGCTGACCGAAACCGAACGGACTCAACAAACTATGACCCATCTCAAACAAGCCGAACGTAAGTTCAACCGATTCAAACAGATCAAGCCCAAAGCGGTATCGCTCACCCAGAAACCGCTGATTCAGACCCGCCACCTACAGCCGAACCAGTCCTTGCCGCTGGTGGTGCAGCCCAGCAGTGATGAGACCGACCTGATTGACTGGGCCGCCCATCACCGTGATTGGCTTAACCAGCATCTGTATCAACACGGGGCGATTCTGTTCCGCAGCCGCCAGATCGAGACAGTCACAACCTTCGAGCAATTTGCCCAAGCGATTTGCCCCTCCCTGTTTGGCGACTACGGCGATTTGCCTAGAGTGGGCGTGGGCGGCAAAGTCTATCGCTCCACGCCCTACCCAGCCGATCGCGCCATCCTATTCCACAACGAAAGTTCGCACCTGTCCTGCTACCCGATGAAAATTGGGTTTTATTGCGTCCAGCCCGCCCAGGCAGGTGGGGAAACACCCATTGTGGATGGTCGGCAGGTGTATCAACAGCTTGACCCCGAGCTAAGAGAAACCTTTGCCGCCCAAGGACTCATGTATGTCCGCAACTTTGTCGAAGGGCTCGATGTCAGTTGGCAGCAGTTCTTTCAAACGGACGATCGCGCCCAGGTCGAAGCTCACTGCCGTCAGTCAGGCATCACCTGGGAGTGGACAGATACCGGATTGCGTACCCGCCAAATTCGACCCGCGATCGCCATCCATCCCCAAACGGGCGATCGCGTCTGGTTCAACCAACTGCTGCTCCACCATGTGGCCTGTCTGGATGCCCCCGTGCGGCAATCCATGTTGGCGTCCTTGGGTGAGGATCACTTGCCGCGCCATGTCTACTACGGCGATGGCACCCCAATTCCAGACGACGTGATTGAGGCCATTCAGACAACCTATACCCAAGCCGCGATCGCGTTCCCCTGGCAAGCAGGCGATGTCTTGATGCTCGATAACGTACTGACCGCACATGGGCGTAATCCTTACCGAGGAACACGCCAAATTGTTGTCGCCATGGGCGAGATGGTGAGCAGCTCTGCCGTCAACCCCAGGAGCAATTGAGAAGGCAGAAGGCAGAAGGCAGAAGGCAGAAGGCGGAAAAATAATCGTATCGCTCTGTTCTACAAAGCTTTGATGGTTAATATCACCCAGCATTTGCAGTTATTAGAAGGAGACAAACCAATGGCAGTTATGGGCAACTATTGCAAAGCCTACTCACTCAAGCAACTTCGTCAATTTCATCAGTGGTCAGAAAAGGTTGAAAATGCCAGTCAAGAACAGCAAGTCATTGATGGGAAAACGGTTGAGACGACGCGATCGCTCACCGACGATGACTTTGTTTATCTACACGCGAACTATGTCGTCACCGACGGTATTTTTATGGATGAAAACATTCTCTTTGAAAACATCTCGCCTGAATGGAAAGACTTCTGCAATTACACGCTTAAATTTGAGATTCCAACCTACGAGTCTATAAACACAAATCAACTCTCGAAAGCCACGCCCCAATAATCCAATTCAGCTCATTCTTCAGATACGCATACAGCAATATACCGTCGAATCAAATAATCCTGTTCTCTATTCCCTCTTTCCTCTTCCCTCTCCTACCCTTGCTTTCCGAATTCCGAATTCCGAACTCCCTATTCCCTATTCCCTATTCCCTTTACAACATCTACTTACTTAGGACATTAAAACCATGAGTCAAGATTACGAAGATACTCTCATCTACAAAGTCGTTGTCAACCACGAAGAGCAATACTCAATCTGGCCGGAGTATCGAGAAAATCCACTGGGTTGGAAATCGGTTGGCAAAACTGGCCTGAAGCAGGAATGTCTTGACTACATTAAAGAAGTCTGGACCGATATGCGTCCCCTTAGCCTCCGTCAGCAAATGGACAAAACTGCCAGCAACTCTTAGGTCTCTGAATCAATTTTTGGCAGCACACATTTGCCTTTTGCCCTATGACGCTTATCTCAATCACCAATTCTTGGATTCAATGCCTGTGCCCTAATCCTCAAGCGCGGCTGCGATTGTTTTGTTTTCCCTATGCCGGCGGTGGCGTCTGGAACTTCCGGACTTGGGCCGAGGCGCTTCCCAAAACTTTGGAAGTCTACGCGATCGCGCTGCCCGGTCGGGGCAAGCGCTTTACAGAGACCGCTTTTACGCAGCTCGCGCCGCTGGTTGACGCGATCGCCTCGGCAATCATCCCCTATCTGGATAAATCCTTCGCATTCTTTGGTCACAGCATGGGTGGACTAGTGAGTTTTGAGTTAGCGCGATTACTGCGTCGGAATGCCCAGTGTAATCCGGTTCACCTTTTTGTGTCGGGGCGTCGTGCGCCTCAATTACCCGCTACGGATAAGCCTATCCACGCCTTATCAGATCCTAAGTTTTTGCAGGAAATACGACGCCTTAATGGAACCCCCAACACAGTACTAGAAAATGCTGAATTAATGCAGCTCATGTTGCCTACACTGCGGGCAGATTTCACCCTTCTCGAAACCTATGTCTACCGCTATGAACCTCCTCTCAGTTGTCCAATTACAACGTTTGGGGGGTTACAAGACTCTGAAGTGAGTGTCGAGGCTTTAGAAGCCTGGTGTGAACAAACAAGCGCCACTTTCTCGCTAAAAATGCTTCCTGGCGACCACTTTTTCCTGCACTTTTCTCAATTCTCCTTGATGCAATTGATTCGTCAGGAGCTGAATCAAGCGATCGCTTGATGACCTGTAAATCATTTTATTCCAATCCAAGCAAAAATAGGGTGCTCTGCAGTCGAATCAAGCACACCTTAGATCCTGAATCTTAGACCCTGCCTTGACCAAGATATACCGCCTCAACTTGAACACTGCCACAAATTTTCTCAAACAGCTTCACCTTAGTTGGAAGCGTTCATAGCTAGAAACATAGAGGATTTAGCCACAAATGTTAAGCCAAACCCTTGAGGGATTTCGCCTCTCGCCTCAACAAAGACAGCTTTGGTCCCTACAAAACAGAGGTGGTATTTACTGTGCTCAGTGTGTTCTGAAAATTGAAGGTGGGCTTCGCGTCGAAATACTCCAGGCGACTTTGCAAAAGATAGTTGATCGGCATGAGATTCTACGCACATATTTTCATCGCCAGCCCGGCATGAAAACGCCTATACAAGTAGTTGATAGCCGTAGTGAATTCTCATGGCGAGCGCTAAGCCAAAGCGATTGGAAGTCCCAGCAGATTAAGGAACTGTGTCAGGAAGAGAGGCAGCTTGTTTCTAACTTTGAGCAGGCTCCCCTTTTACGCACATCCCTACTATCAGAGTCGGCCAATCGATGGTGGTTGCTCATTACGATACCTTCCTTGTGTGCCGATAGCAGATCCTTGAAGAATCTAGTCAGGGAAATTGGCGATATCTATGGCATCTACTCAAGGAACGAAGAATTAGAGGATGAGCCTGTACAGTACATCCAGTTTTCAGAATGGCAGAATGAACTGCTCGAAGATGCCGATGTAGACATTGGAAGGGCCTACTGGCAGCAAGCACTTCAAAATACAATTGCACCACCCTCTATTCCTTTTGAAAGCTGTTTTGGCAAACAGTCCGAATTTGAAGCTGAGGTTTTCACTTTAGACTTAGCGCCAGATTTAGCAGCGAAACTGGAAACAATCTCTACACGATATAAAACTACAGCTGCCAATTTCCTATTTGCCTGTTGGCAAACGCTGCTTTGGCGCATCACGGGACAGTCAGAAGTTGTTGTTAATGCGCTCTACCCTAGCAGGCAATATGAAGAACTGCAGGAAACAATAGGACTTTTGGCAAAATGGCTACCAGTCCGCTGTTCTTTTCAAGAAAGCTTCAAATTTATCGAAATCCTTGCCTCTATTACTGACACCTTAGACAGTCACGAAAAATGGCAAGAATATTTTATTGGGCAAGACCCTCAAAAGACTGACTACACTCCATCCCACCTACCGATTGGTTTTGAATTTGAGGAATGGCCTGACCGCTATGAATCCGATGGCGTTTCTTTGTCACTCGAACAGCACTCTGTTTGCTTCGAGCGGTTCAAACTGAAGCTTCGCTGTGTGCTTCGCCAAGAATCGCTTATAGCGGAGTTTCACTACGATCCTGAAATAATTGCCCCAGCCAGCATCCCTTACCTGGCGGAACAGTTTCAAACCCTGGTAGCCAGTGTCCTCAACAATCCAGAAGCCACCGTAGATGAATTGCCGATTCTCAGCGATCGCCAGCTACAGCAGCTGCTAGTCGAGTTCAACCCAACACAGACCCATGCTCCCGCAGCGCAGTGTATCCATCATCGATTTGAAGTGCAGGCGAAACAGACCCCCAACGCTGTGGCTGTGGTGTTCGAAGCGACTCAACTCACTTACGCTGACCTCAACCGACGGGCTAATCAACTGGCCCACTATTTGCAAGCGCTAGGCATTGGTCCCGAAGTACGGATAGGAATCTTGATTGAGCGAAGCAGCGCTGACGAGGCGGCGTTGACGCTGGATATCATGACCGCCATGTTCGGTATTCTCAAAGCGGGCGGTGCTTATCTTCCCCTGGATACGGCGCTGCCGCCTGCAAGTTTAGCCGTTCGGCTACAAGCGGCTCAGCTGCCCATACTACTGACGCAACAGTCATTGGTTGACCAACTGCCTGACTATTCAGGGCGGGTAATTTGCTTGGATAGGGACTGGGAGCTGATTGCTCAAGCAAGTTCCGAAAATCCTACTCATCAGGTGGACTGCGAAAATCTAGCCTACATATTGTTCACCTCTGGGTCAACGGGGCAGCCCAAGGGAGTTGCTATTGAACATCGGTCGTTGCTCAATTACGTCGATGGCATATTAGCCCGATTGGACCTGCCGCCTGGTAGCAGGTTTGCCACGGTTTCCACCTTTGCCGCCGACTTGGGCCATACAGCCATCTTTCCCGCCCTATGTACAGGAGGATGCCTCCATGTTGTCTCGCAAGAGCGCGCATCTGACCCCACAGCCTTCGCCGAATACTTTCGCCACCATCCCATCGACTGTCTCAAAATCGTGCCGTCCCACTTGGCGACTTTACTAGCTGCTGCAGGAATGCAGGCAATTCTGCCGCGTCGGTCCCTCATCTTGGGAGGTGAAGCCGCTAGCTGGTCCTTGATTGAGCCAATCCAGCACCAGGCACCCAACTGTCAGATAATTAACCACTATGGCCCAACCGAAACAACCGTAGGCGTTTTGACCTATTCGGTTGATGACCTACCCATCAGTCCCCTTTCCCGCACTGTTCCCCTCGGTCGCCCGCTAGCAAATACCCAGGTCTATGTGCTCGATGAAAAATTACGTCCTGTGCCTCTGGGTGTTCCTGGAGAACTTTATGTTGGTGGAGCTGGCCTAGCGCGAGGCTATCTCAATCGACCCGCGCTAACGGCAGAGCGATTTATCACGAATCCCTTCACGCATGAAGCCAGCGCACGACTCTACAAAACGGGCGATCGCGTTCGTTATCTGCCAGATGGGAATATCGAATTCCTGGGCAGAACCGATCATCAGGTTAAAATTCGAGGCTTCCGCATTGAACTAGGTGAAATCGAAGCCGTCCTGAATCAACATCCAGGAGTAAAGCAGGCTGTTGTTACAGCCCCTGAAAACGAGGCTGGCGATCGTCGGTTGATTGGCTATGTTGTTCCCCATCCACAGCCTGTGCCCAGTGTTAGTGACCTGCGCAGTTTCTCTTTGAGTAAGCTGCCCGAATACGGGGTGCCCTCAGCTTTTGTACTCCTTAAATCATTGCCACTAACCCCCAATGGAAAGGTTGATCGTCGGGCTTTGCCAGCCCCCGACCAAACGCGCCCTGATCTAACAGCACACTACGTAGCACCCCGGACTCCCTTAGAGGAAACGCTGGCTGCAATTTGGGGGCGGCTTCTCAGTCTTGAGAAAGTCGGTGTCCACGATGATTTTTTCGAACTGGGAGGCCATTCTCTCCTGATTACTCAGCTCCTTGCTCAGGTAAGAGATACTTTTCAGGTAGATATTTCTTTGCGCAGTCTCTTTGATTTACCGACTATCAGTAACCTCGCTGAGAAGATTCAGCAACTGCAGCTGACAGCACCAGACCCTAAAGCTTCTGCAGCACAGAAAATCAATCTTCAAGCAGAAGCCGTCCTCGATCCCGATATCCGACCAACGGGTATTGCCCACAATCCTAATACCCTCCCTGCGGCTATATTCTTAACGGGCGCAACGGGGTTTCTGGGAGCCTTTTTGCTGTATGAACTCTTAATGCAAACCCAAGCCACTATTTATTGCTTGGTGCGTTCAGCGAGTCTTGACTCAGGCCGTCAAAAGATTCAGAAAAGTCTTGCATCTTATCTGCTTTGGCATGAATCCTTTAGCGATCGCATTATTCCAGTCATTGGCGACCTATCCCAGCCCCTGTTAGGGCTTTCTGAACAACACTTTCAACGGCTGGCTAGTCAGCTTGATGTTATTTACCACAACGGGGCGTTAGTTAACTTCACGTATCCCTATCAGGTGCTCAAAGCAGCCAATGTACTGGGTACTCAAGAAGTTCTGAGGTTGGCCTGTCAAGTCCAGGTAAAACCGGTTCATTTCATTTCCACAATTGGCGCTATCAAACCCAAAAATCCTCATACTAAGTTAGTCAGGGAAGATGCGAATCTGGATAATACCAAAATTTCTTCGAGTGGCTACACGCAAAGCAAATGGGTGGCCGAAAAATTAGTCGTGATCGCGCGTGAGCGAGGACTTCCTGTCTGTATTTATCGCCCTGGACGGATCTCAGGCCACAGTCAGACGGGGGTCTGTAATACTAGCGATCATACCTATCGCATGATTAAAGGCTGCATTCAGCTCGGCAATGTTCCCAATCAAGATGTCCGGTTGAACTTGAGCCCCTGTGATTATGTCAGTAAAGCCATTATTCATCTCTCAAGACAACCGGAATCTTTGGGTAAAGCTTTTCACCTACACAATCAAAGACCACTCGCTTTGAGCGCGATGATTCAATACATGCGCTCATTGGGGTATCCAGTTGAATTGATTCCCTATGACAAATGGCGATCGCAATTAGTTAACAACAAAGATACTTCAGGGAATGCCCTGTATCCGTTGATATCTATTTTTTCTGAAGCAGAACCACAAGCTAACGCCAGTGATACTAATCCCGACGACAAAATTACTCGCACTGAAACTCCAGAGTATGACTGCAAGAATACCCTTACTGGATTAGCAGGAAGCTCAATCATCTGTCCACCTGTGGATGCTCAATTGTTCAGCGTTTACTTCTCATATCTCATTGAAATTGGCTTTCTGAATGCCCCAAATCTTGAAGCCCGAGGAGATTTCCAGGAATGAAAATACCAATACTGCGGTGCGTTACGTTAATGCCTCTGGCATGGCTACCTTAGAGCACAGGGTTGATTCATTGTAGGAGGCGAAAAATCGTCTCAACCTGATTGGCCAGCTCTCGTAGAGCGGCAGTGAGCGACTTGAACCCATTCAGTCGGAGCAAATTGATAGTAATCGAACGGAACAGTGAGGCATTGAGCAAG
>JBHJHM010000095.1:0-31772 GCA_050330865.1 Leptolyngbyaceae cyanobacterium
TCCCTCTTCCCTCTACCCTCCTCCCCCCACCCGCCCCCCCCCATAATCCCCTACCCCCTCCCCCATCCCCACTTTCTCTTACCTCAAATGTTCAAAGGTTAAAGGGAAAGGGTAGAAGAACCTTGATCTCTAAACCCTAAACCTCAAACTCAAACCAATTACCATTACCAATCATTAGCCGTCAACTCTTGACAGGACTGAAGATCCAACAACCTGTTACGTTCTGCTCCCTATTGCCTGTTACCGAACGCTTACCCTAATCGCCTCAACAAGTTGAATCTGCTCTGAACTGAATCCGGCTTGAAGTAGATGGTCGAGATGAAAGGCATTGTAGTAACGGCTGTCTAGCGATAGGGCTTGCTGGTAGGCTGCCTGGGCTTTTTCATTGTCTTGCTGGCTCCAATGAGCCAGGGCGAGGGCCACCCAGGGATGAGGATTATAGGGTTCCAGTTCGGTGGCGCGCGTGGCGTGATCAACGGCAGCCGCTAGATTCGGCAAGCGTTGATAGGCAAGGCTGAGGTTGTAGTAAGCGATTTCGTTATCTGTCTGCAGTGTTTTGGCTTGGGTATGAGTGGCGATCGCGGCTTCTAAATCGCCATTTACTAAGTACGCAATTCCCAGTGCATTAAGCGCGGGAACATGTTGACTATCGTGGACAAGTGCCTGCTGCAGGGTGGCAATTGCGGCATCATGCTGACCCACTAGATGTTGCGTCCAGCCTAAAATAACGTAGCCTGAAACAGCTTTGGGGGCTAAAGCGACAGCGGTTTTGAGGGTGGCGATCGCGGTCTCAAAATCTTCTTGCTGACGGGCCTCTAACCCAGCCTGACGATAGGTTTCGGCGGTTTGAGGATCTTCTAAGAAGCTGGGATAGGCTAAAGCTTGCTGACCGTCTGACAGGAGAAGTCCGGTCTGAAGGCGAACGAGTTGCTCTGATGGGGTACAGCCAATGCTCCCTAAAGCAAGAACCGTGGTAGTGGTTAGAAGCGTCCAATTCATTTTCAAAACACAGCATAGAAAACAGACTATTGGCTGCGGAGTGTTCATGGCCCTCCAGTGTTTTTAGGATGACTTCCTAAATTCAAAAGTTATTTGCTTCAAACATAGCCAAATCGAATATCTAATTTAGCTGCACATTGTAGCGGGCAGCTTGCTAAGTAAACTGCTTGAGTTTTCAACTTTCTCAAAGGATGTTGAATGTGTTCAAAATTTTAAACGATGTTCACTCTTGGCTGCTGCTCAGCTTGCTGGAGTGATGAAACAGAATTGATGACAGAATCAAAAACGTAATATTATGATGTACCCTGTGCGCCTTGGGGTGTAGGCTAAACTGGCACGGGCACTCAAATATGCAGCTTGGAGGATGAAGTCTTATGACCAGCCCAGAGGAAGGCTGTCTGCGCGTCGGTCAATCCGCTCCCGATTTTACTGCGACCGCTGTTGTTGACCAGGAATTCAAAACCATCAAGCTATCCGATTATCGCAGCAAGTATGTGGTTCTGTTTTTCTATCCTTTAGATTTTACGTTCGTTTGTCCGACTGAAATTACGGCATTCAGCGATCGCTACGCTGAGTTTAAGGACTTGAATACGGAAGTCTTAGGAGTATCTGTCGACAGTGAATTTTCTCACCTAGCTTGGATTCAAACTGAGCGTAAACTGGGTGGCGTTGGTGACCTTAGCTATCCTCTGGTATCCGACATCAAGAAAGAAATCAGCGTTTCTTACAATGTGCTCGACCCAGACGCGGGGGTAGCACTGCGGGGCCTATTCATTATTGATAAGGAAGGCGTCATCCAGCATATGACGGTCAACAATTTATCCTTTGGTCGAAATGTTGATGAGACGCTACGCACACTTCACGCGATTCAATACGTACAGTCGCATCCCGACGAGGTTTGCCCTGCGGGTTGGCAACCTGGCGACAAGACAATGAATCCCGATCCAGTCAAGTCTAAAGAGTTCTTCGCTGCTGTTTAAATTTCTTGCCCCAATCCTTGTACAAAAGTAGGCTGTGGCCTGTGATGGGCTTTAAGCGTGTTGGGTGATGCCTATGTCCGCTGCATTTGCTGACGCTGCACCGCAATCAAGACTGCTGAGCAAACGATTTTGGCGCAGCTTCCTGCCGTTTCCTGCCGTCAACTGTTTTGGGTTGGGCGATCGCGCGCCAGACTTTACGCTTACCGAAACAATTACCCGTCAGCCCTACCGCTTGTCTCAGCATTGGGGCGAAAGGCCCACGGTGATTGCCTTTACTCGCATCTTCACTGAGAGCCACTACTGCCCGATTTGCTTTCCTCACTTAGTAGCTCTTAATGAAGCGACCGAAAAGTTTCAAGCGGCTGGAGCGCAGCTGTTATTCGTCACCAGTACAGATTTAGACCAAAGCCAAATTGTAGGAACCGACCTGAACTTGCAGGCTCCTTTGCTATCGGATCCTGGCTGCCAGGTATTTCATCAATACGGCACAGGACAAGCTCTGGGCGCTCCCTTGTCGGCTCAGTTTGTACTTGATAAGTATGGTCGCATTCGATTCTGGCATCGCTTCTCATTTCTCCATCCCAATGCTGAACCGCGTCAGCTTTTATATGCTCTAGCGACCTTGCCTACGGAGCAATAGGGAAAATGGATGGATAGGCAGGCGGTTTAGACTGTCTATGTAGCAATGTGGCCAATCTGGTTTGAGTTATGGCTGACCCCATTCAATCTGTGACCCTCCCGCCAGCCCAAGATCCTCAGCAGGAAGGGGTATGGCTGAAAGCATCGCTTCAGAAATGGTTGGATCAGGAATTTCCACCAGAGGCCGTGAATGCTGATATTGCAACACGGGCATCCCAAGTTTTTGTCCGGCAAAGAATGGAGGGCGAAAATGACCTGGGTGCCCTTTTGATGGCAATTCTTACCGAAATGCAGAGCTTCGATTTCTCTGAGAGCTTTTACGGAGAATTTACGATCGCCAACGCTGTGAGCGATCTCCTGCTGGACAGCTTGGGGATTGATCGCTGCTGCGGCGAAGGATGATGATCCTGAAATTATCTTACTGCTCTAACCGTTCGGCAATTCCCTTCAGCCGCTTTAACTGAGCTTCCATATCTTGTTTGGTCCACTTTGCGGCAAAGGCTTCGAAGCCGAAGCTGACGAAAGGATTGGGCATCGAGAACTCAAAACGGTTGAGCAGATAGGTTCCGGTGCTGTTGGGCTGGCACTCCCAGCGATCGCGTCCTTTAAAGAATCCGTCAAATGCCCACACGATGAGACCAGGCTCGCGCTCCACAACAGTGCTGACTAAGCTGGGCTCAATGATAGGAATTTGAATTACGAAGCGGCTTTTGCCGCCAAGATTGGTGTTCCAAGTATCGCCGAGGGATTCGCAGCGGAGCGCTGGATTAAGCCATTGGTGCATCAGTGTACGATCCGTTATGCATCGCTCAACCGTAGTAGAGCTGGCCTGAATTTGGACTGACTGCTCAAATATTTTTTGATTTGACATACCGATAGAAATGGTTGAAGGGGTTGAAAAATGGGTATATATTGCTACTTAAAGAGAGTTGTTTTCACGGAGATATTTTCCAGATCTTTCATTTTCTTGGCGCGAATTGAGGTTGTCTAACGTTGTCTTTCGGACTGGCTGGAGTCACTACAAGAGAACCCCATAGTTGCAGGCACTGAATTACTTTCTAGTCAATATCTGTCATGTTCTGGGCAATGTGAATCGCTACGCCTTTTACAAAACTGTCTAGTGACGGACAATTAAAATCTTAAGAGATACGAGATACGTCTGTGAGTCTGCTGGTCACAGATGTTCCGCACTTGAGATATATAAATGTTTTCTATCTTACAGAGGATGACAGGGGGTTGTATTAATAGTAATTTCGCGTGAGTATACCTCCGTGCACAAACCCGATAGTATGAGTCGAGAAGGCCGTTCCCCATGGCAACAATTGGCAAAAATTATCGGAAAACCCGATTTCAACAATCATCATGTTCAGTCTTTCACATTCGCTTGTATCTGATTGGGTGTCTGTCCCCTTGGGGAGACCCATCATATTGGCTCAGGCCGGTACAAATCCTCTAGAAAATATTCTGGGAGAAGCAAGCACAAATCTTGGTTCCTTCTTACTGAATTTGCTTGGAGCGATCGCAATCCTCATCGTCGGTTGGATTGTTGCAACAGTTGCGGCGGCTCTTGTCAAGGGCATTCTCAAGCGTACGACCTTGGACAACCGCATCACCAGCATGGTGATGGGCCAGAGTGCGTCTGAAGACATCCCTATTGAACAGTGGATCGCAACTGCAGTTTATTGGGTGATTCTGCTGTTTGCCATCGTGGCTTTTTTGAGAGTTCTCAACTTAGAGATAGTCTCTGAGCCGCTGAATGACTTTTTGCAGCAAATCTTCCGCTACTTGCCCCGCATTGGAGGAGCGGTAATTCTGCTGGGGGTTGCATGGGCAACGGCTACTGTCGTGAAAGTCCTTATTACTCAGGGGTTGTCCCGGTTTGACTTAGACGATCGCCTAGCTCAGCAGTCAGGCGACGGTCGGGCTCCCTTTGCGGTCAACGAGACCGTTGGTAACGTCCTCTACTGGTTTATTTTTCTCCTGTTCCTGCCGCTAATTCTGAATGCCTTAGATTTAGGCGGTCTCTTGGAACCCGTTGAGGCGTTGATTGATAGCTTCCTGCAAGCAATTCCTCGCATTGTGATTGCGGCTGTCATTTTTGCCGCTGGTTGGTTTCTGGCTCGCGTTGTCCGCAATATTGTTACGAACTTGCTTCGAGCCACTCAAGTGGACCAAATCGGTAGCCGGTTCGGACTTGCTGCCACAAGTGTCGAAAGCGGTATTTCGCTCTCGAACCTGGCGGGCACCATCGTCTATGTGCTCATCTTAATTACGACAGCAATTGCGGCTCTGAATAAGCTGGAGATTGATGCTATTTCTGACCCAGCTATTAATATGCTGCAGGAAATCTTGGCGGCTATTCCTGATATTTTGACGGCTGGTGTGGTTCTGGTTGCCGCTTATGTAATTGGTCGATTTGTTGCCGATTTACTCACAAGCGTTTTGCGGAGTGTCGGATTTGACAACATTCTGAACATCTTGGGATTACCAGAGTTATCGAGACCGCAGCCTCAAACAACGCTTAGCGCTGAGGGCCAACCTGAAATCCGCGTTGAGTCAACGACGAAGACACCTTCTGAGGTGGCAGGGTTGATCGCTTTGGTTGGCATCGTTCTCTTCGGAGCACTCACTGCAACCGATTTTCTAGGCTTTGAGGTTCTCACTGTAACCGTTCAGGCAATTTTGCGTGTTGCGGCCCGTGTGCTCAGTGGTGTTGTTGTGTTTGCCATCGGTTTGTACTTTGCTAATCTGGCTTTCCGCTTGATTCGGAGCATGGGGAGTGGTCAAGCTAACTTCCTAGCTCAGGCAGCACGAGTTGCTATTATCTCGCTGGTGACCGCAATGGGCCTACAGCAAATGGGGATAGCAACGGACATCGTCAACCTGGCTTTTGGTTTGCTCTTAGGGGCGGTTGCGGTGGCGATCGCGATCGCTTTCGGCCTCGGTGGTCGTGATGTGGCAGCTGAGGAGTTACGGGGTTGGTTGAATGCATTTAAGCAGCAGCGATAAATCGTAACGATAAGCTGCTAACTGTTTGCGTAAGGCACCCCTGTGGGTAATCCGCAGGGGTGTTTTGATGGGAGTGACAGTTTATAGTAATCAGCATTGCGTTATAGTAAGCACTCGCTTTTTCAGAACCCCTATGAATAGTGACGATTTGGCTCGCTACATCGAACAAACCGATGGTTTATCCAAGCCTTGGATGCTTATCCAGTGGCGACTCAAAAAACTGCAGGAGCGCAAATCCGAGATTGATCCGGACGTATACATGCAAGAACTTGCTGACCTACACCAGTCGTTAATGAGCCTGGGACAGTGGTGGATTGGTCGCGAGGACGAAGTTTTTTAGCAGACTCTTATTACACTCACAATGCTCCCATTCTCAGGGTCCTCGAGTCGTGGTCATGCCTTCAAATTGTTTGACCGCGAATTGAGTTGGTTGGCATTTAACCGTCGTGCTCTGTACGAAGTTGCAGAGCCAGAACAACCAGGGCTGGAACGGCTGCTAAAGCTGGCCCAAGCGAGTGCTGCGCTGGATGAATACTTCATGGTCCGGGTGCCGCTGCTCAAAGGTGCGGATCCTGGTCATCGGCCTAGCTGCAACGGGAATACTTTTACCTGCATTCAGACCCACGTGCGATCGCTGGTTGCCCGTCAGCAGGCTCATTTCACTTTTAACCTAAGACCTCACCTAGCAAACTATGGTGTTCGTCTGCTGGACTATTATGCGCTTACAGAAGATCAGCGCGAGCAGTTCCATCGTCGCTTTGAAGACGAAGTGGCTCCGGTACTCATGCCTCTCATTACATCCCCTACAAAGGGGATTCCAGATTTTTCCAATCTCAGCCTGAACCTGGCTGTCTGTTTAGTGCGGGAAGGCAATCTGTCTTTGGCCTGGATTAAAGTCCCTCGCAGTTTGGCCCGATTTAGAGTGATCCCCGGAACTAACAAGGATTTTGAATGGTTAGCTGTGCCTCTAGAGCAGGTGATCGCAGCTCATCTGCCAGGTCTGTTTCCAACGTCTCAACTACTGGGGACGTTTCCTTTTCGGGTCACCCGCAGCGCGGACCTCGGCACCCTCGATTCAGAAACAGCCAATCTCATGGACATGATTCAAGAGGGCTTACAGCAGCGTCAGCATCAAGGTCAGGCCGTACGACTAGAGATTGGGAAAACAATGCCTAGTAGGGTGCGATCGCACCTCATCAACCATCTCAAGCTAACGCCAGAAGATATCTATACGTATCCAGGCTGGTTGGGATTGAGTGACCTCAAAGAACTGACTCGACTCCCTCGTCCAGATTTAATGGAGCCGTTTCTGCAGCCGGGTCTACCACCCGCCCTGTTACCCCAGCCGCAGCCTTCTCTCCTGCCAACCATCGCTCCCGAGCCGAAACCCGAGAAGACCCTTTTTGCTTTATTGAAGGAGCGCGATTTATTGGTCCATTTGCCTTACCACTCCTTTGCTGAAACAGTCGAACGCTTTGTGGCGGAAGCGACCCAAGACCCAGCTGTGCTAGCCATCAAGATGACACTGTATCGTACGGCAGGTGATGCCCCCGTTGTGCGATCGCTAATTGCAGCAGCAAAGGCTGGCAAGCAAGTTGTTGTGCTTGTGGAACTGACGGCCCCCTTAGATGAAGCCAGCAATATTCACTGGGCTAGAAGCTTAGAAAAAGCAGGCGCCCATGTTGTTTACGGCGTCGTTGGCCTCAAAACTCACACAAATCTCATCTTGGCTGTTCGTCAGGAAGCAGGACAAATTTACCAGTATGCCTACCTGGGTACCGGTGACTATTTACCTGATCGACCTCAACCTTACGAAGACATTGGTCTGTTGACCAATCGCCCCGAAATTGGCGTCGACCTGAGCTATCTTTTTAATTTCTTGACGGGGTGTTCGCGGCAAATCGCTTATCAGACTTTGATGGTAGCTCCCGAAGGATTACGAGACCGACTTAAGCAGTTGGTTGAACAGGAAATCCAACACGCTCAAACTGGAAAATCGGCGCGTCTTATCATCAAGCTAAATCTGCTAGCCGATCCTGAAATGATTGAAGTGCTATACGCAGCCTCCCAGGCTGGAGTCAATATTGACCTTATTGTGCGGGGCATTTGTCGTCTGCGGCCAGGCGTACCGGAGTTGAGCGATCGCATTCGCGTGGTCAGTATTTTGGGTCGGTATGTCGAACACAGCCGTATTCTTTATTGCGACAACGACGGACAGCCAGAAGTTTGGATTGGCACGGCTGATTGGACCCCTCGTGGACTCGATGAACGGATTGAAGTAGTGGCTCCTATTCAGTCTCCTGACTTGGTTGCCGACATCCAACGATGGCTTGAATATTGGCTAGCTGACAATCAGAATACTTGGATTCTACAGCCCGATGGCCGCTATCTGCAGCGCCATCCTCAGCCGGACGAGGACCCCTTTTCGGCTCAAGCTCACTTTATGAAAGTCGCAGCTAGGAGGGGGATAGGGCATGGGAAATCGTTGCAGGAATAAAGAAGGTGGGGGAGTGGGAAAAAACCGACTTCCATAGAAACGCGTTGGACTCGCCAACCTTCATCTGCCCTGTCATTCGATCTCTGTTTCCTCGTATCTCGCCTCGTTACGAATGTGATCAGGCATAGTCTCAGGCTGTTTGAGATAGGCTTCGAAACGCGACTTCAGTTCTTGGGAAGACAGCCCTTTCGTCCAATATTCCACCAGTGCCTGTCCCCAAGCCCATGCATTTTGGGCAGGAGCGCGATCGTTATAAAGCAACAGTAGCGGCCATAGCTTCAACATCTTGCCGGGGCGTAGTAAGGCACTTTGTTCGGACAGTAGGCCGGCAAGTTCGTAGGTTAACGTCAGCTTGCTTGCGACGATGGGTACCTGTTCGGCGGGAATAGCTTGGGCTAAAAGATTGCCCAAATCCGTAGTTCCAGTAAAGCGGGTAGATAGAAAAGCAAACAGAGGCGTTTTGACGATCGCAACCAGTCCTTGGCTACTGGTCATCTGGAGAGCGTAGCGTTCAATCAGGCGGGCCGCCGCTGTTACACGCGCATCCCGACTCCGCAGAAACTGGGCTAACTTTTGAGCTTTAGCGGGCGCGATGGCTTCTACCAGGTGGGTTGCCAGGGCATCACTGCCCCACGCAGCGCGGTGATCGGCTGCCGATGTGGTTACAACTGGAATGACTTGCTGTACCCAAGCCCCTAACTGCTCGGCGCGATAGGTAACAGCAGCCCGAATGTTACGCTCTTTGGGGCGATCGCCCTGCTGCCAGTTGTAAGGCGGCTGCCACTCACGCAGCGGACGGAGGCGATCGACCTGGGTAAGCACCAAAAAAATCGCAATATCGCGATCTTGTTTCGTAACATCTTGCAGAAAGGCTAAGTCAGCTTCCAAAGCCGGATCCAGAGCCGGCGTCACCAGTAGGAGAATGTCCGCGATCGCAGCTTTAGCGAGAACCTGCTGCCGAAAATCAACCCGATCGACCTGTTCATAGCCCGGACTATCCCACAGAATCAGAGCGTCGTGGATAGGCGTTTCCCACCGATAGCTAGCTATTTGATCGGTACTGGGCAATACATCCACTGCTGCCCGTTCTTGCTGGAATAAGGTATTGATGAGACTGCTCTTGCCTGCCCCAGTACGGCCTACCAAAAGCAGATTTAAGGGGGCTGATTGAATCTTCTTCGCAGGCTCTGCCTGTTCCATCAAAGCTCGCAGTGTTTGAGCTTGAGGCGATGGTGGTGATTCATCGAATGCCAGCGCTGTTTGACCGCCGTAAAGTGCGATCGCTTGCCGACATAAGAGCGTCAGCGCTGTTTCTCGGAGTGTTTGGCTAAAGTTAGCCAGGAGCTGCTGACTAGCCTCGCTGCTGAGAGGACGACTGAGTGTCTTGGCGGCTGCCGTAAAGGGATTCCACAGCCATCGAGTTAGATCAATGAAGGTCCAAACTCGACGCAGCGGACCTTCTAACGCTCGATAGGTTTCATAGGCCTGATAAACCTGAGCAACCGTGACCTGATTGAGCGTCGGGGCCGTCACCCGCATCCAGCGATCTAAGTCATCAACAGTGCCCCGAATCAAACCATAGGCTTGGGGCACATAGATGTTGAGCAGTGGATACTTCACCTCAGGATGATACAGATGAGCAATTTCCTGCACTAGCCGCTGACAGCGTTGGCCGAAGACAGGCCAGTCTTCCCATAGTGCCGGATCCTCCCGGGCAGCTTCCAGAGTTTGGCGCAGCACCGCTTCAACCTGCTCAGGCGAGACAGTTTGCGCTGTTTCTGCCAGGGTGTCTTGGAGCTGCGATCGCACATCGGCTAACGACCGTTCCAACGTTTCAGGATTCAGGCGGGTCCAACGACTCAGAAGCCACTGCCAGCCCACCACACCCAACGCCACCAGCGCCCACACCCATGTCAGCCCCCATGCCTGCAGCTGAATAGCCGCCAGAATAATCAGTCCACCGATCAAGATCGTGGGGAAAATAGCTAAAATGCCCCACTGCCACCGTTTTAACCGCAGCATACATACTCCCTCATTCCCTATTCCCTATTCCCTATTCCCAATTCCCTATTCCCTATTCCCTATTCCCTGCTCCCTGCTCCCTCTGAAACGCCCGCTTCTCCCGCTGAAAGGTTTTACCCATAAGCTGCTGAATGGCACTCGGGTCTGGAACTTTGCCTGCCATCAAATCGCCAAAGTAAACACAGGCTCCCTCACCCAGCGCCCAGGTGTAAGCTACCGACCAGGAAGTAGCGACAACACTGCCTACACCGGGAACAAATTTGACCAACTCACGGCCAACTGCTTGTGCTAAAAAGCCTCCCGCTAGGGTGCTAACAACGCCTAATGCCTGTGCCACCGTCAAGGTTTGGCCGTACACCCGACCGAGAAACACCACCATCGATATTTGTAAACTGGTGAGTACTGGCATTGTGGCAAACGGTAACGGAACTGCGGCTGCAATACCCGCCATAATGGCAAACGCACTGATGTAATGACGGGCGACTCGACGATATAAATCCCCGATGGCTTTCCCGCGATCATCCGTTTCCAGGAGCTGATGAATAGCCTGAGCTTCGGCCTGGGGCAGCAGTTCGGCCAGCGTATCGCGCAGGGCACCAAGACCATAGAAAACAGGGTCGTAGCCGTCTTCCTCTAGGGTGAAATCTAACAGCAACGTGCGATCGCATACGGACACAAAATTGGCCTGTAGTGCTTCTACTGCTCGCGTAATCGTCTCAGATTCAGGTGGGTACGGCGGATGGTTATCAGTCGGCGCTACGTATAGCTCATGGAGGCACGTGATGGCGAGCAGACAGGGGATGTGAGGATAGTCCTTTTTAAGTTGAGTGATTACCTGACACAGGCTATCAACAGCGAAGTCAGTCACTTTCACCGTCAAGATGAAGATCCGCGATCGCTGACGATCGTGCTCTAGCGTTTGCTTTAAGGACGTGATGATTTCGGTCGTGTTGCGTTCCACATCGCCCAGCCCTACGGTGTCGATGAACACAAGCAGCGGCAAAGCTTCGGATGGATATGGATAGCGCTGTGTGTGACGTGTATGGGGTTGGAACCCTTGCCCGACAATAGCGGCTGGCTGTCCTGTCATGCCTCGGACCAGCGAACTCTTACCCGCCTGAGGTTTACCCATCAAAATCACTTCAGTTGTGGGTAACTGCTCTCGTACCGCCTGCAAATGAGCAGCAATTTGCTCCTCACTTACCCAAAAGCGCTGTAGAAAACCCTGCAGCGGTGAGAAGAATCTTTTCACAGATGGTTTCACGCTCCGTCTCCATGAGCCTGTCTATATAGCGTAAGGGAAGGGCAAAAGATTGACGGTCAGCGTCGCCGTTCTTGAAGGGGCCAATGGGGTGATAAGCGTGAATCGATAGATACGCCTCTACTGAGAGGTTGCGTTTGATAAGAAAATCAAAAGCTCAGACTGTTGAGGAAATAGTGACAAAGACAGAAATGTCAGATATAGTCTTAAGTGTGTGAGGAGCGAACCAGTAAGAGTGCTGAGACGAAACACGGCCAGTCGTCAGCACTCTTTCTGACTTTAAAGGGAATTTGCACCTTTCCTCATTTGCAAGAGGCTGCTAGCTTCGCGACACTACATCAAGTTTTTTACAAAACTCAATAATCAAGCCAGTAAAAAATGGTTGATGGCAGCAACCACGCCTTCCTCTTCGACACTAGGCGCTACCCAGTCGGCGATCGCCTTCACCCCCGCCGGAGCATCGCCCATCGCAACACCAATTTGGGCATAGCGGAGCATCTCAAAGTCATTAAAGTTATCGCCAATTGTCATTACCTGTTCAGACGTCAGTCCTAGTAGCTCTTCCGCTAAAAACTTGACAGCAGTGCCCTTGTTGGAAGAAGGGTGGGTGGCTTCAAAGAAGGTTGCGACCGACTGCGTGAGGTAAAGCTCCTGAGGCGAATAGGTCTGCTGCAGACGCTTGAGGATATCCGTCACGACGGTTGGGTCGGGGCTTAAGGCGAGCAGTTTGGTCGTTTCTATGGCTGGCTGACTTTCAAGAAACGCAATCAGGTCGCCTACCGCGATCGGCTGTACACCTGAACGCTCAGCATAGTCACGGGTATCTGCTAGAACCGACCGGACATGAAGCTGATCGTTGATGTAGAGATGAATTGAAAGTTGCTGCTGCGCTTCCAAATCTGCTAGCGCTTGCAGAAGCGCGAGGGCATGTTTCCTCGATAATGGCGTATGGCGATGGATGCGGCCTGATAGCGGATCTTTGATGAGGGCCCCTTGATAGGAAAGCAGTGGTAAAGACGACCCAACGGCCTGATGAAAGCGCACGGCTGCCTGGTACATCCGCCCGGTGGCGATCGCAACCTGAATGCCCTGCGCCTGAACTGCTGCAATGGCTTCCTTAACGGCGGTTGTCACCTCGTTGGCGCGTCCGGCGATCGTGCCATCAATATCAAGTACCAGTAACTGAATATCTGCCATTTTGCTTCCGCTTCTTGCCTCTGGATAACGACTGTAAGTACTCTAAGGCTTCAAAACCCAGATTGAGCCCATTCGCAGACGCTTCAGTTGAATCCGGCTTCCCCATATTTGGGGATTAAGGGGCAAAAGCCGGATTCGACTACGCAAGTCCTAAAGAAGTCAGGAAGCCAGCGCTTACTATAATGGGGGACTGTGTAAGTTCTCGACACCTCGAATTCTATGGCCAACAACGAGTCTCAGCAGCCGGATCAAAGCAAATCGACGTTGGATGAAATCCGGGCCGCACGTCTGCAAAAGGTAGAACAGTTGACGGATGCCGGACTGCCCGCCTACGCCTATCGGTGGGAGAAAACCCATGAAGCTGCGGATTTGCAAGGCAAATATAAAGACTTGGCGGCTGGCGAGGAGGTTGATGAAGTGGTGGCGATCGCCGGACGCATTCTAGCCCGACGCGTGTTTGGCAAACTAGCCTTCTTCAGCGTACAGGACGAAAGCGGTACCATTCAGCTCTATCTTGATAAGAAAGAGATTCGCGATGGCATGGCGGCTAATCCCGAAGCCTTTAAGCAGGTGAAGCAGCTTACGGATGTCGGCGACTTCATGGGCGCGCGAGGGACTCTGAAGCGAACCGAAAAGGGTGAACTGTCCATCAAAGTGCGAGAATATGCCCTGCTAACAAAGTCGTTGCTGCCCTTACCAGACAAATGGCATGGCCTCACCGACGTTGCCAAGCGCTATCGCCAGCGCTACGTTGACCTGATTGTGAATCCGCAGGTGCGCGACACCTTCCGCAAGCGGGCGCTCATTACCGCTGCGATTCGTCGCTTTTTTGAAGATCGGGGCTTTCTGGAGATTGAAACACCCGTGCTGCAGGGTGAGGCTGGCGGCGCTGAGGCCCGTCCCTTTGTGACTTATCACAACACGCTGGATATGGAGCTGTACTTACGGATTGCGACAGAACTCCATCTCAAGCGCATGATTGTGGGGGGCTTTGAGAAGGTCTTTGAAATTGGCCGCATCTTCCGAAACGAAGGGATTTCGACCCGTCACAATCCAGAATTTACGTCCATCGAGTTCTACCAGGCTTATGCCGACTATCACGACTTTATGACGCTGACCGAGGAGTTGATTTCCTCCATTGCCGCCTCGGTCCTAGGCACAATGCAGATCACGTATCAGGGACAGGACGTTGACCTGACTCCCCCCTGGCGTCGAATTTCCATGCATGATTTGGTTAAGGAGCATACGGGTCTGGAGTTCGACCTATTCACCGACTTAGAAACCGCTAAAGCAGCTGTTTCAGCAGCAGGAATTCACAATCTAAGTACCTGTGACTCGGTCGGTAAGCTTTTGAATGAGGTGTTCGAGCAAAAGGTAGAAGAAACGCTAATTCAGCCTACATTTGTGATCGATCATCCGGTGGAAATCTCGCCGCTTTCGAAGCCCCATCGGAGCAAGGCCGGCGTAGTAGAGCGGTTTGAGCTGTTCATCGTAGGCCGTGAAACGGCCAATGGCTTCTCGGAGTTGACGGATCCGGTGGATCAGCGACAGCGCTTTGAAGCGCAGGCAGCGCGCAAGGCAGCTGGAGATTTAGAGGCAACCGGTGTGGATGAAGACTTTCTCACCGCGTTGGAGTACGGCATGCCGCCGACCTGTGGCGAAGGCATCGGCATCGATCGCCTCGTCATGCTATTAACCGATAGCGCTAGCATTCGTGACGTGATTGCGTTTCCGCTGCTGAAGCCGGAGCGATCGGATGCAGCTGCGGAAGCGAATGGTTAAACCCGGAAATGAAGGGTTTTGATGGAGAAAGGATGAACCGGGCTAACCGGGAAAACGATGCCCACTCACCGGATAGCGCAAGTGGGCAAGGAGCCGCGATCGCTACGGAATCGTGCGCTTGCGGGTCATGACGCTGATGAATTCACCGTTGCGCCCGGTGGGTAGGGGTTCACTCCAGGCAATACGTAGGCCCTTCGGGCCGGCTGCGCCAACGCAGTAGCCGAGGACAGCCATGCGGTTGATGGCTTCGATCAGGGCATTGTAGTCGCCGAGAAGGATATGGCGAATGGCCTCCTGATTGAAGGAGGGCAGGTTAAAACCAGGAGAGGGATTGCCCCCTCCGCCAGATGATTGAAACATACGGGTCTCTCCGTTTTCAGTTTAAGGAAAACGGGGAACTCTCTAGCGATTCCCAATGAAGGTATAACGGAGAAGCTAGATCTAAAATGACGCTAGGCATCTCGTCTTACCGTTGCTAAGTCGGGATGATTAGGGGATTTGAGGAGCTGGAACCTCCTCTCTTCCCCGTCTAGAATCATTCCCCGTGGAAGCGATAGTACAGGAAGCGATCGCACCGTACAACCGTATTTATGAATTTACCGAGGGGTAAGCGGATTGAGAAAATCGGTGACATCCTATGGGAAAGCGCAATCATCTGAAGGCGATCCGCAGTTCGCAGAACCGCATTGATGAGCATCTAGAGAAGATTAGGCTAGAAGTTCATTTTGATGGCAATTTGGCTACATTCTTTCATGCTGTTTTGAATAGCTAAACCGCCTCATCCAGCACACGAATATGCAAAACCTCATTTCTCATCAGCGGTTCAATCTGTGACTCAGACATTACTAAAACCGCAATAGTCTCCCCAATCACGTTAAACACTTCAAGGCTGTAGCCATCTTCGCCCTTAGAAACCGGATGATGGTCCACAATCGTCGCCACATCGCCTCGATGCAACTGATGAGTCGGAAAATCTTCCCGCAAGGCTACTCGCGTGAATCGTTTAAACGTCATGACCTTAGGATTGGCGCATGAGGGCGATGAATTCGCGGAAGAGGTAGTCGGCGTCGTGGGGACCAGGGCTGGCTTCGGGATGATACTGCACCGAGAAAACGGGCAGCGTTTTATGGCGCATACCGGCAACAGTGCGATCGTTCAAATTGAGGTGAGTCACCTCGATATCCGCGTTTGCGATCGAATCGGCATCGATCGCAAATCCGTGGTTTTGGCTGGTGATCTCGACTCGCTGCGTTAGGCCACAGGGCTGATTGAGGCCTCGGTGCCCGAATTTGAGCTTAAAAGTCTCAGCTCCCAGCGAGAGTCCTAGGAGCTGGTGTCCCATACAGATGCCGAAAGTGGGAATCTGCTGCTCCAACAGGGCTTGGATTGCCTGGGGGGCTTGTTGCACGGCAGCCGGATCGCCCGGTCCATTTGAGAGAAAAATACCGTCTGGCTCATAGCTCAGAATCGTCTCAGCGGGAGTGTCAGCCGGTACCACAACAACCCGACAGCCATAGCGAGTGAGCCGCCGCAGGATGTTCCGCTTAATGCCAAAGTCGAATGCTACGACGGTCAGAGGACGAGTCGTCGATGCCTGCGTTTCCTGGAAATATTCCCAGGTTGCATCGGGTGCTTCTTCCCACTCATAGATTGCGGGCGTTGTGACCGCACTGACGAGGTCTAACCCCTCCATATTGGGAGCGTCCTGTAATTGCTGCAGCAATTCGTCGGGGTCCAGAATTTCAGTGGAAATCGCCCCATTCATGGCACCCACATCGCGAATTTTGCGCGTTAGGGCTCGGGTATCAATGCCCCAGATTCCCAGAATCTCATGCTTTTGGAGATACTCAGACAGCGATTGAGTCATCCGCCAGTTGCTAGGCGCTTCACAAATGTTACGGGCGATCGCGCCGCGTATGTGGGGCCGATGCGACTCTTCATCCTCCAGGTTGACGCCTGTGTTGCCCAGCTCTGGATAGGTGAACGTGACGATTTGACCGTAGTAGCTGGGATCGGTCAGCACTTCTTGGTAGCCCGTCATGCCCGTATTGAAAACGACCTCACCCACAACGGTTCCAGAAGCCCCAAACGTCCATCCTTGATAAATTGAACCGTCTGCTAGAGCGAGTAAGGCAGGACGATGACTGTCTGGAAACATAAGCGTTGTATCTGTAGATTAAGTAAACACACTGGCCTTTCAAGACGTTCCCGTGACGCTTTAGGGCATTCTGTAAGAATAACGGACAGCGTTACGTCTGGATTGTCGCTCTTAGTTTATTTCACTCTTCACCAAAGCTATGCCTGCTTGCTTTTCTCCTCGCTGCTTTTCGCTCTTGCTTGTCGGTGGCTGTGTCCTCTCTGGATGCACTTTCTTGTCGGGCCAGACCCCATCGCTGGATAGCCAAACTGAGATAGAGCGTCCTGATGAGTCCGCGAATGCCGGTTCTGAACCAACCGCAGAAACTGAGTCTGGCACCGAATCTAGTGCAGCTACGACAGCTGAGTCAGAGGTGCCCACCTCGCCCTCAAGAGACTTTTACAGTGAGGGTGTCAGTCGAGCCCAGAGTGCCGTAACGATTGGTCAATCAGCTCAGTCACCCGACGACTGGAAACTGGTCGAGAGTCGCTGGAATCAGGCTGCTTTACTCATGCAGCGCGTACCTGACTCCGACCCTAATCATGCAACAGCCCAACAGAAGGTAAGCGAGTATCAGCAAAATGCTTCTCAAGCAGCTCAAAAAGCGACCGAGGAAGTTTCAGCCAGTAGTGCCCCTGTTGTGGATAACAGCAGCGCCAGCGGATTAGTGGCCGAGATTCCCATTGTTAGACGCATAAGTGGCATCCCTGTGGTCCCTGTTACGTTAACGGGTAACCAAACTAGCCAACAGTTCACCATGCTATTTGATACGGGAGCCTCTGGAACATTGATCACCCCAGCCATGGCGCGCTCTATCGGTGTCCTAGTTGTAGGCGAAGCGACCGTAACGGTAGCCGATGGGCGCAACGTGCAAATTCCAATCGGCTATGTTGACACTTTGGAAGTCGGTGGCCTCGTTGTTCGCGACTTGGTCGTTGGCATCGGCGGTGATGTCGCCTTGCTGGGTCAAGATGTGTACGGGCAATATGGCATTTCTGCTGGTGGCAGTAGCATTAATTTGTATCAGTGAAACGAGGGAGTGGATGGGTAGTAGGGTGGATGGGTCGTAGGGTGGATGGGTAGAAGAAGGATTGTTTCTTGGTGGATGATGGGTAGTTGGTAATGAATAGTGGGTTACGAGCAATCACACACCACCCATTGCCCATTGCTGTTCCCTATTCCCTTAAGAACGCTACCAATGCTTCCAGCTTCTCCCAGGCAGCACCGCTGTTAAGGATGTTGCGGGCACGCTTAATGCCGTCGGCGATCGCGGCTTCAAAACTGTCACCTTGGGCAATATTAGCGACTTTGAGAGCTAAGGCTGCGTTGAGAGCAACCACATCTCGCTGAGCAGTCGTGCCCTTGCCCTGTAGCAAATCACGCAGAATGGCGGCATTCTCCTCGACCTCTCCGCCTCGCAGCGCCACTTTATCGGCCTGTATCAATTCGAACTGGCGCGGATCAAGCACAACCGAACGAACCTGCCCATTTTCCAGAAGGGCGAGATCGGTACTGTCGTCAAGACCTGCTTCATCAAGACGCTCGCGGCCATGCAACACAATCGCTTGAGGCATCTCTAACTGATTCAAAGCTTGCGCCATGGGCGTGAGTACAGCCGGATCGAACACGCCGATCACCTGCCCAGTAGGACGCAGGGGATTTACCAATGGTCCTAACAGGTTGAATACGGTACGCACCTTAAGAGTGCCTCTTAGAGGAGCAACGGCTTTCATGGCAGGATGCCACCCCCTGGCAAACAGAAACGTGATGCCAACCTCCTTAACTGCCGCCTTGACCTTGTCGGGATCAGCTCCCAGATCAACTCCTAGGGCTTCTAAAACATCCGCTGACCCCACTTTACTAGAGGCCGAACGGTTGCCGTGTTTCGCAACAGCCACTCCTGCAGCGGCGGCGACGAATGCTACTGTTGTCGAGATATTAAAGGTATGAGAGCCATCGCCACCCGTGCCACAGGTATCAATCATTGGCGAGGGCATCGTGGGATCGGCAGCCTTACCTGCCAGAGACTGAGCTTGCAGCACTCGTGCCATCCCAGCTAGCTCATCCGCTGAGACCCCTTTGGCTTGAATGGCCGCCAAGATACCGCCTGACAAAACCGGCGGAATATCTTCGGTTAGCCAACCCCGCATCAGGGCTTCGGCCTCTGACATGGTCAAAGATTTTTGATCGATGAGCTGCTGGAGCAGTGTTGGCCAGTCAGAGGTAGGGGTGTTAGCGATCGCAGTAGTCACGGCAAAGGAGTATAAAACGATTCAACACAGAGTGCAGCCGATCGTGTCAGACCGACTGCGCTCAGGCAAACAAACGTCAAATTTCACTTGACTATTCTGTAAGGGGGCTCCGAATCTGCCTTAGAAGGAAGACATCGCAGCCATGACAGCCACTTGACCAATCCCTTGACTAACCAGATTCAGAACTAAGAAAGCCAGAATAGGCGAAAAGTCAATTCCACCCAGAGGGGGAATGAAGGAGCGGAAAAGGTTGAGGTAGGGATCTGTCATTTGGCTCAGCGTGGCGAAGGGCTGGCTAAACCAGTCAATGTTGGGAAACCAGCTCAGCAGAATACGAATGAGCAGCAAGATGGTGTAGAACCGGAGAAATACTGCAAATGCCTCGGCAAACATTCCTACAAAGGAATCCATGGCTTCGGTCGCCTCCTTGTCAGTTAGCAGAAGAGTCTATTGGATTCTAGTGTACTTGATGAGCTATGGATGATTAGGTGGAGAATTTCTAACAGTACTGGGCGGAAATCCGATATGCCCTTTACTTTTGCGCTTCCTCTTTGATCGAGCGCTTACTGTGAAGCGTTATACCTTGTGCCCCTACGCAGTAGGTAGTTTCCCCTCAGGTCAGAGCCTCAAACTCAGATATATCAGCGAACCTAGGCAATGAATCTGGATGGAGGAAGAGTTGCTCGCTACCCCCTTGCTGGGTGACCTTGACAAAGAACTGGAGCAGCGCAGTCGGCGCTCTGTACGCTGATAGACGACCTGGTCATTTCGATCAGAATTGTCTGTATTGGAAAGTGAATAGCGGCTGCGATTAGGCGATACCTCGACCCAAATCTCAAACTGAAGGTGAACCAGCAAAGGTCTCAGATGGTGAATGTACATTCTCTGAGTACTAAGCTTGAGTAACGTATCCGTGTTTACTCATACTCTCTACGCAATCGTCATTGCAAACAAGACCGTTAAACAATTTCGGTGTTGCGGATTATGCGCAAAATGGCTGACTTCACAATTAATCTTACGCTAGAAAATACTTATTTTTTAATTATTTGTTGAGCTTGAGGCAGCTATTTGAAAAATTATTTGCAAGATAAGGCTTATCTTGTCTTACCAGTTTAATTGGAAGGTCATGCTGTAGCTATGAGACTGTTCTCACTAACATGACACTTTCTTGAGGTGGATTTTATGAATTTTGGCTTTGGATTAATTCCTGTATCGCTTGCAGTTTTAGGGATTGGGCTGCTGACTCCTACAGCTCAGGCAGCAAGTATCAAAGCTGATTTTTCGAGCTTGAATCCAGGTAATAGTATCGAAGGATTAGGAACAGTTCACGAGCTTCTTAATATCTCAAGTTCTACAGGAGGGGGCAAGGCAATCTTTGCTGAGTCTCAGTCTGCTGTTGCTTATGGTGCTAGCAGCAGTCAGACTCAGGCCAACAGTAGTGTTAAGAATGGCGGTATCAATGAGCTTGGCGGCTTTGCCGATTTAACTGGACGCAAACATGTATTTGACTTTAGTTTTGCTGAAGGCGTGAGTGTTGAGGAGTTCTCTCTACGCATGTTGGACTACGGTGATTACAACAAAGGTCATGCAACTGAACACTCCATTTTATTAACAGCTTTTAATAGTAACGGGGATACAGTGGACGAGTTCAACTTATCCTATGAATCCTCGAATGCTGCTAACCCCGATGGGTTTTACAGAAATGGAGGCAGAGGAGATGCTTTGATGGCAAGTGAGGGTGATCCTGGCTTGGCAACTCTTTCTGTCTTTGGAGAAGGTATTACCCAGATTCAGCTGAGATATGAGAACAACGGTAGTCGTGCAAATATTGCTGGTGATCCCAACATTGGTTTTGATTCGCTGACCTTTAAGACAACAGAGAGTGAAGATGTACCAGAACCAACAGGTATTGTAGGAATACTAGCGGTTGGTGCGCTCGGCCTTGGTGGTAGTCGGCGCTGGTTCAAACGTGCATAAATTATGCAACTTGTTGGTAATACAACACCTACTAGGCCGATCAATTAACTTAGGACAATAGGTACGCCTGATTATCCTTGAAGCGAAACTTGGACTATGAAGCTGATCTGACGAATAACTACAGAAATGCCCATTTTAGTTATGTCAGAACTCACAGAGTTTTAGGAGATTTTCAGAAATGAATGTCCCACTGTAGGTTGGCGTCGAGGTACGAGACCCAACATTGCCAACATCCCGCTCTGTTGGGTTTTGCTAGCGCTGCAACCCAACCTACCACCGACAATTTTCTGGGTAATTTCTTTCTTAGAGATCACCTTAGTAAACTCGTGTGCTGCACGTAATCATCTTTAGAAGTCCAAGATAATACACATATTAAGCATAGCCATCTGTTGAAGTGCATTCAGCAGATGGCTATGTAGTTGAAGAACGTATCCTCAGACATTGTTAATCTTCATCTTTTGCTCGACAGCGACACGTGGCGAGGTCTACTCCGGTGATCAGCAGATTTGTAGTCACAACAGTGAACAGCCTCTTCAGAAAAGGCCATCAGGGGGTTGACTGGACATTTGAGGTACTGGCTACCGGTGTAGTAGCGACAGCCAGCGCATGGAATTTGGTGCAGTTGCTGTAACCGCCTGACGCCATCTTTTATAGCTATCAACAGAGTCAGAAAGAATGACAGCAGGATGGCCCAAATCGTTACCGGGCAAAGCAGCGACAGCCAATCGCCCATAAGCAAAGTACAGAAGTATGGTGGCATATCGGTATTAGCTAATAGACTCAAGGTAGACAGGCACGCTCGTAGTAGATGTCGCTGTGGCCCAAAATTTCAGCATTTCATGGGCAGTTGCTTGGGGCTGATTGGCATGGAAAAAATGGCGCCCTTCTGGACAAACCCAGATGCGATCGCCAGGTTTAAGCCATGATTGCCATCCTTGAATTTGCATCGGATCGACAATCGCGTCATTCTGCCCACCGCAGATGAGTAAAGGTACCGGCGCTCCAGCTGGGAAAATGCTGAATCGTTTCATCAGCGAGTGCAGCGATAAAGATTGAGTCAGGTCTTGATTCAAGAGTTCAGCCCAGCCCTTCAGTACATGGGTTGACTGACGCCCCAACAGAGTACGCGCCATTTGCGTTAACACCCAAGTCCGACTGCAGGGCAGGCGTTCCAACTGCGCATAGTAGTGCGCTTTCCAATCCACAGCAGGATTGACGCCCACCGCTAGCAGCGTGAGCGATCGCACGCGATGAGGAAATCGGCGGGCGTACAGTAGCCCAAGAAGTCCCCCGGTACCGTGTCCTGCCAAGTCTAGGGGGCGATCGTGCCCTTTAACGTAGTCATGCAGCAACGTCAGGGCCACATCGAGAGAACTCGGTTCATCGGGAGTTTGAGAATAGGCCCACTGTGAGACTCGAATATTTTGGGCCAGAGCCGCTAGGAGTGCTTGATCTAATCGCTGCAGGCTGGGATTGACCGTGAGCCACAGCATATCGGGAGAATTCGTCGTCAAAACTTGGGATAGCATAAGCGCTGTTTTGTGGAACTTGGATTGTTTTTCTGCAAAGGAACGCTCTCTAGTTCGAATTTGACTTTGTTTGAGTGCTCCAAGTCGCAGCCCAACTTTCGGTCAAACCAGCCTAATTGTCTTCATTTTACGAATGAGATTCAATTCGAGAAAAGCTATTGAGATAATTTCTCATTAATCTAATCTCAACACAGATCGGAATTATTCGCAATAATTGAATCGTCAAGTTTTGTTTCTGGGGCCGCTCTGTATCGCCTGAAATCCTGAGAATTCAGTCACAGAGAATCCCTTGAAGTTAAGGTCTGAGTCTGTTTATTTGGTAGATAGCCTTGACAACGTCCTTGCAAATAGGCAAGCTTTTTCTGGTTGATGGGATTCACTTTCAATAATTCACTTTGGTGCCCGTCTTTTAGCACTGAGCTTTGTGTTCAGGCGTATCTCGCAATGGAGCAATCTTATGAAAAACACCACTCAGAATCACACACTTACAGCGACAGCACAGTTGAGCGAAGCCCCAAACGCTGAGGAATTAGACATTTCACCGTTGAGTCCCTCAAAACGGCTAGAACTTTGGAGTGGGCGATTTGCCATGGTGGGATTTGTGACAACGGTGGCCGCGATCGCACTCAGCAGTACCTTATGAGTGACTATAGCCCCCACGTATCTATCTAAATCTTTGCTCCGGGCTTTGACTTCGCTCAGCCCTCATCGGTCTGGTTGGAGATTTTTGGGCATTCAGTCCTTCCTTGTTGAGTACTCTCCGCTGGCTGAGTGGATCTCCCGTTGGCTGAGCGGACTCCCGTTGGCTGAGCGGATCTCCCGTTGGCTAAACGCAGCTCCCGTTTCCCGTTGGCTGAGCGAAGTCGAAGCCAACCCCCACCCATTTAAATCCTTGTACGCAGTTGCTTCCGGGCTTCGACTTCGCTCAGCCCTCATCGGTCTAGTTGCGTCGGTCTGATTGGAGATTTTGGGCATTCAGTCCACTGCTCTTCCCTAACTGACTTGATCTTGCGTTGGCTGAGCTAGCTCTGCTTGCCAATGTGACTCATTCTGACACTTCGCCAACATATGCAACTGATTCCAATCGCTCTCCATGAGCGCAATCTTCTTCGCTCGACTCCAGCCCTGAATCTGTTTTTCGCGGTAGAACGCATCAGATACTCGTTCAAATTCTTCTACATAAACCAATTTCACGGGCAGGCGGTTGGCTGTATGACGCGCTCCTAAACCGTTTTGATGTTGCCATAAGCGGCGGTATAAGTTCTTTGTACTGCCTGTGTAAAAAGATCTATCGGCGCACTCTAGAATGTACGTATGAGGCATGAGTAGCTGCTTTTCTTGCTATGAAGGTCGGGCTTCGACTCCGCTCAGCCCTCTGTGTCCTTTCAATGTGCCCTGGTCGTTTGCTGATTGAGCAGTTGGTTCTCAGTGGCAAAGTTGCGCTTCGACTTTGCTCAGCCCTCCGTGTTCTTTTGATGCGCTTTTCTATGGCTCAAACTATGGGATAAGCGATCGCACCTGTAGGAGAATCGCTGCATGACGTGCTTGCACTATCCCGATTTAGGGACCGCAATTCGAGGGATTTGCTATGCCTGGTGTGATGCCAACGGCTACCGTGATCCCTTTTGTCGCAATGGCGAATGGTGGGCGTTTCCGTCTGGTGGTGTAATGCCGATTCAAATCAAAACGGTGATGCAGGAAGCTGACCAGCAGCCGGTCAAGATTGGCCCAGTGACGCTGATACTCTTCCCTGATGGCTCACTGTCGGGTGGTACTAACCACTAATTTAGCTTCCTGTGAAACTTGCTCGGTTGCGTAGCCAGTCGTCAGGATGTCCACTAGGGTTGCTCCAGACTGCCAGCGATCGCGCATCGACTGAGCCGGTGTCGTTTGTTGCTCAACGAATTGCCAAAGAGGCTGCAACAGATCACGTTCGTCCGAATCAAGTAGAACCTGTTCCGCAGCCGTCAAGAGTTCTACAGCTTGATCATGCAGCTCAGGATCCTGGAAACCATAGAGAGCTGATCGCTGATGTTGTTCAGCATCTGGCACTAAGGCTAGCCCCGGTAGGGTTTGATCCAGCACAATGCCCTTGAGCAAGGCTAGAAGACTGCCATAGAGAGAAAAATCGCCACAGCTATCGCAGGATTTAAATTCAATCCGCCCTACTTCGGCAGCAAGACGGGCAACTTGGGTGAGCGAAGGCGAACTCGTAATCAGATGCTCTGGTTGTTCGACAAAGACCATAGCAGCAGGACGTAGACCTGTGCGCAGGTGAGTCCGTACCGACAGCCCTGGCCACATCTGCTGATCGTAGAAGGGAGCACTAAAGCTGAAGGGCACGATCGCAGGGCTGTAATAGGTCAGCTTTTTACCCGCCTGAATCAACGCGTCAGTAGACATCTCCGGCATCGAAAAGTTGAGGTCTGGCCCATAGGTCAGCATCGGAATATGAGCCGTACGTTTTTCCGGAGACCTTTCCCGGCGCCGGGCTTCGTACGGGTTTAAGGGAGGTTGTGGCACAAATGCTGTCTGAATCGGGTTGAAGCTCGTCAGTACCGGTACTAGTCCTGCAGGACGAGCTACGGCACAGAGTTGAGCAAAGCTCTCCCTTAGCTCTTGAACTGCACCTGCGATCGTTGGTTGGAGGGTTGTGCGAATTTCAATCCCTTTGGGTGCACATCCTACGAGGTCACCCGTCTCCGAAAACCGTTCATACCCTTCGATATACCAGCGCTTTCGTTTAATCCCTGCATCCCCAATCCGGAGCTGTGGATAATCCGAGGCGTATTCAGGCAATTGGGTAACCAAATCGTCAAACCGCGAGAAAGCCGTGTTGGAGAAATCTGCAAACTGGTTAATGTGCTCGTCCCAAAACGCGACTTCATGCTCCAAACCAAATCGATAGCCTCCCACTGAACCCTCAGTAGATGGATAGCTCATCACAATGCACCCTATCTTCAAAACAACTTTTAGAATTAATCGCAAGAAGTAATGCTGGAGTATTGTAGTAAATCAGGTCTTATTGACAGTTGTCTTAATAGACAAAATTACGAGATTCGCTTGAAATCAAAATGAAATCTGCATTTTTCAATCGGAACCATAGTATGAAGTCAATTTCATAGCGAATATTGATTTGTCGAGCCCTTTCTATTATTTTGATTGCTGATGAGAATTTATATCATTAGACTGGAGCTAAAGACAACCTTCTCATTCTCAAGGATCTGAGAGGGCGTTCACAGCAATCATCCATCGACCATGAATCCGTCAACGCTTTCTGCCACTTACTCTGAACCTCTAATCGGTACAGCCGTTCCTGCCGATACCTTTATCCTGATTGAAACGCCTCAGCCTTGGAGCAAGCCAGCGCTGCTTTCGGAGGGTATTCCCGAATCCCTAAGGCAGGTTGTTAGGCCCCTGCTCGGACCCGGCTCTGGAGTTCGTGTTCATCTCATCGCTAATGAAAAAACGCCTAGCCGAACCCAGCGACGCCTCTTAATCTTTCAGCGGACGATGGCATCGTCGTTCCGAACATCGGCGCCAACTTTGCTCAGCAAACCAACTGGAGAATACAAGGCGTGGGAAATTCAGGTCGATACGCCAGCAGCGATGGCTCCAGCGCTCAGCCAATTTTGGGCTGAACCGTCACAGGTTCGGTTAATGGACCGACGACGTATTCGATCCAATCATCGGCATTTGATGATCTGCACCCATGCTAGTCACAACGAATGCTGCGGCATCTATGGCTATCCGTTTTATCAGCAGGCGATCGCCCACATTCAACGACTAGGGCTGACTCAGCACATTTATCCCTGGCAGATTAGCCATATTGGCGGCCATCGATTTGCCCCCACGCTGATTGATTTCCCTCAGGGTCGCTACTACGGCCATCTAGATGAAGTGTCGCTGCAGTGCTTGCTTAAACGAGAGGGCGCAATCGCTCCCTTACTGCCAACCTATCGGGGATGGAGCTTATTGCCAAAGCCCCTGCAGATTTTGGAGGGAGAACTGCTCCGTCAATACGGTTGGGAGTGGCTACGGGGGCGGGCCACAGGCCGCATTCTCGATCAAGATAAAGACCATCAGCAATCTCGAGTCGAACTCTGGTTTGAATCAGCAGAGCACACCTTTTTGCACTATATTGCTGAGATTCAGGCAAGCAAACTGCAGCATTATCGCCTTGAACCCTCTTTTGAGCTGGACTCAAATCAGTTGATTCATCGTAAGACAGGATAGTTGCAAAGCTCGTATCGTGCTCTCAGTTCACCGTTAGCTTCTCTTAAATCACGCCTGCCATCCTAAGGATGAACTGACGGATGTATTACGGATGAACCAGAGTGAAACTATCCTTGTGAACCACAGCAGGGTAAGCACCTATTTTGCTTGGATAACGGAATTAATCGTAATCGTTATCAGCCTTACCATAGCGCTGATCTGTTTGCTAGAACCGCGATCGCTGTAAATATTCCTCACAATTAGTCAGAAACGATTAGCAAGAGCTTTGCTTGAGTCTTTTTTGATTCTTCATTGGCATCTTTTAGCCAGATGCTCTCAATGCTAACTAGCCGCAAGCAGTTGCGATTAATTTCTAGTTTCGGCTGAATTTCGCTCACTAGTCTTCTCAAAAACTCAGCAGTATTGTTTACGTGATGACCGATGAATATCCCAATAACGGTCATCTTCGTAAGGAGGCTGATTATGGCTCAAGCAACTGTTCAAAATATTCCTGTCCTAACAACCGTTCCGCGAGCCGCTAACTGCACCAACTGTCTCACTCGGAGCTGTCCCATGACAGGCGTCGTTGATTATCCAGTTCAGTTCTGCAATAGCTATCGGCAGGTTAACTGCTATCTCTGCAACAAATCAGACTGCGCTTTGAACGGAACGCCAGATTCCCCTGTGATGGCATGCAGTCAGTTTGCACCGCTCGCGATCGCCTGACGGTTGCGAACGCGTATCTTCGATAAGCTCATCCACTCTGAAAGCTCGCGTAAGTAGGTGGGCAGAATTAAACTCATGATCAGTTTGGGGTTCGACTCCGCTCACCCCACCAGTCGAGGCATTGAGGGCTGAGCGAAGTCGAAGCCCGGTTTTATAAACAATTATGCTTTTCTACTTAAAGCGGGCTTTTGCAGCTTTAAATTGCAGCTCTAGCCATCCAGGCTAGGACACCGAATATCACCTAGATACTCAGCAAAAGCCACCAGATGCTCAGCACACAGCCAAGTGGTTCGCCGTCTCGTCCCAACGGAGCTAGCAACGGCTATTAATCGCAATAGTCTAGATAGAGGACATTTATTAAAAATGGCAGCTTACTAAGAACGAGTTGCATTGATGGATATTAACTAAACTCATCATATCGTGGTGTCTCCAGCCTTAATTACGCTATCTAAGCTCGCATTTGAGTCGGGCGATCGCGCTTCACCTTCAGTTAAAATTCTTGCTATGAGAAGCTTTTGGCTTTGAAGTAAATAATCGATAAGTTATTGCAGCGTTATTTTAAGATAGGTGAATCTCTTAACAATAAGTGTAAACACATAGATATTCCTGCTATTTATTGAGAATAAATCTCTTTGAGGAAGTCTTAACTTTGAGTTAAGGGTCGTCCGTGATGAGAAAACTTGCGGTATCTAAAGAAGCATACCTTAATAAGAAATTATGTCGTCAAGCAGTTTATACAGCTCGCCTCTGAAAACGCATTTCACGCTTAAGCTACACGGCTTTGTGCTAAGCAATGCTGTTCTAGCTGTCTTCTGGCTGCCGAAGTTCTACTTCGCGACTGAACTTAAGGGGGAATCCAGAATTCAGGCGTCAGGAGTGCAATTCTGATTTCTGGTCACTGCTGACTACCTGCTGCCTTCTGCCCTTCAAGACATCACCGACACAATCGAACTTTTTGAAATTAAGTCATTGCCGGTTTTCCTCTATCTCCCTTTCAGAAATAGGAGACTTCTAATCATCAAAACTCCCATTTCCCTATCTACTAATCAGGAAAAATTCCTAATACGCTTTTGCGATTAGATACTTGGAGCTTATTTATGGATCCCACCGTGGTAAATACCAACTCTGGCAAACGCTTCGAGGCCCACCAGCTTGGGCCGATCACCTTTATTGGTGGCAATGCCGATTTAGACGGCCCGTCCGTTCCTCAACAGGACACCCCTTATCGCTCGACATCCAGCAAGTCCTTCCCCCCTAGCGGGAGCCACTTGCCTCTAGCGATGGCCGCTGTGGGCGATCGCCTATGTATCGTCCAGTTCAAGGGAAGTCATCGGATGGCGCGTCGGCTCACCGATGTAGGGCTGGTGCTGGGCGGTGAAGTTACTGTCATTAGTCGCACCGAGAGCGGTTCGGTGATTGTTGCCCTAGCGGGATGCCGCATTGGGCTAGGAGCTGGAATCGCGCACCGAGTACTCGTAATCGCAGCTACCGAGGCGATCGTCCAAATGATGACCCATCCATCGAAAACACCTTCTGTAACTGGAGAATCGGCTATGCCAGCAACACTTCACTTGGGAGCCCTAGCGGTTGGCCAATCCGGCTGTGTCGTGGGCTATGCGCAAGGCAGCCGAGCCTATCGCGAAAAGCTGCTGTCAATGGGGTTGACTCCGGGGACTCGTTTCACGCTAACCCGGCAGGCTCCGATGGGTGACCCGGTTGAGATTGAGCTGCGGGGCTTTAAGCTGAGCCTCCGCAAAGACGAGGCGGCAGCCATACGAGTGGAAACGGTTGCATCTGACATTACCTCAGGGGAGGTGGGTCATGACTAACGGGACGATCGCACTCATCGGCAACCCCAACTGTGGCAAAACCACCCTATTCAATGCCCTGACCGGAGCTAATCAGCGGGTCGGCAATTGGCCTGGCGTTACCGTAGACCGCAAGGAAGGCAGCTACCGCTATGGGGATAAAACCGTTGCGGTGGTGGATCTCCCTGGGATTTATGCGATTGATGCTGAAGCCGATAGCGGCGCGATCGATGAGATGATCGCTCGTCAATACCTGCTCTCGGGTCAGGCTCAGGTCGTCGTCAATATCCTGGACGCTGCCAATCTGGAACGGAACCTGTACCTCACCACCCAAATTATCGAGATGGGACTGCCATTAGTGATAGTCCTGAACATGATAGATGTGGCCCAAGAGCGCGGGGCTCGCATCTATCCTCGGCAGTTGTCGGAACGTCTAGGATGCCCAGTCATCCCCCTGGTTGCTGTTCGTGGGCAAGGCGTCGACGAGCTGCGGGGTTGTCTCGATGACTTCCTGTTGACGGCTCACCGCCCGACGGCTCAGGTGGTTTACCCGGCTGTCATTGAGGAGGCTTTAACAGTCCTTACACCCGCCGTTGCGACTGCCGAACCCACCGTGCGCGATCGCTGGACAGCGTTGAAGCTGCTGGAATATGGCGATAGCTCCTTCGCCAACCCAGCGCCTGAGTTATTGCATCAAGTGGCCGAACAGCGGCACCGCATTCATCAGGTCCTGGGCGAAGACATCGACATCGCCGTGGCCGACAGCCGCTATGGCTATGTTCACCGACTGGTCAGCGACGTGGTGAATCGCCCCCGTGAAGTCAGCATCACTCGCTCTGACAAGATTGACCAGGTGGTGCTCAACCGCTGGCTCGGCATTCCCATTTTTCTGGGCGTGATGTATCTGCTGTTCATGTTTGCCATCAATGTGGGCAGCGCCTTTATCGACTTTTTCGACATCTTCTTTGGCACAATTTTTGTGAACGGTCTCGGCAGGCTGCTGGCGGCTATCGGGATGCCTGAGATCGTTCAAGTCGTGTTAGCGGACGGTATGGGCGGCGGCATTCAGACGGTGGCCACCTTCATTCCGGTCATTGCCTGTCTATTTTTATTCATGGCCTTTCTAGAAGACAGCGGCTATATGGCCCGAGCTGCTTTCGTGATGGATCGATTCATGCGCTTTGTCGGATTGCCGGGGAAATCTTTTGTGCCGATGCTGGTGGGTTTTGGCTGTAATGTCCCAGCTATCATGGCAACCCGCACTTTGGAAAGCCGGCGCGATCGCATCCTGACGATTCTGATGAATCCCTTCATGTCCTGTGGCGCACGACTCCCTGTGTATGCTCTCTTTGCGGCTGCCTTCTTCCCGGCAGCGGGCCAGAATGTCGTGTTTACGCTGTATTTGGTGGGGATGGGGATGGCTGTCGTCACCGGGCTGATCATGAAGCACACACTGCTGAGGGGGGAAGCTGCGCCATTCGTGATGGAGCTGCCCACGTACCACCTGCCGACTCTGAAAGGTATCCTCATCCGCACCTGGGAACGATTGAAAGCCTTTATTCTCAAGGCCGGTAAAGTCATCGTCGTGATGGTGATGGTGCTTAGCCTGCTTAACACCATTGGGATGGACGGATCCTTTGGTAATGAAGATAGCGACAACTCGGTGCTCAGTTCCCTGAGCCAGCGGATTACCCCCGCCTTTGCCCCGATGGGTATTACTCAGGAAAACTGGCCTGCCACAGTAGGCATCTTCACTGGGGTTTTCGCCAAAGAGGCTGTAGTTGGCACCCTGGATTCGCTCTATACGCAGCTCGGGGAAGACGAAGCGATCGCAGCGGGTATCGAAGTCGAAGCCGACAGCTTTGACTTCTTCGGCAGCATTGGCGAAGCCTTCGCTACCATCCCGGCCAATCTAGCCGAACTTCCCAGCACCCTCCTCGATCCGCTGGGGCTTTCTATTGGTGAGGTCAGCGATGTGGAAACCGCTGCTGCTGAACAGGAAGTAGCGTTCACCACCTTCGGCCAAATGGCCCTGCGCTTTGACGGTCGCATTGCCGCCTTTGCCTACCTGCTGTTTGTGCTCATGTACTTCCCCTGTGTTGCCGCCATGGGTGCCGTCTACCGCGAAACCAATGCTGGATGGACCGCTTTCGTCGGCCTCTGGACGACAGGTCTGGCCTACTGGACTGCTGTCCTCTACTACCAGGTCATGACCTTTGCTCAACACCCTGCCAGGTCAATCGCTTGGGTTATCGGACTCACCGCTGTCCTCATCACGACTCTGGTTACTATGCGCTACTCGCGACCGGCACGGCGGCGGCGATCGCTGATGTTGGAAGGACGGTAGCCCCATGCTCAACGACCTCCAAACCTACATCGCCACTCACAACACCGTCTCCCTTCAAGACCTATCTCACCGATTCCACATTGACCGTGACGCGCTAGCGCCGATGCTGCAGAGGCTTAGTCGCAAAGGGCGCATCCGGCGATTACCGATGCCCGAGAAGTGTACAGGGTGCACCTGCTGCGACTTAACGAGTTTGGAGCGCTACGAGTGGTTGGGTAAAAGCTGTTGAGGTCAGGCTAAGGAACGTTGGCAAGTGAAGTGAACCCCTAAATTTGGACAGTAAAATCAGGTGATAGAAAGAATAGACTTATTCATATCACCCTTAGACAATTACTGTGCCTTCCTCCATTTCGCTTCAAATTCACTGGGTGTCAAATAGCTCAGAGAAGAGTGGA
>JBHJHM010000096.1:0-53511 GCA_050330865.1 Leptolyngbyaceae cyanobacterium
AAACGGAAACGAAAACCTAACGTTAAGCTAATTGTCGCTCCTTTTCCTGACCACCAGCGCTCTTCTGAACAGTTTTTCTTCCAACCATCCTCTCCAATCCCCTTGACAACTGGCATAGAGACTTAACTTGTGGCCAATGATCCCAACCAGACAAAAGCCCATCTAAGCTAACTCTTGCGATCGCTCAGATGGACTTGATTCGTCTTTCGTTTGATGGTGACGGCTCCCTGGGTTGTACAGTCTTAAGCTGGGTTAACCGACCGAGCGGAGGCACCTACATCTTCGCCTTTCTCAATTGCTAATAGCTCCTTGAACAGCGCTTCATAGCGGTTCAGAGCCTGCTCGAATGAATATTCGTCCAGAGCATGCTGACGTCCTCTATCGCCCAGCTTGGCTGCTTGGTCAGAGTTTTCATACAGGTGCAAAATTGCTCTAGCTAGCTGCGCCGGATTTTCAGGCTCGATGACAACCCCTCCTTGGCTAGCGCGCACAGCACCTGCAGCCGTTCCATCAGCAGGGACTGCCGCGATAATGGGACGACCGCTAGCCAGCAAAACCTGAGTTTTGGAGGGCATGTTGAAGCCGACGACATTGCGTTTTTGCATGATCAAGCCGACGTCAGCTGCGGCCAGCATCTCGGGCAATTTTGCCCGAGGTGCAAATGGTCTTAGTAGAAGATTGTGAACATTGAGCTCCTGCCGGAGTTCGTCGAGTTCTTCCAGTTGACTTTCCTCACCCACAATGACAAACGCGATATCTTGAAATCCCTGATTTTGGATCTCCGCAGCAGCCCGAATTACGGTTCGAATACCTTGAGTCCGAGCAATATTGCCAGAATAAAGTACGACAAACTTGTCCCCCAGCCCATTCGTTCGCCGGAAGTCATTGTCATACTTCGGTAGAGGGCGGATAAAGTTGACGTCTACCCAGTTGCAGACCTGCATTATTTTGCTGTCAGAAACGCCTTTACCTAATAGATTTGTGCGGAACCCTTCGGCAATTACACTGATCCGGGTAGAACTTTGATAGGCAAATTTTTCCAGTGCTTCGAACACGCGAATTGCGACAGGATTGCTGAGCAGCCCCGTCTGGACAGCAGCCTCTGGCAGAATGTCCTGTAAGTTCAGAACAGTGGGACAGCGATACAGCAACTTCAGCATGGCAACTGGTACCGAGACAGGCAACGAAGGGCTCGTGTAAAGGATGACGTCAGGTTTCCAACCCTTCAGTGCTTGAAACAAACTTAGCAGTACGAAACTGCCATCTAGGAGTGTGCGGGTTACAAGGCCAGGCTTAGGTCGAATCCGTACATAACAGCGCTGGACGACAACCCCGTTGAGCTCTTCAGTCACGTATAGCTTGCCACGATAAGCCGGATATATTCTTCGTTCTGGGTAATTGGGCATGGCAGTGACTACACGCACCTCATGATTGCGCTTAACCAACCCTTCGGCTAGTTCAGTCATGAGTGGGGCAATCCCGATGGGTTCGGGATGGTAGTTGTAGGAGTAAATCAGAATACGCATAGACACTTCGTGTACTGGATGACAGTGATTCGAGAAGGCATGAATTGCTTTTCAGATGAAAGGGGGAACTGGCAACTAATTGAGACCCCTACGCATATGCCCCGCTCATGCTAAAACCATGCCAGTGCTAGGAACTTGTGGCCTATCCATATAGATATGCACTTGTAGAGGGATCGATTCCAAGGACACAGCCTTACTTTATGGGAACTCAAAGCTTTGATTAAGATACCGAAAAGATAGTGTCCATGAGGAAACTCACTAAAAGTTAGTTTGCCCTCTTAAACCTCAAAAGCTATCGCTGAGGTTAAGGGACTTAATCATTTTCGGTGAGATCCAACTCAGTCAGATCCTGGTATCGAAGTTCTCAAAGAAGCACACAGCAATGAGCGAGTGAAGGTTAGATCGGAGGCTGGCAACCTTCTGCATGGGGGATGACTCAATGGGAAAAAGGTAGCCTGCACGCCTCGCTGCACATACCCATAAATAGGGTAAATTGCTGAAACTAGACTAAACTTATACCCAAATTCAAGCTAGTGTCTAGTGTTTACTATGAACTATTTACTATCCCCCCCCAATTGATTCCCTCGAAGAAGACATGCAAAAGCTAAGTTCTAATAGTGGGGATGCTGAGCGTCCTTGGAGGGGATGGTCTCTTCCCGTAGGGAGGTTTCCTGATGACGTAAGCTGTTCATGGCAATTTCCCAGGGAAAGCTAAAGGATTCGAAGGAATCTGATGAGATACGATCGCTGTCCAAATCAGAAACGACGTCTTTGAGGATTGTAAACAGCTTTTGTCGTAAAATTTCTAGCTGCTGGCGATCGCTAGTTTGATTGATTTGATCAATAATTTCTAGCAGTTCTAAGTTGTATAAATCGGCACGATTCTTTTGACGGCCCACTAGCCAAAGACGAAATTGCCAAAGGCTAGAACCTAACAATATGCTGACTGATAATAAAAGGCCAATTGGCTCAGCATATTCAACAATAAATTCTGGTTTGTCGCGATCATAAAATGCTTGAGCCCCAGGATGTAGTGGTAAACCTAAGTCGTTGCTAGAGTCTGGAAGACGAATTAAAGCTGCTCGAGGGTATTGGCTCACCAATTCATTTCGATATACATACAAGGTGGTTGTTAGAGTCTTGACCAATTCGTCTGGTAACCTTTCGTGCGTCACTAGCACGGCATTCACCCCCACAACGGGTAGATCTCGATCAGGTAGCGGTTGGCCACCATCGTAGGTACCTTTGGGGATGACTTGTGCTTCGAGATAAGGTAAGGAGAGGCGTAAGGCATCCACTTGATCGATTGCGAGCAGTTCGATGGCGCTGTTTTGCAGCACGGCCTTAATCGATGGATTACCTAGCGTAATGACTCTAAACAGAGCGTCCATCTCGCCTGCCAGTAGCGCTTGATGGGCCTCATCAGGTGGAAGCGGCTGTGGCGAGAAATTTTCTGACTGCAGACCATAATGTTCGCTCAAAGGCCAAAAAAGTGCGTAGGAGCCGCTGCCCTCTGGCATTAACGCCACTCGTTTGTCTCTAAGATCCGCCACTGTTTGAATGTTGGCATCTTTCCTGACCATAAGATGGAACATTTCAGGAAAGAGTCGAGCCATAGCTCGAACGGGTCGCTCGACGGGGGTATCGCTTTGGACTAGGGCAAGCTGAGCATCGTCTTGACTCAGCAAGGTCATATTTTCAGCTGATCCGTTGGTTTCAATGACTGTTATCTGGATATTGGGATGATTCTGAGCAACGACGTCGGCGAAAGCCTGACTGAACGCATAGTATTCTCCTGTTTTTCCCCCAGAAGCCAGTACGAGTCGATAAACTTGGCTGCGTTCCTGCCAAACTTTGAGACCAAACCCTAAAGCTCCTAAAACACTCAGGAACCCAATTGCGATCGCCAGCCGACTATTCATCATGATTGGCAACGTTAGCTCTGAAATAGCACCTGTGCAGCTCTTTCCAGCATCACATGAGAAGGGCGTCTTTGCCCCTGTTTTCCATAGCGAACATGAATGCCAATGGATTACCTAGCGGCATCAAATAGGACTACCCCGGATATGATGTTGCCGTGTTGTCTTGTGCAGCTAGCAAGCATTCCCCTCAAACTCGTTTAAGGAACGCCTATCTGAATTCGAGGGGCACTTGCATGAATATTCCCTTTCAGAGCACTTTTTTAAGTGCTGCTTCTCGCTGCTGCCGCTTGGGACAGGTTTCCCAGTCTTTGGTTTGACACTCTAACTTCCGACAGTCAAATTCGCAGGCTGCAATATCATCGGGAACTTCAACCGACCAATAATTCTTGAGTCTTGCTAAAAACGAATTAAGCATGTTGTGTAGTGTGAAGCATGTGGATACAACAAGTCGCTATTAATGCACCGCGAAGACCAGCAAGCGATAGAAGGCCAATTATCGTGCATCGCTGAGGCTTCCATCGATTCTGCTTTATCCCTTAGCCAAGCTTAACTGAGTAATCTTGGATCCTGCCGGAACGGTGCAACTCTTAACTAAAGTTCAGAGCGTTAATCCAACGTCAAAAGATTTGAGCATTTTTGTTTGTAAATTGATAAGAAAGTCCTGAAGCTATCTTTGGTCGGTTTTTTCTCTGCGTTACCGATGTTACAGCCTCATATTTGCTTGCGCGATCGCTACGAACTGCAGCGTCAACTCGGACAGAACACTGGGCGACAGACTTGGCTTGCCACCGTCGCTGCCTCCGATATCTAAGCCTTGGGAGCGACCTTAATTCACCTGGCTACAGGCATTCCACCTAACGATTTTCCAATGCTCGTAGCGCCTTGGAGACACTGCGACAGCTACCGCCTTTGCCAGAAACACACACGCCTAGCTCTATGGCCGAGGGCGATCGCCCTCCCATTGGCAAACCGCCAGTCTTTTCACAAAGAGATAGATCCGACAGTACCAAAACTCGGGAGCGTTAGATCCATACCTGCGATAACAACCCACAGTAGGTTCAGGTTCAGCTATGAAGGGGACATCTATCAAGTTTTCCACCCCTTCCTCTGCTGAGCCTGCAACTCCTGTGGATGAGACGGTATTATGAATACGGAAGATAAAGTTTTGTAAAGATTAATTTCATGGCAACTGTTGATTTAGACCACATTGCAGCTCAGTTAGAGAGCGAAAGCTCAAAGGACCGGATGCTGGCGCTGGCAATGCTACGCGATGTGTCCCCGGCCAAAGCAGCCCCTCTGGTTAGAAAAGTTATTGATGATCCAAATTTGCAGGTACGGTCAATGGCAGTATTTGCAATGGGCCTGAAGCCAGACCAGGAAACGTTTGACATTCTGGTGCGACTGGTGGAAACTGACCCGGACTATGGCATTCGAGCCGATGCGGCGGGTGCTTTGGGCTATCTAGAAGATCCGCGCGCTTTTGAAGCACTGGTGCGGGCTTTTTATGAGGATACCGATTGGCTAGTGCGCTTCAGTGCAGCGGTTTCGCTGGGCAATTTAAAGGACTCTCGGGCTCGTGATGTACTGCAAGAAGCTCTGAAGAGTAAAGAAATCGTAATTCAGCAAGCCGCGATCGCTGCGATTGGTGAAATCGGCGCAGCCGATGCGGTAGACGATGTCTTAAACTTTGCTCAGTCAGAAGACTGGCTGGTCCGGCAGCGGCTAGCTGAGGCTCTCAGCAACTTACCGTCGCCTAAAACGGTTCCGGCACTCCGTTTTATGGCAAAAGATTCACACCCACAGGTGGCTGAAGCCGCCCGCATCTCGCTACAGCGTTTGGGCGCAGTGTAGAGAGCGTGGATTTTGCTTAAACCTCATGAGGCGTTTCTAAATCGTATTGGCGACCGCGCCAGCTAGTAGGCGTTTGAAATGAAGATAGCCAGATGCGAAGAACGGCCAAGGGATCAGCTAAGGGGGCCAACCAGAATAGCCAGCGGCCCCCGGCTTGACTCAGATCGTAGGATGGCAGAATCGCCCACTGCAGAGCAACGCGGGCGGCAATTAGGCTAGCGTTTAATCCCAAACTCAGCTGGACTGGAAGTGTAGGTGCATCAGCCGTGACTCCCAGTAAAAGGAAAGGAAGTCCTAGCCAAGGTAGTGCCTGCACGCTGGTTAAAAACCACAAATCACCCCAAACCTGACCGTGGGAAGAGGCATCCTTGAGATCCAGCGATCGCCCCCATTCTTTCCAGGTTTCCTGTAAGCCTTCGTACATACGAACTTTCAGTAGAAAAGCCCCATCCCAGAAACCAACTTTTGCTCCACTTTGGGCAGCACAGCGTGCCAGCGTAACATCGTCACAGAAAGAATTTTTAGCGACACTATATCCCCCGAGTTTATCCAACACTGCCCGACGACACAGAAAACACTGGCCATTCGCCATGACCCGTTCGGCTCCGGTCTCAGAAGCACCTGCTGGCCCAAAGCGATATACCAATGTCATGAGCAATGCCGGCTGTAGCCAGATTTCGCCAGGACTTTTCAAAATGAATTGAGGCGATAGCGAAACCAAGTCATACCCTTCTGACTCGGCAGCTTCAAGCAAAGCAGGAACCAGACCAGGCTGAGGCTGTGTGTCGGCATCAATACCCAAAATCCATTCGCTCTTGGGTGAGCTGTGGGTATAACCGTAATGCAGCGCCCATGGTCTGCCAACCCAAGTAGGGGGCAGCGGGTCGTCAGTTAGGAGACGGAAGCGGGGGTCACTCTCCTGGACTGCCTTAACAATGTCCGGTGTACCGTCGGTAGAGCGGCTGTCGACGACTAGAATCTCACGCACCTCATAGGTTTGCTGGGTTAACCCCTGCAGACATGGCGTAATCCGGTCTGCCTCATTCAGGGTCGGCACAACGACGCTGACAGCTCCAATTTGTTCAGGACGGGCGTGCTGAGGTCTGAGAGGAGGCCGACGAGTGGGTCCCTTCAATAAACGTGATAGCAGTACCATAACAGCCGGTAGCTGCAGCATGAGGAGCAGAAGCGCGATCGCGCTGTTCCAAAACCACAGGGGTTCTACAGTTATCATTCAGTTTCCCTGGGTAATGTTATTTGGAAGCTCCGGCTGCAGTCGTTGCCATCTCAATCACGGAAAGATCAGACGAATCTTCGGCAACACTGGCAGCATCAGCAGCACCAGGAGCTGCCAACCAGCAGACGATGGCGGGTAAAGCTCCTACAGCGATTCCCAGCAAAACAGGAATGAAGATACCGCTGAAGACGCTCATTGCTAGCGCAAAGGTGAAGTTAGCAATGTAAACGATCAGCGGCAGCGTCAGCGAACGACGAGTTAACCTCTCGACGCGGGTGTTTCCACGCCAAAAAAAGAACGCTACCACCATAAACGCAATCCCTGTGAAGAACCACCCAGCAAAGTTCTGATAAGGCATGCCGAAAAAAGCACCGGGCGTATGCCAGTACCAGAAAGGCATCGCTGTCTGGCTCATGGCAGGGTCCAGCACGAAATCCCAAGACATGAGCAGCAAGGCTCCAGTTGCTAGGGCCAATACTTGGCGTATCCAAGTGGAATGATTCGCTAGCAGGCCACCCCGAGCCAGTAAGTAAGACGAAATACCCAGGTAGAACCAAGAGAGGGGAATTGTGAACGGAACTAGGCCTCCGATTTTATAGCCCAAGCCGTTGAGATAGCTGTAGTCACCGAAAGGAAAACCCGTGCTGGTGCCTAGCAGTTCACAGGTTAAAGAAACCGCGATCGCGGGTACAAAAAAGGCCAACCATGCCTTAGTTCCCAGAGTCCGGTAGCTGTAGAGCGAAACCGCCGCCGTTCCCAATAGAATGTAAACAACCCCACCGCCAGCCATACTCCATTGAAAAAGCTTCGGACCAGCTGGCAAATAGTTCAGGATCTCAGGATGAGGCATTACCCACAACAGGCCCGCCAAACCAAAAAACATCGAAAAGACATGGCCCCAAAGGCACCACTTTTCTGCAAGCATCAAACGAGTCATGTCAGATAAACCTCAAATTGCACCGCAACCGCCTCGAACCCTCTGGGACTGCTGCGTGTGAATATTTCCTTATTGAAATCGTGCCCCACTTCTCAGGTTTTGTAAAGTTTCGTGAAAGTCAATATTGTCCGACGGCAGAATTTTCAGTCTACGCTGTGCCAGGATGACAGTCGATCAAAAACAGCTTTCAGCCAAACTAAAATAGGCACAATGCAGAGGTATAGTAATCCTACCTCTACATCATGCCTTCGGCTGCGAGTTCAACTGTCTAAATTGAACGTCGTTACGGCTAGTTGGCTATGGTGCTAAGCATCACTCTCGATGTAAAAGAACAATAGCCCCATTAGGACTGCTGGCATTAGCCAAGCAACGACAGGAATTAAAATCCAGGGTAGCCAAGATGCTGCATAGGTTCCATCCATTTTTGATATCTCCTTGTTGTGTATGAAAGGGAAAGCGAAGGAATAGAGGGTGAAGAGTCTGGTAATAAGCAGGAATCCAGTTACCCACTACCCTCTACCTCTTCTTGCTAGTTCACAAAACCTCGGAAAATGGCATCAATTTCCGCAAAATGAGACAGTAAGAGATAGGCCATGTAAGCACCGCTCATACCGCCTAGGAAGAAGCCAGCTGTCATCTCGCTCCAGCCTTCTGATGTCTTCAAAGGATCGGTACCGGGTTCTGATTCAGCTGCTGGTTTCAGCGATACCAACCCATGAGCTCCCATGCCAGCTGTGCCCAGAAGGACGAGGGCGATCGCCGTCACGAGTCCACCAATATAAGGGGCAGCCTCATAGTCCCGTAGAGCACCCACCACAATTTCTGGCCCCACCAGGAAATAGCCATGGGCTAAACCAATTTCCAAACCTCGGGCAATAGGAGCCATACCCTTGCGATAAGCAGGCAGGGCACCAATAAACGTACGAACAAAGGCAGAGTCACTAATCGGTGTGGACAGGTGGCCGAGTTCAGGGTTGCCCTTGTATGGCTGAACCACTTGATTTGTCATCGTTTGCTTCTCCTCCAGCATGCTGATATGTGAACCTTCTTTCCTCGAAATGAGAAAAGTCGCGAGTCGTTGGGCGAAACGATAGCAGTCGCTGTAGCGATGACACGATGCCTGTCGTGATGCCATCCCAACGAAAGAGTAAAAGTCCTGGCTCAACTACCCCAGAGAACCAGGACTTCTGAGATACGGAGAGTCTCCACGTATCTCAAGCCTGTATGGGCCGTCAGAAGATATTTGTAGTGTGTCTCCAACGACCCTAATCAAAGCAAAATTCTGTCAAGAACTATTGGAACAGTTTTAGGAGTAAAGGTGGGCTTTGCCCACCCAGTGAGATCAGTCTTGGAGAGGTAGTTGGAGGCATGATGTCATGCCTCCTTTGTGACTACGTTTGTGCTTCTACGCTTCTACCGCTAGCCAAAGCGACTGGAGGTTGAAGCTATCAGGAAGGCAGCGTAGGTAACGATATACCCCACAGTGAAGTGAGCTAAGCCCACAACCCGAGCCTGAACAATGGATAGTGCTACGGGCTTATCCTTCCAACGAACCAGGTTCGCCAGTGGCGTCCGCTCGTGGGCCCAAACCAGCGTTTCAATCAGCTCTTGCCAGTAACCGCGCCAGCTAATCAAGAACATGAAGCCTGTCGCCCAGACCAAATGTCCTAAGAGGAACATCCAGGCCCAAACGGATAGGTTGTTCGTTCCAAAGGGGTTGTAGCCGTTAATCAACTGCGATGAGTTGAGCCACAGGTAGTCCCTAAACCAGCCCATCAAATAGGTTGAGTTTTCATTGAACTGGGCCACATTCCCTGACCAAAAGGTGAGGTGTTTCCAGTGCCAATAGAAGGTCAACCAGCCAATGGTGTTCAGCATCCAGAACATGGCCAGATAGAAGGCATCCCAGGCAGAGATGTCACACGTACCGCCGCGACCCGGACCATCACACGGGAAGCTGTAGCCAAAGTCTTTTTTGTCCGGCATCAGCTTGGAACCGCGAGCATCCAGGGCACCCTTGACGAGAATCAAGGTCGTGGTGTGCAGACCAAGGGCGATCGCATGGTGTACGAGGAAATCACCTGGGCCAATGGTCAAGAACAGTGAATTGGTACCACTGTTGATAGCTTCTAACCAACCCGGAAGCCAAACATTGCCATAGTTAGGCCAAGCAGTAGAGGCGATGCTATCCGGATTTGATAGCAGGACATCGAATCCATACAGCAGTTTGCCATTGACTGCCTGTACCCATTGAGCAAACACCGGCTCTACCAGAATTTGCTTTTCAGGTGTACCAAACGCCACAACCACATCATTGTGGACATACAGCCCCAGAGTGTGGAAGCCCAGGAAGAGAGACACCCAACTCAAGTGGGAAATCAACGCTTCCTTATGCTCTAGCATTCGAGCCAGCACATTGTTCTCATTACCTTTAGGGTCGTAATCCCGAATCAGGAAAATCGCCCCATGGGCAAAGGCCCCAACCATCAGGAATCCAGCAATGTACTGGTGATGGGTGTACAGAGCCGCCTGAGTTGTGTAATCCCTCGCTATGAAGGCATAGGACGGCAGCGAATACATATGTTGCGCCACCAAAGAGGTAATCACCCCTAAGCAAGCCAAGTGCCAGCCCAACTGGAAATGCAGGGAATTGTTGTACGTGTCGTACATGCCCTTATGACCAGCACCAATCATGCCACCAAACGGAGTTCCTGCTGGTGGGTTATGGGCCTCCATGATTTCCTTCATGTTGTGACCAATGCCGAAGTTGGTTCGGTACATATGGCCCGCAACAATGAAAAGGACCGCGATCGCCAAATGATGATGCGCAATATCCGTCAGCCACAGCGCCTCAGTCTGAGGATGGAAACCACCCAAGAAAGTCAAAATAGCGCTTCCAGACCCTTCACTGGTGCCAAAAATATGGTTAACCGTGTCAGGGTTCTGGGCATAGACTCCCCACCGTCCTGTAAAAAACGGTAGTAGACCCGCTGGATGAGGCGGCGTTTGCAGGAAGTTATCCCAGCCCACATGTTGCCCGCGCGCTTCCGGAATCGCCACGTGAATCAGGTGACCTGCCCAAGCCAGTGAGCTGACTCCAAACAACCCAGCCAAGTGGTGATTCATGCGGGATTCCGCATTCTTGAACCAAGCCAATCCCGGACGGAACTTAGGCTGAAGATGCAGCCAACCGGCAAACAGGAATACAGCCGCCAGAATCAGCAAGAACATGGCACCACTGTACAAATCCATGTTGGTGCGCATGCCGATGGTGTACCACCAGTGGTACACGCCCGAGAAAGAAATATCAACGGGATAATTAGCTCCTGCCTGGGTGAAGGCATCCACAGCAGGTTGACCAAATTGAGGGTCCCAAATCGCATGGGCGATGGGATTCACACCCAGCGGGTCCTTAACCCACTGTTCGAAATTACCTTGCCAGGCGACATGGAACAGATTGCCCGAAGTCCACAAAAAGATGATTGCCAAATGACCAAAGTGAGAAGCAAAAATCTTTTGATAAAGATTCTCCTCCGTCATGCCATCGTGACTTTCAAAGTCGTGGGCCGTGGCGATCCCGTACCAGATCCGCCGTGTCGTCGGATCTTGTGCCAGGGCCTGGCTAAATTTTGGGAATTTAGTTGCCATAGATTTCTTTGATTCCTCCCTGCTATCCCATTGTCAACATGCGAGCATGGAAGAAGGCCCAAGTCGTTGCAATACCTCCAAGGAGGTAGTGAGCCAGACCAACCGCACGCCCCTGAGTGATGCTCAAAGCACGAGGTTGGATCGCGGGAGCAACCTTCAACTTGTTATGAGCCCAAACAATCGACTCAATTAATTCCTGCCAGTAGCCACGGCCACTAAACAAGAACATCAAGCTAAATGCCCAAACAAAGTGAGCGGCCAGGAACATCAAGCCGTAGGCCGACAATGCCGAACCGTAAGAGTTGATTACCTGGCTAGCTTGTGCCCACAGAAAATCACGCAACCAACCGTTGATGGTAATTGAACTCTGGGCAAAGTTACCTGCCGTAATATGACTGACTGCACCAGAATCAGAAACGGTGCCCCACACGTCAGACTGCATCTTCCAACTGAAGTGGAAGATTACGATGGACAGGGAGTTGTACATCCAGAACAAACCTAGGAAGACGTGATCCCAACCAGAGACCTGGCAAGTACCGCCCCGACCAGGGCCATCGCAAGGGAATCGGAAACCCAGTTCACCTTTGTCTGGAATCAATCGAGAACTGCGGGCAAATAAAACGCCCTTGAGTAAAATCAGCACCGTCACATGAATTGTGAAGGCATGAATGTGATGCACCATGAAGTCAGCCGTACCTAACGGAATTGCCGACATGGCAACCTTGCCGCCTACAGCAACCACATCACCATTGAACACTTGACTCACCCCAGCTAACGCCTGCGGTGCAGTGTTACCAGCCGCTACAGAATGGATACCTTGTATCCATTGAGCGAAGATCGGCTGCAGCTGAATGCCCGTATCCGAGAACATATCCTGAGGTCTTCCAAACGCCCGCATGGTGTCGTTGTGGATGTACAGCCCGAAGCTGTGGAAGCCTAGGAAAATACAGACCCAGTTCAGGTGAGAAATGATCGCATCGCGGTGACGCAATACCCGATCTAGCAGGTTGTCTACGTGGGTTGCTGGGTCATAATCGCGCACCATGAAGATGGCAGCGTGAGCCCCAGCTCCACAGATCAGGAACCCACCAATCCACACATGGTGCGTAAACAGCCCCAGTTGAGTGGCATAATCCGTCGCAATGTAAGGATAAGGGGGCATTGAGTACATATGATGGGCGACCAAAATGGATAGAGAACCCACCCATGCTAGGTTCCACGACAGCTGACAGTGCCAGGAAGTCGTGAAAATCTCATACATACCCTTGTGACCTTCGCCTGTAAATGGCCCTTTATGAGCCTCTAGCACCTCTTTGAAACTGTGACCAATACCCCAATTAGTGCGGTAGTAGTGACCGGCAATAATAAACAGTACTGCCAACGCCAGGTGGTGGTGGGCCGTATCCGACAACCAAAGACCTCCTGTTTGAGGGTTTAGGCCACCGTTGAAGGTCAGGAAATCTGTGTAGGCGCTCCAGTTCAGCGTGAAGAATGGCTTTAAACCCTGGGCAAAACTGGGATACAAGTCTGCCATTAGGCCAGGATTCAAGATCCATTCGTGGGGCAAGGGAATTGCTGCTACTGAGTCAATAACCCGACCCCCAACAGTCAGAGGGTTGCCGGCATCAATGGCGTCCAAGCAAGCATTAATTGGCAGCGATACGTGAATCTGCTGACCGGCATAGCCCAAACATCCTAAGCCCAATAACCCTGCCAAGTGATGGTTCATCATCGATTCGACGTTTTGGAACCACTCCAGCTTGGGGGCTTTTTTGTGGTAGTGAAACCACCCTGCAAACAGCATCAGGCCAGCCATTACCAGGGCTCCGATGGCTGTGCAGTACAACTCAAAGCTGTTAGTAATGCCGTTAGCCCGCCACATTTGGAATAGTCCAGAGGTAATCTGAATACCTCGGAAACCACCCCCAACATCAGCGTTCAGCATTTCTTGACCCACAAAGGGCCAAACGACTTGAGCACTGGGTTTAATACCAGTGGGATTGGTGAGCCAAGCTTCGTAATTAGAAAACTTAGCTCCATGGAAATACATGCCACTCAGCCAAATAAAGACAACGGCAAGATGGCCAAAATGGGCACTAAAGATCTTGCGCGTAATATCTTCAAAATCACCGGTATGGCTATCAAAGTCATGGGCATCAGCGTGTAGATTCCAAATCCAAGTGGTGGTTTTGGGACCTCGCGCTAATGTTCGATCAAAATGTCCCGGTTTAGCCCATCGCTCAAATGAGGTTTCCACCGGATCAGTATCAACCACGACCCTGACTTTTTGTCCCGATTCAGGGGGACTTATTGTCATGGGACTCTCCTCTCTTCTACTCGAAAATACAGAGTGGATAAAGATGCTTCCCTAGACCATAGACAGAAATAAACTAAGTCTATAGAAAGCTTTAATAAGGCATTTTCGACCTAAATAAATCCATCTAAAGCGTTTCTCTCACGGGAGGAATAGCTATCGACAGAACATTTTCATCCACTATGGCTCTAGGACTTAGAGACTGTTATACCCGTACCTGCTGACGCCTTGCAAAGCTGATTTAGATTCAGGTATCGGGGAAAGAATTAAGTATCAAACTACAGAATAAACCTTGAGTTTAGTAAGCAAAATTTTCACAATTTAATAACTCCAGCAAGAGGAAAATAAACTCGGGTTTGTGCAGATTTTGTGCAGATTTAGAGAAGGAAATTATTTTTATAAATAAAATTTACTGGCTTCTGTGACTAGTCTTAGAGCACAGTCGGCACATATTTAATCTGGAGTTTGCATCAAAGAAACACTTTATATAGCGGAGGCTACTGCTTAAGCACGTAGGCCCTTTCTGTGTCTAAGTTTCTGTGTCTAAGTTTTTGAAAAGTAGATTTATGGCGGCTGGAATTCCATAAGCAACTTGCTGCTTGGATTTAAGGCTTGAAAATCCGAGCTTCCTTGATGACAAGAAGCAGGGTTTACATCGGTGCAATCAGGGGAGGCTGCCATTGTTTTGGAGAAGCAGTCAGGAGCGATGTCAACTGGGACAAAACCTGAAACTGCTGTATTTCAAAGCTCTGATACTAATGGCTCCGATGATTGTTCCCGATGAACGGTACACTTCTTGGGGCAGGGGTGATGTCTGACATCCGACCTCTGCGAATATCTCTAGTGCTGTGGATTCATGAACATGCCTCTGGTTGGGCTGCTTACCATCGTCGGTGTCGTTGTAGGGGTGGGTTGGGCTGTCTTGGAATGGCAATACCGCCGTCGCCCTGGAAACCGCCTGCTCTTCGAAGCAGGATCGTGGAACTTGGAACAGTCGGAGACCGATCGCTATCGGATTGTTGGAAAACCTGAGCTGATTAATAGCACCCCAGCCTCCGAAATTATGGTTCCGGAGCTAACTACCGAAACGACCCTGCTCGCAAAGGAGAGTCTGGATGGTGTCCAAGTTGAGGTGAAAATCACACCAGAGCATCCTGATGCAGAGGCTCGGCAAGATGGCTATTGGTTTGCATATATTGTCAAACTCCGCAAGCGCACCCAGTTCAAAGTAGAGGTTGATATTAGGGGAAGCGATTTGCGATCGCTCAAAGCCTTATGGATTCGGATTCACTATGTCACTTACGGTCCTCAAGGGCGCATTCCCAAAACGGGGCATGTGGTCGTGCCGCTTCAGTTTCCTGACCCGAACCAAGGGCCTGCGTGGCGAGAGACGCCCCAAGCGCAGATTCGGGCTATCCCGACTCACTTGCTTACACATTTAGACACCCCGGTTGAGGTCGTGAAGCGATATGTCGCTCCCCATGCTCAAGCAGGCGACATCATCACCATTGGTGAAACACCAGTCGCCATCATGCAGGGGCGCTGGCGGCACCCTTCAACGGTTCAACCCGGCTGGATAGCGCGTCGTATATGCCCCTACTTTTTACCAACGTCCAGTTTGGCAACCGCATGCGGTATGCAAACCCTGGTGGATATTGTCGGTTCGTGGCGGGTCTTTTTTGCCTTCGTTGGCGGTGCCTTGATGAAAGCCTTTCTCCGCCGGGGGGGAGGGTTCTATCAGCTGGCGGGAGAGCAGGCTCGCCTTATTGATGATGTGACGGGCACGCTGCCCCCTTATGATCAGTTTATTGTGTTGGGTCCTGAATCGCCTCAGCAGGTCGTTGACGAAATCCGCCAAGCGACTGGCCTGGAAGCCGCGATCGTCGATGTTAATGATCTGCGTGCGGTCAAGGTGCTAGCCTCCACCTCAGGAATTACTGAATCAGTCCTGAATCAGGCTCTGATTGACAATCCTGCTGGCAATGCCGATGAGCAAACTCCACTGGTATTGATTCGGCCAAAGCAAAAGAAGTCATGAGATACAGAGCGGACTGAAGTGTAGCGTTAGAATAATACCTGAATGCTAGGTTTATCCCCATTCACTCACTGTTGCTATTCACCTCAGTATGACTCGCTCTGATCACCAGCCGTCTGATTTAAGCTTCCGCCCACTCTCGCTTCGCTATGTGGATGCATTGGAGCATTGGAATAGCAACGGTATCGTTATCACAGATCCCTCTTGTGATCTGCTCAATCATACCGGTGGGCGCTTCCGTCATCATCCCATATCAGCATGGTGGCAGCGGGTGAGTTCGCTAGCGAGACCCCATCGCCCCCACTGGCCAGGATTTGTTGCCACACTGGGCGACAAAACTTGTGGACTCATTGAGATTTCGCCCTTCAATCGTACTCGCAGTACTTGGCGCGTTGACCGTCTGGCTATCAATTCAGATGTCATTCCTGCTAGCTGCGAAGGCCCGCTTGACAGTGTGGGCTCACCTTTGCTGCGCCATTGCTTTGCGTCTGTCTGGGAAGCTCGGATGTGGTTAGCCGAGGTTGACATTGAGCAAAAATCAGCCTTGGCGCTCTACCGCCAAAATGGTTTCCAACCCCTGGCTCAAGTTACTTACTGGGAAATTACGCCAGAGGTTCTAGCCGAACAGGCTAAGCGCGAGCCCGATCTTCCTAACCTGATGGCTGTCAGTAATGCTGATGCACGGTTGCTTTATCAGCTCGACACTGCTTCAATGCCCCCACTTGTGAGACAAGTCTTTGATCAGCAAACTCAGGACTTTCAAGTGGAACCGATTCAGGGAGTTGCAGCTACCGTTCGTCAGTGGATGAAGCGGGTAGACCGCATCTGTAGCTATGTCTTTGAACCACAGCGCAAGGCTGCCATTGGTCGCTTTGAGTTGACAGCTTGTCGTGATGCTCACAAATGCCATTTTGCTGAGCTAACTGTTCATCCTGCCTACACGTGGCTCTATCCAGAAATTCTTAGCCACTTGGCACGTGTTTTAGAGGCTTATCCTGCTGCCCCCTTGCGGATTACCTCGCGGGACTATCAGGCCGAGCGTGAAGATTACTTAACTCAAATTCAGGCGAGTCCAGTTGATCGGACTCTGATGTTGTCTCGTTCGGTGTGGCATAAGGTGCGCGAGACTAAGCCTGCAGCCCTAGAGGGATTACAGCTACCCGAAGTTCTGGCGGGTTTACAGCCGGCGGGTAAACCGATTCCCGGACGGCTTTCTTGGCAGAGTCAAATTGACGAAAGTGGGCGTAAACGTAGTCAGCCTGACTTACCTGCGACAGAACCCAGTAAAGAGACAGGTGCTGCCGATAAGCCATGTCATCCTCCCAATCGTAATCCTTTACCAGGAGAGTCGTGGTAGGCTTCACGAGATAATCGTCGGCCATGCTTGTCAGGAGTGATGATAGTGGCAGTGGAGTACATCTCGGCACTCGGGTTAGATATTGGCCACAAGCGTATTGGGGTCGCTGGATGCGATCGCCTCGGTCTATTAGCGACTGGCCTTACAACCCTGAGGCGCACCTCATTCCAAGCTGTTGTTCAAGAGCTATCTGACTTGATTCAAGAGCGTCAGGTCGGTGTGCTAGTCGTGGGTCTGCCATACACTATGAATGGTGAAGTTGGTCAACAAGCCCGCTGGGTTCAATCTTTTGCAGAGCGACTGTCGCGAGCGCTGCACTTACCGATAGAGTATGTAGACGAACGGCTCACCTCTTTTCAGGCAGAACAGCTGTTGTTGGCAGAGGGAACTTCACCTTCGCGCCATAAGGGATTGATTGACCGTAAAGCTGCAGCCATTATTCTGCAACAATGGTTGGATCAGCGGACTCATCAATCTTTCTCTCCGCTTCCTGACCCCGCCGAGCCCGTTTCAGGAGACTCTGAATGACTTTTTCTGAATACCCCGAAGCGATTCCCACGATCGCGCTCAAAGATGCCTTTGGACAGCCTTTGATCTGTCAAATCGAAGAAACTTTTGATATTGATGGGTGCCAGTATGCTTTATTGCTGCCAGTTGATACCCCGGTAGAAATTTTTATGTGGGAAGGCGACGAGTCTACTGATACAGACTCGTTGGCTGATGTCGATATCAGTGAAATGGGCGATTTGTTCCCGACTGCTCGGGCCGTTCTTGCCGAACAAGATTTGATTTTACAGCGCACCGCGATTACCCTAACGGTTGCTGGCGAAATTCCAGAGCCTGAAGCAGACGACTGCTTTACCCTCGAAATTGGGAGTGAAGATACAGCGACCGATGAGGCTGCAAGTGAAGAATTTCAAATGCTGGCGACTTTTTTTCACGATAACGTTGAATACACCGTCTGTACGCCTGTTGATCCACTGCTCTTGTTTGCCCAAATTACAGCCGCAGGCGATGCTCAAGTGGTTCCTCCTGAGGAGTTTGAGCGCCTTAAGCCCGAAATTGAATCGACGATATTCGACGTGTTGGAATAGACCCATGTCCAGTGACTAATCTCTGATGAAATCTATGGCTTCCCGTGTCCCCAAACTACTTTTCTTCGGATTATTAGCACCTGTTGCTCTGGGTGTTGCAGGTTGGCAAGGTTGGGCTTGGTGGAGTTGGGCTACGGCTCCCATTGCCGAGGCAGCGACTTTGCCAACCTCGCCATCAGCAGAGGAAGATACCTTGGCCGCGACAGCTACCTCTACGGTCCAAATTCAGATTCCGGAAGGAACTCCTGGGCAGCAAATTGGGCGTGATTTAGAAGTAGCGGGCTTAATTCGATCGCATGTGGCTTGGGACTTGTGGAGTCGCTGGCAGGCATTCCGTACGGAGGGGGGGTATCAGGCCGGAACCTATGCGCTGTCTCCGACCCAATCCCTACAGGAGATTGCGGGACAGATCTGGACTGGCGACGTCGTCCAAACTTCATTTACGATTCCCGAAGGTTGGACGCGATCGCAAATAGCAGCGGCCTTTGAAGAGCGAGGATTTTTCTCCGCTGAGGCTTTCTTAGCTGCTACTGAACAAATTCCTGTGGATCGCTATCCCTGGCTACCCTCAAATCTGCCTCACTTAGAGGGATATCTGTACCCCGATACCTATCAGCTTCCCGCTGCGACTGTAACGCCAGAAGCCATTGTTGATATGATGCTGGGGCGCTTCGAATCAGTTGCTCTGCCGGTCTATCAGCAAACCGACTCGCGCTTTTCGCTACAGGAATGGGTAACACTTGCCAGCATTGTGGAACGTGAAGCTGTGATTTCAGACGAGCGATCAGAGATTGCGGCTGTGTTCAATCGCCGCTTGGAAGAAAGCATTCCTCTAGGTGCTGATCCAACTGTGGAGTACGGTCTGGGTGTTACGCAAACGCCAGAAAGCCCCCTGACACTTGCGCAGGTCCGGACTCCTTCGCCCTACAACACTTACATCAATGCGGGGCTCCCTCCTACTGCGATCGCCAGTCCTGGTCTAGCGAGTCTCGAGGCCAGCCTCAATCCACCTGAGACTAACTATCTTTATTTTGTTGCTCGGTATGATGGAACTCATGTGTTTAGCCGAACGCTAGCTGAGCATGAAGCGGCTCAGGCTCGAATTCGAGACGCTGTCGAAGCAGAACAAAGGAATGTCAGTCCAGAAGGTTAGCTATCTACGCGTCAGGGGTCTACTGAGTATCTAGCACAGGCGGGAGAAAAACTCAGTCATCATGTGTGGAAAATTACTGCAGCCTGATTTGGTGCTAAGGCACTCAGTGCTGGGGATTACCCCCGACCTAATCAATCGCCAGGGACTCCGGGGGTTGATTCTGGATGTGGACGAAACCTTAGTACCTTTGCGGGAAACTCACACCTCTGCAGACGTTCAGGCGTGGTTTGCGGAAGTTAATCAGCACGTTCCTATTTGGTTAGTAAGCAACAATATCAACGCTCACCGTATTCGTCGAATCGCCGAAAGCTTGCCTGCTCCTTATCTCACAGGAGCAGGCAAGCCCTCACGCCGAAAATTAAGATATGCCGCGCAAGCGATGCAGTTGCCCGTTGATCAAGTTGCCATGGTGGGTGATCGCCTGTTCACCGATATTCTTGCAGGCAATCGCCTCGGTATGTTTACCATTTTGGTGGATCCTATGGTCAATCCTATGGAGAAGCCCGGGAAGTATTTAATCCGCTCCGCAGAAGTCTGGCTATCGCAGATTGTTGGGGTTTCCTTAGATGGGTAAAAGGCTGGCAGCATAATGGGTTGAGCTCAAAATATTGCGATGCGCAAATTTTTCTTCAGAAAGCGCAATATTCCCGAAACATAAAGAAAAGGTTAGAAGACTCTACCCCCCAGGTGAAACTCTGGAATCATAGTTATTAATTACATGGGATCAAGCATACATAAAGATCCTAGACATATAAAGCGCATGTGAATCGCCAAGGCACTGCTTCTCTTAGTTGGAGCAGTGCCTTAATTATTGGCAGTAAAATGCGACTTAAGCCTGGCAAGATTGCTTGTTGTATTTCTAGGCAGCTCCCTCTGCTTTTGAGGGCGATCGCAGTCTGTCTCCTTCACTTTCAAGATTTGCTACTTCACAAATGTCTTCAAGCCCTCTACGATGGCAAACTGGAGCCAGAAAGGTGGTGGTGTGACTGAACCCACAACTCTAGTGGTCAAAATTGGAACCTCTAGTTTGACAAAGTCAACCGGGCAGTTGGCAATTTCAGTGATTGCCACGCTGGTTGAGACCTTGAGCGCCTTACAACATGCTGGCAACCACGTCATTCTTGTCTCTTCTGGAGCTGTGGGTGTAGGTTGCGTACGGCTCGGGATTACCGAAAGGCCAAAAACGATCGCGATGAAGCAGGCAGTCGCAGCTGTAGGGCAAGGGCGACTAATGCGCATCTACGACGACTTCTTTACCTCCATGGGACAACCCATCGCCCAGGTGCTGTTGACGCGGACAGACTTGGTACAGCGATCGCGCTACGTCAACAGCTATCGCACCTTCCGGCAGCTGTTGCAGTTGGGGATCATCCCTATCGTCAACGAAAATGATACGGTTGCAGTCGATGAACTCAAGTTTGGCGACAACGACACCCTCTCAGCCCAAGTAGCAAGCCTTGTGGGTGCCAACTGGTTGTTTTTACTGACCGATGTAGACAGACTGTATTCAGCTGATCCCCGTTATCACCCAGATGCTCAGCCTATCCATATCGTCGACAGAATTGAGGAACTAGAGAACCTCCAGATAAGTATCGGCGATCGTGGCGGCCAATGGGGCACTGGTGGCATGGCAACCAAAATCGAAGCGGCTCGTATTGCTGCTAACGCTGGCGTTAGAACCGTCATTACAGACGGGCAACAGCCTCAAAATTTAGTCAAAATCTTAGCAGGTGAATCTCTCGGAACCCAGTTTGCACCCCGTGCTCTCGTTGCTAATGCTCGTAAACGGTGGATCGCTCACAGCGTGGTTCCAGCCGGCAAACTGTATTTGGACACAGGCGCTGTCAGAGCCATTCAGCAAGCAGGTAAATCCCTACTCGCAGCCGGTATCACTGAGGTCGAAGGAGAATTCGACCAGCAAGCTGCAGTCCAACTCTGCAACGCAAGTGGACAGGAAATTGGCCGTGGCATCGTGAACTACAATCACCTAGATTTGAGCAAAATCATGGGTCACCACTCCGAAGATATTCCCAAATTACTTGGCTACGCAGGAGCCGACACCGTCGTACATCGGGATAATTTAGTGATTTCGCCAATTGAAAAGGGATGAGCGGTGAAGACAACGCAAAGGGCAAAAGAAAAAGGGGAAGGAGAAAAGGGGGAGCGTATTTCCCCTCCCCCTTTTCCCTGCTACTCACCTGCCTATCTAACCCCCCCTTCTCCTTTTCTCCGTCTCATAAAGGAACCATAAACGAAATTAAGCAGACATTTCTTTTTATAACGACTCTGTTCCATGATGGGGGTGCTTCTGTCTGCAAAGTTGACGGTGAGCATTCTATTCTGCCTATCCGGTCGGATGGACGGTACTGCAATCTATCTGCTTTAGAACCTGACAACTATTAGAACTCGATAACTAGGAGACCTCGAAGATGTCCACGGAGAATCCCACCATCTTGGTAACTGGCGGTGCTGGTTACATTGGCTCGCACGCAGTGCTAGCTTTGGAAGCAGCTGGCTATTCGGTGGTGATTTTGGATAGCCTAGAGTACGGCCACAGAGAGCTCATCCAGCAGCACTGCAAAGCGGAGTTAATTGTCGGCAAAACGACGGATCGTGCTCTGCTCGAAAGAATATTCAGTGACTACAGTATCGATGCTGTGATGCACTTTGCGGCCTACATTGCGGTGGGTGAGTCGGTTAAGCAGCCGGCTGAGTACTATCACAACAACGTTGTCGGAACGCTGACACTCCTGGAAGCAATGCTGGCAGCCGGCATCAAACGATTTGTTTTTTCCTCCACTTGTGCTATTTATGGTCCGCCTAAAACGGTACCCATTCCAGAAGAGCATCCCAAAAATCCAATTAGCCCCTACGCCACCAGCAAATTAATGGTGGAGCAAATGCTGCAAGACTTTACAGCAGCCTATGGCTTTAACGCAGTCGTTTTCCGGTATTTCAATGCAGCGGGAGCTGATCCTCAGGGACGCTTGGGCGAAGACCACCAGCCTGAGACCCACTTAATTCCGCTGGTATTGCTGACCGCTCTGGGGCACCGCAAAAATATTTCTATCTTTGGCACTGATTACGATACGCCTGATGGTACCTGCATTCGCGACTACATCCATGTGTCTGACTTGGCCTCGGCTCACGTTCTGGGAGTTAACTATTTGCTCAAGGGAGGCGAAACAGCTTTCATCAATCTAGGCAACGGTAATGGCTTCTCGGTCCGGGAGGTGATTGAAACGGCTCGGCAAATTACAGGAGAACCCATTCCGGCTGTGGAGTGCGATCGCCGCCCCGGTGATCCCCCCAGTTTAGTGGGTAGCAGCGATCAGGCGCGATCGCTGCTCAAATGGCATCCCCAGTATGCCGACTTAAACTCCATCATTGCTCACGCTTGGCAGTGGCATCTCAAGCGCCACGGGCGCATATGAGAAATCAAAATTATTTAGTCAAAGTAGAACTTGGCTGACTTTTCTATCATGATCAGTTGGACTTTGCTATGGATCTGCTAAAAAGCTCAAAGTCTTTTAGAAGAGGAAACTTTGAACTCTTTGAAGCTAGGCTCATGAATGTTCACAGGTGAAAATCCTAAAAACTACTAAGTATGAAGCAACTAAATTTGATACATTCAGAGGCGAAGCCCACGGTTTTAGTCGCTTCTCCAGCGTGATAAAAAGTCAGGGTTCCTGACGCTGACATGTGAATATATGGCTGCAATACTCAACTGGTGTGTACTGTCTGCAGTAGGCATACAGACGCACTAAAGCTTTTTCTACTAAAGGATATATAGCTGTCGTAAGTTCCGTTAGGACAAGACGGCGAGCTATCTAGTTTTATGCTGAGCATCTGGATAAGATTGACGTGTCTTGGCTTAAATGCCTAAAGCTATAAATTCAGGTCGCAACCGAGATTGGTTTCAAAGTGCTGCCTTGGAAGTTTGCTCTTCCTGAGAAGAGCGACTGAGGCTTGGATCCGATGGCGCTTGTGTAACATCACTACTTTGGTTGAGCTACCTGAAAAGCTGAAGGTCTCTTTTAGGTAGCGTTTTATGCTGCTTTTGCTCTAGTTACCTACACCTAATGCAATACAGCGCACGGCAAGACATGTGTGGGGTTCTCCACGCATAGAGCTGATTGGCCCGATATAGCCGTCTTTTCCCAACGGAACTTACGACGGTTGTATCTGGCCATGTGCTGAGCAATCGGATACTACTCGGCGTCCTAGCCTTGATGGCTAAAGCTATATATCCCTGCTACTGGGCAATGCGCCCAGCGGCCAATTTCGCATGTCTGCTTTTTCAAAAGGCATAGCCCCATGAACTTTAAGCTGTCACCCGAGCTAGAACTGATCGATATTTACACCGTTAGTGAAAGGACGATTGCCCTACAGATCCAAGCAGGAAGTCTAGAGAAGGGAACTCAGATACCCTATATCCCTCGATCAACCGATGTCGTTGTCAACAATACCGTCTTGCGCGCGGGAAACTTTTATGGGTGGCTAGTTGGTCGCGATCAGGCGACGATTCGTCTCGCCGATCGGTACGTCGGGCCTGAATTTAACCTGAATTTAGCCACCAATCCGTCTTCTTACGCGATCGCCCCCTTGAACAACGGCCAGTCTGGTGCCAGCTTCACCCCAAACGCAGTTTTTCGCAAAAGCAAGCTCACGCAGCTAGGAGAAGTAAAACCCGATAGGTTTGCGTCGCCAACCCTCCACACTCTTTTTCTGGATCTGCCTCAAACGCTATCGGTCGGCGAAACCTACAGGATCAGCGGCGCTAGTTTTGGCTCTCAGAAGCTGCAATTTACTTATCAGCCAAAAGCACTCCGCAGCGAAGCGGTTCACGTTTCTCAGCTTGGCTTTGATCCGGATGATCCAGCGAAGGTGGCATTCCTATCGACTTGGTTAGGCGATGGAGGTGCTCAAGAGTATGCCGAAGGGACTTCTTTTTGGCTAGTGAATGAAGCGACCGGCAAGCAGGTTTACCAGGGTGAAATTGTTCTCTCCAAAGACAAAGATAGCGTCGAAGACAGACACCAGAACAAGCGTAACTATAACGGTACCGATGTCTATCTGATGGATTTCAGCGATTTTCGCAGGCCTGGTCGCTATCGGGTCTTGGTCGAGGGAGTTGGCACCTCATTTGATTTTGAAATTGGCGAAAAAACTTGGGAAAAAGCCTTCTACACATCCGTTCGTGGACTGTATCACCAGCGCAGCGGCATCGCTCTGAAGCCTCGCTATACAAGCTACACACGTCCTCGCGCTTTCCACCCAGATGATGGCGTTGTTGTCTATCAGTCCACCGCTCAGCTGATGGACACCAATATGGGGCTCAATCTGAGCCGGGTCAATGCTTTCGACGCGCTGACCCAGACGATTACCGAAACGGTTGTCCCCGATGCCTGGGGAGGTTGGTTTGATGCCGGCGATTGGGACCGACGCATTCAGCATTTGGACGTTACACGGCAACTACTGGAACTGTACGCGGCCAATCCGGACTACTTTGCTCGGCTCAGTTTGAATATTCCAGAGTCGGGTAATCGATTGCCCGACTTAGTGGACGAAGCTCTATGGGGACTGGATTTCTTTAAGCGACTGCAGACTCCAGAGGGCGGCGTCAGCGGCGGTATTGAATCGGCTCAACATCCCAGACCCTATGAGGCTAGCTGGCAAGAGTCACAGACGGTGATGGCTTATGCCCCTGATATGTGGTCGAGCTACATCTATGCGGGAGTCGCCGCCCGTGCAGCCCACTATCTAAAGTCCTATGACCCAGAGCGGGCGCAGGCCTATGCAGCAAGTGCTTTATTAGCTATGGACTGGGCCGAGCAGGCATACGCAGCTCGCGCAGGTGATTGGGTAATTAACACAGGGTTTGAACCGCAGGTCGAAATTCATACTGAGCGCAATTTAGCGGCGGCTGAACTTTATCGACTAACCGGCGATACCAAGTGGCATCAGCTTTTTCTATCAACAACGCTGTTTCGCAAGTCAGACGTTCAGATTTTCACAACGCGTGAAACGCAGGGTCACGAGGCAGCGGCGATGGTCTATTTGCAAACGGCTCGTGGCACTGTGAATCGGGCCGTTCAAAAAAATGCTCGGCAAGCTATCCTGCAAGAGGCCGACGCCCAAATAGAAGCTCTACAAAATACAGCTTTCAAGTGGTATAAGCATCCTTTTGCCCCGATTCAATTTGGTGAATCTCTCGGAGCTCCGAATACTGACACCCTGATTCGAGCCCATCAGCTAACCGGTAAGGCAAAGTATTTGGAGGCTGTGGTTCTGGCTACTCAATTTGCGGCTGGAGCTAATCCCGATAATCTTGTCTATACCACTGGACTGGGTCACAAATACCCTACTGATGCGCTGGTGGCTGACGCGATCGCAACAGGCTCAGCTCCACCACCCGGTATCACCCTGTATGGTCCGCTTGACTTGCAGCTTCCTCAACAGACATTCCCCCGAACGCTGAACTCGTTTAAGCAAACGGTCTCCCCGTCTCCTTCTCTTTGGCCTACAACAGAGAGCTATTTCAACGCGTTCAAATACTTTCCAGTTACGGAATTCACTGTCCATCAGACGATTGCGCCAACAGCTTTTACTTGGGGTTACCTGGCTGCTGTCGACGAGCAAGGAAAGGCTCCAAAGACCCAACCAAATGCAACCCATTCTGGGGGCGTGCAAGGTAGTTCTAGCCGTACTCACTATCAAGGCGATGCCATCAACAATACCTTGATGGGCAGTCATCGAGCCGATTTACTGGAGGGCCAAAAGGGTAATGACCGGCTGCGGGGCGGCAACGGCAACGACACCTTACGAGGGAGAGGACACGACGATATGTTAGAAGGGGGCAACCATCACGACCTTTTACTGGGCGGCTGGGGACAAGACAAGCTCATCGGGGGAAATGGTCAGGACACCTTACACGGTGAGGGGGGGCACGATTGGCTGGTAGGTGGCAATGGTCGCGACCTTTTGAAGGGCGGACAGGATCGGGATCGGTTGCAGGGGGGGAATGGCAATGACACCCTACACGGTGGCGAACACAACGATACGTTAGAAGGCGGCGGTCATCGGGATGCTTTGTTTGGTGAAGGAGGGCATGACGTGCTTATGGGTGGCCGTGGTCAAGACACTCTGCACGGTGGTAACGGACGCGACTGGTTACAGGGGAATAACGACAAAGATGCCTTGCTAGGAGGACAAGGCCAAGACACGCTAGAAGGGGGCAGCGGCAACGACCTCTTGGTGGGTGAACTCGGGGGCGATACGTTAACTGGCGGTACCGGTCAGGATATCTTCCGATACAGCATTCTCCAGGAATCGCGCTTGAACGATTTCGACAGAATTAAAGATTTAGCGATCAGAACGGATGGTATCGATGGTCCTCACGCAGTTAGAACAAGCGCCGTAAAACAGGCGAGCGCCGTCAAAACGCTAGCGACAGCAGATATCCAGAAGATTTTGACCAAGAACCTCTTTCACTCAAAAGGCGCAGCAACCTTTATGTTTAGGTCTCGGACATTCTTAGCACTCAATGACAGTGTTGCTGGATTTCAGCCAGCGACCGATGCAGTGGTTGAGATTACTGGCTACACAGGGGATTTGACGAATCTAGCGATCATCTAGGCTTCATTTCGTGAAAAACGCGTGATCGGTATGAAGTTTTCATGAATAAATCTTTTCCTCAATTTCAGGATAATTACGGAACTTTGGCCGACAGCATTGATAGGGGCCTTCTAGAGTCGCATTGAACCTGTATTGCGAAATTACGACAAAGCTTCATGTCATAAAGACCTGATTGATTTAATCAAATTTGTGCTGAGTAGAGCCAAATTTATACGGCTCCACCGAAACCGTGAGATCAACTAATTTTGGTTGCGCTATGCCATTTTCCACAGGGTTGCAGATAGGAACATAAGGTCCATACCATCACGTCTAGCGGGGAGGGTCTACTCGATTTCTGGGGTGTCAACTATCGAGTTGTTATTCTCTGTGGAATCTATAAAGCATGGCTCAACCCTCAGCAAACGAGCAGTACATGTTGGAACTGATCAACCGAGCTCGTAGCAATCCTTTGGCCGAAGCATCACTACATGGCATCAACCTTAACCAGGGCCTAGCACCCGGAACGATTTCTAGCAGTGCCAAGCAGCCTTTGGTGTTCAACACGAAGCTCATTGACTCGTCCCGTGATCACAGCGAGTGGATGCTGGATACTGATACGTTCTCTCACACGGGCGAGAACGGGAGTAGTGCCGGCGATCGCATGCGGAATGCTGGCTATGCCTTTACCGGCAGCTGGACTTGGGGCGAAAATATCTCTTGGCGTGGAACAACTGGAACCCCAAACGTAACTTCGTTTGTCGGAACCCAACACGTAGGATTGTTCAAAAGTTCGGGGCATCGCACCAATATCCTGAGTAATGCCTTCAAAGAAATTGGGATTGGCACAGTCACGGGCGAATACAGCGGCTACAACGCTGTCATGACAACCCAGAACTTTGCTAAGTCGGGCTCGTCCACGTTTTTAACAGGCGTCGCGTTCGATGATGGCGTGACTGATGACGATTTCTACACAGTTGGCGAAGGGCTAGGTGGCATCAGCGTCCAAGCGACGCGACGATCAGACCAACAGACCTTCAGTACCCAAACCTATGGCTCTGGAGGTTACCAGATGGCGCTGACGCCAGGTACCTATGACGTCACCTTTTCAGGGGGCGGACTATCTCAAGTTATTGAGCAAACCGTCAGCATCGATAATCAGAACATCAAGCTGGATTTAGCCACCGATCAGCTTCCTACGAATGAGAATCCCGGCAACCCAGCGCCAACCGACGAAACCATTGGTGAGTATGGGACCCTGGATCTCAACCACATTTGGCAGACGGTTTCTCTCGATGAAACCTATGACAACCCTGTCGTTATTGTTTCTGACCCTACCTTGAACGGTAGTGACCCGGCAGCCGTACGCCTTCGTCAGGTCACGGGCAATACATTTCAGATTCGTCTCCAAGAGCCGAACTACATGGACGGTACCCATACCAATGAGTCTGTCTCTTACCTCGTCATGGAAGCTGGCGACTGGACACTTTCAGACGGCACTCGCATTTCCGCTGGAACTCGCAATTCAAGTCGTTTGACTTCTAAAGGCTTCGATGCCGTTAAGCTGAATAACTTTGACTCAGCCCCTACCGTACTCTCTCAGGTTCAGACTGCGAATGGCAGCGACTGGGTAACAACCCGCACCACGGGCCAATCCTCTAACGGCTTCCAAGTGGCCATGCAGGAGGAAGAAGCACTGAACAATGGCGGACACGTCAGGGAGGAGATTGGCTGGTTGGCGATCGACCAAGGCGTTGCGTCTGATGGCGACACCCTTATGCAAGGGGGAACAACTGACCAGCGCTACACTGATAAGCGCGCTACGGTGAGTTTCGAGTCCGGATTTGACGCTGCTCCCTCAGTGATTGCTAAGCTAAGCTCCTTCAACGGTAAAGATACCGCAAATCTCCGTCTCGACGACATCAGTAAAACGAGTTTCGGAGTCGGAATTTATGAGGAGCAGTCTCTAGATCAGGAACTCTTCCGTCGCAAACAAGACTCTGTTTCCTTCTTAGCACTGGAGGGATCGTCTGGAACTTTAACGGGGTTTGAGGTCTAATTGCGGGACTTCGGGTATAAGTTTGTCGCAAGACACGTTGTAAAAGACCTATTTAGTGCGATCGCGGCTTGTCCGCGATCGCACTGATTTTTTCTCTAGCTGGATAGCTGTAGCAGCACTTGTAGCAGCACATTTATGCCGCTCTCCAAATCCTTAGGAGCAGTGTGCCCCTTTGTGATAGTTAAACCTAGGTCTTTCATCCAGGCAACGACTCAGTCACGCCCGGCTTTATCTTCGTCGCCAATGCCAATTCCCCAGACCGCAACCCTCAATCGCGTGTTTCTTCGTGATAACGTCCATCAATCGCTGCTGAGGTGGATTATCGAGGGCGTCTTAGAACCGGGCGAGAAGCTGAAGGATAAGGAGCTAGCAGCACAGTTAGGTGTAAGTCGGACGCCTGTCAGAGAAGCGCTGCGCAAGCTTGAGGATGAAGGACTGGTTGAGACCGCCGCCAACCGTTGGACCCGAGTAGCGCCCATTGCGCTGCAAGATGCTGAACGCATTTATCCGATTATTCAAGCTTTAGAAACGCTGGCACTAACCCTGGCCTTTCCTAAGCTGTCGGCTTTAAACATGTGTCAAATGCGAGATGCCAATCATCAATTAAAAGCAGCTCTAAGCAGTAACGATAAGCTAGGTAGCCCTCATGTGCTTGGCTCATAGCCATTTTCCTGCATGATTCGGTCAATTTTGGCTCGATGCTCGGTTGCCCAATCGTCTAACGACTGAGCCGCATCGCGATCGGCCCGACGCTTGGCAATTTCCCACGCGGTCTCTTGCTGTGCGGCTGGAATTACTACGATCCCTTCTTCATCGGCCACCACAATATCGTTGGGAAACACCTGAACGCCCCCACACTTAATGGGCTGATTCAGAGTGCCAGGTCCTTGCTTTTTGCCAGGAATCGGCATTATGCCGCGCGCGAATACCGCAAACTGAGCCTCGCGAACTTCAGCCACATCACGAATCACACCATCCACCACAAAGCCAGCAATGCCCCGCTTTTGGGCGATCGCACACACATTGCCGCCAGATACAGCATAGTCCACGTCTCCAGCTTGCACCACAATGACGGAACCCGGAGTAGCTCTGTAGATAGCGGCGTGGAGCATGAGATTGTCCCCCTGCGGACAGCTCACGGTATAGGCAGGGCCTGCTATGCGGGGCATCTGAGGCCACATTTCCCGAATACCCATATCCATGAATTGCTCACGTCCCATAGCATCGGCATAGGCTGTCGGGGAAATCGCACTGAATTTTGAGTAAGCCATTGTCTGAGTGGTTATGGGTCGAGTCGAAGTGTTTAGAGGTAAGTCGTACGGCAAAGGGAAAGGTGACAAATAGGACCCCTTCACCTCAAAGCTGTAGCTAAAGATGGTTTGAATGGTTCTAGCAAAATGCCCAGAATCTTATCGAGCTGATTGATAAAGTACTCTCTCTGATCCACGAAAACCGTTTGCTCAAAAAGTTTGAGAAATTTCCAGTTGGTTCCAGTTGTGACAGCCCCATAGACTGTTCGAATTTCATCATCAGTGCGTTGGTTGAAAAGTTGGGCAGCTACCATCGTTGCGATGCATTGCCCTAGACCTCCAATAATGTCTTCTCGCTTTGCCTCTACGATTGTCATAACAGGCGCTGTAATCAATAGCTGTTCCTGCGAGGCGCTAAGAATGTAATCGCAAAAGCCGTATAGTCCTAAATCGCGATCCACCGTAAATTCGCTTCCTGAAAACAGAGCGATTTGATTGTCGAGCTGCCGTCGAACTTCTGCCATGATGGGCGCAATCAGAAACTCGGAGCGGGCCTTCTCGGTTGCGATCGCAGTTGCTAGAGGAATATAGTCCAACAAAATTGTGTCCAGAGTCTGGGAGGGGGCGATCGGAGCAGTTGCCTCAAATAAGTCTTGGTTTTCCACCAAAGTTAGGCTAAAGCTATCCCTAACGCTAGCCAACGTAAAATCGCTGTAAGCCATACATCCTCTCAAACCTGTGAATCAGCAGCGCTCCGGGCGTGTGTTTATCATGACATAGCAAAAGAGGCCGAACGATACTGTTCGGCCTCTTTTGTTGTAGATGCAAATTGAAACTCTCAGCTTCTACATGAACTAGCTAGCCAGATATGCGCGTACGTTGGCCTTGCGGCGACGTAGGTGCTTCAGCGCCTGTTGCTCCAACTGACGGACCCGTTCCCGACTAATATTCAGGCGGTTCCCGACCTTTGCCAAGGAAAGCTCGTTGCCGTCATTGAGACCGTAGCGTAAGGTAATCACCTCTTGCTGCTGCGGTGTCAACTCAGCCAATAGGGTCCGGATGTCTTGACGGAGCGATTCCCGTACGGTGAAGTCTTCCGGTGAAGCCTTCTCATCCTCTAGCAATTCCTGCAGTTCAGTATCCTGATTATCACCAATCCGCACGTCCAAAGAGATAGGCTGACGCGACATCGTGAGATACTCACGCACCTGCGTTGTCTCTAATTCAAGTGCTTCGGCAATCTCAGCAACGGTGGCATTACGGCCTAACTTTTGGGATAGCTCCCGCTGTACACGCTTGATCTTGTTCAGCTTCTCGGTGATGTGGATAGGCAGGCGAATGGTACGTGCTTGCTGAGCAATTGCCCGGGTGATGGCTTGGCGAATCCACCAGTAGGCATAGGTTGAGAACTTATAACCCTTCGTTGGGTCAAACTTCTCAACACCCCGCTCTAAGCCCAATGTCCCTTCCTGGATGAGGTCTAAGAACTCAAGGTTACGCTTTTGGTACTTTTTGGCGATCGCCACAACCAAACGCAAGTTTGCCTCAATCATCTTGCGTTTTGCTTGCTCTCCCTTACGAAGCAGCTCCTTAAGATCAGATTCAGCCATATCAGTGGTCGCTGCCCACTCAGCCATCGTTGGCTCTCGCTCAAGGTCGGCGCTGAGGGACTCTTTCGCCTCCAGCAAAATCATCATTTGCTGCACCTGCTTACCCAGGACAATTTCCTGCTCATGGGTTAACAGAGGAACACGGCCTATCTCATGAAGATAGGTGCGTACAGCGTCAGCGGAGAAAAGGGGTCTGGCTTTGGATTTACGGGTATTGACTTTGGGCATAACATTCGCCTCCACGGATGATGCTGAAGTGTTCCACCCCCGAGAGAGCGAAACTGATGAATACGACCTTGACAGCTAAAGGAATCAAGAGCTTGACGTCTGAAGCGTTGGGTGAGTTCCGTAGCATACGGGAACTCCAGTGGGATACACAAGGAAAATCGGAACCGTTACGAGTTTATAACTCTATACTAAAACAACTTTTGAGTTGCGTAAAGTACTACAGTTGTATTGTGTATTATGTGTTCCTGTAGAGTGGTGTCAGACATTGGTTTCGGGCATAGGGGGAGAGTATTTGATTCATATATCTATAGTGGCTTGTGACGAACTGCTATCGGTTGGTGACACCCGACCCAGAGAACCGAACTGTATTACACACAGAATGAACTATACAGTTTAGTTTAGTGGTGAAGTGCTGAACTCGATTGTTTCGATTGTGTGCGTAGTGTATGAACCTGCTGTGATGGCTAAATGAATTTGAGATGACGATTGCCTGAGAAAGGTGAGAACCTCAGGCCAGCCTATCGACGAAGGGGGCAGTCCTGCTTCGATAGAGGTCAAGTGAATTTGAGATGGTGATTGTCTGCGCCTCGCACAGCCAAATGGGGAAGTAGACGGTTCTTCCTCGATGCGGGAGCCGCTACCAGGCTGAAGAAAATAAAATTGAATTTGAACGGGACAAGGGGGGCAAATTCGTCAAGGACCGTAGAGGCAAATTAGGCCGATGGCTTTGAGAGTCTTCAATTAGAGGCTGGGGATCGCCAATACAAAGAGAACTTTCTATATTTATTTTCCGATACTCAACTCATCCGTTCAGTATCTGCTTCAACAAAATTCATTCGGATCTGTGGAAAAATAAGCAGGCTTATGGCCTCCATAACAGAACTGATCCCTCAAGCGATCCAGGTGAATTCTATGATGAGTAATGAAAGCCTGCGGAGTTCATCGTTTTGACTGAGGGAGTCCTATAACTATGACCACTGGCCAACCGCGTGATGCCCAAACGCTAACGATCGCTGCTGATACCGAAGTTATCCGCTCACGTAGTTGGGAACGCTTACGGTTTGAAATCGAATATGCTCTAGAGCGGGGTACAACGTCTAATAGCTACTTGATTCGGGGCGATCGCAAGGTTCTTGTTGATCCGCCCGGTGAATCCTTTACCGACATTTTCCTCCAAGCGCTATCAGCGCAAATCGATCTGGCTCAGCTAGATTACATCATCCTGGGGCATATCAATCCTAATCGTGTAGCCACCCTCAAAGTCTTGCTAGATAAGGCTTCCAACGCTACGGTGATTTGCTCGAATCCGGCGGCAAAAGCCTTAAACGAGCTGTTAGAGGGGCACTCTTTGCAGGTCAAGATTATCAAAAGTAGTGGCGATGAGCTGGATATCGGACAGGGGCATCGCCTCCGTTTCGTGCCTGTCCCTACGCCTCGCTGGCCTGACGGTTTATGGACCTACGATAATTACACGCAAATCTTATTCAGCAATAAGTTCTTTGGGATGCATCGCTGCGACAATGCTGTCTACGATTTGAGCTGGAAGGATTTACTAGAGGACCGACGCTACTATTTCGACTGTTTAATGGCTCCTAATGCACGGCAGGTCACAGCTGCTCTCGAAAAGCTGGATGAGCTCACTGTCCGTTTGTTTGCTCCGGTTCATGGTCCAGTGGCGCTTTATGGTACCCACGAGCTGCTGCACGCCTATCAAGATTGGAGTCAGCAGCAAAAAGGTCAGGAGCTTGCGGTGACGCTGATATATGCCTCTGCCTATGGCAACACAGCGACCTTGGCCCAAACCTTGGCCCGAGGGATTACCAAAGCAGGCGTAGCGGTAGAGTCGATCAACGCCGAGCATGCTGACCCAGACGATATCAAGGCTGCACTCGAAAAATCAGCAGGCTTCTTAATCGGGTCGCCAACCCTGGGTGGGCATGCCCCTACCCAAATTCAAACCGCGCTGGGAATCATTCTCTCCACGGCTTCTAAAACGCAGCTGGCCGGAGTCTTTGGCTCCTTTGGCTGGAGCGGTGAAGCAATCGATTTGCTGGAGAGCAAAGTTAAAGACGGTGGTTATAGCCTGGCCTTTGACCCCATTCGCGTCAAGTTTAAGCCGACGGAAAAAACACTGCAGTACTGTGAGGAAGTGGGTACCGACTTTGCCCAGGCACTGAAAAAAGTTAAACGTGCTAAAACGCCGCGGACTCCGGCCACCTCTGTCGAACAAGCCATTGGTCGCATTGTCGGTTCTCTGTGCGTTGTAACCACCCGTCGAGGTGAGGTTAGCAGTGCGATGCTGGCATCCTGGGTGTCACAGGCGACTTTTAATCCCCCTGGCTTTACGGTAGCGATTGCTAAAGACCGGGCAATTGAATCATTGATGTATCCTGGCAGCCCCTTCGTCCTCAATATTTTGATGGAGGGAGAGCATTTGGGGCCTATGAAGCATTTCCTCAAACCCTTTGCTCCTGGAGAAAATCGCTTTGAGGGCATCAAGACGGATGAGTCTGAAAACGGTTGCCCTTTTTTGCAAGATGCGATCGCTTACCTAGAGTGCGAAGTTGTCAATCGTATGGAGTGTGGTGACCATTGGGTTGTCTATGCCACTGTTAGTGCGGGTGAGGTACTGGATGCGAATGGCAAAACGGCTGTGCACCACCGGAAGTCGGGGACACATTACTAGGCTGTAACTTAACGCTTCTTCACGACTGACTGCAGGTGGTGTTACAAGATTGATGAGACGATTAATCAGACGGTGCTTTAGCTGCAGGCGATCGCGCTTGATATGTCTGCCGTTGCGCTATGTCTCAATAAATCCTGCTTTATCAACGGTTGTTATCAATCTCTATGACAGTCGCCCCTTCACGGTCAAATGCGCTTCCTCAGTATCAAACGGTTCTTCGCGCTCTCAAAGCTTGTCTGCGGCAATGCCATCAGACAAACACTAGCGGGATTTTCAGTTTGGCGTTTCCGCTACCATCTATCGATCCGTTGGCAGCGCTACTGACCCTGGCAAAAGCAGACCAACGACAGTGCTATTGGGAGTCGCCCTCGCGGGGACAGGCGATCGCTGCCTGGGAAGCGCTATTGGTTCAGGAATTTAGCGGCAGCGATCGCTTTCAACGGGCTCGCGATTGCCTAACCAGATGGCAAAGCCGAGTTGAGTGCGCTCCTTCACTGCAGGAGGGACCCTACTTCTTTTGTAGTTTTTCCTTCTTTGATACTTTGGCTAGCGCTACAGAAGGGTTTGCGCCAGCGACTGTATTGTTGACCCGCTGGCAGATAGTCCGGCAAAAACAGCGATGTACGCTTGTTGCCAACGTTCTGATTAAACCGCATAACTCTCTGGCTCCCTTAGCATTAGCAATTACTGAACAGCTTGATAAGCTGCGAACGACGGCGGCTATTGATCCGCTTCCAGACCTTCATCCATGGCAGCCGCAGTTTCAGATTCAACTCTCGCCTGCCGATGCGCAGACCCTTCAAAAAAAAGTTCAACAGACGTTGCAGTCAATTCAGCGCAATCAGCTTCAGAAGCAAGTTGTCGCTCATGCTCTGGATGTCACCCGAAATCAAGCGTTTCGACGCTCTGTAGCCCTACCTCGGCTACGATCGCGACATCCTGACTGCTATGTATTTTCGTTTTCTGATGCGCGCAATGCTCACTTTATTGGTGCTAGTCCAGAACGGCTGCTGAGTATCCGCCAGGGACGATTAGTAACCGATGCCCTCGCAGGGTCTGCACCCCGAGGTATGACAGCGGCAGCCGATCAGGCAATTGGTCAACAGCTTTTGAATACGTCTAAAGAACAGCGCGAACATCAGCTAGTTTTAGAATTTGTTGTGCAACAGCTGCGGGCTAAAGGATTGGCGCCTCGCTACAGCACCCCTCCTGGACTTTTACGCTTGTCTCATATTCAGCATTTACATACGCCTATCGGTGCCGATTTACCCGCTCACATTTCACCGCTCACGCTGGTGGAAGCCTTACATCCAACTCCTGCGGTGGCGGGGGTTCCAACGGCGATGGCCTGTGACTTTATTCGCCGCGGCGAACCCTGCGATCGCGGCCTCTATGCAGCCCCTCTTGGTTGGGTAGACCCGCAGGGTAATAGTGAATTTATCGTGGGAATTCGCTCCGCTCTGATTCGAGGAAACCGCGCTCGGCTCTATGCCGGAGCGGGGATTGTGTCGGGATCAGATCCACAGAAAGAACTCGCCGAAATTCAGCTGAAGCTACAAGCCCTGGCTGAGGCTTTGGGATAATGAGTGAATGCTGGATTTTAGAAATATCAATACGCTTTGGGCTTCTGTTTTGGTCGAAACGCTAGTGCGCTTAGGCTTAACGACAGCAGTGGTTTCCCCTGGCTCCCGTTCGACCCCCCTCACCCTGGCCCTCGCTACCCATCCCAAGATTGATGCAGTGCCAATTTTGGACGAGCGGTCAGCCAGCTTTTTTGCCTTAGGCCACGCTAAAGCCAGTGGTCAGGCTACAGTGCTGGTCTGTACCTCCGGGACGGCTGGCGCTAATTACTTTCCGGCCATTATTGAAGCCTACGAAAGCCACGTTCCCTTGCTGGTGCTCACGGCAGATCGTCCTCCAGAACTCCGGGACTGTGCATCGGGGCAAACAATTGACCAGCAGAAATTGTATGGTCGCTATGTTCATCGCTATGCCGAGTTGGCCTTACCAGAGGCTGACCTCAAGCAACTACGCTATTTGCGTCAGGTCGTTGCTCAGCTATGGCAGAGATGCTACGCCCCGATTATGGGTCCAGTTCATCTCAATTGCCCCTTTCGTGACCCGCTCGCTCCACTCCAAGACGATCAGGCTCATATGCTTATGGAGGCAATTGACGAGGATTTTTTTCGCCACATTACTCCCTATCGCGGTCTCAGAAATGAATCCCTCATCTTAGAGCAGGGACGATATGCTATACCTCGCCAAACTTCGCCTCAGTCAGCTGCAGCTTCAGTAGCTTACCCGTCAGGCAGTTGGCCTTTTAACTTGGGGCAAGCCGAACGAGGGCTGATTATCGCAGGACCGGCACAGCCTCTGCAGCCTCAGGTCTATTGCCAAGCGATCGCTACTCTGGCGGAAATTTTAAGCTGGCCGGTTCTGGCCGATGGGCTTTCCCCATTACGCAACTGGGCCAGCCTCAATCCCCATCTGGTGACGACCTACGATTCACTGCTGCGGCATCCTGATCATGCGGCGACGCTCATTCCACAGCAAGTCATTCAGCTGGGAACGTTGCCCACCAGTAAAGTTCTACGTCAGTGGTTGGAACAGGTTGACCCAATTCGCTGGGTCATTTCTCGAGCTGGGCAGAATCAGGATCCCCTTCACGGTGCTGCAGTTCATCTGCCACTATCGCTAGCAGACCTGGTGACGGGACTACAGCCAATTCAGCGATCGCCGACAGCTTACTGCAAAGCCTGGTGCGACCGAGATGCGATCGCGCGTCAAAACCTAGCCGATGCGATGCAGTCTCATGTTGACTTGTTTGAGAGCAAACTGAGCTGGCTGCTGCCGACCTTACTCCCGATTCAGATGCCACTTATGATTGCCAACAGCATGCCTGTACGGGATGTGGAGTGGTTCTGGCCTCTGAATGACCGGCACATTCAGCCCTATTTCAGCCGGGGAGCGAATGGGATCGATGGCACTTTATCGACCGCAATGGGTATTGCCCACCATCATCGCCAGGCTGTTTTGCTAACAGGCGATTTAGCGTTGCTCCATGACAGTAACGGTTTTCTCAACGCAAATTACCGCAGCAGCCACTTGACCATCCTGCTCGTGAACAATCACGGAGGCGGCATTTTTGAGATGCTTCCTATTTCCCAATTTGACCCCCCTTTCGAGACTTTCTTCACGACCCCTCAGGCCGTTGATTTTGGTGCCTTGGCGACGGCCCATGGCATTTTGCACCAGCCTATCCAAACCTGGGCCGATCTCAAGCATGCTCTGTCTCATATGCCGCTGTCCGGTATCCGTCTGCTGGAGATAGTGAGCGATCGCAAACGGGACGCACAGCATCGTATGGCCCTATTAGAGACCATTGGCAGCAAAGGCATGATGGATTGAAGCATAAAAATGGAACCGGCAGGATTCAGGAGTCGAGCAAGCAATTCTGGCTACTGAATTCTTCGACCTCACCTGTTTAATATCTCCTCCACCTAGATTCAATCAGGGTCTTGCTTCAAATAACGGGGACGTTGCCGATGGCGGGGATCAGCTTGAGTTAGATACCAGCGCCGCCATAGATTCGAGGTTCGTAAAGCTAGCCATAACAACAACAAAGCAATGAGCCCACCTTGATGAGGGGCATCGAACGCAAAGAAAACCAGACAGACGCAAATGATATCGGCCAATAGGACGAGCCAAATAGAAGGCGTTCGGAGACGATAGAGCCAGCCTAGTTGAAAGAGGTGCAGAGCTAGGGCGATCGCGCCACCTAAAAATCCCATCAGTCCGGGTAGCCAAGCCAGCCATTCCTCAAGATTAAAGTTGCGCGCAATGGTAATACCTACGATCGCGCCAACCGCTGGACTCAGGAGGACTTCAATTGTCTGAAAAAACCGCTGCACCAGTCGCCGCTTCGAAAGCGTCAGTTCTGCAAGTGTCCAGCTCACTAGAGCCCCCACAACAATTGCAGGTGGGAACTGAGACAGCACCGGGACTTTAGCCCATAAATCACCTGACATGAAACCAATCATCAGGAGTGGTAAGGCTAAACGAAATCCGGCAGCAGCTGAAATGGAGAGGACTGCTAGTAGCTCGGTAATAATCACAATCGTGTCGGACTGGCTATGCTGTGTATGGAGGGCACCCTCTTTTGAAGACGATCCTAGCTGTCTAAGGAACAGTCGTACTGTTCACCGATAGCTTATTCACGGGTAATTTGCCCACGGCACCTCAAAAAAGCGCACAGGTGCCAGCTTCCAGATATCAACATAAACTACCTGACATGTCACCTTCATCGGATAAAGCAATTCTTCAAGAACTGAAAACTCAGGCCTGGATTCTGGGAGGCTTGGTGGTTCTGCTGTGGGGTATTCAGATAGTGAATACCTGGATGTTCGGGGGCGACTTGGCTGTCTTCGGCATTCGTCCCAGAAACGTAAGTGGGCTGCAAGGCATTCTCTGGGCTCCCTTCTTACATGGCGGTTTTCGACACCTGATTGCCAATACGCTTCCCCTTGTGACGCTGGGTTGGCTGGTCATGTTGCAAGAAACGGCAGATTTCCTGATCGTGACCGTGATTGCAGCATTGGTGAGTGGCTTGGGCACTTGGCTGATCGGAGCTCCTGCATCGGTACATGTAGGGGCAAGCGGGGTCGTATTTGGCTATTTCGGTTATCTCCTGTTGCGCGGATGGTTCGAACGGAGTGCAATTTCCCTAGCCCTATCCGTGCTCGTAATTTCTTTGTATGGCGGTCTGATTTGGGGCGTCCTTCCTATCCAACAAGGGATTTCCTGGGAAGGACATCTATTTGGGTTTATCGGTGGCGGTCTAGCAGCGCGTCTGCTGGCAAAGCAGCGTCAGGAACATTAGGGAACAGTTGCGGTGAATGGTAGCAGGAGGGAAGAAGGGAAGGGAGACAGAGTAGCAGGATAATGATGTAATCGGACGTAGGGTGTCGTCCGCATAGTGATGCACCGCAAAGATTTGGAGTGATGCACTGTACATGAAATGCCAGCATCCAGAAATCTGGACACTGGCATTGTGGTTTATTCAACCTTTCAGCCTGGGGTTAGGCAGCTGAAACCTGAACGCTCTTCAAGATGTAGTCATCTGACCCAGTATTGGAGACGACCGTGAAGGTGAACTCAGTACCCACACCATTGAATGGAGAAACATCCAGCGGTATCGACTTGGGACTGGTTGAAGCATCGCCGGACACAATCGGGGTTCCACCCACCAAAATAGCGAAATCATCGTCGCTGTTGGCCGAGTTGAAGCTCACGGTTTCTAGTTTGACAGGAGCATCAAACGTCAGTGTGAGTTCTTCTAGGCCACCCGTACCTGAGTTGTCGCCACCAGGTCCTTTGCCGTCGATTTCGACATTGAAGGCGTCAGCAGGATCGGTTTCGCCGGCAACCCCCAAGCCGTTGCCGGTGCGCGTGATGTTCTTGGCGACTCCCGCTTCACTAGCCGTTGCGACAACGCTGATGGCTCCGCTACCCGGCTCTGGTGTAATCGTAAAGCTGGGCGCTTGGGCATCAGTCCCGCTGAAATCATAGGTGAGCAGCGGATCGGGAAGCTGCGTTCCGTCGTTATCGAAAATGGTGGCAGTGCCGGTGGCCGCTGCAATGTTTGCTCCCGACGCATTGGTGAGCGTGACAGTGAAGGTTTCATCGGCCTCGATCGCAATATCTTCCCCAATGGTTACCGCGATCGCTTGCGCAGTCTCGCCAGCAGCAAAGGCTAGCGAACCGCTCACGCTACCGTAGTCTGGCCCGAAGACGACATCCTGCGCCGTGCCATCGGCGGTGGCAAAGTCAACGGTTACCGGTGAATTATTGGCCGGAGACAGGCTCACTGTGAAAGTTGCGGTCCCCGCACCTTCATTAACTGAGACCGTGTCGATGGACAGTTCCGGCAAGGTTGCTACTTCGTTATCGGCAATGGTACCGGTCGCGAAGCTGTTCGTAAGGGCCGTCCCCACAGCGTTGCTTAAGTTGACGGTAAAGGTCTCAGCGGCCTCGCTAGCGGTATCGTCCAGAATATCGACTGCGATTGCTTGCGTGGTTTCACCGGCAGCAAAGTTGAGAATTCCGGACGTTCCTGTGTAGTCACTTCCGGCAGCAGCGGTCCCGTCTGCCGTGGCGTAATCCACCGTAATAGGAATGTCACTGGCGGCTGAGAGATGAGCCGTAAAGGTTGCTGTTCCAGCATCCTCATTGACGCTGACATCCGCGATGGAAAGCGTCGGTGAACTAGGGCTATCACCTATCGCTACAATCTCGATGCCGGAGAGCCAGGGATTGCCAGTCTCGCCGTGGCGAAACTCAAGATCCAACATCCCGTCAGCCACAGGAACTGTGTGAGAGCGCATGAGACCTACCCGTTTCCCACCAGCGAGATCCACGACGTCAATATCGTCAAAGTCAGTGGGAACTGCTCCTTCAACGGCGACATCAAAGACGCGATCGCCCGCATTCCTCGTCCACCATTCGGAGAAGTAGAGTCGCACCTCAACCTCGCTACCAGGCTCGACCTCAAAGGCCCACTGCATATTGGGATTGGCCTTGGGGTCGTAACGCACCGTTTGGAAAATGGGCTGAGTTTGGGCTCCGGCGGGCAGTGTAGGGCTGCTGAGGTTGACGCTGTTATTGGAGGCGTAGAGACGCGCTCCACCCGCTCCAACTCGATGCGCTGAGGGGCTGCCAGCGGTATCGGTACTCCAAGCCAAATCGCCATCGGGAGCCGCTATTTCAGCCCCTCCGACATTGACACGATACAGGACACCTGAGTCAGGCAAGTCGTTGTCATCAACGGTGGCGATCGCCACCGCATCGGCCAAGGACGCCCCACCCGTTGGGTTGCTCAGGCTGATACTGAAGGTCTCATTGCCCTCGAAGTCGGCATCCTCCAGAATGCTCACGGGGAAGGACTGTGTCGTTTCTCCTGCAGCAAAGGCCAGAGTGCCATTGGTGGCGGTGTAGTCGCTATCCGCGGTTGCCGTGCCATCGGCAGTGGCGTAGTCCACTGTAATGGGTTCATCACTGGCTTTGGACAGGTCAACAATAACCGTTGCTGTATTAGCGTCTTCATCCACGCTCACATCCGCAATTGTGAGAGCGGGTGGAATATTGCCCGCAGCAATTACCTCAATCCCAGACAGCCAAGGATTACCCGCATCCCCATGGAGAAATTCCAGATTCAGGGTACCGTCGGCGACTGCAAGGGCATGGGAGAGTCCGTAACCGACCCGGCGACCACCGGCTAGTTCGACCAAGTCAATGTCGTCAAAGACAGTTGGCACAGCGCCTTCAACGGCAACGTCAAAGATACGGCTACCAATGTTGTCGGTCCACCATTCGGAGAAGTAGAGTCTGACCTCAACTTCACTGCCGGGCTCAACCTCAAAGGCCCATTCCATGTTGTCAGCGGCCTTGGGGTCGTAACGCACGGTCTGGAAAATCGACTGGGTTTGCGCTCCTGCAGGCAGAGTGGGACTGTTCAAATCCACGCTGTTGTTGGAAGTGTAGATACGACCACCACCCGTGCCTACGCGGTGGGGAGATGGATTCGCTGGCGTATCCGCACTCCAGGTCAGATCGCCATCGGGAGCAATAATGCCAGTGCCACCCACATCGACGCGGTAGAGGACATTGCTGTCGTCATCCTGAATCGTGGCTATGGCTACACTGTCACTAATTTTGGCCGCGATCGCATTACTTAGATTGAGCTGGAAGTCGTGGTCACCCTCGATTTCCTCATCGTTGAGGATGCCGACGGTAATTGTCTGCGCGGACGTTGCGACATCAAAGGTCAGCGTGCCGCTGCTAGCGGTGTAGTCGCTGCCTTCTGTTGCCGTGCCATCAGCAGTAGCATAGTCCACACTGACCTGATCCGTTGCGCCAGCTGATAGATTCACTGTGAAGTCAGCGGTCCCATCGGCTTCATTCACGGTGACATCTGCGATCGTCAGCGTGGGATTCAGGGGAGCCGTGACCTCAATGTCGTTGAAGATAGCCTGGAAGGTATCTTCCGCAGGCTGTTCAACGTTCGAGGCAATTAGCCCTACTGCGAGGCCCGTTTTCTGCCCCTGGACGGTGTGGTTGCCCAAGATGGCATCCAAAACAGCCGTCCCACTCAAATCAATAGCGGAGCCAGATACGGTCTTCGTATTGTCGCCCCCCGTTTGATAGGTGATTGTCGGTACTGCAGTCGCTGCCTCCGGGTCAACCGTCAGCTCAAAGAAGATTTGCTGCAGAGCCGGCACGGTGAATAGGTCATCGGCCTGCATGAACGTCGACACCTGGTCAACGTCATTGTTCTCAAGCACAATTTGAATTTCACCGTCGGGATGATGAACCCCCACAATCTTGAGGTAGTTGCTCTGATCCCCCGTACCGATGTAGCCACCAATCTGTTGCGACGGCCCGCTCAGCTCACTAGAAGGATTAAAGATAGCCCATTTGATTGTAAAGTCATCGACTGTGGGATCAACCGTGAGTCCCGTTTGGAAGAGGTACTCACCGCTGTTGCTGGTTGTCAGCGGATCGCCGTTCGAGACGTTCTCGACTACGGTAGTGCCGCCGCCCAACGCCGTGATGAATTTGACGTTGTCCAGCTTGATGGTTTGCCCTGACAGTGTCGAAGGCTCCTGGAAAAATTGCTCGAAGTCAGTCACCCCATCGACCATGACGCCGGTTAAACCACCGCCGTAACCGCCAGGTCCGGGTAGGTTGCCGTCCAAATCTTCGTCAAAATCCCATAGCAGAGTTTGGCCAGGAGTCAGCGCTACAGCACTGCCGTTGCTGGCATCCCGAATGAAGGGATCTTCAGCGTTGAGAATGCCGTCATCGTCCACGTCCAGGTTAGGCGGTAACTCAATGTCGGAGGGTGCAAAGACGTTGATTCTGCCAGTGTTGGCCCCGCCAAACTCGGCCACCCAGATGGTGCCATCAGGGCCCATGGTCACGTCGAGTGGGAGGGATTGACCCGTAACTAAAGGCATCACACCGTCATCATCCACCATGCCATCATCGGCAGTTCCCAGTATCCCGTCGCTACCCGGCGTTGTCAGAGGCTCCACAGCAGTGCCATCCGCACTCAGATTCACGAGCGTTACATTGCCATTGAACTGAGTTACCATCAGGGCTCCCCGCAGCAGGCCATCGAAGGCATCGGCAGTGTATTCAGCCAGACCATTACTGGAAGAACCTAAATTAACCAGGGCACTGCTCTCAGGACTCTCAGGCTCAATCCGCACAGCACTCAAGGCCAAGCGTGCAGGATCATCGGTGAACTTACTAGGGTCAATAACAAACCCGTCTTGGAGGTTGACGGAACTGGGCACGCGCGCCGCAACATCAGCCGTGCTGCTGGGTGTCAAGGATGCATCGGGATTGCCCGTATCGTCATAAACAGTCCACGCTAAGTCCTGATTGGCGCGGACTGGGACCGGGTGACCATAATAGCCGCCTTCTTCGAGAAGAAATAGCGGTTCCGGTACGTTGTTGGGGCTGACATCGTTGGGCTCATTCGTGACTTCGCCGTTCACAAAAATAGGCGCGCCCCCACCGCCAGAGTTAGATCCGTTATCAACGGTGTAGAGCCTGCCAGATTCTGTTAAGGCTAGGTCGTAATTGTTGCGGAGGCCATCGAGATAAATTCGCAGTGGCGCATCGGCAGGCAGAATGGTTTGATTAAAGCCGTCTTTGCCGCCCCAGGGACCAGCCTCATCCATACCAGCAGCGTCTTCACCGACACCGTCCGTAATGTTGTCAACCGTTGGGTCATCTAAGGTTGGCAAATCGTAGACATACTGCCGTGCAAATAATTGAGGCCCCATTCGACCCGCTTCAGCATCGGTCAAGAGGGGCCGAGTATTAATGTCAGTCAGGTCAATCTCAACGACTGTGCTGGAGAGGGCATACTCCGCCGTGTAGGCGAACAGTTCGGAAGGCGCACCGTTGTTAGTGTTGCCACCCACCGTCAGGTAAAGCTTGGTGCCATCGGGGCTCATCACCATACCGTTAAGGCTGTGGTTTTCTTCCGATCGCGGCAAGCCACGAACAATATCGACGGTTTCCCATTCAGTGCCAGTCCAGGTGGCACGGGTAACAATGCCTGAGTTGGTGTCTAGATTGAAATCTTTGTTTTTAGCTCTACGAGGGTCAGCCGAGGAGATGTACAAAACTGGATTTTGAGGCGTGCCGGTCACTACCAGTCCTGTCGTTAGGCGACCGCCGTTGTTAGCGAGAGAACCATCATCGTTATGATTGCGAATGGACTGAACAATGCCACCCCCACCTGGAAGTACCAGTGTCTCATTGGCCGTAGCGATATATTCACCATCTTGCAGCGCCAGCGTGAAGGCTTTGATGCCACCATTCACCTCAGCTACATAAAGGCGACTATCGGGTCCAAACTGAATCGAAGTTGGGCGAGTTACGTCAACTCCGGTTAGGGGCATTTGCCCGAAGTTAACGGTTGCTGTTTCTTGAGCGATCGCCTCAGCTGGGACTCCCAACATTCCGAGGCAAAGAATGGCAAGAGCAACCCAACTGGCTACCCATCGAGTTAAGCCACATCCGATTTGAAAGCTAGAGTTTTTCCCCACACAAAAATTGGGGATCTGGATGTGGTCAAGGTATGAATTACGCATCATCATGTGCACCTGTTGAAACCGCGTCCAATGTGAGAACATCACGTTTAGGGTCATCTGGAGAAAACAAGCTCAGGGACTACCAAAATGGCAGACGCACCGAACCATCACCGCTCCTGGTTTAGGCAAATGCTTGCCTCTGTGGCATCGGAGGGGTGATTGCAGGGGGGCTCGAAACTGCTGACTCTAACCCTAAATAAGACAGATTAGAGCCGCTGAATTGTGCTCAACAGTTCAAAAAACAGGTAGAAGCTAAACCCTTTAGTTGCTTATTGACTCACTTCACACGCTAAAAAGAGGATTACGGATTGTGCATTTAAAGGCGACTTAAAGAAGCCAGAAATATTCACGATCCCTGACAAAGTTATGTCTAGTGCTTACGTGTAAAAGACACCCAAATAAAATTCGATGAGTGGTTGAGTTTAACTTTACACCTTACTTCTCAATCGAGAAAAACTCGGGAAGACAAGGCGGATAGGAGAGTAGGTGGGTAGGAGGGTGAATTCGGAGTTCGGAATTCGGAATACTGAGATCTTGCACCCGTACATCAGCACCTTACGTTCGCCCCCTAAATTGGGGGGCAGGGGGCCAAACCAGGTGATGTAAGCTAACATCCCTGTTCCCTATTCCCTATTCCCTATTCCCTATTCCCTATTCCCTGTTCTCTGCTCTCTAAATTCCCGTTACTTAGTCGTCCCTAGAAACTGACGAAAGTCTTCGTCGCGATCGCTCAATTTCGCTCCGTCTGCCCCCAGTTGCTTGAGCTTATCCACGAGCCGTGTACAGGCAGGGCGTTCGGTTGCATAGTGTCCGGCATCAATAAGAATCAGGCCGCGATCGCGAGCTTCTTGAAACTGATGAAATTTACAGTCCGAGGTCAGATAAGCTTGGGCTCCTGTCTTAGCCACATCATCTAGGAAACTTGCTCCGGACCCTCCTAAGACTGCCAAACGTTGGATTGATTGTCGCAAGTCGGCTTCGGGAGAATAGATGAGATCCGGTGGTTTTAGGACCGCTTGGATATAGGTGAGCAACTGCTGCAGTGTTCTGGATTTAGGGAGATCACCCACCCGTCCGTACCCTACGCCAGGCTGGGTTAGGACTACGGGCTCGACTCCTTCCAACTGCAGCATCTGAGCCAACACATCAGCTGTTCCTTCGGCCACCTGATCGAAATTAGTGTGAGCTGTGTATACGCCAATAGTGTGCTGGATACCGAGTCGGGCTACCTCCCCGACAGCTTGTCCTTTCAAGATGGATTTTAAGGGACTAAAAATCAGTGGATGGTGGGCAAAAATTAAATTAATTGGGGTGCCTGCTTCATTGAGGGCGATCGCCTCCTTCATGACAGCTAGGGTTGGTGTTAGGCACACCAAAACGTGGGCAGGGGCATTCAGCACTCCAGGATCAACCTGCCAGCCACAGTTATCCCACTTTTCCTGCCAGGTTAAGGGAGCCCAGTCCTCAAATCGTGCAATCAGGTCTGCGATCGTTGTCATCAGCCAATCTTGAGAAAGAACCTACTCGAACTGTACACCGGTTGCTGTGTGTGGGATGAGTATGAGTCGTGGGATTTAGCGCTGCCAAATCCTACTTCGGACTGCTTCGGACCTCTTCGTCTGACTGCGGAGTGTCTCTTCATCCTTCATAGCTGTGGGTGTGCCTCATTGTAGCCTCGCGGGACCCATTGCCAGAATGCAGTCATCAACTGGACGGATCGTACTTTTCCAGACTTCCAAAATTCTCTGCGAAATCAGGCGAAAAGTTGGCTCAGTTGAAATTTTGTTGATGAGCTCTTCGCGGTGAGGGATACCCATGTCGTTCGAACCAAACCGTTCTATTCGGATTGAATTCGAGGCCAAGTCAAATCTAGAGGCTTACCTGCAAGGGCTAGAGAAATGGTATCAGCAGGGCCTCATGACGACAGAGCCAGCGATCGCGTCGTGTCAAATCCACAGCAGCAGCTCTAACGGACAGCAATTGGAACTCAAATCGAAGCTGACGCAGGCCGAACTCTTGCAGGGACTGAAGCAGTGGCAAGAATCAGGGCTGCTGCATCGAGCCAACCTACGTGGACAGCTCTATATCAATAGTTCTCACCCTTACCTGATGCAAGGTTTGGATGAATGGGTCAACCTGAATCTGTTGACGGATCCGGCAATTTTGCAACTGTGTCGTCAAAATTTGCACTGCGATCTTCCGGTGGTACCGGCATCGAGACGCGATGAATCGGCATCGAGACGCGATGAATCGGGCCTCCACGGAATGGTGGGCTCGGCTCCTTCCCCTGCCGTCTCTGCCGTCCCCGCCTCTGCCCCTTCGCCCACATTCCTTCCACCCCAACTTGATCGCCCCCCCACTCTGCCGGTTCGTATCCTGCGATCGCTCATGGCAGAACTCAGCGTTATCTGGCTGCTGCTATTAGGAGTTGTGCTGGTGCTGCTATCGTCTGGTGTGCTGGTAGCAAATCAATGGGATCAGTTTCCAGCCTCTGGGCAGTACAGCATTCTATGGGCTTATACGATTACATTTGGCGTGGCGGCGCTGTGGACAGGAGCGCGCGATCGCCTGCAATTAACGGCCAAAGCGCTGCAAACGGTCTCTCTATTCTTGGTGCCCCTAAACTTCATTGCGATGGATGGGTTCGGCTTGTGGCGGGCTCCCCTTGGACTTGGAGTACTGGTACTGGCAACCCTAAGCTTGGCGGGGCTCACCGCTCGGCTTTATCCCGTTCCCTCTGAGCAGTTGACCTTCAATTCAAATAAGCGCCTTTGGCTGAGGCATCTAGCCCTGAGTGCCGCCCATGGGGGCTGGGCGCTGGCAGCTGTGCCGGTCCTGGCTGTTTATATCGGCATTATCGGTACAACCACGCTGTTTCTGTGGCAATGGCAGGCATCTGCATCGCATCAAAGGGCAGAGGAAGAGGGCCGCGAACCGGGTAGATCGCCCTGGTTACTGAACGTTGACCACATCCTAGTGATATACGGTGTGGGGCTGCTGCTGGTGCGGGCCATCTTTTGGTACGACGTGCCGGTAACGCAGTTAGGTCTGGCAATTGGTATCTGTGGCTTTTTGCTTGCGTGGATAGGTTTTAGGAAACAGGAAACAGGGAACAGGCTTCGACGTGAGCGCTCAGCCGAACGGGAACAGAGAACAGGGTTCGTCGTGAGCACTCAGCCGAACGGGAACCGGGAACAAGAAGGTGTGCCTGATCGGGCTACAGCACGTCGCCATAACAACCAAATTTCTGGAACTGGGAGACTAGAGCTGTCACCGCGATCGCCCTTCGAACTTGCGGGGCTGGGACTCATGCTTCTGGGCTGGATGGTCGCCGTTGTGCCATTTCCACTACAAGCCTTGGGTGTGAGTGTGCTGGCCCTGCTGCTGCTGAGCCGACGGTTGCTGGTTACCTGGAGCCGCGTTGACCTGACCGCCTGCTTGCTTGTGGGGATGCAGGTTGTCTGGCTGATTTGGGAGCTAATACCCCAACCGGGACAAGCCTATGCTCAAGCGTTGGGCGATCGCCTCGTGGGTACGCAAGGCCAACCCTGGGCGTCGATGAGTTTGGTGTTCTTTCCCTATCTGGTAGGAATCGTCGTGTTCAGCGACTGGTTAGCCCGTCATCGCAAACCAGACTTGGCTCGCTTCAGTGGCTACATCGCCTTAAGTCTTGGAACTGTGCTGCTGCTGCTGGGGGCATCAAACCCAACCCTGCGAATCGTAAATCTGATTGCTTCTACGGTGCTGCTGGGACTGGTGACGCGGCGACAGTGGCAGCAGTTCGCTGCCGCCCGTGAGCGCACAGCGACAACCAGGGGCGAGTCAGCGGTTCGTGTCAAGGTGCTGGTGACCAGCGAGCAAGGGCAGTCAGACGAGGCGATCGCGGATCATTCCATTCAACAATTGGGGATGCTCACTCACGTTTGTGGACTGCTGGCTTTAGCAGCGACGGTTGCCCAACTGTTTTCACCTTTGGATGCATCTTCAAAGCTCATTGCCTATGCCGCCGTCTGCTTGGCTGTGATGGTTGTCGAAGGTATTTTTAGTCTGGGACCAGCGGTGAGTTTAGAATCGCCCAGAGCCGAAGGCGGACTCTGGCGACTGCTGCGAGGAAGTGCCTGGCCGCTCTGTCTCACGGCTGCAGGCTTGGCCTACATCGGGGTGGGCAGTACGTGGCTCCTAGCAATCGAGGATCAGGGACCCTTTATTCCAGTCTGGGGCTTGATGGCAGGCTTAGTTCCCGCTTTCCTGACAGTGATGGCCGGGACATGTCCTGCGCGAAGACTGGAAGCAGCTAGGCTGAGTCTGGTCGGTCTACTTCTACTGCCGCCCCTGATTTGGGACAGCACGCTAACTCGATTACTTGGCTTTGGGGTTGCAGTGGGACTGGCGGTATTCAATACTCGCTATCTGCAGACGCGGCTGTCAGCCTGGATTGCGGTTGGCTATGGTCTTGCTTTTACAGGATTGGGCCTGTATGAAATCGTTGGCATCTCTGCCTCTACAGTAGAGTTTTACTGGCTGGCGATCGCAATTTCTCCCTGTCTGCTCTGGGTCTGCCGCGATCGCTTGAGCCGCCACGATGGCCCTCTAACGGCAGTCTATTGTCATGCTTTTGATGGCTGGGCCTTCGTGCTGACGAGCTTAACGCTGGTAGCGAGTATTCTGCTGGGTTTTCTGCAGTTTGCCCTGTCGGATTCTCTCTCTCTGGTTCTGGTGGCATCAACGCTGCTCCTGATGGCTGGAGCAACCTACCGCAGCCGCCAGCTTCCTCACAGCCTTCCCATTTGCTGGTTCAGTATCGCAACGATTCTGGTGGGCCAACTGGTGACGATTTGGCAGATGCCGGGTCAAGCACTGGCACTTGCCGGAGGAACAGGGTTGTTATTTCTCCAGACGCAGCGACTGCGGCAGTTTCCGGTAGCCGTGTTGACGGTAGGTATGGCTTTGGGTTTGGAGGCCAGCTTGCTACATCCAATTTTTCCCTGGCGTTTGGCCGAAGGCGTCTTAGTCGCTGCCATCACCATGGTTATGCTGTGGGGTGTACAGATCACTCTGGTGAGACAGGTCTCGCATACTGCCCGACTCAGGAAACGTTCGCCTCGTTCTTCGCGACGCCTTGACCGAGCATCTCTACCTGCTTCCTCAGCAGCCACTCGGCAGGATACAACACGCTTACTTCCCCCGGTGTCGGAGGACGAGAATCCTTCGACAACACGTGAGTCGTCTCCCTATCGTCCTCAATCCCAGCCTGCTGCGGTAGAACTCCCCGAAAGCGTGCGATCGCTCTATGCCCGAGCCTGTGATGTTTGGGCCGTGATGCTGGGAGTTGGGGTGCTGGCGTTCCTGAATCTCCATGCTTTTGCTACCATCGTTGACCGGCAACCTGCGCCCCTCGCGGTCATCCTGACAGCGGCTCTGCTTACGGGTGCCTTACTCCTCCGTAACTGGAACCGTCCGGACAATTGGGGGATTTATGCCATTGGGTGGAGTTTGGAATTACTCGTCATCGAAAGTTTGAGCTGGGCGGGGGAATCCCTGCTGCTGTTGGCAGTCGCCAATATTGTGTTGGGAATTGCCACCCAACTTTTGGGGGATTGGCTCTTTCGGCAGCGTCGTAGCGACCCCATGCTCAGCAGTTGGCATGTTTTGCCACTCGTGTATGGAGCACTGGGAGCGGTCCTAAGAACCGACTTCTTCACCAGTTGGACGGGACTCAACACACTGGGACTCGTCATCATCGCGATGGGGATTGGTCGCCGTAAACCTGCTTTCAAGCCGCTGGTCTATTTAGCGATCGCGGGCATTAGCGCCACTGCTTTCGAGCTGTTGTACTACCAGATTCGGATGCTGGGAGTGGGCGATCAGTTTGTGGCTCTGTCAGCGCTCGCAGCCACGATGGTGTATGTCTATCGACTGTCAGCGCCTTGGCTGGCGACCTATCTGCGCCTAGACCCTAGAGAACTTACGGGGGTAGCAGACTGTCACTGGGCGATCGCGAGCACCTTACTGGTCGGAAGCTTGAGCTACGCTCCAGTCCATAATTCCTTGCTAGGGATGGGTGTTGGCCTTTTTCTGGTGCAATATGCCCTCAGACAAGGGCGGCAGTCAGCTCCAGCCGCCGAACTGTGGGTCTATCTCGGCGGTCTCGAAGCGATTGGCCTAACCGTCTACGGGGCAACGCTGCTACCGCCTCTCTTGCTCCAAGCTATTCTTCCCTGGACGGTTGCCCTAGCCGCTGGCCTCGCTGTTATTCTGTATGGCTTGCCCTGGCAGCAGTGGGGCTGGCCCGGGCGTCCCTGGCATATACTGAGCGGCTTCCTTCCCCTTGCGGGTATTGTGGTGAGCTATGGCGCGATCGCCCCCACCAGCCTCCTCATTGCTGCAGGGTTTTATGGTTTCCTCGCCTACAAACATCATCAACTCCGCTGGAGTTATCTCAGCCTTTTGCTGGTCGATTGGACGCTGCTTATCTGGCTAGTTCAGTTCAATTGGGTTACCCCCACCTCTCTAGCTTGTTTAGGAGGACTCTCCATTCTGTACCTTACCTGGGCAGAACCTAGCCTTAAAACTCCCGCCAGCTACACTTCGCGCCATTACATTCGCGTACTGGGAACGGGCATAATGTGCCTTGTCCCATTGTTGACACATCATACAACCGGCCTACTCCCCGCTGGCATCAGTTTGGTTGCTATTTTTGCTGGGTTAATCTTACGGGTCCGCGCCTTCCTGTATGTCGGTACTGCTGTCTTTTTGCTAAATGCCGTTTACCAGCTACTAGTGCTCAGCTTCACGTACTCGCTGCTGAAGTGGGTAATTGGTCTCGTGGCAGGACTAGCGTTTATCATCATTGCTGCCAATTTCGAAACTCGCAGAGCTCAAATGAGTACGCTATTCAATCACTGGCTAGACGCCCTAAAGAATTGGGAATAGGTTTCCGTACTCTTCGGGAGAAACTGTGACAGTTGCCAAAAGTGGCCCCAAATTTACCGTGCTCCCACTCATTCTGTCGTAAACGATACCGGCAACAATAACAAATGGAGACGGCGGGTGAAAATCTTACAAGCAACCGCTGTCTGCATCTATCTCACGGAGCAGACTCATGAAAAAGAACGATTGGCTTCCCGGCTTTGTTATTGGCTTAGTCGTTGTTGTCGCTGAAGTCGGCTACTTGGCCCATTTCACGGGAGTAGACAAAACCGTTTCCAACCAAATTCAGCAGAAAGCGGCCATCATCCTCGCATCTGAGTAGGTTTAGCGAAAGGCAAAGGACCGAAAAGCGAGTAGCAGTAAATGAGGCTACAGGTGGATACCACACTCCGTTTTAGCGCTCCCCCGCCAGCGGCCTGCCCGCTCATGCTCACCCATCCCAATGGGAGTGGTTAGGGGCTCATCACCAATGCTGGTATAGCCCTGATCGTGAAGCGGATTGTAGGGGACATCATGCTTATAGGTATAAGTCCAAATGTCCTTACGGGTCCAGTTAGCCAGTGGATTGACCTTGAGTCTGTCTTGAGCATCCAATTCCAGAATTGGCATTTGCTGGCGAGCTGCTGACTGCTCGCGCCGCCGCCCGGTCACCCAAGCTTTCACATCAAGATCCTTCAAGGCTCTTTGAAGTGGCTCAACTTTGGTTAGATAGTGGAATCGGTCAACATCGCGCAGCCACAGCTCATCACCATAGCGAGCGGCAAATTCCTCGCGGCTGTCCACGCCTAAGGCACTGTAAATATGTAAGTCAAGATCGTATCGAGCCTTGGCCCGGTCAACGGTTTGCAGCGTTTCTGGAAAATGATGCAGCGTGTCCAGAAAAAGAACCGGGACGGCAGGACGGGGTTGAAGCTCCCGATAGAGCATATCGATTGTGACCAGTAAGCTGAATGCACTGGTCTGCACAAGTCCAGTCGGAAACGTCGCGATCGCCCACTTCAGAATTTCCTGAGGGGTCGCCGTTTCGAAGTCTTGATTGAGTCGATCTAAGTCCAAATCGGTCGTGCCAGATACTGCAGGAGCTATTACGCACTGAACCATGATTGCGTTACCTGGATAGTACTACCAGAGTGTCTTTTACAGTTATACACCCATACGTCTATTGAATCACACATAATCCGGTCGGGATTTGGGAGATTCCTCTACCTCTTTAGGAAGGAATAGGCATGGTAAGGATAGGGAGTCGGCTGAAAGAGGAATGAGGGTGAAAGGGTAAAGGTGGACCGGACAAGGGCATGTAAACTAAATCTCTTAGCCCTTCCTCCTCAATCTACTGGTCGCGAGCAGTGAAGGGGGCGCGGCGCGCGGGGCGGAGGGGGGGGGGGGGGGGAGG
>JBHJHM010000097.1:0-19074 GCA_050330865.1 Leptolyngbyaceae cyanobacterium
GTTTACGGGCATGGGCAGCAACGGAGGCACTCAGTTGGGGACATGGCGGCATTAGCAGTGTTGCCCGAGCGACAGGGCTATCTCGAACCACTTCTCAATAATCGGAATAGTTCAAGTTATTTTTGCGCAGCTCCTTAGACAGTGAGCTAGGAACGGATTGAACCTGTAAATCCTGCATGATGGGTTCAAAGAAAGATGAGATTCATGCTGATTGGGTGAAGGGAAAAGGACGCCAGGGAATCCACTGTTCCCAGAGCTTCTGCAGCGTGCCATCGGCTTCAAGCTGGTCGAGGGCTTGATTGAGAGCTGTCAACAGAGTTTCATCTTCGGGACGGAGGGCGATCGCAAACCGATGTTGAGTCTCTACCGTGAAGGCAATTCGAAGCGTGGGGTCGGCCTCAGCTGCTGTAATCAGCACCAATTCATCGTCCACCAGCGCATCAATTTTCTTAGCCCGTAGCGCTGCCAACATTTCAGGTAGGACCTGGTCACTCCCAGGAAATGGAACTAGCTCGACACCGTTGAACTGTTCACCCAGTTCGATATTGGTACTATCTGCTAGTCCTCCCAGCTTGAGGCCATTGAGATCGGCTGCTGATTGAATATTGCCATCAGCCCGCACAATAATTGCCTCGTTGAAAAGGCCATAGGGGCGCGTAAAGTGGCTGTGACTCAGGCGTTCTTCGGTAATAGCTTGGTTGAACCAAACCACGTCACATTTGTTGGCCTGCAGCGTTTTGTAGAAATCCATCATGGGCAGATTCAGCCACACAGGCTGTAGCCCTAGCTTGGCGCAGACAGCGCGTGCCACATCCGGTTCGTAACCCAGACGCTGACCGTCTTCTACGTAGGTCATCGGACGCGCGTCAAAATCGCTAGCCCCAATCGTGAGCTGACCTGATTTAAGAGTCGAAAAAGTCATAGACACCAATGCGGTTCAAATGATGCCTCATTGTTAGAAATCAAGCGATCGCGAATCGTAGCTCAGGGCACAAATGTAGAACCGAGAAATTCCATATTTTTGGAAGATTGGTCCTTCTACCTGGGGTCAGATAGCCAGTTTGCGAGATCACTCATCTCGTTAAAGTCCAACAGTGCTTCGCCGAGCGATTCCAACTGTTCTGAGGATAGAGCCTCTACTTGTTCGACTAGATCAGCTGTAACAGCTCCGATCTGTCGGTTCAATAGCCGAGAATCAATTGTCTTTTTTGCTGCAGTCCCTGCCGTAGTCCTTCTTGTATACCTTCAGCCTTGATGTCCTGGTAAATCACCGACTCCTGCATAATTGTGTTTTTCATAATCTGTTGAGAACGTTTCGACTAAAAATCTGCAAACGGCGTCAAACATGTTTGAGAGTGTAGCAGCGATCGCCTTGCCGCCAAGTGCAACACGCCATGCTGCTAAGATCAGACCAAACATCCCCAGGCGTAGCCATGGTCATGGGAAAACTGACGATACCCAAGTTTGAGAAAAATCAGGTGGGGCAAGTCACTGCAACCCTCTCAGTCACCAATCACATCGACCAGATTTTGGCAGAACGAGGCTTTATTGAAGCGGATGCCATTCGCTCTATCAAGTTGGAAAACGTCTTGGTGGATACTGGGGCAACGCTGCTAAGTTTGCCTACTGAAATCATCGCAACACTCGGATTACCAGTTGGCGGCGAAACCAGCGTCAAAACATCCGCTGGTTCTATCAACACCCGAATTTTTCGCGAAGCCAATCTCGAGATTAATGGGCGACGGAGTACTTTTGATTGTCTGGAACTTACTGAGGTAGACATTCCTTTGCTGGGCGTTTTGCCGATGGAAGCCCTGGGCATCGAGCCCGACTTACAGAATCAATGCCTGCGACTGCTTCCGATGTTGGGTGAGAACACCTATATTTATGCGATGTAGTAATGGAAAGGGGATATGGTTGCATCTTCTGCGGTTTACCAGGCAGGGAGTCCTCATTCAGCTCGTCAACCGGCTTCAGCGCAGGAACATCGTCCTCGAGCCTTGGTCATTTTTGCGATCGCCCTTACCGTCTTACTGTGGGCATCAGCATTTCCAGCAATTCAAGTTTCACTAACGGCCTACGCGCCTGCCGAAGTCGCATTTTTGAGATACATTGTCGCGTCCGCTGTTTTAGGCGTATATGCCTTCTTTCGTCGTATGCCACTGCCTCGGCTGCGTGACCTTCCGCTCATTTCTGTCTGCGGATTTATTGGCTTCGCGGTTTACAACTTTATGCTCAACGCGGGGCAAATGACCGTTTCGGCAGGTATGGCTAGCTTTGTAATCTCGTCGGAGGTGGGCGTGATTGCTTTGCTGGCGTGGCTGTTTTTTGGGGAACAGTTGGGCCAGGTTGGCTGGATAGGCATTGCCTTGTGTATTGCAGGCGTGGGGATTATTTCGCTGACTGGGAACAGCGGGCCGCAGCTATCCACAGGGGTATCGCTGGTTTTTCTGGCGACGCTCTCGATTAGCCTGTACTCGGTACTGCAAAAGCCATTATTGCAAAGATATACGGCGATTCAGTTCACCACTTACGCCATCTGGACAGGGACGCTTTTCCTATTTTTGTTTGCTCCGGGTGCGGTGTGGTCAGTCGCTCACGCACCGGTGGGTCCTACACTCGCCGTTATCTACATGGGCATTTTCCCAGGCGTTGTGGCTTATGGTGCTTGGTCCTATGTGTTGTCTCAGATTCCAGCCTCACAGGCAGGGAGTTATTTGGCTTTGATTCCGGTCGCTGCGCTGATCATTGCCTGGTTATGGTTACGCGAAGTGCCAACGCCTGCAACCCTGGTTGGTGGCATCGTGGTTCTTTGTGGTGTAACGCTGGTCAACTGGCGGCGTCAATCGTCATAAAGGCTGTAGCGGCGAGTACAAAACACGATGAGGATTGACAGCTAGATTATTAGCCTCTGTACCCGCTGTTTGGGACTCTCTTAACCTATGGACTATCAGCCGCTGCAGCTCACGGATAGCCACATCCAGCAGTTTCAAACCGACGGCTTTCTGATTCTGGAAAACTTCATTGGGATGGATTTGGTAGAGCGATTACGCGATCGCATCGAGCCGCTATTTCATGGCGAGTTTGAAACCGGGATCTATCCTGACGAGTGGTACTGGCGACCGGGACTGAGCCTGCCGGATGTGACCCGTGAAATTTGCAATGCCTGGAAGTGCGATCGCACCATCGCCAGTGTCGCCCTTTCGTCTGAGGTCGGACGCCTCAGTGCCCAATTGGCTGGCTGGCCCGGAGCCCGCATTGGCCAGGATAGTCTCTGGTGTAAACCTCCGGGCGGCGGCAAAGAAATCGCCTTGCATCAAGATGGCGCTTACATTGATTACCTGATGCCTGCCGAGATGATCACCTGCTGGATCGCACTCGACGATGTCAACCTGGAAATTGGCACGCTGCAATATGTCCGAGGTTCCCACCGCTGGCCCTTGCTCGCCTCTCTGGTTGGCGAATTTCATGCCCCGCAGAAAGATTACCGCTGGGCCATGCTCGAAACGGCCAAAGCTGCAGGTGTTCAAGCGCCTGAAATCCTTCCTGTTACGATTCCAGCAGGCGGTTGTGCCTTCCACCATGGCCTCACCTGGCATGGATCTGGTAAAAACCTGAGTTCGACGCATCCCCGTCGTAGCCTCGGTGTCCATACTCTCAGTTCCGAAACTCGCTTTAGCAACCAGCCTGCAGGCTATATCTACGGTCGCTACAAGCATGTCCATACCGATGTTCTCGACGAATCCTTCTTTCCTGTTCTCTGGACTCAAAGCGGCTATCGATCGCCCCACTTGGCTGACTACTGTGAGGATGCGATCACACCATTGGCCTTGGTGTGACCCGTTGAACGATGCACTCAATGTTTACGGTATCGTGCGGCGATCGCGACCGAATTTGTCCCTGAGAGAATTTCGGATTAGGATGCACCCGTCGGCTAAAGATTCATGGTTTTGTGAAGGAAGTTCGAAGCTTGAACAAAGGCTGATGAATTTCGTCCACACGTCATGAACAATCTTAAGCAACCGCCTGCTGAAACGGAGATTTACGATGAGCCTCAGCACTCTGATTCAAGATAAGTCTGTCAAAACCAGTATCGCTGCCGATTGTGCCGAGCTGATGGATGAGCAGGTATCGGCCAAAAGTGGACTGGGAGGAATGGCGCTGAAAACAGCCTATAAACTCGTCAAGGGAATCGGCCCTCAGTATGTTGAAGGAGCCATTGGCCGACTTTTGCCTGAAGCCTTCAAGGCGCTTGACCCCATGTGGGAAGAAGGGCTTCAGACAGGCGCTCCGGTTGAATATCTAGCTCAAAATCAATCCCGTACAGCTGATTTAATTCTGAGCGTGACGGATGCTCGGATGGCCAGCAAGGGTGAGGGCATTATCCGTTCTACTTACAACAAGTTTCGCAAGTCTGTGAAAGGCGATATCGAAGCAGCCGTTCCAGGATTTGCTCAAATTGTTGGCAAGCACGCCCAAACTGTGCCACAGGCATAGCCGCCGTTGGCAAATCCCCTAGCACAAGACGGCGAGCCATCGGGCCGTATGTCAAGCCACCGGATACTACTTGGTGTCTTAGCCTCGATGGCTAAAGCTACGTAAAAAATCGCGACGATCACTCGTCCGGTACCGCAACAAAACGTAACTCTTTATAATGATCAGCGTTGCCGACGGAGTGATCGTTGCTGAGTTTTTTGTTCTTTGCAGGTATACCTGGGTTCGAAACCCTGGCCGCTGGGCTGAATGCGGTTTTGTATGGGGCTATTAATGTTTTAAGCCGCACGCTGTTCTTTAGTATCGGTGGACTGCCGCTGGTCATTCTGTGGCTGCTAGCAGGAGCCAGCTACCTCACTGTGCGGATGGGGTTTATCAACATTCGTGCCTTTAAGCACGCCATTGAGGTAGTCTTGGGTCGCTATGACGATCCAGATGAACCCGGAGCCATTAGTCATTTTCAGGCGATCGCAACTGCTCTTTCTGCCACCGTGGGACTCGGCAATATTGCCGGTGTCGCGATTGGGATTCAACTTGGGGGTCCTGGCGCGGTCGTTTGGATGACGCTGGCCGGTTTCTTAGGCATGACCACTAAGTTTGTGGAGTGTACCTTAGCCCAACAGTATCGCGCATTTCGAGCAGACGGGACCGTTGCCGGCGGTCCTATGTATTATCTGTCCTTGGGATTCGCCAAACTGGGGTTGAAGCCGCTAGGTCAAATCTTAGCCGTGAGTTTTGCTGTTCTCTGCGCCATTGGAGCCCTAGGTGGGGGTAACATGTTTCAGGCTAATCAGATGCAGGCAGCGATTGTTCACATATGGCCTGCTTTGGATGAATATACCTGGGTGTATGGCCTGCTGCTAGCGGCGCTGTCTGGTCTGGTGCTAATCGGGGGCATCGAGCGGATCGGTACAGTCGCAGGTGCGATTGTACCCACGATGGCAGGCATTTACGTGCTTTCAGGTCTTTGGGTGATCCTAGTTCATATGGCCGAGGTCCCTGCGGCTGTCATGCTGATTACGCGCGAAGCCTGGGCTCCTGAAGCCGTTAGCGGGGGCATCGTCGGTGTTCTGGTTCAGGGCATCCAGCGGGGGTTGTTCTCTAATGCGGCAGGTATTGGATCGGCTGCGATCGCCCATGCTGCTACGCGGACTCAAGAACCCGTCCGCGAAGGTATTGTGTCATCACTTGAACCGTTTATTGACACGGTTATTATTTGCAACATCACGGCCTTGGTCTGCGTAGTCACCAATGCGTATCAGGATGCTCCCCCGTCGGCTCTAGGGTTCGATCTGGTCGCTATGGCTTTCGGCAGTACCGTAGCAGGCTTCCCAGTCGTGTTGACTGTCGCGGTATGTCTATTCGCTTTCTCGACCATCATTTCCTGGGCCTATTACGGTGAGCAATGCTGGCGTTATCTAACCGGCGATCGCTTTTTGCTGGCTTACCGTTTCCTTTATGTTGGGGCTACGTTTGTTGGCTCGGTTACTCAACCCACAGCCGTGCTTGCCTTTAGCGACATGATGCTGTTCGCGATCGCTTTACCCAATCTACTGGGCTGCTTGATCTTGTCTAATCAGGTCGCTGAGTCGCTTCAAGCATACTGGCAACGTCTCATCGCAGGCAAAATGTTACCTCACAGCATTAAGTTTCTGAATCATTCATAAAAGCAGGTTCCCGAAAGAAAGAAGGCGCCCCAGAAGACGCCTTCCCTAGTTGCCTAACGTGGGAGTCCAAGCCTCCACACACTGCATCTTTCCCTCCTAAGGCTTGACCATAACGACACGACCGCGATTGTTTTATTGAGATGATCTATCGAGAGAACACTTCAAACTCCGTCTTCTCTTTTGAGAAGCACGCTCAAACCCAACCCGGGGCGGCAGTACTGATGACTCGTTTCAAGTCCGAAGTAATTTCCACCGTGTAAGCGAAGGGAGAGCCATCCGACGTCACCTGAGTTAGCGCTGTACCATTAGGGCGACGAGGCGAGAAGAACGACTCAGCACTCACCAGAAGATGGCCATTGGCAGTCGTGTCAAGATCGGTAACCGTCAGGGTATTGCTCTTGCCGCTGCTGAGAACTGCCGAAAGGTAGGCAGCATTCAGAAGCGTCCCAGTTGTCGGATCAATCTGTCCCAGAACGGACACCTTGGCACCACCACCTTGGCCATAGCTTCTCAGCCAAGCCTGCTGAGCATCGGCGCTAGCACGACGGAAATCTTCGGAGGCGCTGCCTTGCGTACCATCAACACTAAACACACCGTACAAAGCATTTCCATTCCAGGCTAAACCCAGTCCGCGACCATCGGCTCCAGTTGTCTCATAATCGGTGCGCAGCCAGTTGTTAGTTGAGTTAACGCTATCAAAGCTAGCGATGATGGGGTTTTGATTGGTATCGGATACTTGATTAGTGCCGATATAAATAGTTTGAGTCCCCAGACTGATACGGGCTGCACCACTGGCAGCGATCTGTGCTTCGCTACTGGACCCTTTGAACTTTGGAACCCTATCTACGATTGAAAGCTGGAAATCCTGCGGATTTTCTGGAGGCTGAGCGTTTGGATTTCCAGATGGATTCGGAGTGGAGGTATCAAGCGTTTGTGGATCGGGATTATCCGGCGATTCAGGATTGAAGTTATCGGGTGATTCTGCGTCAGGCTGTTTTATGGTCGGGTTGAAAAGCTGCTGGCCGAGGGGAGTGTTTAGCCATGCCTCTTCAGCATCAACCAAATTGGTAACCGATTCAATGCTTCCTGTTGCGCCCTGCAGGCTAAAAATCAGGTCGTTGAAGTCGCCATCAGAGCCAGAATCAAAGCGCAAATCTTCCATCGCATAGAGTCCAGGACGAATTTGACCGATGTAGGTTTGTCCATTCGGGTTAGCAGCCGCCAGCGAAAATAGCGGTTGCAGACTACCATCTGCGGTTGGATTGTCGAACACATCCTGAATGCTACCGTTGGGGACGAGCATGACCGCTACGGAGTCCCCAGGTGTGAAGCTGAAGGCCTTGCTGCCAAAGACTTTGCCCTCGTTGCGGTCAGCTTCGCCCAATTCGCCACTCAGTGAGGCTTTTTCAACCGTATCGTCAACAACCAGATACCCTTCTGATGAGTTTGTTAAAGCACGACGAGCGGTTTCGCGGATAAAGTTGGCAGACCCAGGCATGAACCCTTCCATGCCCTCCAGACTAAAGATTGCTATTTGGCTCTCATAGCCACCACTGTCGGCAATGAACTCTACGGTGAGCTGTCCACTCGCTTCTACTGTAAACACACCGGGTTCTAGATCAGCCCGTTCAACTTGCAACGCCTGTCCTTTCCAAGCCAGCGTAGCGGTATCGTCTTCTGTCTGAAGTGCTGCGATTTCAGCAGCGGTGAGGCGGTTGCCCATCACCAGTTCCGCAAACAGTGCCCCTTCATCCCCCGGCGTATCTGCTGGATTGATGTGATTATCCAGGAAATGCCCCATCTCTTCCAGCAGCACCCGCGTTAGCTGCTCTGGCTGCAAGAGGAGTTCTTCGGCAAGAAAAATGGTGTCTATGTCTGCTGCATAGGCTCCCTGAGCCGCTAGCTCTGCCATCGGTAGCAGCTCAATCTGAGGCGGTTGCTGCCCACTTAAAAGTTGATCGAGGACTGTCTCTGCTTCGAAGCTTTGAGCTTGCACCCCAAAGGCCAGCGACAAGGCTTCGGTACTTGTGGGCGATCGCGCAAACTGCTCCAATTTTTCCACAGCAGCCCGCCACGTTCCGATCTCGGCTTTCCCCAACAGTGGGTCCGGCAGCGCGCTTAAGACAGGCTCATTGTCCATTAATGGCGTCTGATCAGATTCCTCGTAAACGAACGTCAAGTCGTCGGCTGCAAGACTCGGCGCTCGATCATCAATGTCTAGTGTCGGCAAAGGGGCCATTGTCACAAGGCCCGTTGATGTATCCAGGGCGCTCCCCAGAGGCTCATTCCCAAATAGTTCGCAGGGCAAAATTCCATGAGAGTGGATTTCCATCCCCTCATGAGAAGTAGACTCGGCTAGCATGAAGCATCTCCTGTTTCCGGTGCATGGTTGGTGGTAGATTCGCACCCGGTTGACGCAGAAACCTGACCCGCACAAAGCTGCACGGGCTGAGCTGAAAACCTTTTAGGAAAACGCTGTTTCTGCGCGCTAAAGGAGAGGTGTGGCGATCGCTCGTGACTGCATACGGATAGCCCTAGCGAGCGAAACCAAGAATAGCGCATTCAATTCTCAATACGATATGAGCTTGGCACACGGCTCACTCGGCAGCCTTCGGTGCAACCACGGCATCAAGAAAATTCAGTGTGAATACGGTTTTTGTTCGTGTATGAAGTATGTGATCACCAGAATTTCCGTATTTTTTACGGCTATACCCCTTGATTTTGCGACTAATACCCGCCATCCCGCACAGACGTGAAAATAATCAACGAAACTCGATTAATCAAGTTCAGTAAATATCGCTAGCAAGCCCTGGTGCCATGAGTATGTGCGATTGATAGAATCCTTACTCATCCAACTTCCCATTCACCAGCCCATTTAGCCCGTATACCTGACGACTACCCGCGAGGGCAACTAGCGTCACCTCCCGTTCGTCGCCCGGTTCAAATCGAACCGCAGTGCCAGCCGGAATGTCAAGACGCATCCCCTTAGCCTGGGCACGATCAAACTGCAGGGCTGTGTTTACCTCAAAGAAATGGAAATGGGAACCAACTTGGATGGGGCGATCGCCCGTATTAGCCACCGATAGAGTAATCGTCTCGCGTCCCGCATTCAGTTCAATATCGCCTTCAGCTGGTAGTAATTCGCCAGGAATCATCTTGTCTCCGTTGTTGGTTGATGGTTATCGTTTTTTGATTGATGGTTTATCGTTGATGGTTGGCGGTCGGTAGTTGATAGTTGGTTCAAGATTTGAAGTTTATAGTTCAGGATTCAAGGTTTATAGTTCAGGGTTCTTTTGCCCTTTCACCCTTTACCTTTTCCCCTTTCCCCACTTCCCACTCCCCCGTTTACTCTCTCCCCCACTCCCCCACTCCATCCCCCTTCCACCTTCTCCACCTAAGTAATCGGATTATGTACCGTTACCAGCTTCGTCCCATCCAGGAAAGTTGCCTCTACCTGAACCTCGTCAACCATTTCAGGGATGCCTTCCATGACTTCATCGCGGGTTAGAAGCGTCGTGCCATAGTGCATGAGGTCAGCAACGGTGCGGCCTTCGCGGGCTCCTTCTAGGATGGCAGCAGAAATATACGCGACCGTTTCGGGGTAATTTAGCTTCAAGCCCTTTTCTTTTCGTCGTTCTGCCAGTAGAGCCGCCGTGAAAATCAGCAGCTTATCTTTTTCTTGGGGCGACAGTTGCATAAATGCGCAAATCTTCGACGTCGTGTCTGACAATACGCTGAAAGTGTGCCACTGACTGTATGAAATTAATCGATTTTTACGTTTTGAAGTATTCTTCCTGACCCTTTTCCCTTCTTCACCCTTTTCCCTTCTTCTTGCCTCTCTCTTCTCCTATTCCCGTTCGGCTGAGCGACCTGAGGCTTCGTCGAAGCCTGTTCCCTATTCCCTGTTCCCTATCCCCTTCACACAACATCCAAACTGGGAAATGCCGCTTCTGCCCGAATGCAGTGCCACAGATAAACCGCGAGGCCCAGATCACCAGTCCACTCGTTTTTGCGAGTAGAGCATATTTCACCTGATTCACGCTTGGCATTGACGACTAACAGCCTTGCAAGCTATCAATCAGGCAATATATGGGACGGAACGTCAGGAGCGTTGTCGTCATCCGGGACACGGTTCAGGTTGCGGACCCAGAGATCTTGATAGAAGCCTTCTTGAGAGAGTTCAACTTTGGACTGAGCGGAGAGATACAGCAAGCCCCAAAACACGCCGACGCGCTCGTGCTTGTCAGCGTCTTCAGGTGACTGAGGCGCGTGACTCTCCATCTCGGGACGGTGCTTAGGCCACTCTACAAGCAGTTCCTCAAAGTTCAGCCAGCTAAGGTGCTCTTCCAGGGCATCCCAATATTGGTCGAGGAAAGCTTCGAGAGCAGCCGCAATTTCCGAGAGGTTTTCCTGGTGGGCCAGTTGGGTAATGGCGCGCACAGCCTGGCGCTTCGACTGAGGGCGAGCCCGGCGGGCACGGACCCGGGGTGGCTGCTCTGAGATAACGGCAGCAATGGTTTCCAGTTGATCAATCAGTTCCTTGAGGGTAACGGGGCGGCGCTCAGGAGGGGGCGCGATCGCTCGTCGGTGTAAATGCTGCTCCAGATTCCGAGGCAGCGGCATATCGACAAACCCCTCGGCTTCCTCAAAAAAGGCTTCAGCTTCCAGCGCTGCTTCGGCCTCATCCACTTCGGCCCGCACCAGAGTGTCAGCCTTGAGCAGCACCAGCATGGAGGCATACAAAAAAGCTTGCCCGGATTCAGACAAGCTAGCTTCATAGGGAGAACGACCCGGCCCTGATGGCGCAACTGGCTCAGTTTTCAGTGATTTCAAAAACCGATCAATCACGTCGATGACTTTTACGTCCCAAGGGTCGATCTCCCCTTGTTCCGTGAGATCAATCAAAAAAGCGATAGCGTTTTGGGCGAGGGATACCGTCATCGGCGATTAGTTAGCAAAGGCCCCACTGGACTCAGTCTGATCGCTGGTTTGATTAGCGGCAGGCAAAATAAGCTTTTGCTCTTCCAATTCGACTCGGTAACGTTCGACGTCACGCTCCAACTCCTGAATGCGGATTTCGCGTTGCTCTACCTGCTTACCAGGTCCTAAATGACCTTGCACCTGCACCCAAACGCTAAATACCCAAGCCAAAACAGCACCGATACCCATAGCGACGATGAGTTCGATACAGAGGGGCGCTTCGATATCAATTCCTTGAACAATATGAATAATCGCTGGGTCGGTATTTTCGATGCCAAATAGGACCAACGCGAGCGAAATGACAAAGATAACGACAAAATTGACCTGTCGCATGATTGTGGACTCCTAACGTCGTCGAGGGACAAATTCACCAGACTGCGTCGTTCCGATAGGGTAGCGCATCTGAGTACAAATTAAGGTGAGGATGCGATCGCGCCCTCCCGGAGCGAGTAGCAGATCCCTGAGCCATCATCCATTGTGCTTCCCTCGGAAGCGAGACGGTTGCATAAAATCTTTACCGATGAGACTTTGGCGATTTTAAAGTTATCAGCGATCGTCGCCATGTTGTACCGCTTACTGAGGCACCTTCGTAGAGATTTAGCGGATTCTGCTGGCAGTTTGGGTAGTTTAAACGGGATGCTCTACGTGGAGCCACATAGGATTCTGTGTGGACTACACAGAATTAGGCAGTTGACTACAGCGTCAGAGAGTTATCTAAAGGATGATTGATTCGCAAAAGTTTATTGTCTGCAAAGGCACTTCAGGTATGGGCAACCGTATCCTTGCGGCCTGTACAGCCCTCCTGTATGGCGAGATCGCTGGCCGCAAAGTTGTTATCGATTGGCGCGACAATAGCTATTCTGAGAATGAGGCTGAAAATGCGTTTCCAAATTATTTTGATTGCCCTACAGCCTATTCAGTAGCAGATATTCCAGAAACGCAATCAGTCTTTCCGGAGCTGTGGATTGGCAACTTGGACAAGTCTTTGGGGCGTCTCCGCGGCGAGCTGAATTTGAAGGGCTACTCCGAAATGTCCTTCGACGTTTCAAGCGCAGAGTATGCCGAAGCAATGCTGGTATTCTGTGCGTACACACATAAGATCAAGAGCCTGAGACCCCTCTTCAAAGGAACGTTTGAGTATTTTAAAGATATGACAACTCCAGAGATATTGAGATCGATTCTGAGCTCAAAACTTCATCTTGTCAAAGAAATCTACGACCCTATTTACAGCTATAAAGCCAAGAACTTCTCGACCAATACTATCGGCGTTCACGTTCGCTACACCGATATTAAGGTGCCGCTTACAAAGCTCATTAGTAATGTGAAACGTTTAGTCGATAAAAATAAAGATGCAACTGTTTTCCTGGCTACTGACTCGCAGACAGTGGTTGAGCAGTTGCAACAGAAATTACCCCGAGTTGTTACTGCTGATAAATGGTTTCCGCCTCAAGGAGAGCGTATGCATCAAAACTGGGATAATTGTCCTAACCGCTACCAGAATGGCGTGGAAGCCTTGACCGATCTCTATCTGCTATCAGAGTGCGATAGCCTGGTTTTCTCTTCTCAGTCTTCTTTTGGATATGTTGCCTCTCTGCTCAGTAAGGCCGACCCTCGGCAGATCTATGATGTCGAAATTGATGATTCGCTTCTGGCTCGCCTACAGCGTCGGTCCCAGAAATTAACAAAGTTGTTTGCGGCTCAAAAATGACGGTATGGCAACTTAATTCTTGGTTCTTAGTTCTTAGGGGATCTCCAAGAAAGAAATTACCCGAAAAGTTGCCTGTGTAGGCTGGGTTGAACGAAGTAAAACCCAGCAGGATAGCAATGCTGGAGGTTTTGGGTCGCGTGCCTCGACGCCAACCTACGGCGGTATATTCATTGCGAGAAATTCCCTTAGTTCTTGATAGCGGTGGGTAGTGGGTAATTGGTAATTGATGGTTGGTGATTGGTCATAACTTTACTACCCATCGCCCTCTCTCTATCTCTCCCTCCACCTCTTTCACTCGTTTGGACCAACGCCGCGATCGCGCCCGGGCAGAGACTCCATCACTGCCAGCACTGCCTGCTGAGCGGCCAGAATATCACGCTCTTCGCCGCCCAGATACAAGCGACCAAAACTACCGACAGCGTTGATTTGCAGGATATTGATCAGCGCCGCTTTTTCCGCTTCGTTAGCAGCTAACGAGGCATAGGCAGCAGGCTCGACTTCAAACACGTAGAGGGTTTGTCCAGCCACGATCATGTTGCCACGGCGGCTGCGGTTGATCAGCTGCACATGATGCGGATCAAGGTTACGGATTACCTGGCTCGAAATGACACGAGGTCGCAAGCAGTCGCGGCGATCAACACCAATAGCATCCAACATCGCTTGCCCTGCAGCTCGAACCTCGGCTTGATTGCTGGAGTGAATTTCTAAGTTTCCATACAGACGCTCAACCATCAGTACCGCTGGCCGTACCACAGCTGCTTTCAGCGCGATGTCCATCAGACGGTTGATTTCAATGCCTGGAGAAATCTCGATCCACAGAGAGGTGTCTCCAGGGAGGGGTAAAAATCCTACCGAGACCGTTCCCATGTAGGCGGCGTGTTGAGGCTGCAAACTGTCAACATATACGTAGCTGCGTAGGTCTACGCCCAAGGTCTTTTTCTCTGCTAGAGGTTCCTGGACAGTATACCGGGATGCGGCTCTTAGGATTGTTTGATTTACAGGGAATGGAATGTTGGTGGTGTTGGTTCTTGATTTTGGGTTAATCGTTGATGATTGATGGGGATGGGACGAGGCATTTCCCCTTTTTCTCTTCCTCTCCCCTATGCAATCACCCATCCACCCCATCACTCCACTTTCCGGTCCAGCTGTGTGGCGGCAGCGATCGCCGCTTTTTCGCGAGCGCGCTGAGCGTACACCTGCAGTTCAGAGACATCGCATCCCGTCAAAATGCTCAGGTTCTCTAGACTGATGCCGCGCATGAGCATCTCTACGCACCAGGTCTGTCTGGCCTGAGCCGGATGCAATTGTGCTCCTCCTACATCTAGATCTTGACTCCAAAGCTCCCAGTGCTTCTGAATATCCGCTACGGTTACTGGTGTGCCGGCTTCGTTAATAAACATAGCGGCGGTGTCATCTTTTCGACTTTTGAGCCATTTCGTGAGTGGATTGTTGGTGTAAGAGCCGTAACGCTTACCCAGGATCCATTGATTCACAGGAACTTGGCGAGAGCCTGTAGCCCCAATTAATCGCAAGACATGCTGGATTTTATCGCAAGTTTGGTGCGATCGCTCTAACCGCACCATTTCTTCCGGCAGCAGCCCTGCCCCAAACATCACGAGAGCCATTGCCTGGTCTTGCATGCTCAGAGTCCGGGCCTGTTTGATCATGTGGTGAACCCAAGTAGTAGGCAGATCGACCAAAAAGTCACTAGTGGCCTCGGCTATTTCCGCATCAGACGTTTTAGGCATCGTCGGTTCTGATTGCAGCGTAGACAGATCAACTGTGATGGGTGAAGCAGTTTCGACTAGGACATTAACAACTGCGTCTAAAAAGTCGTCGCGGTTTTCCCACAAAGCGTAGCCACTAGTCGTTTCAACAACGGTATAGCCTACCAGCACCGCGCCTAGAAGACTCGCCAATTCATCAGCAGGCAGTCGAGGCGTCGCTTCTCTCAATAAATGCCTCAGGTGATCTGCCATTTCATGCTTGATTTCACTCAGACGCTGCTGTAAAGCCTGACGATGTTCAGGCGGATACTGATCGGCTTCGCCAATAACAGAGCGAATAAAGCTAGCAATTTGCTCGATCGTATGTAAGCAGTGACTTGCATATTCTCTCAGAGCCTCTGAGGATTCACCCGATGGCACTGGCTCCGGCGTCGCGAGCATCGCTGGAGTGTCTTGCAGCATCGTCAGCAGCAATCCATATTTGTTGCCAAAGTTCCGGAATAACGTCACTTCATTGACGCCAGCCTTATCAGCAATTTGCCGCGTCGTGGTAGATCCCACGCCCTGAGATAGAAACAGTTCTAGGGCCGCTTGAGTGAGTCGCTGACGAGTTGAGAGTGGAGACACACAAAATGCAAGTAACACTTGCAAAACGAAATAAGGACTGTTATCTTGATCTTAATGCAAGTATCGCTTGCACGCATAGCAATTACAGTCTGTAGTTTCAAGACCAGGCTGCCTCATCTATGCGTATTTCTTATCCACGTGAGGATTTTATGGCTTCATTACGGCTAAAACTAACCACATCGACTTCGCAATTAAAGACAGATACTCCTGTTCTGCCCCCTTGGAACTGGGTAAGTGTTGGTTTCTTTGCAGCATTTCATGGTTTGGCATTGCTGGCTCCCTGGTTTTTCTCTTGGTCAGCTTTGGGAGTTGCGCTTTTTCTGCACTGGCTATTCGGCGGCATTGGTATCTGTTTGGGCTACCACAGATTGCTTAGCCATCGAAGCTTTCAGGTTCCCCAGTGGCTAGAGTATGGTATTGCGACACTGGGAGCGCTAGCAATTCAGGGAGGCCCTATCTTTTGGGTGGGTGGACATCGGCAGCATCATGCTTTCGCCGAAAACACTACAGAGGATCCTTATTCAGCGAAGCGTGGATTCTGGTGGAGTCACATAATGTGGATATTGCGTCCTCAAGCGTACTCATTTGACCGCGCTCAATATGGCAAGTACGCACGCGATCTTATGCGTCAGCCATTCTATCGCTGGCTTGATAGAGCTTTCTTACTTCTGCAAGTGCCACTAGCAATTCTGTTGTATCTGCTGGGGGGATGGTCCTTTGTTATCTACGGTATCTTTGTCCGGTGTGTACTGCTATGGCACTCAACTTGGTTCGTCAATTCGGCCACTCATCGTTGGGGCTATCGTACGTTTGAGGCTAAAGATAATGCCCGTAATCTCTGGTGGGTTTCGCTGTTAACCTATGGCGAAGGGTGGCACAACAATCATCACACCTATCCTCGGGCAGCACAGACCGGCTGGCGCTGGTGGGAGATTGACGCTACGTGGCAAACGATTAAGCTATTGCAGCGCCTAGGATTAGCCAAAAAGGTGAATCGTATTCCAGTATCCCGAGGATAGCGATCGTTCACTCTCAAGCGCTCGAAGATAGGCAAAACGATTCAAACGTTGACGACACGCAGTCTTGACGTTTGGATCGTCGCTGCTAAAAAAATAGTCACCTAGAGGTTTTCTAGGTGACTGGTGATATAGAAAATTATATTATTGCTACGGATCGCAACCCACTACTAAGTCAGGATCATAAAAAATAGCGGCGCGAGGACTTATAAGTCTCACCCTTTTCTCAGCCAAATTAGGATCTACAGGCCCAGGAGGAAACCCAGTAATAGCAACCGCCGCGCTCGTACCAGTAAACCTGACGAAACGACTGACCTCGGTGGTAGCTAAGCCTGTATTTCCAATTCATTGGAAATCTTCGTCACCACTAGCGAATCTTCTCACATATGCACTATAGCTACCTATGATTGATCCTGGAATGTCAATCCCTTCCCCCGTGGTTTCAAAAGATATAAATACGTTCGTTACTCCCGTAGCGTAATCAAATTCGTTCATACATGTTACGGTCAAACGAAGACGATCTTTGTACACTATAGTTCTAGTTTCCGCATTTGCTTTTGAAGGAAGGATTAAATTAGACGATATACTAATCCCTATAGAAAGCTGCTAATACAGTTATTTTTTTACTGCCTATTCCGAATAACACGATATAAAACCTCCAAAATTTCATCCACTGGTGCTGCACGCTCAGGATATCCCGCCTCAACGTGTAGTCTGCTTGATTCTTCAAACTCTGCTATTGCATTTTCAATTTGTTGCGCGTTCACGTAATCGCCGCCACGCCGAGAATATGCGTAAGCTTCTCGTGTCAAAGCCTCACTTGAGCTGGTTAGTTCAGCGTCTTCGGTTGACGTTCCGCACATACTGGTGAGGTCCGAAGTTTCTCCCTCTTCAGTTGTGATATAACACACCGGAGTTGCTAAACCACGTTCTTTTCTTAATCTTAATACGGATAGTAGTCCGGCCAGTAAAGCCACCGAATTGACCGTCAAACGGCGTCTGGTTAACTTCATCTTACTAACGGTGATGTGATTTGACTCAACCTTTATTAACGCTATCACTCACACTAAAAAAGAAAACATAAAAACGATTCACATATACGACCGATAGATATAGAGCTATTACTATCCATTAACAATTGTTGTTAATGGATAGGCTTTTCAAAACAGAATTAAACACTAAAACTTTCATGGTTCATTCTGTTACCTATCACATCAAAGCTCTCGTTCTACCGAGGGTTTAATGCTTTCGAGGTTTGCGCATAAACGCAGTTATCACGCTATATCAATAATCTTGGTAACCATGAACACACCGCTCAATGACGACGATATCAATCGGATTATTGACGGACGAATATTCAGGGGTAGTGCTGTCGGAATGCCGGAGTGCTGCCCCTTAGTCTCGTCATCCTGACCGTGCTGAGCTTCAGGGCCGCGATCGCTCACTCCTGTACTGCGACACGCTCACCCCAAATCTGAGCCAATCGCTGATCACGCCCACATCCGAAGCGATAAACCTTGTAGCGAACTGGATGGGTCTTGTAGTAGTCCTGATGGTAATCCTCGGCGGGATAGAAGACAGAGTCGGGGAGAATTTCGGTTGCGATCGCTTTGCCAAAGTTGTTTGACGATTCTAGTTCCTCCTTTGATGTAACTGCTGCATGTTGCTGGGTAGCATCCGCATAAAAGATGGCCGAACGGTACTGGCTCCCTTTGTCACAAAATTGTCCCTTGCCATCTACAGGATCAACATTGCGCCAAAACACCTCTAGTAGGGTTTCGTAACTAACTTGGCTAGGGTCATAGGTAACCTGGACTGCCTCAACATGACCGGTGCCGCCCGATGAGACTTGGTAATAGCTAGGGTTCTCCACAGTGCCGCCCGTATAGCCCGAGGTCGTATCGAGAACCCCCGGTAACTCATCGAACGGCTTTTCCATGCACCAAAAACAGCCCCCTGCAAAAGTTGCCTTCGCTAGGGTGTCTTCTGCATCGGCATAAGCTGGGCTGGCAAGTCCTTGAAATAGACCCAGTGCAAACAAGAGTCCAATGATCCAGCGTCGAAGCATTGTTTTTATCGCATCCACCACGAAATAATCTGTCAACAGAATGACACAATTCACTCCCTAAAGGCTTGGAGTTCAGTCTGCTTCAGAGAGCAGCTGAAGTTCGACAATGAGGGGACGATGATCGGAGTCTAGTGGGGGACCAATAGAGCGCGACAAGGTAAGCAATCCATCGCTGTGCAAGCAATGATCAATTGCAATTCGCAATGCTGACGGCCAAGCCGCAGGCCAAGTCGACTGTGCTCCATAACCCTGCTGTGAGTTGACCAAATGGCCCTGCTGCAAAAAGCTTTGAAATGTGCGTGTCCAGGGAGTGCTGTTAAAGTCTCCTATAATGACAACCTGTCGCCCTTGAGCCTGTATGGCTTGACTCCACTGCGCCACGGTAGCCAGTTCCTGGCGCTGAAAAGCCGATGTAGCCTGACTGCGAGGGCGCGTTAGATGGAGGCTAAGAAGTTGTAGAGATTTTTCGTCCCAAGAGAATTTGCCTGTCAATAGAGGCCGTTCCGAGTTCTCTGGGAGATGAATTGTCTCCGTGAATGAGCTTTCCAGAAGGTGGGGAGTATCCCGCGCCAAAAGTAAAGCGCTGCCATGCGAATTCTGACGCACTTCTGATGCAAGTATTTGGTAATTTGCCAGTTGCTCTAGGGCGTGTCATCAATTAAGCCAAATGACAACAGCGGCGAGATAGACAGCACTCAAGAAGTTGCGAGCTGTCTTGTCGTAGCGCGTTGCAATCGCCCGGTATTGCTTTAACTTAGCGAAAAAGTTCTCGATCAGATGCCGTGCT
>JBHJHM010000098.1:0-3123 GCA_050330865.1 Leptolyngbyaceae cyanobacterium
AGTCTGTCCTTGATTCGCAGGGTCGTGTGATTGGCACGTGGGCTGATGTGATCAATCGTGCGAACCTGGGTATGGAAGTGATGCACGAGCGCAATGCGCACAACTTCCCGCTTGACTTGGCGGCGGCTCAGGCTCCCGAAACCATCGGCTAGGTCTGGCTTCTGCTAGTTTGAGGCATTGATTGCGAGCCCCGCTGTACAGCAGCGGGGCTCGCTTTTTATGTTTGCGATTCTGCTTGAGAATGATTTACCTTTGAGGGTAATTTCATTTCACATTCGAGATGCATCGTCGCTCTTTGCACCGTATTCGTCGCAATCTATTTTGGGTTTCACTGTTGCTGCTTGTGTGGTTGCTCTGCAGCGGTCAAGCCTCTGCGGGAGCGTTAAGCGATCGCTTAAACGCATTTCCAGACTGGACAAATAAACCATCTGTAGAAGCTGCTACGGGTGACTTAGTTTATCCCGACTGGATGGCAGGCACCTGGGAGATGAAAAGCATCCTGGTGAACTCAGTGGCTCCCTTGGCCCCTGACTTACAAACACCAGGGTTTGAGAGCAACCAGGCACTCTTAAACCAGCCAATTATCTGTGAGGTTAGATTTCAACCCCACATCACCTCTGTCACTAAAGCGCTTCTGCTCCAGCCTCGCTTAGCGCAGGAAGAGATTGTTGCTGATCGTGCTTTCAATGGATTGAATCTTGCGCGTGCTTATTTAGGTGAGCAGGCGGTCAAAGCAGTCAAAGTTGATCCAGATAATCCCAACCGACAACTGACGATTTTGCGCGGCGATCGCCAATTAGAATCGACTTTGGTTGGCCGTGCTGTCGAAATTCCTTCCAATCAAGATTTTGTGACAACCGAGGTATTTCAACAGATATTCCGAGGTAGTGCTCAGCCTTTCTTTAACGAGGTTGAGACAACAACGGCTTATCACTGGGTTGCCGAGGATACATTCATAATCACAGCTGACCAAGTAACTGCCATTTATCTGTCGCCCCAGGATCCGGACTACTTCAAGGCTCCTAATCAACCCATCGCTTTGTATCGCTACCAACTTGAGCTCAAACCAATAGCCCACACCGCTTGACCGCTTTAGTTTCGCCCAATTGCTATGCCAGATAAAAACAATGCCTGATGAACAGGGCTGAACTGTCGGGCTGACTGTTCCACAAGGTTTCACTGGCACTGTCGTTCTGAAATGTTAAGGAAATCAACAAGCGATAAGCTCTGTAACGATTGTGACTTGCTTCCGGTGTGGGGATAGATTAAATTACTGAGCTAAGGCTGTGTGTCCGCAGCTGGGTTCCCAAAAATTTGGTCGAGCGCTACTGGCAGGAGATTAGGCCCTCCAACCAGCAGCTGACCCCCAAGGCAGACCACAGCTGTCTCGGAGGCTGAGTAGCATTTTACTCGTGGCCGTTCCGAACTGCACCATGTCTGGGAACGGCCAGGTTTTTGGGTTTCCTACCCATTCGTTTCATCGGAGGAAACCCGATTATGTTATGTTTGCCATTTTTGGCGTCGTCGGCCCGTCAACGGGCGGCGGCGAGTCCGCTGTTGCTCGTGAATCCGCCAGCCCAGCCAGAGCGAGAGCGGTTGTTGCATCTGGTGATTGGGTCGCCGCAGGGGGTGCGATCGGTGATTCATACGTTGCATAAGCTCCAGTATGCGGAGCAGGCAACGTGGAGTCAGGCGATCGCCATTCCGGAGTCGGGGATATTGATTACGCCAGCGCAGGGAGAGGTGTTTAGTTTGTTGAGGCGCGATCGCTTTAGGTCAAATATGTAGAGCGATCAGTAACCAAAATAATCCTACAAGGCCGGATGCCTTTGAGATATCCGGTCTTCCGACGTGACAAGCGTAGATACTATGCCTCGTTTGCTGCCAAGGTTATGATTGGTGTCATCTAGGCAGACAGGCGTTTTCAGATGTCAGGCAATCCGGTTTCCATCTTTATCTCCTACTCCAGAAAATCCGTAATGGGAAACCCAGTGCTGTGATACCGCTTCTCCCCAAAATGCCCGGTTCGATTAAGCAGCTTATTGAAGCACATCGCCGTAAACCACTTCAGCCAGTGCATAATCTTAGGCAAATCTTCCGGCTGCTGAGGCTCCAACAGGTAATGCACATGGTTGCTCATGATGCACAGGGCATACAGCTTAAAGCCAAACTTGTCCTGGCATTGCTTAATCGCCATCAGCAAGATCTCTTTGCATTCAAACCGGGTTAGCCGAAAGTCGCGGTTATTGTCCCGAGCGGTGATGTGATAGCAATAATTAGGTTTCAGTTCACGAAGTGGGCGAGGCACAACACATGTAGGGGCGTACGGCGTACGCCCTCCAACCCAAATTCACACAGAGCATACGGCATAACACATGTAGTACGGCGTACGCCCTCCAAACGAAAACGTTCACGCCATTTCCAACACATCGTCCCATCCAAAGATCCGCAATCGACGGGTCTGGGCATCCTAACCCTATTCCCACCCGTCAATTCCCATGCCATACAACCCCGACAGACCCTGTAGGGGCAAACGGCTGTTTGCCCCTACCACCAACAGACAATCCGCGAACAGAAACCCCATGGGTGGGCATCCCGCCGAAAAATCGTAGGGGCGTACGGCGTACGCCCTCCAAACGAAAACGTTCACGCCATTTCCGACACATCGTCCCATCCAAAGATCCGCAATCGACGGGTCTGGGCATCCTAACCCTATTCCCACCCGTCAATTCCCATGCCATATAACCCCGACAAACACCACCGTCGGTCCATTCGTCTCAAGGGTTACGACTATTCATCCGCTGGGGCCTATTTCATCACCCTCTGCACCTTTCAGCGTCAGTGCCTATTCGGACAGATCATTGATGGCGCAATGCAATTGAATGAATCCGGCAAAATCGTTGCAGAAGAATGGCTACAATCCAGTACCATTCGGCAGGAAATTGATTTCGATCAATGGGTCATCATGCCCAACCACCTGCATGGCATTGTGTTGATTAACCTGACCAATCCTGTAGGGGCAAACGACCGGGTAGGGGCAAACGACCGGGTAGGGGCAAACGACCGGGTAGGGGCAAACGACCGGGTAGGGGCAAACGACCGGGTAGTGGCAAAAGAACGTTT
>JBHJHM010000099.1:0-25436 GCA_050330865.1 Leptolyngbyaceae cyanobacterium
GCTAGTTTACGGGCATGGGCAGCAACGGAGGCACTCAGTTGGGGACATGGCGGCATTAGCAGTGTTGCCCGAGCGACAGGGCTATCTCGAACCACTTCTCAATAATCGGAATAGTTCAAGTTATTTTTGCGCAGCTCCTTAACGCCCAAAGAGCGCAGAAGTAGAGGGCGGATGAGTTTGGCTGCACCAATAGTTTTGGTCTAAATTGTTGTCGGAGAGCCGCAGATTGTCGTAATATTGCGTGCATGATCTGGGTTTCCGGAAAAAAGCCCTCATCCTCCGAAAGACCTAGATAAGCCCCCACGTATCAGTGAGATATGGGAATGCCTCCAACGACTTCCGTCTCATCCGCACCCGTTGAACCTGCTGAGTCTGTTGTCCACTACCGCTTCATTCCAACGACTCACGGCGTCATCATGGAACTCTGGGAGCCAAAATCCCCCGCTAGCTTATCGGAAGTGCCTTACCAGTTTCGTCTACGGCATCAGTTTCAGACTGAACGTGAAGCCCTCGCTGCCCTTAAGCACTACCTTACCGTCAATTCCATCACCACTGCGATCGCGGATTGGTTCGGCGATGAAGGCATTAATCCGTACGAGACATGGACAACCTCAGTGTGAGAGGGAATAGATCGTTATTGGTTATTGGTTATTGATTCTTCGTTAATGGTTGGTAGTTGGTAATTGGTTCTTCCCATCACTCTTCCACCCCGCCTTCATCACTCTCGGCCTCATCCCCCGCTTCCTCAGCCGGATCGCGTACTTCGCGGGCAGCTTCTTGGAGATAATATTCGCCGATGTCGGCGTCCCCAATTAATATTTGTTGATACTGCACAACGCCACGAATACGAACTGATTCGCCGATCGCAGGCGGAGCGATCGCAGTCGTGATCCAAATTGTTGCCGTGTCGTCAGCTACTTGGTAAAGCCACCCCTCCACCAGAGGGGCGTGCTGTTGAACTTGACCCTCCACATTAATAGCTTGATTGACTGAGTTTTCGGAGATGTCTTGTAGAGCAGTTGTGGGCTGCGTGAGTTGAGCGATCGCGCGAGGCAAATGGACACGCGGAGCAGTTTCGGACGTGTTGGGAACTTGCGATGCAGCACATCCCAGGCAGACCACCGCTAGAAGAAAAACACTTTTTCGGCTCAAACGCTTCAAATGCTGTATGGCTAGCATCATTCTAATGATGAGGATGACTCTAAATCTGAGACACTAGAATCGGGGTCAGGTTGGGTAGGTGCCAGACAGATTTAACCTGATTGCGGACTTATTACAAGAGCCTTGAACGCAACTATGCGTCACGATTTGCTCCTTGCCCTTAGATTAGCTCAGGATGGCGAATGGCTCAGATTCTCGATGGTAAAGCTTTGGCCCAGCAGACTCAAATGGCTCTGGCGCAGACAATTCAAACCTGGTCTCCACAGGTCGGGCGTCCGCCCGGGCTAGCTGTGATTATGGTGGGCGATCATCCGGCCAGTGCGGCCTATGTCAGGAACAAGGAACGCGCCTGCGATCGCGTCGGCATTGCTTCCTTCGGTCAGCATGTGTCCAAAGAAACATCGCAAGAATATCTTCTCGGAGCAATTTCTGAACTGAATGCCGATGACCGGGTCGATGGCATTCTGCTGCAGTTGCCGGTACCAGAGCATTTAAACGCTGTTGAGCTATTGAATGCAATTGATCCCCAGAAAGATGTCGATGGTCTCCATCCAGTCAATATGGGGCGGCTGCTCCGAGGCGAGGCAGGATTACAAAGCTGTACTCCCTTAGGGGTAATGCAGCTGTTAGAGGCCTATGAAATCCCCATAGAGGGACGCCACGCGATCATTCTAGGACGCAGCATTTTGGTGGGTAAACCCATGGGGGCTCTGTTATTGGCCGCTAACGCAACTGTGACCATGGCCCATTCTTGCACCCGCGATTTGGCCAAGCTGACCCAAATGGCTGATATTGTCGTAGCGGCTATTGGGCGCCCCGGCTTAATTACCCCAGACTATGTAAAGCCCGGAGCCATTGTCATTGATGTTGGTATCAATCGGGTCAAAACTGAAAACAGCCAGTATCGGCTAGTTGGGGATGTAGACTATGAAGCGGTTAGTCGAATTGCTGACGCGATTACGCCAGTGCCTGGCGGTATTGGCCCTATGACTGTAGCCATGCTCCTGCATAATACAGTTCAGAGCTACGCTAACCGCTTTCAGGAATTGCTCCCTGGCGATTCTTCCTTGTCTTGACGCTCAGGATTTTGAGTATGGTGATGACTCACTCGACAGACACAACTTCTGCCCCTTTCGATTTGAAAACATACTTGCGCGATCGCAAACAGCAGGTCGAGTCAGCACTGGATGCTTCGCTGCCGATGGCGTATCCAGAAACCATCTACGAGTCGATGCGATACTCTTTGCTGGCAGGTGGCAAACGGCTACGTCCCATCTTGTGTCTGGCAACCTGTGAACTCCTCAATGGGACAGAGACGATGGCGATGCCTACCGCCTGCGCGTTGGAAATGATCCACACGATGTCCCTGATTCATGATGACTTGCCCGCTATGGATAACGATGATTATCGTCGTGGCAAGCTGACGAACCATAAGGTGTATGGCGAAGACGTTGCCATTTTGGCCGGTGATGGTTTGTTATCCTATGCCTTTGAATACGTTGCAACACAGACTCAGAATGTTCCTCCTGAGCGAATTTTGCAGGTCGTAGCAGCGCTGGGACGGGCTGTTGGTGCAGCAGGCTTAGTTGGAGGCCAAATCGTTGACCTGGCCTCTGAGGGGAACCCAGACGTTACATTAGAAACCCTAAACTTTATTCATACTCACAAAACAGGCGCTCTTCTGAAGGTCTCAGTGACCTCTGGAGCGATCTTGGCAGGAGGCGACGATGAGCAGATCAGCGTCCTTGCTCGATATGCCGAGAAAATAGGACTCGCTTTTCAGATTGTGGATGACGTATTGGATATTACGGCTACCTCGGAAGAATTGGGCAAATCCGCTGGCAAAGACGTGCAGGCGCAAAAAGCCACTTACCCCAGTTTCTGGGGGATTGATGAGTCCCGACAGCAGGCACAACAGTTAGTTGAAGAAGCCAAAGTCGCAGTCTCCACATGCTTTGGACAAAAGGCTCAGCCGTTATCAGCCTTGGCCGATTTTATTGTTGCTCGTACCCATTGATGACTTCTGTAGAAACCATGCAAAACATCGGCGATATTTTGCAAAATTACGTTCTGATCGTGGCCTTAGCGGCCTGTCTGATAGCCCAAGCTTTAAAGGTTGTGTTTGAATTTGCCCAGCATGGCAAGGTTAATCTCCGCGTCTTAGTTGAAACAGGCGGTATGCCAAGTTCTCATTCCGCTTTGGTCACCGCTTTGGCGTGCGGCATTGGTCAAACTTTGGGGTGGGCCAGCCCAGCTTTTGCCGTTACCACCGTGTTTGCTGTCATTGTGATGTACGACGCTGCAGGTGTACGGCAGGCTGCGGGCAAGCAAGCTAAAATCTTGAACCAGATTATTGATGAACTTTTCCGCGAAAAGCCAGAATTCAACGAAGATCGTCTCAAAGAATTGCTAGGGCACACCCCCGTCCAGGTCATTGTTGGTTCTGTCCTCGGTCTGGCCGTCTCGTGTCTGGCCGCTCCAGCCTATCAGGTTAGCTTTTGAGGCGTATGCGGGGAATAGGGAACAGGAAGTATTTTGTACAGCCATTGAAACTTCTAAGCTTGAACTGATAGCCCACCTATGACATGACCCATAGGTAGAGTGTCGAGTCTTCTTCAGAGGGAGTCAGCTTGACGATTTTAGTGGGCGCCCAGTCATCCATACCGAACTGGTGCGATACTATCCGAGCGCCCGATCGCAGTTGCTCCTGTAACTGTGGTCGTAGCCGCAGATTCAGGTGGGGCAACAGATACAGCATCACGACGGTAGCTGATCGCACATCACTTTCATACAGATTCCCCTGGCAAAAGGTAATGCGATCGCCCACGCCAGCAACTTCAGCTTGGGTTCGGGCATGAGCAATCATCTGGGGATCGATATCAATTCCCACACCTTGCGTTTGCCATCGCTGTGCGGCTCGGATCAGGAGTCGTCCATCACCGCAGCCCAGATCGTAGAGCACATCATCAGCACCGACCTGAGCCAGCTCTAACATTGCGTCTACGGCATCATCTGGCGTTGGGATATAGGCAATATCAGGACGGGGAGATGGCTGTGGCATCCGTTTGCGGAAAGAACAAGGTGCGTGCTGTATTTCTCAACAGAGAACATCAATGATCGCTGCGTGAGAAAAAGCTCAGCGCCATTTCTGTAGTCTAACTGCTGTCGATAGACTAGCAGCGAGGAATCATGAGCAGTAAGGATGAGCCAAGGCAGTTTTTTGAGCATCCACCGTCGGAAAATGACCGACTGTTTGTCGAGGTGCCGGCTGATCGTCTTTCCCCATACCCAGACAAAATCCCCAACGGATATGATCCTATGGGAGAAATCTATCTACGCGGCAGAGCTTCCCGAAATATCGCTAGCGGGGGAATTCCCTGGTGGGTGCTGATTACAGGTTGGATGTTCCTGACAGGAAGTGTTCTACTCATCCTGATGGCAGCAATTGCCGCTGGGCCAGTGTTCCTGGCCTATCTCTTCTTGACCGCTATTTTTTGGATAATTCTGTGGCGGGGCACGAACGCTAAACTTAAGCGAAGGAGACGCAGGCTTAGAGGCAGTCGGCGGTAGTGTCCACAGTTTGTTGTGGGAATCCTGAGACTGCGATTATCGTGAACACTCAGTAGCGGCTTTTGCAAAAAATGGATCCTCAACCACAGTCTAAGGAAGAAGAACTTCGTCGGCGCGAGACAGAATTGAAAGCGCGAGAACTCCAGATTCGGATGCGCGAGCTAGAAGCTGAAATGGATCAAACCCCTGTGCATCCGACCTACAAGCACGAAGAGCCGCCGAAGAAAAAGAAGCGGACTTGGTACCAGCGCATCCCCAACATTGCTAAGTTTCTCCTGATGGTAGTGTTTGTCATTGTGGCTATCCGCGTTGCCAGCTGGCTATTTACCGCTGCTCTGGTATTGGGCCTTGCTTTCGTGGGCTACAAGCTATTTCTGGAAAGCGATCGCGAGTAGGTATTGTGATCAAATAAAATCAAAGCCAGGAATAATGCTGGGTCAATCATGCCAGTGAGATGAGCTTGTTTATCCGTATAGTTGCTCGCGATAAATCTGCGAGCAACTTTCCGTCCCCCCGTCCCCCCGTCCCCCCAGAATGTCTTACTACATCGCCCCTCGCTTTCTCGACAAACTCGCAGTCCACATCACTAAGAATTACCTCAATCTAGAGGGTGTACGAGTACCGCTGATTCTGGGCGTTCATGGACGTAAGGGAGAAGGAAAAACGTTTCAGTGTGAATTGGTGTACGAGCGGATGGGCATTGAGGTTGTGCACATCTCTGGAGGCGAGTTAGAGAGCCCCGATGCCGGTGATCCAGCCCGGCTGATTCGTCTGCGCTATCGCGAAGCGGCAGAACTTGTACGGGTCCGAGGCGTCATGGCCGTGTTGATGATCAATGATTTGGATGCAGGGGCAGGGCGCTTCGATGCCATGACCCAATACACGGTCAATACCCAGCTCGTTAACAATACGCTGATGAATATCGCTGACAATCCAACGAATGTCCAGCTTCCTGGCAGCTATGACGATAAGCCCATCCAGCGAGTCCCCATTATTGTAACGGGAAATGACTTCTCGACGCTATACGAACCTCTGGTACGAGACGGGCGGATGGAGAAGTTTTACTGGCAGCCCGATCGCAGCGATCGCATCGGTATTGTGGGAGGTATTTTTGAACCCGATAATTTGGGACAGGCGGCAATCGATCAGTTAGTAGACATGTTTGCGGCGCAGGCGATCGACTTTTTTGGGGCGCTACGAGCTCGCATTTACGACGAACAGATTCGCGATTTCATTCATACCGTCGGCATCAGCAGGGTCTCGCAAAGAGTGGTGAATTCCGATCAGCCACTTCAGTTTGCGAAACCCAACTTTACCTTGCAGCATCTGTTGGCAGTAGGGCAGCAGATGGTGAATGAGCAGCGGCGGCTGCGAGAAATGCGCCTTGCCGATCAATACAATCGGGCCTTGAGAGAGCGGGGAACTCATCCGGCACAGCAAGGAACAGCTTCTGATCCACAGCCGTTCTATCGAGCTTATGAGTCATTGACTGAGGGTACTATGCAGGAAAATGGTCAGGCACGCTCTGTCTCCTCGCGTGTGCCTGAAAGAGCGTCTCACCCCCCTGAGTTTTCTGGTAAGCAGCTCAGCCCTGATGCTATCAGCCACGTGCAAGCTTTACTGACCCAAGGCTATCGGGTGGGCATGGAACATGTTGATCGACGCCGCTTTCGCACCAACTCGTGGCGGAGCTGTTCTACCGTACAGACTCAAAATCCAGAGGAAGCGGTGGCAGTGCTGGAGCAGTGCTTAGTCAATTATCCCGATGAATATGTCCGGCTAATTGGGGTTAACCCCAAGAACAAGCAGCGCGTCCTGGAGCATATGATTCAACGTCCAGTAGATTGATGTCGCGGGCTGCTTTCTCCCTTTATGGGGCTGTCGTTCGTTACAGATCAGTCTCACCGGTGTCAAAGGTTTTCTCAACTGCCGCTTCTCTTGATTTGACTTGACTATACATAGCTTCAAATTCTGCATCGACTGCTTCGATCGCGGTTGCTTCAACCGCGGTATTTGTGGTTTCTATGGCATCGTCGGTATCGCTGACGACCTCAGGCGGGTTATTTAGAGTCGGTGTGACTTGCTCGGGCGTAGCTTCCAAAGCATCGGGTCCAGTTTGCCGATCTGCAGCACCGATTACGTCCTTGATTCCTTCGGTTCGTTTTTTGATCGATTCTTTGAGATCTTGCGTAGTTTCTTGAATCGCTTGCTCTGTGTCAGCGACAACTTCATCGAGCGCATCGGCAGCGGAGTCGTTGAGGTCATCGAAGGTATCTAGCGCCGACTCAACTGTGTTCATGACTTGCTCGGCAGCGTCTTCAACTTCATTGCCGATCGCCTCAAAGGCATCTTCGACCTGATCTTGAATTATCTCGGAAGTGGGTGTGACGCGATCGCCAATCGTGATTTCAGGGGCACTGTCTGGCATGGGCTGTCCCGAGGGCATCTCTACCGATGGTTCACTACAAGCAGTCACACTGATCCAGAAAAGTAGCGCCATGGCAGACGCGAAGAGAGGGCGAACCGTAGCAAGCATCCGTTGAAAGTTCATATCCAAAGATAGTGAAATAAAGTTCACCTGCGATTCTAAGCACCCCAAACAAGTAATCGGTTAAGTCCACATAATCATTTGCAATGCTTAGCTTAAGAATAGATTTACATCTATTACAGCCTGGATTGAGGGGCTGCAGACTAGGGTGCTGGCATGTTCTGTTCTAGGGGCGCTGAATGGATGCTTCAGGGAACGAGAATACGCTTGCAATCAGAGCGTCTTCGTCGGTGTCTGTGAGGGACTGTCCGTCTGTAGTGTAAAGGCTAACCTGCTGCAAATTCTGCGGATTGAATCGTTGTTGTTCAGGTTGACCGAGCGATCGCGGTTGCATCAAACTTGCAATTCCAGGAAGTGCCGTGATGAGTAGAAGTGCACTCGCTCCCATAAAGATGTGAATGGGATGATACAGGGTGGCTTTTGATACCGTGGGTCGAAACGCTCTCAGGGCACAAAAGGGAAACATCGTCTCGGTAGAATCCTCTTCTGGAGTTGCGGCGCGATCGGTTTCGGAAGCGGAGCAACGGGGACGAGGGGGCACTTCGGGGAACAGGCGATCGCCCTCAATAACGGTTTGCTTGATCGACTGTATAGCAGCTATTACTTCGGCTGCCGACTGATATCGTTGACTATGCTGATGCCTCACCATCGCCGCTAAAACGGCTGCTAGCTTATCATCGACAACGACATAATTCTGCCAATCCCATTCACCTTGCGGATCTTCCTGCAGCTGACGGGGAGCGATGCCCGTCAATGCCTGAATCGCAATCATTCCCAGCGCATACACATCGCTATTAGGTCTCGCTCGACCGTTAGCTTGCTCGATGGGCATGTAACCGGGGGTGCCGACCACAAAGTTGGCGCGTGTTTTTCGTGTAAATGGCGATTGCCGTGCTGTAATCGGCGTGGCTGCTCCAAAGTCAATCAGCACCAGTTGACCGTCTGAACACCGCCGCATGATATTGCTCGGCTTGATGTCCCGATGGATGAACCCTCGGCTATGCACAAAAGCTAGCAGGGTCAACATTTCTTCTAAAAACTGGATGACCTGAGAACCTGTCCACTGCTCGCCGAGGATGATTTCTTCCATGACAGGATAGCCATCGACAAACTCCTGTACCAGATAGCATTCTTCGGACGTTTCGACATAATCCAAAAGCTGTGGAATTTGAGCATGCGTTCCCAGCGTTTCTAGACTAGCGGCCTCTCTGGCAAAGAGCTGTCTCTTAGCTTCCAGTAGCTTGGGCTCAGGGTGGCTAGAGGCTAACCGCTTAACTACGCAGCGCTGGCGATCGCGCCTTAAATCTTCGGTTAGGTAGGTATTTGCCATATTGCCTGAACCGAGGATTTCGATGACTTCATAGCGATCGCCAATCAGTTGACCAATCATGATGGGTTTCCCAAGGGGCTCAAAACGGAGCGGATGTTGACACCGCTGGGTATCTCTCTGAAGTAAGGTCATCTGGGGTGGGAAAAGTTAATGAAAAATCAGAAACTCTCTGGAATCGAAGCGGAGTAATGTGAAGTCTGGTTTGAGAAACTCACAAACTGCTGCTGATTCGTATTCTGACTCGCGAAACCTGCTGCCTTACGTCAATACCCAGGAGAACTACTTGCTCACAATAGGCAGTCGTCGTAAGGGATACAGCCTCTGTTTCTGACAGATTACCGGCGAATTTGGGCCAGCACCAGAGTTAAATCAGACAACTGCAGTTGCCGCTATGGTGCAAGTTGTCTGACTGCTTTTGACGCTCTAGCTGGCTGAAAAGTGAAAACTTCTTGATCGGGGGGCTGTCCCCGTGCACACAGTCTATTTTGGCGGTAAGGTTGCTTTGGTCCTGCCTTTCTTGCTCAGCCATGCGAACGCTTCGCCCTTACCGCATTCTGCGCTTTAGTAGCTTAATTGCTTTGACCCTGAGCTGCTGCCTACTATCATCATCGCTGGATTTGTTGCATGCGGCTCAACCTTCCGTCTCCGACCCCACACAGCTGGTACAGCAAGGGGTTGAAGCTTACCACGACGCTCGTTACGACGACGCGATTGCTCACTGGGAACAGGCTTTGACTCATTATCCAGAAGATGCAATGGATCGCGATCGCGCCATTATTTTGGAAAACTTGGCCCGGGCCTACCGGCAAATCGGGCAACCAACAACGACCTTAGCCTACTGGCAGGCGGTTACGGCAGTCTATACGTCCCTCCAAGACCCAGCGCAGGTGGGACGAGCCTTGAGTGAGCAAGCCCAAGCCTACAGCTCATTAGGTCAGCCTTTGCAGGCAATCAGTCTGCTTTGCACAGAGGATATCAACTTGCGAGGGAGCATTAGTCCTGCTAGCCAGACGCTCCCGGATGCTGCTCGATCAAATGCGATCGATGTGGATGGCCTGAATGCAGACAGCTCTGAAACTTATATTTGTCAACCAGAGAGTGCCATAGCGCTGAGTCAGGGCTATGGCACTGCATCGGCTCAGGTCGCTGCTCTAGGTAGTTTGGGTGAAGCCTATCGCTCAATGCAAAACTATGACGCCGCGCTGTGGTTTCTGCAGCAGGGCTTGGCTATTGCCGAAACACTAGAGAGCACTCGCTATGCAGCGCTTCTGCACAGCAGTCTGGGTTATACGTATCGAGCCCAAGCAAAGCTGAGCTACCAGCAAGCCACAGCGGCGCTCCGGAGTGCTTCAGGCGATGAAGAAGCGTTTCACACGGCGGCGCAAACAGCGCGCATGTCAGCCTTGTCAGAATTTGCCGCCAGCCAGATGCTTGCTAGTCAAGCCACCGATCGCACGATTGAAATTAAAGCTCTATTGGGACTCATTGGCGTCCATATGCAAACGGGCGATCGCACCTCAGCTGCCGCCTTACGGGATCAGGCGATGCCTTTACTAGCACAGTTGGCGCCTAATCAAGAAACGGCCTACTTAGCGCTGCAGCTGATAAAACAGCATCGGCCTTTAGCCGATGCAAAGGGTAAAGCGCTAACCGATGCAACCTATGAGGCGTCCCGCAGTCAGTGCCAAGATATTGTGCAAGATGATCAGACGTGGGCATTATTGCAGCAGGCGGATGCGATCGCGACAAGACTGGCAAATAACCGCCTAAAAGCCTTTACTCAAGGAGAAGTTGGGCATTTCTATGAGTGTGCCGGTGACTATGCAGCGGCACGCGAGTGGACGCAGAAGGCTCGATTGGCAGCGAGTGGGGATCAGGTTTTGGCGCTGGATACCCTTTATCTTTGGCAGTGGCAAATGGGCCGGATTTATGCCGCCGTCGGCGATTTAGAGCCAGCGATTGAATCCTACAACCAGGCCACCAGCACCCTCAATCGGATTCGCGATGAGATTCTAGCCAGCAATCAAACGCTACAGTTTGACTTTCGGGATACCATTGCTCCGGTGTATCGGGAAATGGCCGCGATTCAGCTTTCGCAGGTGCCTTCGTTGCAAACTGAAACCCTGGCCAGAAGGCAAGAAGCGCGCCCACAGCTGAAAGCAAACCCTCTATCAAGAGCCGCTTTACCCGTCACACAGGTTGCCTCTGCATCCCCGCATGAAACCATCAGTATTCGCGATGCGTTAGCGAATATTGACAATCTACAGTTGGCGGAGCTGCAAAACTACTTTGGCAGTGATTGTTTAGTCCCTGTTACGGATCGCCGCCTCGACGACATCCTCGGGCAGATCCACGATGAGAGACAAACCGATGCCACCACTGCCCTCATCAGTACCCTGATCTTTCCTGACAAAACCGCTGTCATCTTGACACTGCCGAATCAGCTGCGTCAGCTGCACTGGATTTACCAGTCCGAAGACTATTTCCGTGAGACGATTGTGGATTTCCGCAATAGCTTGGAAGACACTGCCAATGAACTGGAAGGATACAATCCCCAGCTTGCCCAGCAGCTATATCGCGAATTTATCACGCCCTTTGAGCCGCAGCTAGTAGCCAACAATATTGAGACGCTGGTATTTGTCCATGACGGCATTTTGCGAAATATCCCCATGGCAGCTCTGTATGATGGCGATCGCAGCCAATACCTGATGGAGCAATATGCCATCGCGATCGCGCCTTCGCTGCAGCAAACGTTAGCCCCTGCGATCGCGCCCTCTGATCGACGAGCCCTCGTCCTCGGCCTTACACAAGATCCGGTCGTAAATGGCGAAGGACTTGGCGCCTTGCCAGCTGTCGGGCGCGAAGTAAAAGATGTCATATCGCTGCTGCCTGACAGTGACCTATTGCTGAATGAAGCACTCACCCAGGCGAACTTACAACGAACGTTAGCCGCGAATGCCTATCCAGTGCTACACATTGCGACCCACGGCCAATTTGGCACCGAGCCCAGCAACACTTATCTCGTGATGGGCGACAAAGAGCCGCAGCCAGCTGCAGCTCGTGGTCCTGCGAACAATCGACTGCTGCGGTTGGGCGAACTGGACGCCCTGATTCGGGAAGGTGCACCCCGCGACAGCCCACTAGAGCTGATTGTCTTAAGCGCCTGTCAAACGGCTAGTGGGGATGAAAGATCAACTTTAGGACTCGCAGGTGTCACGATTCGCGCGGGGGCTGAAAGTGCTCTGGCCTCGTTGTGGGCTGTTAACGATGAAGCCACCGCTGATCTCATTACTTATTTCTATGAGGCTTGGCAGGCTGGACTTTCTAAAGCCGACGCGCTCAGAAAAGCGCAACAGCAGGTGCTCAAAGATCCCCAGTACTTGAACCATCCAGCGTACTGGGCAGCCTTTGTTCTGGTTGGCGATTGGCAGTAAGGCCATCTAGTCTAGCTCAGCGATTTTTCGTAGGACTTCACTGTGCGGCACAGCGCTATTTTCTGGATTTTCCAGGGGCTCCTCAGCGGCGGCTTCTAAATCCGCCAAATCCAATAAGAGGGCACGGCGGAATGCGATCGCATCGGGGCTTAAGGGCAGCTCTGAGACAGCCGCCAGGGCGTCATACCACAGGCCCGCTTGGCCTAACTTTTCCGCCTGTTGGAGATCGGTTTCAGCAGTGTCTGGAGATGGCTGCTCAGAGACTTCTACCACAGCCACTTCAGCCCGGACCTTATGGATGTCGCCGGGGCGCGATCCACAGCGCAGCAGCACTTGCCAGACATATTCTGTATGGGGCTGCAGCCCAGCTGCAGTGTCCGGCAGCGTCAAGGCCATAAAGCCTTGACGGCTTCTAAACATATGCGGCTCGGCTAAGACCGCTTCGTAGCCGGTTTCAGTCTTCGCATAGATTTGAAATTCTCCCTCCAGAGCCGTATCAATAGGGATAAACCAAACGAATGTGGGATAAGGCGAGTAAGTCTGCCCAATATGATGCCGCTGCGGCGCAAGAGGGGTAAGCTGTAGGTCATTTTGACTGATGCCACAGGTCCGCCCGCCTGAAGTATCGGTTGGCGCATCGGGTACACCGCCGTCCGGTGGGGGATTAAAAGCCCGCCCGCCCGTGATATCCGATGAGGCCACGGGCGGACGCGAATCAGAGTAAGGCTTAAAGTCGGCATTGCCTGGCATGGACATCGTGAGTAAAGCACCTGCAAAACCCATAAGGCCCAAAACCCGAATACCTGTGTAAGGTCGGAGTATCTGCTTCCATCTCATCGCGATCGTTCCTAGTTTGGGGGGCAGAAAACGCATTAATCAACGAAAGTACATTAGTCAATAAGCTCATTCTCTCCACAAACATGACTACTGTACAAAGTTCACTACAGAATTTTAGGCAAGATTTACGGTCCTTTTTGAATGAGACGCTCGATCAAGTTGCATCCGCGCCGCTGCCACAAACGCCAAGGCGACAAGGGCCGCACTGGCCAAATCAACCAGCACACAGTTCCTTTAGGAGTTTGTGGCCGCCGGGCGAAGCGCCCTCCTAACCGTCGAGCTAATGCTTGTGCCTGTCGGGTTCCTCGCCCCCGCATACTGCTACCAGACTTGTTCGATTCTGGATAGAATTTGATCAGCTCAGCTTCGTTCATGGAGTTATTTTCACTTCGACTTAACCCATTGTCGAAAACCTGTACGATGCAGTCATTTTGTTCTTGTTTACAGGTAACCGCTAAGCGCGTAGTACGGATGGAATGTTGTTCTACATTGCACAGAGCTTCTTCTAAAAAGCGAATAATGTCTTCCTTATCTTCCAGACTTAGAAAGCTGGCATCGATAGGACAAAAGTCCGTAATTTTAATTTTAACCCTGTCGAAATAACTAGATGATTCTTGAATTCGGTTGCGGTAGACCTGGTAAAGAAGTTCGTGTAGAGGTCCCTCTAAATCAATGGCATAGTTACGGGTGACGTAAATTCGAGTCTGTAGCGTCAAATACTCCCGCTGCATAAACTCATAGATACTTCTTAGCTCGCCGTCAATATGATTTAACTCATAGTTCAAAACATCTGGGGATATCAGTACGTTATTGGAAGAAACTTTCCGAATTAAGCTCTTTAAAGACTGCAAAGGCCCATTATGAATGGTGTTATAGCTCTGCTCAATGACCCGCTGCCGCTCATCTAGGCGAATTCTGATATCCTGTTCACGCTGATAGATTTTATAGAGAACGGTACTGCCACCATTGAGGAAATAGGCAATAAAAACCGGAAAAATCGGAATCCAGAAACCTATAAAGATTAGGCCATAGCCAATCGCAATCGGCAAAACTCCTAACCCAATAAATATGAGCAGGATGCCAGGAATTTTTCCCTTAAGGTGAACGAGACCGATGCCAACTAGGCCCCAGAGTCCTATCCATAGATATTCCCAAGGTGTTGCCCACGGCCTTAAAATGGGTCGCCCGTCTAGAACGGCGCTGATAATCTGACTTACGGTATGGGCTTGCAGCACTACCCCTGGTACCTGGCGCGGGTTCGGACTCACCACAGCGGCAGAATTGATATAGTCCTTGGAGCTAATTGCCGTCATCCCAATAATAATGATGCGATCGCGCAACCAGTCTTCAGGTACTGCCCCCGCTTGAAACTGACGGTAGGTGACACGCCTAAACGGCTGTTCACCACTACGGAAATTAATCAAAACGACGGGATTGTTACCCGTATCCTGGTCGAAATATCCTCCTGAGTTAGCGTCAAGTCGAAATAACTCCACAGCTCCAAATCGCATCGTGCGCTCATCAAAGATGCCATTTTCTGGGGTGAATCCTTCCTTGGCTAAATACCGTGAGGCGAGCCGCGCTGTGAGCGACCAGTGATACCGTTCATCGAAGGGACTGTAGCTGGTTAACAGGCTTCTTCTGACGAAGCCGTCGTCATCGAGTAGGGCATCAGCAAAGCCAATATTTTCTCTAGGAATGCCGGGCGGTGCTGCGATATACGAATTGAGAATTTTTTCGATCACAATAATCTCGGGCGATTCCTGCAGCAACTCAACCAGTGCTTGATAGGAGTCTGCCTGAGCATCGGCAGTTTCTGTAGCGGGTGCTGGAATGTCCTTGAAAATATCTAGAGCAACGACACGGGGCTCGTACGTCTTCAGGTCGATGAGTAAGTCAGTGAGTACCGCATCTGGAACTGGATAAGCTGCCAGCGATTGGATATCCTCATCCGTAAATTCAAGCAGCGTGATGCGTTCTTCGGTGGGTTCAGCGGGCCGCCATCGGAGGAAAAAATCCAGGGTCCTGAGTTCAATTCCCTGCCAAAGACCGACCATGCGAGCCAGGTAAACCACTGCAATGACGCCGATTCCTCCTAGCAGCAGACTTGTCGACCCTCCGCCCAGCGCACTGATCCAGCGAAATGCTCTTTTTTGCATTACCTATCACTTGCTCATCGGTTTGAGTTAATCGATGAGGCCTTCTTCACGCGCGCGCAGCTCGGTCTGAATTCGCATACTTTTGTCGGCTTCAGGATAAACCCCTAAAACATCCTGAACTTTGGTCCAATAATGACGTACCGTACGCTCTGCAATATTCATTTCCTGTGCGATCGCCCGATCTTTCATTCCCTCTCTAAATGCTAATTCTAATACCCTTAGCCACTCGGGTTTAATTTCGAGTCCCATCCGCATTTCACGCGGGGTATACACCACCCCCTTCAGAGCCCAGTCGACTTTGGTGAGCATTTCCTGCATGGGTTCGCTCTTATCGACAATGGTCAAACCGCCTTGGTGGGCGTCAATGCTAGGTTTGATGCGAACTAGAGCCTTGATGTAGGCGCTCTGAACAACAAAATTATAGTCAGGATAAGTTTCTAACAGCTCACGCAATAAGCTGATACCTGTTTCCGTCTGAGCGGTTGCTTCCGCCGATTCTGGTAGCGAGAGGTCCACAATTACTACGTCAGGCTGTAAATCACTCAGCTTTTTGCGAGCTTCCTGTGCGTTTTGGGCAGTCGCAATATCAATGTCGGAGTATGCCTGCTTCAGGGCTAGCACCGTTCCATCCAGTACGGAGGCATGGTCATCAACCACAAAAAATTGTTGTTGTTTTTGGGATTGGGTGCTGATCATCGTAAAACATCCTCAGGGTCACACTAACAAAGCTTATGTCGTTTCAACAGTAGACCACCGAAATGATAGGGATAGATTACGCCCTTCTGAGACCAACTGATAGTCAATCGGTGACAGAAAAACCACCATCCGACAAAGATCATGAATCTTTTTTTGCAGTATTGCAGTGTCTTTACAAACACAGCACAGCGTGATCAGAACTCGCTTACGGTCTCTGGTTCGGCTAAAGGCTAGATGTATCGAAGCAATACTGCCTGTAGAACCGATGTCGCTGTCCAATCCTTGAAAAAAAGCCAAGATAGCTTTATTGATGTGCAGAGGATCACTGATACCCCAATTCTCAGCGCGCTTGATGAAAAGCTGGAAGCCTTGATCATTCCGACTAGCAGGCTTCAGATGAGCTGCGATCGCAAGGGGTAAGCTTTCTTCAGCAAAGGGCGGAATCAAGCGATCCATAAACCGGTTCAGCGAAGCCTGCAGCAATTCGAGCTGCTGCAGCCAAGTCTGGTACTGTTCGGGCGTATGACTGTAGGGCGCGATCGCGGCCAGCTCTAAACTGCGACGTAACACAAACAGTTGCTGTAACGAGCTGTCTCGAACACTGTCAGCTTCGTTTGCTAGCAACTTCGACTGTTGCCGGTGCCACTCCCGCATAGCTTTGTGCATACGATGCCCTACCCAACGATGCCTAGCTAGCAACAAGGACAGTACAAGAATCGTTAATGTTTGAAAAATCACAAGACTCACTATTGAGAACTTGACTGAAACGAGACTCACAGGTCATCTTGCTACTGTAGGCCACCTACTCCAGAGGGTAGGGGACAATCCTTACCAGCTGTAACGTCTACTTCTGCAAGCGACCTTGCAGAAAAGTGCAAGGTCTCCCTTGAGGAGGCAAAATAGTCAGCAAGCAGAACGGCTTCTGGACTGTCGTTATGCCAGGAGGGATTTCGCAGCGTCTCTACACAGTACGGAGTGATACAGAACCTTGCTTACCATGATTACAAAGCAAGGCGCTAGGCTGACTATGGGGTAGTGACTCAAGGGGCAAGGCACATGATCATCGCACAGATATCCGATCTACATGTGCAGCCGGAGGGCGAGAAAGCCTACGGCATTGTCGATACGAATCGATTTCTCAAAGCTGCTGTAAAGCAATTAAATCAGCTACAGCCCCAGCCAGATATTGTGATTGCGACGGGCGATTTAGTCGACAATCGCACCGAGGCAGAATACAGAATGTTGCAGGCGATCATGGCTTCTTTGCGGGCTCCGGTGTATTTCGTGATGGGCAATCACGACGATCGCGAGGCTTTCCGTAGGGTATTTCCCAGTCTTCCTTACATGCCTGCTGATGGCTTCGTACAGTATGTTCTGGATAGCTACCCTGTTCGCATTATCGTGCTCGATACGATGGTAGATGGCGAAGGGTATGGCGATATGGACGCCGAACGTCTCGCTTGGCTGGATGCTCGTTTGCAGGAAGCGCCTGGGAAACCCACGATCATCTTTATGCACCATCCTCCTTTTGCGACGGGTCTACCTGGCATGGACCGTATTCAGTGTCGTAATGGCGCATCTTTGGCTGCCCTGATCGAACAGTATCCCTGTGTGCAGCGGGTTGCCTGTGGCCATCTACATCGCTCCATTCAAACAGTCTGGGCCGGAACGCTGGGTAGCATTGCACCTAGTGTTGCCCATCAGGTAGCACTGAAGCTGACGCCAGACAGCACCAATGCCTTTGTGATGGAGCCGCCTGCTTTTCATCTGCACCTGTGGCATGAAACCATGGGACTGATCACACACACTGCTTTTGTTGGCGAATTTGCCGCTTATTCCTACAAAACTAAAGAACCGATCGCGCGCTCTCAGTAAAGTCACATTCAGCTTGATCCACCCAAAGCATTGAGTTGCCCACTACAATAAAGCCCACGGGAAATTCTGGAATGGGCTGCGTCAGTCATGGGACTCAAACCACGACTATCGTCTAACTTGTTGAACGCACGACTCTCTCGGCGTATTGTCTTCTGGATATTCCTCAGTATTTTGGTCATCGAAGCCATCATCCTGGTGCCTTCGGTGCTGCGCCGTGAGCGAGAACTGCTGGAATATCTGCGCTCCTTATCGTCGGCTCAAGCTGAAGGTGTCTTGAGCGTTAAAAGCGATTTGGACACTATCGATGATGAAGCGCTCTTGTCCTATTTGGAAAATCTGCGGAACAACGAAATTGTTCTGGGAGGAGCCTTATATCGAGCGGATGGCAGCCTCGTTGGTACGTTTGGCGAAAAGCCAGAGTTGGAACTTGAAGAGGCCTTAGCAACTGAGCCATGGTGGCGTGACGGCGATCGCTACAATCGCCAGACACAGCGGTACGACGCGCTTTGGCAGATGTCGCCGTTTGAGAATCGCTATCAGCTAATCGTACGCCATGATGCCGCTTGGGTCGGGCGCGAGTTCTACTTCTTTATCGCGCGTATCACAGGGCTGGTGATGATCATTTCTGTGTTTGTCACAGGCGCCATGATGTTCTTACTGGAGCGTCTGGTGATTTCTCCTGTACTGGCCTTGCGGCGTGATCTGCGACGGGCTGGCAACACTCTACGGCAAAATCAAGATGCGCGATCCCTTCCCTTTGAATCGGTTAGTAAGGGTATCTTGCGTCGAGATGAACTCGGGGATGTGATTATGGCCTTTGAAGAAATGGTAAATCAGGTCGGCGAAGCTACTGCAGAGCGCGATCAAGCCGAAACTGATTTGCGTCTTTCCGAGGAAAAGTTCTCGAAGTCTTTTTATGCCAGCCCTAATCCGATGACGCTCACGACCTTAGAAAGCGGACGCTTGCTAGAGGTTAATGACAGCTTTTTAAGCTTATATGGAACTGACCGAGAATCTGTTATTGGCAAAACCTCAACCGAGTTAGGGCTTTGGGCTGAGTCTGGCGATCGCGCCAAAATGCTGGCAGTACTGGATGAAAAGGGATTTCTGAGGAATCAGGAATATCGCTTTTGCGCCATGTGTGGCGAGCTGCGAACCGTCTTATTTTCGGCGGAGATCGTACAGTTAAACGATGAAGCATGTATCCTCTCAGTCACCAACGATATCACTGAACGGAAGGCCGCTGAAGAGGCTCTCCGAGAGAGTGAACAGCGGTTCCGGACGCTCATTGAACAGGCAACGGATGCGCTATTTGTCGTCGATCCCAGCGGGCGGTTTCTGGATGTGAATCAGGAAGCCTGCCAAACCCTAGGCTATAGCCGTGAAGAGTTGCTGCAGCTGGCGGTTCCCGATATTCAAACCGTCGTACCGATAGAGGAGTTGGTTGCTGACGGGCAGGTCACGTTGGCGCATCCGATTACCAAAGAGGGCATGCACCAGCGTAAAGATGGTAGCCAGTTTCCTGTGGAGGTGCGGCTAGGACGCATTGAGATTGCGGGGCGATCGGTCCTGTTGGCGCTGGCCCGTGATATTACAGCCCGTAAGCAAATGGAGCAAGCTCAAGCTCGGTTAGCCGAAATCGGTGAACTCGCAGCCATGATTGTTCACGAAGTGCGGAATCCTCTCACGACCGTGCTGATGGGGCTACACACGTTTGAACAGATGGACTTATCAGAACGGGCTAAAGCCCGTCTTGCTTTTGCCCTAGAAGAGTCAGAACGGCTACAGCGACTGCTCAACGAAATTCTCATGTATGCTCGTGAACATTCTCTGGATTTGGAGGCTCTCGCACTGGGGCCATTTTTACAAATGCTCTGTGATGAGTTTTGCCATCAACCGACAGCAGCCAATCGCACCATCCAAACGTATGGGCTGCAAACTACAAAGCAGGTAATGGTCGATCGCGATCGGCTGAAACAGGTGTTCATCAATCTCCTCAGCAATGCTTGTGAAGCCTCGCCGCCAGAAGAACCGATTACCTGCACACTGACAATAAGCAATACCCTTGTCACAGTCACAGTTAAAAATGGGGGCGAGCCTATCCCAGCCGAAGTACTCCCCAAACTGACGCAGCCCTTCTTCACTACAAAGTCCTCTGGGAATGGCCTTGGGCTGGCGATTACCCGCCGCATCATAGAAGCCCATCGTGGCAGCTTACACATTACTTCTTCTACTGACACAGGGACAATTGTGACTGTTCACTTACCTGGCAATGATGTCTAGTTGCCAGTCGTTCAACGACACCCATAGGCCTTAGGCTTTGCTAATTCTCGATTCGATTAGCTGCAAGATTTAAGGGGATTTCTCGAAATGAATATACCGCCGCAGGTGTTGTCGTCCTGGTTGAGCATGTGCTGTGGCAACGCATCGGCCTGAAGCAGACTTCTGCGACTTCAGCCAAGGTTTCATGACTTAACGAGCGATTTTCCGTCACCAGGTATCGGCAGCTACAAAGCGATCAGGATAAGCCCGATTTACTAGCCACAAGACAACAGAAGACGCCATTTTTTCAGCGTTTTTGATACGAACCGGAGATTTTCTTGTGACTGCAGTCATTTCTAAGCCGGAAACGCTAACACATCTAGAAGCGTATGTTGCTCAGCCAGAGCGGGCTGAATTGGTTAAGCAGGTGCGGGCCAAAATCGACGAACTGGGCATCCAATACATCTATTACCAGTTTGTTTCCGTAACGGGGCGGATTACCGGCAAGGGCGTGCCTGCAGCCCACTGGGAAAGCATCGCTGATCGCGGCATTCAGCTGGTCTATGGAGCCATGGCGAATCTGTTCCTGGACCGCTACGGCAACTACATCGGCTACGGCCCTGAGGCCTCTGAACTTGTCGCTATCCCTGACCCCGATACCTTCTGCCAGCTGCCGTGGGATAAGCGAGTGGCCCGTGTTTTTTGTACCTGTTTCCGCAACCGCGAAGAGCCGGAAGAGCCGGGAGCGTACCTAACGGCAGACTGCCGGGGGAATTTGCGTCGCATTCATGCACAGTTTCAGGCTGATCATGACGGGCTGCATCTGCGCCACGGCACTGAGCCCGAGATGATGTGGCTGAAGAAGGGGCCAGACGGCAAGCCCGATGGGGGCGCGACTCACCCTTACTGCTATCACATCGACCAGTTTGAGCAGTTACGTCCGGTGGTGTTGAAGGTCATCGAATATTCCAACGCCATGGGGTTGGATATGATCCAGGGCGACCATGAGGATGCACCGGGTCAGCTAGAGCTGAATTTTATGTTTGACGATGCCCTGCGGACCTGCGATCGCCTCACGACATATCGCCAAATTTGCTCCCAGGTGGCGCGCGAGTTTGGGCTGATTGCCTGTTTCATGTCCAAGCCGTTTATGGGACTTTCGGCCAACGGTTGCCACCACAATCTCTCGCTCTGGTATGGGGGCGAAGACAAGGCGAATAGTTTAGGACTGAGTGACTTGCCGGGTACTGAAGGCGTCTTCAACTATCGCCAAGGCGGCGAGAATACCTTCCTGCCTGATCCTGCCCTGAGTAAAACCAAACCTGGCCCGATTGGGCTGCAGGCGATCGGCGGCGTGATTGAGCATTTGGGAGCGCTGACCGCGATCGGCTGTTCCACCGTCAATTCCTATCGTCGCTTGTGGGATACCGGCCTCTGGGCTCCGGTATATGCCGACTGGGGCTTCCAAAATCGCACCTGTGGTCTGCGCGTGTCGGCACCGGGCCGGTTCGAATACCGCGCTGTGGACTCGATGGTGAATCCCTACCTGATGGCGGCTGCGATTCTGAAAGCCTTTGACGACGGCATCAAGCGTGATCTCGATCCGGGTGAGCCCGAAGAGCGCAACCTGTATGAGGCGATGGAAGCGGGCAAGCAGGTGAAGAAGCTGCCGATGTCTCTGGGCGAAGCGCTGCAGCGGCTAGAAGAGGATGCGGTCATTCAGTCAGCCATGCCGGGGGATATGTATCGCGTTTTCAATTGGTATAAGCGTGACGAGTGGGAAAAGTTCCTTGCTACCACCACGGATTGGGATACCGACATGTATCTGGATTGTTTGCCGTAGATAAATCGACGGTGGCTGCAACGTTGCGAGATGAGACCGTTACTCGTTGTTAGTTATTGGTTATTGGGATGATGACTTCGATTTCTCGCTGGCGATGCTGGCTGTGCTCGGTTGTGTTCTCCTTATTGCTGTTAACAGGCCTGACTGAGGATGCCCTAGCCGATACGGTAAAGCATCCGATGGATTCGCTTACAGCGGCTGAATATGAGAGGACCGTGGCAATTCTGCAGGATGAGGGGTTGGTGGATAAGGCTAGCCGTTATCCATTCATTCAACTGCAGTCCCCACCTAAGGCGCAGATGCTGGACTGGCAGCCGGGAGATCCGTTTGAGCGATCGGCCTTTGCCATGGTCAAGAACGGTCCTGAAGCCTACGAGGCCGTAGTCAACCTGACCCAGAAGAAAGTAACGGGTTGGACCCAGGTAGACGACGTGCAACCCGGCATCCTACTCAGCGAATGGACAGGCGCTCAGGACATCACCCAAGCCGATCCGGGCTGGCAGCAGGCGATGTCTGAACGCGGTATCGCTCAAGTCGATTATGAGAAAGTGGTGTGTGCACCGTTGACGGCGGGTTACTACGAGCTGCCGGAAGAAGAGGGACGGCGACTCTTCAAGGTCAATTGCTTCGATGGACGCGACACAGAGAACTTCTGGGGGCGACCGATTGAGGGAGTTACGGCAGTCGTTGATATCGATGCAGGGCGTGTTATCAAACTTGTTGACACGGGCGTTCGACCTATGCCCGACAATCCGGCAGGCTACACGGAGGCCGAGGTCACGCAGCACCCTGCACCCAAACCCTTGAATTGGATTGAGAAAAAGGGCCACGACTACGAGATGGATGGTCAGGCGGTGAACTGGCATAACTGGCAGTTTCACGTCCGGCTCGACTCACGTGTAGGACCGGTATTTTCCCTGGTAAAGTACATCGACGACGGCCAACCGCGCTCTGTGATGTACGAAGGCTCCCTGTCCGAGCTGTTTGTGCCTTATCAAAGTACCGACCCCAACTGGTATTTCCGCACGTATATGGATGCGGGGGAATATGGGGCCGGCAAACTGGTAGTGCCACTAGAGCGCGATCGCGACTGTCCCTCCACTGCCGTCTACCTCGACACGATTTTTGCCGACGACGAAGGGCATCCATACACGCAAACCGATGCCGCCTGCATCTTTGAGCGCTATGTCGGGGATCCGGTATGGCGGCACTACGACGCCCTGACGGGAACCTCAGCCAGCCGCCGCGATCGCGAATTGGTGGTACGGTTTGTGACAGCGATCGGCAACTATGATTATCTGTTCGACTGGTCTTTTGGCGAGAACGGTACGCTGAAGGTGCGTTTTGGAGCCAGCGGCATGGAAGAGGTGCAGGCTATTCCCGCCATGCGTGTGGATGCTGAGAACCCAAACGGCATGGATTTTGGCCGCATGATTGCACCCCACACGCTGGCGGTAAACCACGATCACTTTTTCAGTTTCCGTCTGGACATGGATGTGGATGGTCCTGAGAACAGCTTTGTCTGTGATGATTTGAAGACGGTTGCTGTCAAAGAAAGCCCCCGTAAGAGTCTATGGGCGATCGCTTCTCATACAGCCAAAACAGAAGCGGACGCCAAAATGAAACTGAACATCCGGGAACCAGCTCTGTGGCGTGTCGTGAATCCCCACGCGGAAAATTTTGTCGGGTATCCCACCAGCTATGAGTTCAAGTCCCATGGCAATGCGGTATCCCTGATGCAAGCGGACGATTATCCCCAGCAGCGGGCGGGCTTTACCAACTATCACCTGTGGGTCACGCCTTACCAGCCAGAAGAACTCTACGCGGCAGGGAACTATCCCAACCAAAGCCATGGTGGAGACGGCCTACCTGAATGGACCCGCCAGAATCGCTCCATTGAGGATACAGACATCGTCGTTTGGTATACCCTTGGGCTTCACCATGTGGTGCGTGCAGAGGATTGGCCTGTGTTGCCAACGGAATGGCACGAATTTGAAATCCGGCCTTTTGATTTCTTCGATCGCAATCCGGCACTGGCGATTTCGTCTGATTCGTGAGGAGAGGAGGGTGGGATAGGGAACGGGAATCCTGAGGGGTGATGTGCTTCTACCCTTCAAATGGATTCCTCAAAATATCAGGGTCGTTATCGTATTCCATCGGCGCGTCATCCGGTCTGGGATTATGCGACGCCTGCCGCGTATTTCATCACCATCTGTACACGCGATCGCCACCCGTATTTTGGACATTTACGCAATGGCACAATGACCCATTCCGCGATGGGACAAATCGCGTGGGATGTTTGGCATTTGATTCCGGCCCAATTCGACCATTGCCGGTTGGACGCATTTGTGGTGATGCCCAACCACATCCATGGTGTTTTGGTGTTGGTTGCCCATTTCGACCACGCCGGTAGAGACGCGATTAATCGCGTCTCTACGCCCCCGCCGATCGCCCCAACGCCCCCACCGATCGGTGGCGTCACGGGAAAACACAACCCCATGTTGGGCAAATCCGTATCCCGCATCATCCGTTGGTATAAAGGCCGTTGCACCCACACCATGCGAAAAATTCGCCCCGATTTCACATGGCAACCCCGGTTCCACGATCGCATCATCCGCAACGATAAGGAATTAACGGCCATCCGTCGTTACATCTGCAATAACGCAATTCACCATTCATAATCAGACGCTCAGTTGTCCTAGGAAGAATCGGAACTGCTGTTGAGTTTGCCAAACGTAATCTGTGGGTTTCCAGAGATCGCGGAGACCGTAGTCAATCAGTTGGGCTGGAACTAAGCGATCGCGGCGCTCCACCAGCATCATGCGTTCCAGAATCCAGGGATCGCGCGAATATTCGGGATGGCCCGAGAACACTAAAATGTGGCTCCCCAACATCCAGCCCAGATATTCGGTTACACCACTGGTTCCCAAGGAAACGGCTCCGTTTGGAAGCTGCGTTACACCGTCATTATGGTGAACTTGAATGGCGTAGGCGGCGCGATCGGTGCCAAAGTAAGCCTGAGCCTCAGCTGTTAGACTAACCTGCACCACCGACAGCTCAGTCCCCGGCGGGTTGCGCTCGACTTTACCACCAATCGCCTGAGCCACAATTTGCGGCGCAAACGAAAAGCCTGATAGTCTGATTTGCCGCCGATGGTAATCCCGCAGAACCTCCTGCAGCTCCAGCACCCATGCATCCGGGTCGTAGGCCCCACTGGCAGACCCCGAAATCACAATGCCATCTAGCTCAGCAAGCTCAGCATCATTCGGATAATGGGACTTACGGGGTTCATACTTGATTAACTCAACCGCCTGCAAGTCAGCACCCCCCAAGTCCTCAGGATGGCTCTCCTGACATACCTGGTCGAACAGCTGCCGATGCATTTCATAAAAGCCTTCAGGATAGCGCTCCAGAATTTCCGGAGCCCACCAACGCAGGTCGTCGGTACCGACATCAAAGCTAGCTAAGCGAAGGATCGTTGGGGACATAAAGGAGTAGATGGGTAGTGGGGTGGAGGGGTAGCAAAGCGAAGGGGTGATGGAGTAGAAAAGCAGTGGAGTCGATAAGACCAAGCCGTAAAGACGCGATTCATCGCGTCTCATCATCGCGTCTCATCATCGCGTCTCATCATCGCGTCTCATCATCGCGTATCATCATCGCGTCTCAACATCGAGTCTCAAGATGCCGAGTACTCCCCAAACTGCCCCACCCCGCAATACTC
>JBHJHM010000100.1:0-139919 GCA_050330865.1 Leptolyngbyaceae cyanobacterium
CAGCAGCAGCTAGGCAATTGGTATGAGCTACAACGTCACCTCTATCAAGATGTCGCTCGTCAGTTCATCCTCCAAGCACCTCTAACGGGTAGAAAAGCTTGAACCCTGATTTTGTTGATTTTGTCAATGCGTAAGTCCTGGTAAAGATGAAATTCAGCTGAGGATTTGCTGTGCGACTTGTGGAGCGCCCATTGTCTCGTCGGGAAGTTCAAGCACCCCATCACCCTGTGGTGCTGTCAACCCGCAACTTGGCCAAATCGTATGGTCGAGGGAAGCGGCGGTTTGAGGCAGTCAGGGGCGTATCGCTGACGCTCCATCAAGGTGAAGTGCTGGCCTTTTTAGGGCCAAATGGAGCCGGTAAAACCACCACTATCAAAATGATTGCGGGGCTAGTGCGACCGGATCAAGGGCAAGTCAGCGTTTTGGGCGAGGATCCGCACCGTAAAGCCAAGGCACTGCGTCAGATTGGGGCCGTGCTAGAAGGCAATCGCAACCTATATTGGCGACTGACGCCCGAAGAGAATTTGGAATACTTTGGCGTGCTGCGGCGAGTACCGCGCAAAGTGGCGCGACGCCGGGGGATGGAGTTGCTAGAGCGCTTTGGACTGCAGGAGAAGCGGCGAACGCCCGTTCAAAAGCTATCGCGGGGGATGCAGCAGAAGGTCGCGATCGCCGTCTCCCTAATCCACAATCCCCAACTGCTGCTACTGGACGAACCCACATTGGGCCTCGACGTGGAAGCCAGTGAAACTGTGAAACAACTGGTGCGCCAAATTGCGAGCGAAGGTTGCGCTATCCTCCTCACTACCCATCAGTTGGATGTGGCCGAAGAGCTATCGGATCGAGTGGCCATTATTCGCCAAGGTCGCATCATCACGGAGCAGCCCACCCAGGCTCTGCTGCAGGAGTTCTCTGGCTCGACTTATCACATCGAAGTAGACGGTGCTTTGACTCCAGACCAGCGCCGCGCGATTACTGCATTGGGTGGCGATGTTCAAGATACCAGGATTGGCTTTGCCGGATCACCGGAGGCGCTATATAGCCTGCTGGCAGTACTGAAACCATTGCCAATTCTGTCGGTGCAGCGCGATCGCGCCGACCTAACCCAAGTCTTTCTCAAGCTAGTTCAGGACACACAGGAACGGACTTAACCCATGGATTTACTGATTGGCGAACTGAAACGCACCTGGATTCAGTTCATTCGCTACCCAGCCGAAGTGATTGCAGGCTTGATAATTACCACCTCTGTCTTCTACGGCTTATTTCTGAGCGCTAAATACATGGTGGGTCCGGACTTTGCCTTCGGCGATCGCCTGGATGCGGTTGTGGTTGGCTATGTGTTGTGGACACTGACGCTGTACATCATTAACGACATCGCGATCGGGCTCCAGTCGGAAGCGCAGACCGGCACGCTAGAGCAGGTTTTTCTGTCACCGTTTGGGGCGCCCCGTGTTTTCCTCGCGAGGGCGTTTGCCAGTCTCGTACTGCGCCTGACGTTGATTGTGGGTGTGGTTGCTATTCTGACGGGTATCACAGGTAGCCGTCTCTCGTTTCCGCCCACACTAATATTTCCCTTGCTTTCTCTAGTCATGGCGGGCTATGGTCTGGCCTTTATCATGGGCGGCTGTGCCCTCGTGTTTAAGCGGGTGCAGCAGGTGTTAGGGGTGTTCCAGTTTGTGTTGCTCTTCCTGTTAGCTGCGCCGGTAGAAGAGTGGACGGGACCCATGCAGTACCTACGCCATCTATTGCCCATGCTGCCTAGCACCGGTCTCTTACGCGATCTGATGGCACGGAACATTGGTCTAGATTTGCCCACTTTTGCTCTGGCTTTGCTGAACGGACTCGCGTATCTAGGGCTAGGGCTCTTGGTGTTTCGCTGGGCGGAGAAGGTGGCGAAGCGGAAGGGCAGCTTGAGTGGATATTAGGATTGTTGTTGGGTGTTGGGTTTTGGTGGGTGAGCGGTGAGGTTGGGGTGAGGCATTTGGAGCGTAGAGTATCGAGATATGGCAAAGACACGGGCAAATGCCTCACCCTTACAGGTTTTGCCCTTTGCCCTTTGCCCTTTTTCCTTTGCCCTTTTTCCTTTGCCCCTTATCGCATCACTGCCTTACTCCATCATCCCACTCCCCATCCACCCATCTACCCTCCTACTGGCACCAAAAAACACCCGGCAATCCGCCAATCGCGGTTGGCTTGCTGTTCCATCAGGTAAATGGCTTTCACGATCGCGCCATGCTGATCCATAACGAGCAGTGTTTGGGCAGGTAATCCTTGCATGGAGGTCAGTTTGTCGAAGATGACGCTACGGGGTCGATAGACCGGGTGGTATGCGTCTCGGACCATGTGCATGAAATTTTCAACGGTCTTAAACTGTTGCCGAATACTGGGGGCAGCGTATAAAAAGGCCTGAATCCCATCATCCGCTTGAAAAGCCTCTAACTGTGCGGTGATGACTTGGCGAATCGCGTTACGATCTGTCTCTGCAAGATCCATGGGTGTCACGCCGTTGACTCCTTGATCGCAACATCAAGCATGATAGGAAAGTAAACCCTTCTGGACTGTCGTGTAGATACCATCCAGAGAAGGATTTTGGGTTTTTCTTGAGAAAGAGGGGCGCTCTCAACATGTCCATTATTGATGTTCATGCTTTACGAAAGGTGTACCCGGTCGCGGTCAAAAAACCGGGCCTGAAAGGAACCTTGCGACATTTTTTCCGCCGCACCTATCGCAACATAGAAGCTGTGCGCAATGTATCGTTTCAGATTGAGTCTGGCGAGGTTGTGGGTTTTCTGGGACCGAACGGAGCCGGCAAAACGACCACGCTCAAGATGTTGACGGGGCTCATTTATCCATCCAGTGGCAAGGTCAAAGTGGCAGGCAAAGTCCCGTTTCAGCGTACGCCGGCCTTTTTGCGGCAGATTACGCTAGTGATGGGGCAAAAACAGCAGCTGTTGTGGGATTTACCGACACGTGATTCGTTACGCATCAATGGCGCTATTTATGGGCTGAGCGATCGCGCTTTCCGCGATCGCGTGGCTGAACTCGCCGCCATGCTGGATATTAGCGAAAAACTTGATCAGCCCGTCCGTAAGCTCTCTTTGGGCGAACGGATGAAAGCAGAAATGTTAGCGGCGCTGCTTCATCGTCCCAAGGTGTTGTTTTTAGACGAACCGACCCTGGGGTTGGATGTGAATGCTCAGGTGGCAGTGCGTGAATTTTTACGGGAATACAATCAGCGCTACGAAGCGACCATCCTACTGACCAGCCACTACATGGCGGATATTACGGCTTTGTGTAAACGGGTGCTGCTGATTTATCAGGGAGAACTCATCTATGACGGCAGTTTGGAAGGGTTGCTGACTCGGTTTGCCCCTTACCGTGAGGTCAAAGTCGAGTTGGCAAATCCTACAGAGGCTTACCATCTGACACGCTACGGCGAAGTCGAAAGTTTGGATGGCTGCTCGGCTCGGCTCATTGTGCAGCGCCGTACCTTGACGCAAACGGTTTCTCGCATCTTGGCTGAAGTGGCTGTGCAAGACTTAACGGTAACGGATCCGCCTATTGAAGAAGTGATTGGTCGGGTTTTTCAAGCCGGAAGTGTCGCGTGAGTGCCCACAGGGCGACTGAGTGGCGGTTTCGATGATGCTATGCCAAATGCTGTATAACTTCCTCACAGGGAGTCTTACAGGATTTCCCGTTCAGGTAAGGTATGTATAGTCACTATCAGGAAAGCATTTGAGCCTTAAGTCCGTACCTCACTAAATTCGGAAATGCTGTATCAAGCAAAAGTGCTAGATAAGATGATGCGGAGGTGTGGATCTTATCCAGCAGATCTGCCGTTGGCCTGAAAAGGCTACCGCAAGTCCTTAATGGAGGCATAGTGGCATTGGTTATCATGTCTTAACAATGCTGGTTTTCCTAGGTTCCTTGGTGCGGTACAGCAAAGGCTTTACGAAGTATGTCCTATCACTTAAGACTGTCTTGTATTTCATCTATTTAAGGATAAAATATGAGCTTATTTAAAGCTATCAATGAATTGCAAGTAGACCAACTTACATTGGCATCAGAAACTCTAAATATTGCCAAGAATAAACACTATAAATCCTTTGCCGAGAACTATAAGAGAGTTCACCTCAAGAAAAAGATAAAATCTAAGCTCACAGAATTTTATACTTCTAGAAAAAAGACTAAACCGTTAGAATCTTACGAAATTCTTGCTTTGTGGAGAGATTATGTTCTAGACATCTTAGAGAAAAAAAAGGTCAAGCCTGAGAATCAGGCTCGAAAAGAAGAGACTATAAAAGATCTGAAATCGCTAAACTCTCAAGATATGCTGGATGAATCTGACTTAAGGATCAGTATCACTCGCGATATTTTATTACTTCTCTGGGAGGAGTCTAGTGATAAGCAGAAAAGTAGATTTATTGACATCATAAGAACAGTAAAAATTCAAACATTAGAGAATTTATCGAAACAGCTCTGTAGCTCAGATCTACTAGATGGATTATATGAACAATATCTTATGAGCAAAGAATACAGATTTACCGAGGGAGAGATTGATGTAATTTTGGATCTTTATCGCTATGGTTGCCAAAACACGAGCAACAATATAAATGTTCATCATGAAATTTTAAGGACTACCCCACGCAATCAATTCAATCGCTGGCAACGGTTGTTAAAGGCTAGTAATCAATCATTGATTTGGTTGGAGCATTAGGATGAGTAGAATGAATAAATTAGTTTACACCTGGCTATCTATAAATGGCGGGGATAATTTCAAGTGATTGTTAATTTGCTTGCTGGGGGTTTTTGAAATGTCAAAATTGCTTGAAAGAATCACAGTTAATTCAAGGCAGTGTGGTGGTCGCCCTTGTATTCGTGGTATGCGTATTCGAGTCTCTGATGTTCTAGATTTATTTGCGGCGGGATTGAGTGCTGAAGAAATTCTAGAAGATTTACCAGATTTAGAAATGGAAGACATACAAGCCTCGCTTATGTATGCAGCACGTAAACTAAATCATCCTGTATTGGTCGCATGACAACTATCTGGATTGATGCGCATCTTTCACCAGCAATAGCAACTTGGATAACTAATACTTTTGAAGTGACAGCAGTAGCACTTCGAGATCTTGGCTTACGTAATGCCGAGGATCCTGAAATCTTCGAGGCTGCAAAGGCTCAGGGAGTAATTTTTATGAGGAAAGACAGTGACTTTGTCGATTTGGTTGAGCGGCTTGGATCACCACCGCAAATTATCTGGTTGACTTGTGGAAATACCTCAAATTCAAGGCTACGGGAGATATTGAGTTCAGTCCTTCCGGAAGCATTAAAGCTGCTGCGTTCCGGGGAGAAGTTAGTGGAGATTAGCGGGAACTAGCATGGCGGTATAACAATCCTAATGCACCCCTGAGCGCCGGAAGACTATCTGGTAAGTGTTCACAGTTGTCTACGGTGGGTGATTTGGAGCGTCAGCTGGCACTCGGTTCTCGACTCTACTTCCTAAGATGGGTAATATGCCCTGCATAGTGCCCCCTTTGTCCACCAAAATTTTTGAATAAGCTTTCGGCGACTAGAAATAAGGTCTTATGAGAGCCTAAACACATTGATTGCGATCGCCTAGTTACGCTTTATGAGTGCAGTTTCTCACTATTGGCATTTGCAGCGGTTAGATGGTGCCGGACAGTGTCGTCGTCAGCTGCTCGAAGCAGCTCGGACCTGGTTACAAAGCCAGAGTACTGAATTCTCTCAAGGAATCGACGACGATGATCGGGCGGTGCAGGCTTATCTGCTTGCCTGTTGGCGCCAGCTCCCGGAACCCACTGCGATCGCGCTGCTGTGTTTGCGGTGTTTTGTTTCCCACGCAATTCGACAGGCTTGCCTCCAGCTTGTCAGCCAGTTTGGTGAGTACTACCAGTTTCGAGGTGTGGATTTATTCCCCTTTGTGCTGGACGACGACGGTAAGCCTATCCGCCAATATCGTCCACTGAGTATTCACATCATTGAAACCTTCACGCCTGGTAAAACTAGCCTGGAAAGCTGGTCGATGCACCTGACGCGCAACCAGTCTGATCTCAATCAATTTTTGATTGAGCGGGGGCTGTACCGTGTCAGTGATTGGGCGATTTTGAACGATACGGCTCCAAGCCAGCTGATCAAAATCTTGGGGGAATTTCATGCCCTGACGCCAGTGGAAATTGAGTCTGCTCAAGCGCTGTTGCATCGCTATCACGAGATTTATCGGCGCGATCGCTTCCAACAGCGGCAGGGTGGTAAGGGCGGACGCTGTCGTCCGCCCAGTGAAGACCAACTGCGCGAAATTAACCCTGAAGCTACTCCCCGAGTAGTCATGGCAACGCTGAAACAGTTGGCCTACTGGCTGCGACAGTATCGGATTCATGCCCGGGGCGGGACACCGCTTGCGGAGTCGCTGGATGCCCTGGAAAATCCAGATGTATCGGCGCCCCTAAGCACTGATGCCGACATCCAGCAAATCGACTTTCTGCAGACGTATCGAGAGCAGGTCAAGGCTGCTCTGGCTGAGGCCATGACCCAGACACTGCAGGTCTATTGCGATCAATTGCGCCGCAAAAAAGCGCCCAAAGATCAGGCCTTTCTCCAGGCGTTGGCGCTATTTCACTGTCAAGGACAAGGCATGAAGGCGATCGCTCCCCAGGTTGGGCTGACAACCCAGGTACAGGTAACGCGGCTGATGAATTTAAGGCGACTGCGGGCCGATGTTCGCAATGCGCTGCTGGCCGATTTGCAGAGTCGCGTTCAGGATGCTGTGCTGGCGGTGACATCAGCAGAGCATTTACATCAGATTGGCGATCGCTTAGAGGCCCTTCTGGCAGAAGATGCGGATCGTCTAATTGCTGAGGCCGAGTCCGAAGCCAAAATTCCCCAAAACCGTACGGCCAGGAGTCTTTTTGCCCGTCAACTCTGCAAGAGTTTGCATACGTTCGCCGCTGTTTCCGATGCGTCCTCTGCATCTGTCTATTGAAGGAGCAACCCATGGTCAACACTCTGTCTACAATGCCTGATTTCGCCACCTTGGCGGAAGTGATATCGCTGTCGGATGAGGCCATCAATTGGGCCATGGATCGGTGCCGCAGTATTGCGGATGGTGAAGAGCAATGGCGCAGTTATTTGCGATCATTGGCGCTCATGGGTGCGAAACAGTGGCTCGAAGAGGGGGCGACACCCTACACAATTCAGCTCAACCAGCAGCGCCCCAACCAGCCGATGGTGCTGCAGGTGAATGGGCTCCGGATGGGCGTCGTCCCTGTCGGAAGTCTGCCACCAGACACGGTTCTATTGCCGCGCAATAGGGTAGAAGCAGCTCAGGCTGTGCAGCTTTGGCTACTCGTTGAAGTTCAGGAAGAGCTCGGACAAGTGCGCGTCGTGCAAGCGCTGGAAAATCAGCAGGTTGCGAGCCAATACAGTTGTCAAACGAGTGAGGGTGATTACAGGATGCCGTTGACAGCCTTCACCCTATCCCCTGAACGCGCTCTGTTTTACCTGAGCTATTTACCGCAAGCTCTGGAGCAGACTACTGCCCAAACGAGCCCTGCTGTGGAACCCACACCCCAGCCTGTGATCGCAACCGAGCCACCGTTGAGGACGCGGGTCATGAATGTCGGTCGCTGGCTGCAAGATCAGCTCGATGAAGTGGCGCAGCAGTTGGCGTGGACGCTATTGGATCCCTTGACTCCAGCTGCAGCACTGCGATCGCCGACTCAAGAACTCGAAACGATTCTGAGCGAAGTTGAGCCGCAGGGTGTGACCATTCCGCCTCGGGCGCGGGCCGCGTACACGGAAGTCCGGGTTGCGGATATGCCTTTGCGCCTCTATGCTCTCATCTGGAACGTGTTTGAAGGGGAGATTCCGGAGTGGAGCCTGCTGGTATTTTTAGGGCCAGCGCCAGGCGACCATCTGCCAGCGGGGCTAACACTGCGAATTTGTGATGCCAGCTCAGTGCTCACACAACAGACGTTCTTCGCGGGATCAGAATCAACCTTTTTATTTGCTCAGGTCTTTGGCACCTGGGATGAATCCTTTACGCTGGAGATCGTACCTCCTGACGAAGGGGCGTCTTTAATCTTGCCTGCCTTTGGGTTCCGGCCAATGCCATAAGCTGTCATGACCTATCAGCTCAGTATTCAAAAAATTCAGGACATATGCCTGTTTGAACTAACGTGGGGACGCGGCCAACGGCTCCGTGCTCAGGTGACTTATCCTTTACAGCTCAATACCTGTTATCAGCAATGGCAGCGAGCCTATGTGAATTTCTACAAACAAGCGCTCCGGGGACGTGTGGGCGTTGTGGGCCAAGTCCGATCTTCCAGTCCTGATTTGCATAGCGAACTGGTCCAAGCGGAGGCCCGTTTACTGTCAGAATTTCATCGTTGGCTGCGTCAGGGAGAACTGACAGATATTCGCAAAACGCTGAGTATGGCAGCGCGGGATGCGTCGATTGATCTATTTCTCACCTGTTCGCCGCTCGAAACGGCACGACTTCCCTGGGAAACTTGGGAAATTGCATCCGAATTTGGTGGCGGCCTTATTCGGATTGCGCGATCGCCCAATAATATTCGTTTAGCGCCCCATACGGCTGCTCCTCAACGCCGGAAGACTCGCGTACTCGTTATTTTGGGGGATGAAACAGGACTCAACTTTGCTGGCGATCGTCAAGCCTTGCAAGCCTTACAAGCCCTCGTTGATATTTCCTTCGTCGGCTGGACGCCAGGGCAGGATACGGTTGCCCTGAAGCAGTCGATTTGTCGAGCGATCGCGGATCCTAGCGGATGGGATATTCTGTTTTTCGCTGGACACAGCAATGAAGCGGAGGACGTGGCTGGGCATATCTACGTCGCGCCGCAAACGGCCCTAGCGGTTCGCGAATTACACCCTTACCTACAGACGGCACAGGCAAATGGGCTGCAGTTTGCGCTGTTCAACTCTTGCTCAGGACTGACCATCGCCGATGCCCTAATCGAGATGGGACTGAGTCAAGTCGCCATCATGCGCGAACCGATTCACAATCAGGTAGCCCAGACTTTTTTGCTGCAGTTTCTCCAGTCCCTGGCGACCCATCAAGACGTACAAGCGGCACTGCAAAATGCTTGCCGTTCGCTCAAACTCGATCAGCATTTAACCTATCCTTCGGCTTACCTGGTTCCTTCACTATTTCGGCACCCGGATTCTGTCCCCTTTCGGATCCAAGCAAAGGGCTGGCGGCAGGCACTGCGACAGTGGTTGCCGGGTCCTAAGCAAGCGGCAGCGCTAGCAGTTGTTGCCATATTGAGCGTTCTGCCCAGCGTTCGTGAAACACTGCTATCAGGTCGTCTCCTCACCCAAGCGGTTTATCGTCATGCGACCCAACAGGTGCCTACGGCTGTACCGGAAGTTGTTTTGGTGCAAATCGACGATGCGTCGCGCCGAGAGTCCCCTGACTTGGTGGATATTTCGCCTATTCACTTAGGCTATCTGGCGAATTTGCTAGAGTCTTTGACCCAGCAACAAGCTCGGGTGATTGGCATTGACTACCTGTTAGATTTTCCCCAACCGGAGCTGGCCCCTATCTTGGCGCAAACGGTTCGTGAAGCTGTTGAGGAAACCGAAACATGGCTTATTTTCAGTGCTGTGATTGAAGGGGAGGGTGAAACGGGCGTTAACCCCGAATCCCAAATTATCGATCGCGCCTGGGCGATGCAGGGGTACACCAATGCGCCTCAGTGGTATCTGGTGTTGCCATGGGAGCAGGACGCCTGTCAGCAGGTCTGTCCGTTTCCCTATTTGTTGGCCTTGACCGCTCGCCATCAACAGACGGCGGCTGAACCTACCCCAGCGCTCACGCGTCAGACGCCTTTACGCGCTGACTTAATGGCTGCGATCGCCACCTCAGAAGACGCGGCTCTGCAGACCGTCGCCCAGCGTCGCATGTCGCCTATCACGGCATTTGCCTCGCAGTTTCGGCAACGCTGGCTTCGCCCCATTCTGGATTTCTCGATTCCCCCGGAGCAAATTTTTTACAGAGTGTCGGCCTACGAGCTGCTGACGGCATCGATCGAGGCTGAAACGGCTGCCAAGATTGCCAATGCTTCCGTTGTTCTGATTGGTGGTGTCGGCTATGTCGAAGGCGGTGTCTATGCCCCCTCTTCCGATATTTACCCAACCCCCCCTGCGGTTGCCTACTGGCGTCAGCAGTCAGGGAATCGGTTGCCTGAGAATACCTTAGCTGGCGTCGAAGCAATGGCCTACAACGTCCATCATCAATTGCAATCTCATCTGGTATTTCCGGTTCCGGCGTTGTGGTTAGTAGGAGTCGCAACCATTCTTGGACCTGCAATCGCCCTCTACGCAATTCCCCGGCTCACAACGCGACGACACGGTGTCTTTCTACTGGTTGCTACAACAGTAGGATATGGCTGGCTGAGTCTACAGGCTGCCATCACAATCGGCTTACTACTGCCCTGGTTGTTACCCAGCGCTACTGTTTGGATTTATGCATTACCGCGCATCTGGAGACTTAAATCATGACTTTGAAGCCCGCCTGGAAAACTGTAACAATCACCGCTTTAACGACGACTCTTTTGCTAGGCGTCAATGGACTTAGCCTACGCGGATGGTCGCAATCATCGGCTGATATGGATGACGCTGATATCTTTCGCAATACGAACGAATCGGTGTCACCCGCTACCCATGCCGATGCCACGTTTCTGGACTGGCTGAACGGGATTGGGGTTAATCCTGATGCTAACGAGCCGCCCCTTACCAAGCGAGGCGGCAGTCAGTTTTGTCTGGTTGCCTTCGACGTGCGAGAGGCTACGCCCGTATGGAATAGTCGCCCTGACTTTATCATCAAAGGCAGCACCCGCCAGTTTGCCGTGTATGACGGTCTGGGGGATGAGCCCCTGTGGACCTCGGATGCTAACGATGTGGCCATAGAGAACGTGGCCTACATGGGTCCCCCTCTTCGTACCGGCACAACCTACACGCTCCGGGCCGAGAATCCTAACAATGCTAACGATTTTGAGGATCGACGGTTTACCCTGCTGAGTCTCGAAGACCGCATCGCGATCGCTACCGATCTCCTGACCCTAGAGTCCGAGATGCAGGAAGCCGGGGAGTCACAAGAGGCGATCGCTTTAGCTCGGGCTGACTATTTTTGGCAACGTGGACTCGCCGTCGATGCCTGGGCCGAAGTCTTTCCGCTCCAGGAAACATCAGAAACTGCAACCGCAGCAATGGAGACCGCCTACGAGCGGATTTGTAGCCGGTAACTGAATAACCCATTCATAGCCAGAACTAAATACCTTTGAAGCTCATCACAGAGGTATTTCACATGTGCCCTCAACTTTATCCAGCGAAGCAGGCAGTTGCGTCTATCACGACAAATTGGGGTGACACGCTACCGAGTTATCAGCTTTCGTCTGATGCCCAAACCTCTTTCCAGTGGGGAATTCAGTATTTTACGCAGCAACGGTTTGATAAGGCACTCAAAAACTTTCAGGCAGCGCTACAGACTTACACGCAGATTCAAGATCTGGTTGGGGCCGGTAAAAGTCTGAACGGATTGAGTGCAGTGTATCTGGAAACCCAGGAATACGAGCGATCGCTGGCCTGTAGTCAAGCTTCCGTCTCGGTGCTGGAGGACATCGGCTCTTTAGAAGACTATGCGCTGGCTGTATATCAGTTAGGCGTGAGCTATCTCCGCTTGGATGACACGTCTGCAGCGGAGCGTTATCTCGACCGAGCACTCACGCTGTATAACGTCTTGGGCGATACCTTACATGAGAACCGAGTCGTTTTACACTTAGGACTCCTTTATGCCCAACGTCGTGAATTTATGTTTGCTTTAGCCTGTTATGAATCGATATTAGATGATTTGTTAGAGTGTCCCCTGCCGCAAACTCAAGAACTCGTGTTTGAGGCCCTGAGTTTGATTCTGCAGTTGTGCGAAAAAACAGGTCAAACGACCCTAGACACAATGCCACACCAAAAATTGATGGATTACTACCGTGCTAGCGGCTATCAATCCAACGTGGCTGATATGTTGCGCCAGTTAGGGCAAGCCTATGTATCGCCGACCTGTTGTAGCTTGGCATTTGCATGATCGCACAAACGCTACTAGTCCTCTCACGAGCGCGATGTGCCTGACAAGCTTAAGGAAACGTCATCTTCACTTGCATAAGTTCGTTCCCTTCAGATGTAGATACCTGTGAAGCCCATTCAAGTATTGAACTATGTATCCCCAGCAATTTTCAACGAGCTCTCAAACCATTTGTTCACTATCCGCGCCGGTCTGTTGGTATAGCACTCTATCTTGCGATCCAGAGGATGACGCGGAAGTCGATACTTCTGCAGCTGAAAATTCTCTCCAGCAGGGAATTCAAGCTTGTTATGAAAAGCAATTTGACCAAGCGCTCACGCATTTCAAACAGGCCCTGCAGGCTTACACACAGGCGGAAAACGCAGTCGGCGTAGGCAAAAGCTTAAACAGCCTGAGTGCTGTCTATTTGGAACTGCAGCAGTATGCGCGCTCGCTGGCCTATAGTCAGGCGTCGGTCGCCATTCTGGAAAACACCGAAGCCATCGCTGATTACGCGCTGGCGCTTCATCAGCTAGGTGTCAGCCACTTAGAGCTGCAAAACCCCGAGCAAGCTGAAAACTACCTGAACCATGCACTCAGCCTCTACATCACGTTGGCTGATGAGGTGAACGAAGATCATGTGGTCTTGCACCTGGGGCAGCTCTACGCCCAGAATCACGAATATCTGTTTGCCTTAGCTGCCTATGAGTCGGTAATCGATAGTGTGCTAGAGCGTCCCGCAGAAGAAAGCACGCAAATTCTCTTGCTGGATGTTTTGCACTTGATCGTACAGCTTAGCGAAGCGACACATCGGCTTGACATTGCTCTAACGCCTTATCACATGGTTTTGGAGTGCTACACGACTGTGGACAATCCTGAGGCGATCGCACCGCTGTTTCACCAGCTAGGGCAGTTCTATGAAACTCAGGAGCGCTATGGTTTGGCTGCAGCCTGCTATGCTCAGGCACCCCCAAATGATTCTGTTCTTTAAATTGAAAGCGTTCTCGTAGACACATTATGTTGCCTGAGATGAGGCTTTGGGCCGTTTGAAGTAATGGTCTTGGTCTTGGGTAATCAATGTGATTTAATACTCTCAGTTCTTAGTAATTCGATTTAGCAGCTTGGTTAGTCATTGCCTGCTCCAACCTTGAATCTAATGTGATAAGAATAAGGTCTTGTATCCCTTTGTTAGTTTTCCATAGGATTTCCCTGTCTGCGACATTCCCTTTAAATAGAAAAAATGACCCGCTCACAATCAACGCTACCTGAGCGTACTCATTTTTGTTTTGCTAAATTTTTTATTCTTGGCTTAGCTATGCTCTTTGTTATATCCAACGGAGAGTTTGACTTTTGGCCGTTCATTTATTGGGATATGTATTCCGATGGGGAACCTGAGATTCCCAAAACCATTAGACGTATTGAATTGCGTATTTTGGATAGCAATCAAAATTGGTACTCTATTCCTATTAAAGACCTATACACATTAGATGATGATTCTTCAAGCCAACCAGGTGGAAAAGAAATCATTGATAATACTTTTTTGAAGGATCCAGAAGATTTCTCCAGCTATCGTTCCTATCTGGTTAAGTATCTTGAGAAGGAATTAAATATCCAAATTGAGATGATTGAAGCATACGAACTGACTTGGCATCTGAATTATCAAAAATATCCTCCACTTGAAATCAGTCGACCTGATCAGCGGAAGAAGATTGATGGCTTTAAGGTGAGTGACTATACCGAGTAATAGGAAATATAAAATTGCTGAGGATATTTCGAGGACTAGAGGAAAGATATAGCCAGTGGTTGAAGTCTCCTGTACCCAATGCTGCTGGCCGCATGGGATTATTTCGAATTCTATACAGCTTATTTAGTTTATGGTTGTGCAGCTATCTCCATTATGGTGAAATGAGTCTCATCCCTGCAGAGCAATGGGAGCCCACTCTATTATTGGCCTGGTTAAATCATCCTCCCTATACTGTAATTCCCATCTGTGAAGCGTTATTGGCTGCTGCGTTAATATTACTGCTGGTTGGGTATCAAACTCGCGTTGCAACTTTTATGATTTTTCTGTTGGGAGTATGCCTGACGGCCATTCGAATTGGGCTATTTATGGCAGATCATCTCTTTATGATTCAGTATTTTTATATCCCTTTATTTATGATTTTCTCGTGTTGGGGTGATACCTACTCAATCGATAGTATTTTGAGAGAGCGGCAAGGTAAGTTTATACCTCAGATTCGAGATCCTTCTTGGCGATATTTTTGGCCATCAAAAGGGCTCTTGGTTATCTACGCCCTGTTAATGTTTTCATCAGCGTATTCAAAAGTCCTTGAATGGGATTGGATATCCAATCCGAACTTTGTTGGTAATCTGATAGCAATCAAAACCATTGGCAGCTACTTGGATAACGGATTTCCGGTCAATCCAATCTCGATTTGGATTAGTCAGCAGCCTTGGCTGTATATTCCTATTCAATATGGAACGCTAATTTTTGAAACAGTGTCCATTTTGATACTATTTAGTCCGGTGATTCGTTTTCTATTCTTTCGAATTATTCCAATCTTTCATTTTGCGAACACCTTCTTAATGGGGATTCCATTCGCAACAGTGATTGGTATCTACCTTACATTTCCTGATTGGCAGATGATCTATGAACGATTCTATCCTAAGGCTTGGTGTTTTACTTGGTTGAAGCGGCTGTCATCTACGACTTTGATTAGTGTTGCGATTTTAGGTGCAGCATTTGTTGGAAGTACTTGGAATATATTGCCGTTGACCCGATATATCTTTAGTGGGTTTCATTTGATTAATTTCCATATGGCATGGCTGGTTATTTTTCCATTTGCTCTGGCGTGGGGAATTACGTCAATTTATCTGGAAAGCAAAAGGATGCTGAGGCTATGAAGTGTGTTGGGGTATCAACTTAAAGCGAGAGTTTACGTGGCGAAAGAATCCAGTAGAGACTCAGTCTATCGCGTCTCTACTGGATTCTGGCTCCTGATTATCTATTCAGCCAGAATTTTCTAGCCTAAACAGATCGCCAAGTCTTAAGCTACTCTCACATCCAGCTGATAAACAAAGTCGTTGAAGTCCTGATCACCGCCGCCAGGTAAATCTTCAAAACCGAAGGTATTGTCTCCTAGCAGCCGCACATGGTCAGCCCCGTCGGGGTTGGCCCCAATGACGCTGAAGTAAGCAGCAGGGGTATCATCGAGCAGCGCGTTGGTTGGATTTTCGGTGAGAAACTCTTCAACTGTGCCATCAGCGATGATGAAGGACGCCATCAGGAAGCCGCCGCTGACCACAAACTCGTCATTCTCTGCGTCTGCATCAAAGCTAAATCCCTGGGAAACCTCTAGGGTTTGACGCAGAGCCGCCTGAGCATAGTTGGCTTGGTCACTCGGATCAATCAGTGCACCCGTCAACGGATCTCTGACGGCACCGTTGGTATCCTCAATGCGGTAAAACCCAACTGTGTTGCTGAAGGCCGCTTCGGTGTCTATTTCAATGATTTCGATTTCCATCTCCTCACCGCCAAAGGCTCGAAAATCTAACACTTCTGCTTGCAGTTGTCCCTGCAGGCTGGCCCCCAAAGTGACTGACCGACTCGTGGCTTCTACTTCTATTTCGAGACCTGTCTCAATCCAGTTCAGCTTAAACTCTTCGTCATCATCCGATTCAGTGATTTCGAGCTGATTGAAGGCGGTTGCACTGAAGGTAGACGCGATGGTGACAACCTCGGCGGACACTTGACCCGTGATGACTGCATCGGTGGTGCTGCCTTCAACGAGATAGAACGCGAGGCGATCGCCACTCTCAAAGCCTTCGATAATGCGCTCCAACTCCTCGACATCTAAATCATCAGTGTCTGGCAACACCGAGAAAATGACCTCAGCCTTATCGCTACTCAGAACTTGCTGAATGTAATTGGCATCATCAGGTGTGATATCGATAACACCGTCATCATCCAGATCGACCCCCCCCTGACTATCTTGGACGGCGAAGACACCTAGCTCCCCTAGAACCGTATTGCTATTGCTGGTTAGATTAATCTCCAAATTGACGGATTCGGAAATAGACCGCCCTCCCAAAACCAAAAGGTTGTCGTCAGTGAATACAACGCTGGGCAGATCCTCAAATTCAGTCGCGATGAAATTGAGCACTTGCGAGGTCGTTAGTTCGGCTACAGTCGTGACGTTATAAAAGGCAATCAGCTGTTCAGCGTAGACCTCACGATAAAACTCGAAATCGGCTGTCAGCGATGTTTGGAAACCTTGTTCCAAACCCACCGTGCTGGCGTATTCATAGACCTGTTGGAAGGAGATTTCTTCGACTGATGCCACCCCGTAAAACGCCGTCAATTCAGCCGAAAACGTACTGACGTAGTACTGGAAATCAAAGAGGGGGGAGGTGTCTGGCTCAGTCTCGTCGCTGGTCGTGATTATGAATTGGAAGATATCTTTCGAGTCAAAGTTATGGCTGGTATCGCCGTCACCGCTGCCATCGCCATCGCCATCGTTGTCGTCACCACTGCCTGAATCATCGTCGTCATCGTCATCGTCGTCGCAGCCTGAATCATCGTCATCATCGACATCGACGTCGCCGCAGCCTGAGTCGTCATCGTCATCCCCGCCAGACCCATCACCGAAGAAGTCCTTCAGAGAATCCTTGAACTTATCTTCAAAGAAATCCAGATCGATGAGGGGCGAAGGAGAATGGCCCAAGTCAAGACCGACTGTGACAAGGTATTCAAAAACTTGTGAGAAGGTGACTTCAGTAATCGAGGCAACACCATAAAAGCTAATTAATTCAGCCTCGAAGGTGGTGCGGTAAAACTCAAGGTCAACATACGGTGAGGGATTGAGACCTAGATCAAGACCAACATTGAGAATGTATTCAAACGTTTGCGAAGTGCTGACCTCTGTAATCGAAGTGACGTTGTAAAAACTGGTCAGCTGGTTTGAGAAATTCTGGCGAAAATAATCGATGTCAATTAAAAAGGAGAAATTCTCACCATCTTCCAGACCCTGATCTATCAAAAACTGATAAGTGTTTGTGAAGCTGATCTCAGTTAGGGAACTAACATTGAATTGTGTTAGCAGCTCTGCTTCATATGTCTCGCTGTAGAATTGAAATTCGGTCAGCTGAGATTCGGTAATGCCTAAACTAAGACCAGTCTCTAGCAGGTAGCTGAAAATTTGAGCATCCGTAATGACTTGAGTGGATTGAACACCGAAAAAAGTCAAGATTTCAGCTTCAAAAGTCTGTCGAAAATACTCAAAATCAATGAAGGGTGAGGGGGTTGACTGAGGCTCATCAGAGGCTACGCCCGAGAGCTTACTGCTACCACTGCGATCTTCGGTGCCAACGCTTGTAAGCCGGACGCCAAAACTTTGCTCATCAAAGAGATCAAGGGTTAAATCCGTTGTGGGATGGGAGATAACAAAGGTCGTTGAGGCAATATCGTCCGTCCCAATACCGGGTGTTCCAATTTCGACACCAGCATCAAACGAACCAGGGTTAATGTTTGCTCCCTGACCTAAATCGCTCACAGTGTTGGCTGGCCCGAACTGAGATTCCGTGACATTATCGCCAGTAACTGTGAGGTTTGCTAAAAGCGAATTATCTGTAATGTTGAAGAAAATGCCCCGCAAATCTCCTAGGGGATTAATGACTTCGGTAGTGACCCTAATATCGCCATTTTCTTCTACGAGAGTCAGTTGAACCTCGGCCTCATCCCCAGTGAAGTTAGAGATATTAAAGACAAGTTCATTCATGTTCAAATTCCTGCAGCTAAGTAAGTAAACAGAATCGGTATCGTAGCTCACACCTACCTGACGCTAGCCCCAGAAACATGTTCCGAGAATGATGATTTGAAAGGTCACATACTATACATGACTTCTATGTCAGACCTTACATATTTGAGATGGAAATTGTTGCTGTAATGTAGCGTATCCAATCGATATAAGTTCATTCATGGTTCTAGAAAATATCAGTATTGAGGTGCTTGTATTGTGCACATGTCTAAAGTGTCACTTTGAATCTATGTACTTCTGAGTGATCAGTATAAGGGCGATACTTCGAAAGATTTCTGATCAAAGATGAGGTTGATTACGCTGGCGAATACAGGTATGGTGAGCTGGAAGAAACGCTTTTGAGTCAAGGCGATCGCCTCATATTTCGCTAATGTCTTCTGACTGATGGATAAGATTTTTGGGGCAGAGGTTGTAGCTATCTGTGCAGTTGCACAACTGGAGCGCTGGTGTAGTTGGCATGGACAGCGAAGCGCAGTGAACATAGCGTTGCTATCATCGGCTGTGACTCAGGCAGATAGGCGGTAGAGAATTCAGATGCTTGGTTCCAATACCTCGCGTCTGGCTAGTAACAGCCATAAAGAAGCCTCTGATTTCGTGGTGAAGAAGTCAGAGGCTTCTTTAGCGGTCTCTTGTCAAAGCCCGAAAGCAGGAAGGCAGAGGCTATGAAGTACGTTGACGATGCCAGTACCGATGTCCAACCCAGCCCATTAGCAGCAAAATTCCGATATAAGGACTGTATACCAGCAGCCACATTAGGATCTGTAAGAGTCCGACGCTGACTGCCCGCATTGACGTACTGGCAGCTTGCCAGGTACTGCTCAAGGTTTCGCTAATAGGAGCAGCCGTAGGGGTTGGTTGGGTTGTGCTGATCAAAGTCAGCGAAACTGTAGAATAGGCCACTTGGCTCTGCAAGTTTTTAAAGTGGGCATCGGCCCGCTCGATTGATTCTCTCACCGTGCTGAGTTCTCGCGTTACTTCTAAGACATCGGCAATTTCGCCGGATCGTTCCATAATGCCTAGAAGCACCTCTTCCGATTTACGGAGATTCCGCAGCCGAGCCTGCAAATCAACTAGCTGAGTGGATACATCCTCAGCTGTAATTGACTGCTCTTGAACGGTTCCCAGAGCTTGCAAGTCTTGTAGAACAGCTTCCAGACTAGCTTGTGGAACGCGCAACTTGACCAAAACCTGACGAGGAGCGTTGGCGCTATTGTCTTGATCGGACAGTTCTAGTAAATCGCCCTGATGCTGTTTCAGAATAGTAGAAATCGACTGGAGTGCAGTATTAACGTCCGCTAGCTCAACTTGTAAAGAAGCGTTCTTGATCAACTGAGGACGAGGCTGGGTTCCTTCAGCCGTCGATGTGTTCGGTTCGCCTGCCGCATTAGAAGGTGAGGCAACTGTATCGGCTGCGGGTGATAGCAAGCTCTCGCTGGCGCTTTCAGCCGTATCTAGTGGGGCGCTACCGCAACTCACGAGAGCGGCCAAGCTGACGGCTCCAACCAGCCAAGCGACGTGGTTAATAAAAATCTGATAATAGATTCTCATGGGCTTACTCCCCAACTCAGGATGTTTACAGTATGGGGAGAGAACCCATGTCTCTTGGGGTAGTTTCAGGAACTGAAACCGTAGAGTTGCGGGCAATAGGGTGAGTCAATAAGCATCAATTGCCGAAAACTACACTCCTGTTTTCGCTTAGCTCCGGTCTGATTAGCTCAAACATCTGCTGTAATTCTCAGGGTTTTTGCCTAAGTTGTAGGTGTGAGCTCAAGCCAGTGTAGGCCTCGTGGATTAATCGTACCGAGAAAATCAAGCGCTAGGTATCGCTATGACGCAACTACCGATTCCGCAAAAAACGCCCCGATTTTTAAGAGCCCTTTGTTTAAGTACTGTTGTGAGCCTGTTCTCAACGTTAGGAATTCCTAGTTTTGCAGGCTCGTTGGTTGCCCACTCACTGGTTCAGACCCACTCTGATATTCAGACAGTGGCAGACGAGTATCGGGCCTATGTGCCGCCATCAGATTCGCGTCTGCCAGAGGATGCCGATCACACTGGGGCAGCGACTCGTGACCCGAGTGAAGCGATCGCGGTGCTGGCACCTCGCCTGCACGTAGGCAGGACCCTGTCTACCCGTCCCACCTTATCGGAAGATGCTCTACAAATGGCTCAAGCGTATGCAAGCGCTGGCTTTTGGTACGACGCAATGGCTGCGGTTCATGATGCCTCAACTCCAGAAGCAAAGGCTTTGCGTCAAGACCTTTTGTTAGATCTGGCTGATTTAGAGGATCAGCCCAACCTTGATGCCCAGTTGCGAGAAATTGCCTCACAGGATTCGTAGCAGGGATTGTCAACCTCCTAAGAGGCCGACTTTGAAGACCGCCCTATCGATCCGCGATGACTGCGCTAACTGCGATCAGACTTCGTGGGCTGCGCTCAAGATCGCTCTCTAGTCGCTAGGGCAGCAGCAGAGTTCGTTCTATGCCTGTCAGGGCTGTTGCATCTGGCGTCGCAGCTATGTGCGTGATTTTAATGACTCGAAACCGCTGAATTTTAGGACTTGTTATCTATGCGTTTTATCACTCAATCAAAGTTGGCAATCTTCCTTACGGCTGCTGGTATCAGTGCTCTAGCATTTCCAGCTCAGGCATTCACGGTCACCCAAAATGATGATTTTGCTGATCTGTTGAGTCTCGTGCTGGGCGATACCACTGGCCTAACAAACATTACGGGCACTACAACCGGCAACAGTGATGCCTTTGGCACTTTCAATGATTCTCCCTTCGGTCTAGAGACCGGGGTTGTTTTGAGTACAGGCATTGCTGAAGAAATTCCAGGTGAAAACACAGTCGATGCGAGCGCCTTTACAGCTGATTTGAGTACTGCCTTCGAGAACTCAAGTAATCCAGGTGCCTTATTCGATAGCGCCAGTTTTGAAGTGAGCTTCGATGCCGACGAAACGGTAGACCAACTTCTATTTCAATATGTCTTTGGGTCCGAGGAGTTCCTGGATTTTGCAGGAAGCAGCTTCAACGACTTCTTTACCCTGGAATTGAATGGCGTCAACTTGGCACTGCTCAACGATTCTGTGGGTGAAGACAATCTTGTCAATGTCAACAATTTGGCGGCTAGTCCAGCAGGACCTTTCAGCACAGACTATATCGACAATCCAGCTGGCCCTGATACGCTCACGAAACTGGATGGCTATACCCAGGTCCTCACCTTTACCGGCGACGTTATCACTGGCAGCAACACCCTAACGATTCAGGTTGCGGATGTCTCGGATGGCATTGTGGACTCTGCAGTCTTTATTAGAGGCGAGTCTTTGAGAACAATTCCAGTTGATCCTGAGGCTGTACCGGAACCTGCGGCGATCGCTAGCCTTCTACTACTCGGCTGTCTGGGGCTTGGTACTCACGCCAGAGGTCGCCGTAGGCTGGTGTCGGGGCACAAGACCCAGCACTCCGATCGCTAATTTCCTTCTCAGAAATTGCCTCGGTTGACAATCCACCCTAGATGAACTTTTCTACACCTGAAATTGTTTACCTCAATGAGCCCTTTACGCCTGAAACGCTCGTTCAGGCGCGTGAGCAGTCGCCCTATTTGGTGTTGTACTTAGCAACCCACGCTGAATGTGTCGAAGGCAGTTTGAGTGAATCCTACATTCAATACCCAGCTCAGCCAAGTCGACTACAAAGCCGAAGCTATGCGACAGGCACAACTAGTGATGCTGCGCGGCGAGGTCACTGTCCAGGACGGCAGCCTGGTTTGGAGTGGCGGTAGCCAACCCTTGCCTGAAGGATTAGACCGCACCACACTCGCCGACACCCAGCACCCGTACTACTGGTCAGGGTTTACTTTAGTGGGTAATCCCTGGTGAAGTAGACAGGCTGGCACGTGATATGCAATCCTCCCTAGCTTCGTCGTTCCTAAACGGCTGCAAGTTCTAGTTGGGCCTGCCGTGACTGAGTGGATGGTTCTGCAGTGCAGTACACCTCAGCAGAGTTATTGGGGCTCTCAATCAGCTTAACCTTGTGCAACTGAGCGCCGGTTTGGGCAATGGGCTCACGCAGTAAATCGCGAATCCGCACGGCAATGTTTTCGGCTGTGGGCACGATATCTGCGAAATAGGGAATGTCCTTGTTTAAGAATGTATGGTCGAAGGGCTCAACGACATGGTCGTCAATGGCCTGCTGGAGCTCAACCAAGTCGGCAATCATGCCGGTTCTGGGGTCAATCTGACCGCTAACGGTCACTTCTAAGTGGTAGTTGTGTCCGTGTCCGTTGGGGCGAGCGCACTTGCCGTAGATTTCGACATTTTCCTCATAGCTGAGAGTTGGTAGCGCTAGGCGGTGAGCAGCGCTGAAGTGAGTACTAATTGTGAGATGTGCTTCCATGCCATTACCTGTGTATTCAGACCAAAGTTCGGGATGTTCAAACAGCTGGATTTTGACGATGGGCAAGTAAGGAACCAACCGATTCCAGATCACCTGTGCTATGTGTTCGGTTGTGGGCAGGGTTGCTTGAAATTCGGGCCAGACATCGTTTAAGTAGGAAAAATCAAGCTGACTGGTGATTTCTCGCTTAATCACCTGCTTGACGTCAGATAGATTGAGGACCATGCCGTACTGGTCAAGCTCACCCAACATCGACACATAGAGGACGTAGTTGTGGCCATGGCCAGGAGAACGAGTACAGGGGCCAAACTGGGTCTGGTTTTCAGCCTCGCTGAGTTCTGGCAACCAGTACCGATGGCTCGCGGAAAACTGGGCACGCCGATTGATGATGCATTCCATAGGCGATGGCGTCGTTTTTTACGTTCTGTAAAGCTTTTCGTTACTAGCATAGAGGAAACTGCTACCGGCTGTGTGAGAACGGGATTACTAAAAAGTGAGCGCGATCGCACCTCAGCGACAGCAAAGACCCATGAACTTTTGTTGCTAAATCCCCTCATATTCCGCATATGAAGGGTGGCGAAGCACTATCGAGCAAGCATTCCAGCTCTATCGATATGTAGATTTTTATTTTCATGAGTTGTTGACACAAGCTCAAAACCGTAAAATTGAATACAGAATGACGCATCGTTCATCTCAAGAGCCTTGATTGTCCGTACCTGTTTTCGTACCGAGTTGAGGCCACTCTGAGACGGAAGTAGGGAGCAACCTGAAGGAACGCACCTTTTCCCATTCTGAATCTGAGTAGATCCATAGGTTTGGAGACGAATTATGAAACTTTGCTACCGCGGCGTCGAATACGATTACACGCCTCCCGCTTTAGAAGTGTCTGAGAGCGAAGCTCTAGGCCAATATCGAGGTCGTTCCCTACGATTTTCCTACGTCAAGCATGTGCCGTTTCCTCAGCCCGAAGCCGATCTGAGCTTTCGAAGAGCAGCCTATCACGCTGACACGCATGGACAGGTGAAATCTGTCTCTAATCAAGAAGCTCCTCAGCGGTCCAAGTTTATGCCTGTGTTTGATTCTATGGCTGCTGCTAGACGCCAGCTTCTGCAGGAATCTGCCAGTATCCACCAGGAAAACATTCGCCGCTCTTTAGTACACCGCATTGAAGTTGCTCAGGCCCGTGGTGATGCCGGTCTCGTTCGTCAGCTAGAGGACGAGATGCATCAGCTTGCTTGAGCAGTTTCTTTGCTTCTGGTATCTACTATTTCTGGATAGGGGTTGAGAAGCATCGTCTTCTTCGGTAGCGATTGCCGTTATACTGAGATCTTGCACTAGTACATCAGCACCTTGCGTTCGCCCCCTAAATCCCCCAATTCTGGGGGAATTCAACCTCAGAACCCCCCAATTTGGGGGGCAGGGGGGCCAAACCAGACGATGTAAGCTCAACTGCAATATCTGAGTTATACCCTTTTCTGAGTCAAGCAGGTTCAGCAGTGCTGTAGCTGCAACCAGGTGTGTGCAACTCGCACGCACCTTTTTTGATGCAATATTTCTGGCTCAGCTCAACCGATGCGTGAGCCTGCAAGATGACCTGATACCAAAATCCGATTTCCAGACTCCTTAAACAGTTGTAAGGTGTGCTCAGCGTAGCCAAAGCACCGCAACCGATTGAGCCATTTACCAAAACAGGGATGTGCTACCAGGATTTGGTGTCAGAGCAGCTAGGGTGGCTGAGTTGTCGGCATCGTGCCGTGTTCTATGCATCCTGCTCCTTTTGCTAAGGCGTGTTCAGGTCTGGGATAGCGCGTTGCAAAGGGAGGCAAATAATGAGTCGTAAAAACCGTGGACGGATTCCTCAATTTCTACAAGCCTGCCGGATGGACCTCGCATGATTGTGTCGCTAAGGTTCGTCGATTGCTGGGGCAGAAAAAAGTTGGGCATGGTGGCACGCTGGATCCTGCTGCTTGGGGTGTTCTGCCGATCGCGCTGGGACGAGCTACCCGCCTGCTACAGTTTTTACCCGGTGACAAGGCCTACCGCGCGGTGATTCGTTTGGGGCTAACAACGACCACGGATGATCTCGAAGGCGATGCTGTAACTTCGCAGGGCGCTACAGCATTGACTGAAGCCGCCGCGATCGCTGCTCTTCCTCAATTTATCGGCACGATTGACCAAATTCCGCCTCGCTACAGTGCAGTGCAAGTGCAGGGAAAGCGACTGTATGACCTTGCCCGTAAAGGCCAGGATGTCGATATTCCAATACGTACGGTAACGGTTTACAGCATTACTCCTGTCCAGTGGAAGGCGGGCGAATTCCCTGAGCTGACCGTAGATATCATGTGTGGCTCCGGGACGTATATTCGCTCTATCGCCCGCGACCTCGGCGCTGTGCTGCAGGTGGGGGGCACGCTCGCTGCGCTAGAGAGAACCCACAGCAGCGGCTTTTCATTGGCAAGCAGCCTGACACTGGAGGCGCTAGAAGCACCAGTGGCAGCCGGTACTTATCGTGCGATCGCCCCAGAAATAGCCCTGCGTCATCTTCCTACCCTGTCGCTCACTGCCGAAGACGCGAGACGATGGCAGCAAGGGCAGAAAATCTTTTTGGAGAATGGCGCGATCGCTGACAAGACTCTGCAGCATTATCGTATCCAAGATGCCAGCGGAACATTTCTCGGCATGACTGCCTGGCGCACGGTTCCAGAAAATCCGGGGATTCAACTACTGCCCAAAGTCGTTTTCCTCCCCCCGACTTGATCGTGAAGTTTTCTTCTCAGGAGATTTACAGGACAGAATTTACCGCTTGTCGGGTGCTGTATAGCCTTCTGGGCATGGCTCCGCTAGAGCGAAGTAAACGCGCCACAGCATTGGTATTTTTATTCCTGGAAATCTCCTAAGTCTCTGTTGTCGCTATAGTTTGCTGACCATTTATCCCACCAAGGCGGGTTCTGGCGTCAACAACTGCTCATAGTAAGCAACTGTTTCGCGAATGCCTTGGTAGTGATCAGTAAAGGTGTAGTTGGGAAAAACTTGACGAAAACGCTGGGCATCCATGATTTTCTGCGGTGCCCCATCTTGGTACTCCGGCTGAAAAACAAGTCTGCCCTTGAAGCCAATGGCTTGGGCAATGAGTTCAGCCGATTCTTGAATGGATGCTCCGGCCTGTTGGGCCAAGTTAATAGGATCGATTGAATCAATAGGCGTTTGGATGGCCTGTGTCATCAAATTAGCAACATCATCCACGTAAATCCATTCTCTGACGGGTTTGCCGGTTCCCCATATCGGAAATTCCGAATCGCCACGACGATGGGTTTGAATCATGCGAATGATCATACCGTTGAGGGCATGAACCCGATTGGGATCAGAGGAATCGCCGGGTCCGAATGCATTGGGAACTAAGAAGTTATAGGTCCGGATGTCTGCCTCCTGAGCATAGCAGCGAGACAGCATGTAGAGAATACGCTTGGCATTGCCGTAAGAATAAACTGAAGGGTGAACTTCGCCCTTCAACCAATCGGCTTCTGAATACAGTTCTGCTTCCCCTGGATAAGAACAGTTCGATAAAGGATTGATGATGAGAGCATTAGGCGCCGATTGACGAGCTGCTTTGTAGAGATTAAGCGCCATCTGAATATTGTCGTGAGCAATGGTGGCATGACGCTTTGAGACATAGTGCAACCCCCCCACATGAGCGGCACAGTTGTAAATGACATCAGGCTGCAAGACATCAAAGGCACGCTCAACGTGAGGATAGTGAGTCAGGTCATACCCGTTGCGGCGAGACATGGTCAAGATTTCATGGCCGTCGCGCCTGAGATGAGCCGCAATTCGCTTACCGAAAAATCCCAAGCCACCGAGAATAATGACTTTCATAGTATTGACACCCCAAGAAACTGAAAAGACGTTGTCAAACGAGCCTAGTTTCCGTAAAAGCTAGGCTGTTATGCTGCGATGAACAAAAAATTGGACCGTTTCTCAAACATCCGCTTAGCTGCTAAAGCCCTCAAAGCCAGAAACATTGAACCAGGAGTCTGGCGACAGGAGCTTTCTTGAAAATTGCAAGCATAGAGAACACATATTCATATTATTCTTACACGAACTATTCGATGTAAAGGGAATATGAGGTTACCTACGTCTTTAAGGGGGGAGGCCACGATAGTCGAAAACCCCGTGAGAGTGATTGATAGGAGTGGAATTGCTGCCACCTACCCAATCGATTTGTATGGCTGCAGCATGACGAATGTTGCTGATTCACTAAAGACGCAAGATTCTCAGCCTTTACTCAGGTGTATACGCAACGCTGGCTGTAGCCGGCACATCTGGGAGATTTACCCTGTTGAATGCTGTTAACGCGGGTGGGCGAGTGCCCTTGGTATTACGGTCCCTAATCTACTCTTTTTGACTGCTTGGCCGATGTTAGCGGCCTGTTTTGGCCTCTTTTACTTGCGCGATCGCGATAACTTACTCACCGGCCAAATAATCTTGCAATGCCTTCACGGTCAGAGTTTCTTTTTGCATGGATTTGATAGCAGCCGCAGTGGCATAGGCAGCGGCAATGGTCGTGATGGTGGGGATTTTGTAGGAAAGGGCAGTGCGGCGGATCGCGCGATCGTCTTGTTGGGCTTTGTCGCCTACCGGTGTGTTCAGAATTAGTTGAATCTGACCGTTTTTGATGAGGTCAACGACGTGGGGACGGCCTTCGTGAATTTTGAGCACTAAATCGACAGTGAGACCATGCTCCTTCAAGACTTCGCAGGTGCCCGCTGTAGCAACGAGTTGGAAGCCCAGCTCCGCTAGCTCGCGGGCAACAGGAACAACCGTGTCTTTGTCGCGATCGTTCATCGAAATAAAAACGGTGCCTGTTTGCGGCAAACGTTGGTTTGCCCCTAATTCTGCTTTGGCAAAGGCTTTACCGAAATCAGTATCGACTCCCATGACTTCTCCCGTCGATCGCATTTCGGGGCCTAAAATGGTGTCTGTACCGGGGAAACGCTCGAAGGGTAGGACAGCCTCCTTGACGGAAATATAAGGCGGAATGATTTCTTGGGTAATGCCGAGTTGCGCTAGCGTTTTACCCGCCATGACTTGTACAGCTAGTTTGGCCAGGGGTAAGCCAGTTGCTTTGGAGACGAAGGGCACTGTCCGTGATGCCCGGGGATTCGCTTCCAGGATGTAGACTTGCTCATCTTTGACCGCGAATTGAATATTCATCAGGCCAACAACCTGGAGCCGCTGGGCTAGCTTCACGGTCCAGTCCCGAATGGTCTCTAGGGCTGGCTCAGTTAGCGTGATAGTCGGGATGGAGCAGGCCGAATCCCCGGAGTGAATGCCAGCTTGTTCAATGTGCTCCATGATGCCGCCGATGACGACCGCGCCAGTTGTGTCAGCGATCGCATCCACATCGACCTCAACAGCGTCCTCCAAAAACTTGTCGATCAGGATGGGACGATCGGGTTCTACCTGAACGGCATAGGTCATATAGTGGTCGAGTTCGCGATCCGAGTACACAATCTCCATCGCGCGCCCCCCAAGAACATAGCTGGGGCGAACCACGACAGGATAATCAATGTGACGCGCCACCTGTAGGGCCTCATCCGTGCTGCGAGCGATGCCATTGGCAGGTTGCACGATGTCTAAATCCCGCAAAATCTGTTCGAAGCGTTCGCGATCTTCCGCGGTATCAATCGAGTCTGGTGACGTACCCCAGATCTGGGTTTTGGCGTCTGCCGCTTGGGCTAAATGATGCTGCAGTGGAACGGCTAGCTTAAGAGGCGTTTGGCCGCCGAACTGGATGATGATGCCTGCGGGCTGTTCGGCCTCAATGATGTTGAGCACGTCTTCCTTGGTCAGTGGCTCAAAGTACAGGCGATCGCTCGTGTCGTAGTCGGTGGAGACAGTCTCAGGGTTTGAGTTCACCATAATGGTCTCGAAACCGTCTGCCTGCAAGGCAAACGAGGCATGACAACAGCAGTAGTCGAACTCGATGCCCTGACCGATGCGATTAGGACCACCGCCCAAAATCATGACTTTACGGCGATCGCTCGGCAGCACCTCGGTCTCTAGTTCGTAGGTGGAGTAGTAGTAGGGTGTGTACGCTTCAAATTCAGCCGCGCAAGTGTCAACCGTTTTGTATACAGGCTTGACACCTAAGGATTGACGGACCTGACGCACGACATCTTCGGTGATGCCGTTGGCAAAGGCAATCTGGCGATCGCTAAAGCCCTGCTGCTTGATTGCATACATCTGCCCTGGCGTAATGGCGTTGAGGTCTGTGCGCTTCAGCCATTTTTCGGTTTTCAGGAGCTCGGCAAACTTATGCAGAAACCAAGGATCGATCCCGGTTAGTTCGTAGATTTCGGGCAGCTCGATGCCCAGCTGCATCGCATGGTGGACCGCAAAGATACGAGTGGGGCTAGGCGTACGCAGCTGGGCGCGCACATTCGACAGTGTGGGGAGGGTTTCCTTGCGATCGCATCCCCAGCCGCCGCGCCCAGTTTCGAGCGATCGGAGTGCTTTCTGAAACGACTCGTGAAACGTGCGTCCAATTGCCATAGCCTCGCCCACTGACTTCATCTGAGTGGTCAAGACAGGTTCAGTACCCGGAAATTTCTCAAAGGCAAAGCGAGGTATTTTCGTCACGACATAATCAATTGTGGGCTCAAAGCTGGCCGGTGTTTTCTTCGTAATGTCGTTAGAAATTTCGTCCAAGGTATAGCCAATTGCTAGCTTGGCCGCAAACTTAGCAATGGGGAACCCTGTTGCTTTCGAGGCGAGTGCTGAGCTGCGTGACACACGAGGATTCATCTCAATAACGATAAACTCCCCATCGACGGGATTCACCGCAAACTGAATATTGGATCCCCCCGTTTCTACACCAATTTCGCGAATGATGCGGATAGAAGCATCGCGTAGGCGCTGATATTCCTTGTCTGTCAACGTTTGAGCCGGCGCTACTGTAATGGAATCGCCAGTATGAATGCCCATCGGATCAACGTTCTCAATGGAGCAGATAATCACGACGTTGTCGGCAAGGTCACGCATGACCTCCAGCTCATACTCTTTCCAACCCAACAGCGACTGTTCAATGAGAATTTGCGATACGGGACTGGCATCCAATCCGAGCTGGGCAATTTGCTCTAACTCTTCTTGGTTGTAGGCAATGCCGCCGCCAGCGCCCCCCAGCGTGAAGGCTGGACGGATAATGAGCGGAAAGGTATTGATTGCTGCAGCGACTTCCTTAGCTTCTGCCAGAGTCTCGGCCAAGCCCGACGGACACACGGCTAAACCAATGCGCTCCATAGCTTCCTTAAAAAGCTTGCGATCTTCTGCCTTTTCAATGGCCTCCAGCTTCGCTCCAATGAGATCGACGCCATGCTTTGCCAGTACGCCATTTTTGGATAAATCGACCGCCAAGTTGAGCGCGGTTTGTCCCCCCATGGTGGGGAGCAACGCATCTGGTTTTTCTTGCTCAATGACGTGAGTCAAAAGCTCTGGTGTCAGGGGTTCGATGTAAGTGCGATCCGCTGTTTCTGGGTCCGTCATAATAGTGGCCGGGTTGGAATTGACCAAGACCACTTCGTATCCTTCCTCCCGCAGTGCCTTACAAGCTTGAGTGCCCGAATAATCAAATTCGCAGGCTTGACCAATGACGATGGGGCCAGACCCAATCAGGAGAATTTTCTTCAAGTCATCGCGGCGTGGCATAGCTTTTTTCCAGGGGATGCAGGGAGTAGATCCTGATTATTCTATCTGGCCATGTTGATCCCCAAACCAGGCTGCTGCGATTTCCCATCATGACTTTTTCATAATTAGCCTGTTTGAGGATGGGCCTGAACCGACTGCTGCTGTTGTGGCTTGCGAAACGCGTACGGCATTTCGGGCTGGATGTGCTCGTGGAAAGAACGATGTATCGTAGAAGCTATTGATTCTCATTTTCAATAGCTACCGTTTTAGCCTTTCTGAGCGATGCCTAATCCCCCGTCTGTTATTCTCCGCTTGAACTCACTCTATAAACAATTTAAGGGGCAAACCCACCCAGCTTTGGGAGGCGTGAGCTTAGATCTACAGAAGGGAGACCTACTGGGACTTTTAGGCCCATCAGGGTGTGGTAAAACAACCTTGTTGCGCCTCATTGCCGGCTTTGAATCGCCCGATCTGGGCTCGATTGAATTAGCTGGCAGGTTCGTCTGTGGCAAGGGGCAATGGGTCCCGCCCGAGCGCCGCGATGTGGGGGTTGTGTTTCAAGATTACGCTCTTTTCCCCCACTTATCAGTCATTGATAATGTGGCCTTTGGGCTCAAATCTACAGGTACGTCACGGAAATTAGCTGCAGTTCGCGAAGAAGCACAGCGGGCGATCGCTCTGGTGGGTCTCACGGGGTTTGAGAAACGCTTTCCCCATGAACTCTCAGGCGGCCAGCAACAGCGAGTCGCGTTGGCGCGGGCGATCGCTCCCCGACCTTCCCTTATTTTGTTGGATGAACCCTTTAGCAACCTGGATGTTCAGGTGCGCCTTTATCTCCGTCAAGAAGTTCGCGATATTCTCAAAAGTGTTGGAACATCGGGCGTCTTTGTAACCCATGACCAAGAGGAAGCCCTGTCTATTTCCGACAGCCTTGCTGTGATGCGCCGGGGGCAAATTGAGCAAATCGGCACTCCCGAAGAAGTTTACAGTCAGCCGCGATCGCGATTTGTCGCTGGCTTTGTGACTCAGGCCAATTTCTTAGCAGCAGAACGCCAAGGTGATACCTGGAAAACGCTATTGGGAAATTTCTCTGCCAACCCTAACGATACGGCTAATGTTGCAGAAGTGATGGTTCGTCAAGAAGACTTGGCTCTCCAGCCCAACCCTACAGGAACCTTGACAGTGCGCGATCGCCAGTTTCTGGGACGAGAATATCGATACACGCTCACGACGAAGACTGGAAAGACCCTTCATGCCCGTACTGAGACGCATCATCGCCTTGAAATCGGTCAGTTTGTTCAAGGAACTGTGACAACGCAGCAGCCCCCTATTTTCCCAATCGAAAAACCACCAATGTCGGAAACAATTCAATCCCTTTCATCGGTTTAATAGCTACTGGCCATTCATTAGGATTGATGGGCCACTGCTCCGTATCACTTGTTTATCCCGTCATCTAGGACTCAACGGTAGAAGTACGCGCACCCTTCAGAATGCTTGAAGGGCTCACCCACCATGGTTTTGCATTTTGAATTTTGCATTTTGAATTCCGCGTAGCGGTACTAGGCTCTGAATTTTGAATCAAACCTTCGTGCGCTAGGCAAGTTATGTAAAAAGCGGATAAAAGCCATTCAAAGAATAAACTGAATGGGTGAAAGTTCGATAAAGTAGACCTAGGGGACTGTGACGCTCCCAGCGGCAGGGAAAACTACCACTAACGGTGTGAATCGAGACTTGTGATCGTGCGACTCTACGGAGCACGACCAGTAGAGCACTACAGCTTCGCCATTTACTTGGCAAACATCTACCTGGCAGAGCGGAGGACTGAAGTTCGCTTTGCCAATTTCATCGTTCATTCCAAGTCTCAGCTTTTCACCGTATTGTCGTCTCTTTGAGGAATACGGGCATGCGCGTTTACATGAATCGAACCATTATGAACCTTTGGGCTTATGCCAAGTTGGCAATTGCCGTTGCGGTGCTGCTTTTTTTGGCGTCTCAAGCGCTCAAAATTTGGGGTGATGAGCCAGCACTACAGCAAATTAAAGAACTCACTGAAAGTGTCCAGTCCAAGTAATTATCCACTTTCGTTTTTTGAGGCTTGGTCGCGGGCTGCAGCAAAATAATGCTGTTAAGACGACCCCCCTAATCCCAGCGCGATCGCGTCCATAACGCGAGCGACCGGGACAATATCTAAATGGGTATCAACGCCGCCTTGGCCTTTAGGCACAATCGCTCGTTGAAAGCCTAATTTAGTAGCTTCTTTGAGCCTTAGCTCTAGCTGTGAAACGGGGCGGACTTGTCCTCCCAAACCGACCTCTCCTAGAACGACCGTGTAGGGATCAACAATGCGGTCGCGAAAGCTGGCAGCTACTGCGATCGCAATCCCTAAATCGGCAGCGGGTTCACCCACATTGAGCCCGCCCGAGGATGCCACGTAAGCGTCAAGCTTTGATAGTGGGATCCCCACTCGTTTCTCTAGAACGGCAAGGATTTGCAGCAGACGATTAAACTCAATGCCCGTTGCAGACCGTCGGGGTGAGCTGTAACTAGTCGGGCTCACGAGAGACTGCAGTTCTACGACTAAGGGACGGGTACCTTCACAGGCGACAATTGTGGCGATGCCGGGGACGGCTTCATCCCGATTGCCTAAGAACAGCTTTGAAGGATTACGGACTTCTTGAAGACCGCGCTCAACCATCTCAAAAACGCCGAGTTCGTGGGTTGCTCCAAAGCGATTTTTGACGGAACGCAACAGGCGATGGCTAGCAAAACGATCGCCTTCAAAATACAGCACAGTATCGACTAAGTGCTCAAGTACCTTAGGACCCGCGATCGCACCCTCTTTGGTGACATGACCCACAATAAATAGGGTAATGTCTTCTCGTTTGGCAACCTGCATGAGCGCGGAAGTGCATTCCCGTACTTGTGAGACCGAGCCAGGTGCTGAGGTCAGGGCCGCATAATAAAGCGCTTGAATACTGTCAATCACAGCGACAGTTGGACGCAGCGACTCTAGCTCCATCAAGATAGTTTCGAGATCAATTTCGGGCAATAAATAAAGGTCATTTTGGGCATTTTTATCCTGGGTCGCAATCGTTGCTTCACGCTTTTTGGGAGGAGGATCGGTCTTTTTCTTCGATGCTTTTTGGGCGATGCTGTCCTCGATCTCTAATGAGGATGGGAAGTCTGCTGGTGAAGCAATGCCCAGACGCTGCGATCGCAACTTAACCTGTTGACCCGATTCTTCAGCACAGACATACAACACTCGTGCCTGAGTTCCCAGATAATTTGCTACCTGCAGCAATAAGGTTGATTTCCCAATTCCCGGATCGCCCCCAACGAGGACAAGGGAACCGGGGACAATGCCACCCCCTAACACACGGTCCAGTTCCTGATAGCCAGAGGGTCGTCGCGGTTGGGGACGGTCTTCAATTTGGGTGAGGGTGAGGGCAAGACGGGGCTTGTGTCTTTGTGGCGATTTACTCGTCGTGCGCGATCGCCCTCGTACGGCTCCTGATGTACTGGTATTAGTGGTGACAGGAGCCTGTTCCACCAGCGTGTTCCAACTACCGCAGACTGAACAACGCCCAAAGTATTGCGACGACTCGGCGCCACAGCTACTGCACACAAAAATTGAACGTGATTTCGCCATTCATCCTTTACCTATGACGCTATCGGCAAGATGTTTCTGGGGTACATTGAGGAAAAGGGTGTAAAACCTGTAAACATTTCTCTGTAAAAATTTACCGTGGCTGCTGAATTTCCCCTCAAACTGCACCGTTTATCTTCCCAGTTTTTCCTGAAAACGCTTCTTGGCGATAGTTTGACTGTTTTTTGGGGAGACTGGCTGGACCTTAGGGTGCGGATTCTACAAGTGGCGGCGTCCGGTCTTGTATCGCCGCTTATCTATATTTTGGCGTTTGGTTTGGGCTTAGGCAGCTCTTTAGATCGAATTAGTCAACCTGCGGTTGGTGATACGTATCTGGAATTTATCTTGCCTGGGATGGTGGCATTGTCGTCGATGGTCATCAGCTTTGGTGGCACGACGTTTTCTATTTGTGGCGATCGCCTCTTCACTAAAACCTTTGAAGAGATGCTGCTGTATCCGGTTCATCCCTTAGCCCTATACCTCGGCAAAATGCTGGCGGGCGTTGTCCGCGGCATGATGACCGCAGCCTCTGTCATTCTGGTAGCAGTTCTTTTCACAGGCAAAATCTGGAGCTTTTTGAATCCCCTATTTTTGGGGCTGCTGGTCCTCAACTGTGCCGTGTTTGCGGGCTTAGGCGTCATTGTGGGGCTGAACGTCAAATCCTTAGAGAGCGTCAGCCTGTTCAATAACTTCTTGATTGTGCCAATGTCTTTTCTGGGGGCAACCTTTTTTGACCCCGGTACATTACCAATGGTCTTGAAGGGGATTGTGTACCTCCTACCGTTGACTTACACCACCATCGGACTCAGAGCGGCTGCCTATCGGCCTCTGGAGCAGTTTCCTTGGTATAGCTTTCCAGTTTTGCTAATAGTCGCGATCGCCTTAGCCTACTTTGGCGCCTATCAGTTCTCCCATCAGCAGGATTAGTTGTTTCATATCCGTTGCTAGCTTTCGGTGCCGCAAGTCAAGCCAGGTGGCTACTTGCGGCACTTATAGCGATATGTAGCGGAGAAGAACGTTTCAGAGCTTTGCTCAAAGACAAGTCTGTGGCGCGATGACTTGTTTCTTAGGTCGGAGGGCTGATGTTCTACTAACGAGTACTCAACGGCAGAAGTACGCGCACCCTTCAGAATGCTTGAGGGGCTCACCCGCCGTGGTTTTGCATTTTGCATTCCGCGTAGCGGCACTAGTGTTAACCCTCAAAGTGCTGGTTCCCAGCGTGTAGGCATGAATGTAGAGAACTCGCTGCTACACATCAACGGAATGGAGGGGTTGCTCATTGAAGCGTGTCGCACCACCAGGATAGCCGCCACGAGGAGCTCGACGACTGGGAGGAATGTACTCAGCAACTTGGTCCACTTCTACCTTATCTGCTGCACGAAAACTATGGAGCCCCAATCCCAAAGAGCCTAAAAAAGAACAGCCAAGTGCCAAAATCAAAAAGGTTTTCATGGCAACATCCCAAAGAACACAATATGACTGGTTGCAGAACGCTAGTATCAATTCCAGTTGGGACATTGATCTGCTGGATGCAGTGCTCGCCACGCTCTCATCAAAATCCAGTCTTTACTCATCATAGAATGCTAACTTTCTGATAGATCGTGAATTGATGACGCTTACTTAAGTGTCTATCAGTAGTCTAGCTTTAGGGAGAACCCTGATGAATAAACTATACAGAAGCTGCGCTGCGCCATCAGGATAAAAACACCTTTTCCCCTCTGCGCTTTAACCTTGAGTCGTCGCTTTCCCTGTTTCCCCGATTCCCTATTTAAGAGCAAGCTTCTATCAGTTTCTCCACCTCCTTTTCACCTCCATGCGTTTCAAAATAACCGTCTTGTAACCAAGCACAGCCTCGGTTAATAAGGGCTTGTAAGGTTTCTAGCTGCCACACTTTAATGTCGCCATTCCCTTGAGCGACGGCTAGTTTGTCACCCTGATGATTAAAGCTAACGCTGAAAGCGCCATCCTCATGGCCCCTAAATTCATACTGGCGAATAAATTGGCGATTGCGTCGGAGCAATAGACCGGGCTGCTGCTGGTAATTCCACACAATCACAGAGCCATCTTTACTGGCCGTTGCTAAATACTGACTATTCTGGTCAAACTCAACCCAGGTGATTCGTTGTCTGTGGCCTGCAAGTTCGCTAACTCGTTGGAGAGGCTGCTGAGAGTTTCCTGCTATGGACCAAAGCACGACACTGCCATCTTCACCGCCGGAAGCCAGCCATCGGTTGTTGGGACTGAAACTGACAAACGAAGTTCCCCCCTCATGGGCAAAGATTTTGTCCGGCGTTATTGTCGTTGTTGCTGTCGCTGCCAATAGGTGTTCCACTTCCCAGAGATAGATATGTCCATCGCCGCCAGCCGCTGCCAGGTACTTACCATCCGAGCGGAAAGCGACTGCAAAAAGGTCTTGCTCACCTGTTGGCAGCAGTTTGAGTGTTTCTAGCGATCCTTCTGAGTTGAGTTGAAAAAGCGTGACTTGCCCCTTTGTGTCGGCACTGGCAATCAATTGGTGATGCTTATTGTAAGCAACAGAATTCATTGCAGCGCCCGAAGCAACACTATCGATTTTTTCAAGTCCAGTACTGTCTAGCTGCCAAACCGCAATATTGCCCCCGTAGTCGGCGGTGAGGATGCCACTAGGAACTGCATCGGCAGTATCTGCCCCCGCAAAGTTGATATCTGCAAAGGTAGCCCAGTATACCGATGGCTGGACGTCAAACTCGAGAAGATTTGAAGGGACAACCTGTCGATGCGTAACCTTCTCAGACAGGAGCGGGGATAACTCTGAGCTAGAATCTTGCGCGCTGAGTTCCCAGACTGTCAGACGACCATCATCTCCTGCTGCAATGAGGGTTTCGCGATCGCCCGCATTTTTATTTCCGGGTCTGAACTGTGTGCTCCAAACTACACCAGGGCGATCAAGTCCTTTGATTTGAGCCAGTTGGTTATCGGGACCTTGCGAAACTTTGGCTAGGTCCCATATGCGGACGGTGCCATCGACGCTGCCAGAGATTAACTGATGCTTGCCGTCTATAGAAACAAACTGGAGATTCCAGATCCAGTTTTGATGACCTCTAAGCGTGGTAATCAAAGTGACCTTGCCATCCTTGAAGTGCCACAGCTTGATTGTGCCGACGCCGTCAGCGGTGGCTAGTAACTGGCCATCCACGCTGAATTCTACCGCGCTCACCTGCTCACGGTGGGTTTGAGCAAACTCCCGTTGCAGGGTATATGCAGTGCCGTCGCTGTTGAGCGACCAAATCTGAAAGCTGCCCTCGTTCTCAGCCGTTACGAGATATTGACCTTCTACTTGTTGGTCTGATGCAGGGCTGACAGCAACGCTGTAGATCGGAGTGCCAGCCTGATTCTGCAGGCTAATACGATTTGTCGGCAGTTGGTCGGCTGAGAGCCTATCCGACCAGTTCCACAGACGTACCTGCCCATCTTGGCCTTGCGTGATTAGCGTTTCTCCAGAGGGGCTAAACCGCATTCCAGCAATACCTGAATCTTGATGGGCATACCACTCAAATTCGGTTCCTGCTGTGGTTGCTTCATCAGGATTCCATACCCGGATCAAACCCTCAAAAGATCCGGTTATAACTTGCGTACCATCAGGGCTAAAAATAGCGTGGGTAAACCGCTTGAAGAAGGTTTCCTCGGGATATGCGTTCCATACTAATGGGTTGTCTGAGTCATCAATTCGCCAGACATAGGTGCGCCCAGTATCCAACGAGAATGTTAGCTGATTGCTCTGATCATGAAAGTCAATATTATAAATTCTCTCTGTGGGAAATTCAGCGTCATGAAAGTATTGTGTTTGGTCAGCCTCTAACCAAGCTTTAAATTGGGCGTAGGCATCGCGCAAAGCACAGTCAGCATTGCCAGCATCACAGGGTTGTCCTTTGAGGTTGGATAGGACAATCGTGCCATCTTCACCTGCTGTAGCGATAACCTGATTTTTAGGAATGTAATAAGCCCAGTATATGGCTTGCTGGTTAGTATTAAAAAAGTTTTTTTCGTAGGCATTTTCGAGTACTTCTTGAAGTGCTAAGAAGGTGTTGTTTGAAAATTTATAGATTTCTTCCTGTTGCGCATATAAACCTGTTTCAAGCGCTAACCGTAAGCCCCCAATTGTATAGCCATCAGATTTTCGCAAAGAGCTGATGGACTTCCTCTCAATATCTAAAATTTGAAAAAGCCGAATATTAGATACCAGAAATCCACTGATAGCTGTAGCGGCGATCGCGGTTGCGAGCATTGCCATGCCTAAGCGTCGAATCTGCCCCCGTTGTTGGCTGATTTGCCCTTGCTGGCGAACCAGTTCATCCTGCAAATTCTCCATTCGGCTAGTCTCTACGCGCTGCCGTACGGTGCTCACCAGATAATCATGTACCAGCTGATAGGAATCGGTAGGGGAAGACGGTAATAGTAAAACAATGCCAGAGCGAACAAAAATCTCTAACACCAAGCTCAGCTTTTCAAGATTTGACTGAATGGCGAGATAGAGCTTTTCTTCAGCTAATTCAGATTTAGTTTTAATGGGGCGCGTACCGTCTTCACTGGTCAAGAGATAAAGAACCACTTCCGCAACTTCTTGGTTCTCGGGACCACAATCCTTGACAACGTTCTCCAAATAGCGCTCAACAAGAACCTCTTTAGAATCGGAACTGCTATTTGCAAGTGCTAAATAGGCCTCAAGGTTGGTGATATTGTCTGTTTGCAGCTGGGCGCCGACAATTTGCATCTCAATTGGACGCACTTCACCAAACTCATCAGTCAAATCTTTGACGAGCTGAGAAATCAAATCATCAGCAAACTGAAACTGGGTTTTAGTTGTGCGATCGCGAATAATATTATGCGCTGCTTCAGGGCTAAAATTACCAATTTCATATAGAATGCTTTTATCCAGAATGTTGTTGCCAATAATATCAAGACCTGAAAGCCGATTGCAAACCAGTAAATAATGAAGATAGTCCTCTCGCATGGAGAGAATAATATCAACATCCAAAATTTTGAAGCACTCGACTATGAGATCATAGAAGTTACGCCTATCGCGAACATTGGGATTGGCAAAAAAGAACTCCTCGAACTGATCGAAAATAAGAATGGTCTTTAAATTATTATGACTGTTCGTTTGTAGCTGCTGCAGGATGGTACTGTCTGAAGCTGGGACTGGCGTTGAATGACTCGTTCCGAATTCCTGACAGGCTGACTGCAATTGGGTATTCAAGTTTCCTAGCCAGTCTGTGTAGATTTGCTGGAGGACAGGAATCACGCGCCGGCCATCAAACGTTTGCTGCTTGAGGGCTGGAATTAAGCCTGCCTGTAGAATTGAGCTTTTGCCCACACCCGAAGGGCCATAGATAACAGTGAGCCGGTAGTCTTTGCGTTCGGTGCGCTTGAGGAGATCGGCAATCGTCTGCTGGCGACCAGAAGCCCGAATTTCGGGGGCTATCTGATCGAGCGATTCAGCGGTAGGTAAAGCTGGATTCGTGATTTCTTGACTGGCCTGTAGTCGGCCCGGCCCCGTGAACGCTCTCAGATTGAACTTGCTTTGAATGTCGCGTCGGTCTTGCCGCGTTCTGTAAGCAGCCAAATAGTGCTTTTGCGTGAAATAAATTTCGCGTAGTTCGTTCAGAATGCGGGTGTATAGGTCAGGATCATAGCTGGGACGGGCGATTTTGCGGGCCTCTTCAAGGTGTTGCGCGGCTTCTTCGAGCTGGTCAGTGTGCCGTTTCGCTTTGCCTAACGAGTACAGATACCAGGGGCAATGAAAGCTGCGTTCCCAAATTAGAAAGGCTTGGCGATCGGACTTATGCGGCAAGGTCGCGGCTGCTTCCTGCCAGGTAGCCAGGGCGCGTTTGGCTAAATGTTCGGCCTGACTCCAATGGGGTTTGGCGATCGCGACCTCAGCCATCAGGCCCAGTGCCTTCGCCTGTCGAAAATAGTTGCAGTGACGCTGATGTAACAGAAAGGCGTCATAGGCGAGTCGCCCTAACGCTTCCCAGTCTTGCTGGCGATGTAAAACTTCGCCGAGAAAGTTGATAAATTGGGCGATACGGTGGTCGTGGCCAATCTGCTTAAAGGTGGCCATCGACCCTTCTAGATAGAGGCGAGATTGACGTAAGCCATGGGGGCGATCGCTGAGGTGACGGACGGCATAATTGCCCCACCAAAACCCTAAATAGAACTGGACATGGGCGTAGCGCTCTAGATTTTCTGCTTGCCGCCAAAGTTCGAGGCTTCGTTCATAGTGCTCGCGGGCGGCTTCGCCATTGTTGTTTGCGACCCGTCCTAGGATGAACTGACCGCTCGCAGCTAACTCAACGGGTAAGGGATCTAAGCGATGGTGAAGTTCTTGACAGGCGGCTCGCAATTCGAGCCGCAGTGGTGATTGTTCCTCTAGGTGTAAATCATGATTATTCAAAAAGGCATTTTCACGTGAGTTCAGCAGTTGGGCAAACAGATTCTCGGCTGTTTCTAAGATGAGCTGACTCAGTTCCTCCAAATCGCTTTCAAACGCAATCGTGATCGAAGCCCAACTCTCGAAGTCGGTCGCTTCGCGGATGAGCCGTCGCAGAATATCATCCGTAATCCAGATGGCCAGAGGGCACGCTAGGTGGTTGCGAAATTCTTCGCGGCTTTGGTTCGCGACTCGCAGCAACTCGGATAGGTTTTCGACCGTTTCTAGACCATAGACCATGAGCGCTTTGGGGCTTTCAGTGCCCAGCATCTGCCGAATCGCAGTGAACAGGGTCTTGGTTCGAGGCGTCAGGCAAACTTCGCTTAGGGCAAAACTCAACTGAGGTTTGAGTGTTGTCAAGATGCGATCGCGCATCCGGCGATAGTTACAGCGCACCAAAATTAAGGAGAACATGCCCTGCGATCGCTCAAGCGATCGCATCAGGGTATTGAGCGCATCTTGATTCTGAGGCGATAGGGGAAAGGACGATTCAGAAGTTGTCATGGAGGATGGGGTTAATATCAAACCAGTTGCCGTGGTCGTCGCTGCGGTATTCGAAGACAAACATGCTTTTGAGCAGGACTTCGTAGTTTTCTTCGCCCCGTACCGTTTTGTCCTGCTTAACTCGTTGTAGCAATGCCATCTCGTCCGGTGTGATGGTCTGCAACAACTCATTACGCCGCTGCTTAATTACCTGATCCACGCACTTGCGTGAAAAGGGTGGATCTTCGCGTTGCAAACAGCTAAAGCTCAGTTTCAGCAGATTGCGGACATGGCCCCCGCTGGCAAGACACAGCCGATTGAGCGTTTCCCAATCTTCGAACACTTGTTCCACCATATGTAAGCGCTCGGTCGGCGCCACTTCGGGAAAAGCCCGTGCCAGTACCAGTTGCCGCAGCAGCGACATGCCCGGTTCACACAATTGGTTATCGGGATAGCGCACGGTCACTACAGGCAAGACTTGAGGGTCAACGCCAAATCGATTCGCGAGCGGGTTGAGGTCGTTGGAGAACACCATCACGATGGGAATGGTGTAAACGACATGGCAATTCAGCCGTCGTAGTTGCTCGCCCCGATCCACAAACAGGTAAGCCGACTGCGGTTTTCCCGCTTTCTGGGTATTGTCTAGTCGGTCCAAATTGTCGATCAGAACTGCCAGCCCTTTGTAGCCCCGCTTCTGCAATTCTGCGTTGGCAGGCGCCAGCAGCTCTTCATTAATGGCTTCTAGAATATTTTTGGTGCGCGGCTCCATGATTTGCCGCATCTGTCGCCGCAGTTCGGGACTATCTTTCGTGTTAGCCGTCAGCTTAGCAATCCCCACCGAAAGCTCTACCCCGCCGCTGATGTCGACTGGGGTGTTGAGGATGTCACTCACTTCCTGGAATAGACGAGTGAAGTAGCTGGGTTTAAGACGGATCCCAATCGCTTCCAGGCTGGCACTCACTTGGCGGGCGATCGCGATCAGAATATCGGTGACATCGACATCTACCAAGTCCATCTCGTTACTGGACTCAAAATACACGACATGGAACCTGGACTCGGTTAGATAGTTCTGCAGACAGAGCATCTCGGTCGATTTGCCGCAGCCGATGTGACCCGTGAATAATTGGCAGGTCGGTTCGTCATGCAGGCGGTCAATTGTCCGCGCTAGCTGTCGGGTGACGTTGCCGCCGCGCACGTCCGAAAAATCGATATAGTACTTCAGATCTTCATCGTTACTAATATTGAGGGGTTTTGATGGGTTGAATGCTTTCCAGAGGCGATCAAGGTCTAGGGACATGGGCTTCTCTATAATCATTAGCCTAATGGGTTATGAGGTATTGCTAGCGTTTGTGAGGGGAACCCTTTCGACGCCTTCCTTCTATGAACTTCTTCAATTTCTGCAGGGGCAATTGCAGAAAAAGATTGGCTTGATCCAATTCATTCAAGCGAGCGTTGGACCTATTTTTGAAGCGAGTGCGTTGCTAGGGTAGTTGGGCTCAAAACAATTGTTTTCAAGTTATGAGATACGCTACGAAAGCTAGGCTGCGTGAGCGCTAAGATGCAACAGCGGACGTATAACTGCGGCTATGCGATCGCGAATCTTGGTTGAGGAGAAACGGCGTGGCGACTCTGCTAGTCAAAAATATTCATACCCTGGCGACGTTTGATGATGATCGTAGCGAAATTCGTCATGGGGCTTTGTTGGTACGAGACAATGTGATCGAGCAGGTTGGAACGACGGCAGAACTGCCCGATACGGCTGACGAAGTCTTGGACTTGAACGATCGCCACGTTGTTATGCCAGGTCTCGTCAACACCCACCATCATTTCTTTCAAACGCTAACCCGTGCCTATCCACCCGCTCAAGACAAAGAACTCTTTCACTGGTTGCAGAATCTTTATCCCGTGTGGTCGAACCTGACGGCTGAGCTGTTTTACACCAGTGTCCAGATGGCCTCTGCTGAACTGATCCTGTCTGGCTGTACGACTGCCAGCGATCATCACTATTTTTATCCCAACGACTGCACATTGGATGACGAAATTCGGGCAGTGCAGACACTGGGGCTGCGGTTCCATGCCAGTCGCGGCAGCATGACGATTGGGGAGAGTAAAGGCGGCTTGCCGCCCGATCATCTGGTGGAGGAAGAAGACTTTGTGCTCAAGGACTCGCAACGATTGATTGAGCAATATCACGACAGCGATCGCTACGCGATGCTGCGCATCACCCTAGCGCCTTGCTCACCCTTCACCGTCACTCAAGACTTGATGCGGGAGTCAGCCGCTATGGCGCGAGCCTATCCCCAAGTACGGCTCCATACCCATTTAGCGGAAAACGTCAAAGACGTGGAGTATAGCCTGGAGAAGTTTGGCCAAATTCCAGGCGAGTATGCTGAATCCTTAGGTTGGTTGGGGGAAGATGTATGGCATGCTCATTGTGTCAAGCTGACCGATGCTTCCATCGCTAAGTTTGGCAAAACTGGCACCGGGGTAGCCCATTGTCCTTGCAGCAACATGCGTCTTGCCAGTGGCATTGCTCCCATCCGTAAAATGCTGGCGCAGCAAGTCCCGGTTGGTCTCGGAGTTGATGGTTCGGCGTCTAATGATTCCGGCCATCTGTTACAGGAGGCGCGCATGGCAATGCTAGCAGCGCGCGTTCGGGATGAAGATCCAGAGGCGTTGACTGCCATAGAGGCTTTGGCGATCGCGACTCGAGGTGGCGCTCGGGTGTTAGGGCGGGAGGATATTGGTAGCTTGGCTCCCGGCATGGCTGCTGATTTCATTGCGATTAATCTTGATCGTCCGTCGTTCGCTGGAGCCCTCCACGATCCGATTGCAGCACTGCTATTTTGTTCACTCGATAAAGTTGATTACAGCTTCATTAACGGACGGTGTGTAGTCCGCGAAGGCAGCCTCACGACGTTAGACCTCAATCAGCTAGTGACAAGGCATAATCACGCAGCTCACCGTCTGGTGGCAGGTGAGTAGTTACTCTGATTTTTCTTGAAACTTAGGCAAATTTTGATAGACAAGCAATGAAGATTCCGTAAATTCTAGGGGGAAGACTATACTTGGAATGCAGCTGGCAGCTTAAACTTGACATCAGACCGCTTGCAAATGTTCCCCGATTGGGTGCAAATACTGAACTTTTTCGTTTTCTCTACGCACTTCAGCTTAGAGTCGTCAGAATATGTATTAAAGTTGTATTGCAGAGGTAATCTGTAGTTGTGAACACCGATTGGGTGGATTCTGACAGAACGGGTGTAACTTTTGGAATTTGCATCAGCATGGGTCGCTGATATGCACGGGTAGCAGGAGTCATGCACTGGGAAGCCGGAGTCTACCATGCAATGGAAAACACTACTGAATGAGGCCATTGATCGAGCGCGTCGAGGTGAACTCTCCGAGGCCGTGGTTTTGTTCGATCAGGTGCTGCGTTTGGAGCCGACGTACAGCAAGGCTTACTACAATCGTGCGTGTGCGCTGAGCGATCTTGACCGGGTCGACGAGGCGATCGCCGACTTTTCCGAGGCGGTGCAGCTGAACCCGCTCTACGTCAACGCTTACCTCAATCGTGGCAATTTGTATCGCCAGCAGGGCGACTATGTTGCTGCCATGGCTGACTTTGAGGCCGCGCTGCAGATTCAGCCAGATTCGGCCAAAGCTTATGGCAGTCGTGGACTTACCTACATTGCTCAGGGCTGTTATCGAGCTGCTATTTGTGATTTGAACCAGGGGTTAGAATATGCCCCCAAATTTGCGAAGCTGTATTTGTGGCGAGGATGTGCCTATCTGCAGGCGAGTGATCATGCGGCAGCAATTGCCGATTTTGATCAAGCCCTGATCCATAATCCTACTCTGGCCGATGCTTATCACAGCCGTGGGTTGGCTTACATGACCTTAGGTAACCTTTACCAGGCGATCGCCGATCTGAATCAGGCTATTGCGATCAATCCCGGGTTGGTAGAAGCCTACAGCAATCGTGGCATGTTAAGGCACAAGCTGGGGGATACCGAAGGGGCAGTCGCCGACTATCAGCATGTGATGACTCTGACATCCGACTGGACAGATGCCGACTCAACTGCGGCAGAAGATGCCGTCGATACACCTACTACCGGTGTAACGATTACATACGAGAAAACGGCCACGTCACCGCCTACGCAGCTAGCCGAGATTTACAACAATCGAGGCACCTTACGAGCCGAGATAGGTGACGTCAATGGTGCGATCGAAGACTACACAACGGCACTTTCCATTAATCCTGACAAGGCCCGTACCTATAACAATCGCGGCCTGCTGCATTTTCAGGCGGGTGATTACAAAGCAGCGATCGCTGACTTTGATGCGGCCATTCGCCGAGATCCCAACTACGCAGCGGCCTATAGCAATCGGGGGAATACCCACTATCAAATCGGCAATGCTGCTGCCGCCTTGAAAGACTTTACTAAGGCACTGAAGCTCAACCCTAACCTGGCAGAAGCCTATATCAGTCGAGCTCAAGCCCGAGCCGCTACCAATGACTCGGAAGGGGCTTTGAGTGATTACCAGAGCGCTCTGCGCTTGCGAGAACAGCATTCAGCCAGCTTGCTCAGCTAGCTAGCCCAGGCAATACTGACGTGTAAAAACCGGGCAGCTACTGTGTCCTACTGGTAGATGTGCCGCAGTCTGCCATTCACGACAAGATAGAAGCCTGCGGTTCTAGGGGGTGTGAGGCGGATCCTCGGCATCGGCGTCAACTTCTTTCTCCTCTGGCCAAACCGCTTCGGACTCTACATCAATCGTGGTGCCAGGAATCTGTTCAGCCTTCCCTTGCGATCGGTCTTGAAGGTTTGCGGTAATATCCGCAACGCTGTCGTTAACCTGATTACGGAGCCGACGGCTGCGTCGTTTCGCTTCGCCAAAGAGCTGCCCAAACTGCGATCGCGCCTGTTCGGTCAGTTTTTGAGCCCGTTGCTGCACATCTTCAGCGACCGCTCGGGTCCCGTCGACCGCTCCCTGTACATCTTCGCGGGTCTGCTCTACATCTTGCTGTAGTACCTCGGCAACCCGCTCCTGGACGCCGGGGACAAACTGAGGCGCATTTTCCAAGGCTGCTTCCCGCACCATCATGCGCTTCTGACCGGCACTCACAACTGCCGCTGGTTCAAAGCTGTAGAGACCATCGGTAAACCCCTGCCAGCCAGGTGCCGTGAATACATAGCGAGTAATGGCCCCCGTTTGTAAATCAATGCAGTAATCGGCCAAATGGCCTACGGTGTTACCCGCATCGGACCAAACTGCTTGTCCATCAATGATGAGAGCTTCGTCGAACCGTGATGTGATGGCACTGCCGCTACGACGAACGAGAATGCTGTCTTGCCCAACAGACTCTACCTGGACCCACATCACGGGCGTTTTGTCCCGGCCTAAAAAGCCACTGCGACAGACAAAGCCTTCGAGCTGATGATTGCGAACATCCACTAGAAAATGGGCCAGATTGCCCAGCTCTTCGGTGGTTTCGATGTCAATGACGAGGCGATCGTGCAGCTCACTTTGACGGATGGGGGTAGCGTCAGTCTCAGCCATGGCGTCTCTAGCAATGTGGATATACCGATTCTAAGACACAAGTATGGGTGACAGGGGATAGGTAGGCGTTCAGTAGAAAGCCTGCATCTGCTACGTGGGGTATCGGCAATACAGCGAACTATGGCAGCGCCCAGTGTAGGGTTATAAGTACAGACTGAACAGTTTGTAAGCTAATCGCACCTTACAACAAAGCTACTCTTTTCTTCCGCTCAATACTATGGCTGCTAGTGACTTACGTTTGCTCGGAATTCCTCCCAATGCCTGGCACGTTAACGAAGATGTGGCTGATTTGACGCGCCCTCCGCTCCCGAGTCATCCGCTTACGGTCGTGACCGATACCAAGAAGCTGACGCTAGATCTGGTCAAGACAGCCTGTCTGGTCGTGGATATGCAAAACGACTTTTGTCATCCTGATGGTTGGCTGGCTTCTATTGGGGTGGATGTAAGTCCGGCGCGATCGCCCATCCAACCCTTACAAAAGCTACTGCCGGTGCTACGCCAAGTAGGCGTTCCGATTTTCTGGGTGAACTGGGGCAACCGACCCGACTTACTTAATATCAGTCCGGCGCTGCGTCATGTGTACAAACCTACTGGAACCGGCGTTGGATTAGCGGATCCACTCCCTAAAAATGGATCGCCGGTACTAACCAAGGGCAGCTGGGCTGCAGCGGTTGTGGATGAGCTATCGCCAGAGGATGCCGACATTTGGGTGGACAAGTACCGCATGAGTGGGTTTTGGGATACCCCTCTGGACAGTATCTTGCGTAACCTGGGCAAGACGACGCTGCTGTTTGCTGGAGTCAACGCTGATCAGTGTGTCCTGTGTACGCTGCAGGATGCTAATTTTCTGGGCTATGACTGCATCCTATTGCGAGACTGCACGGCTACCACTTCACCTGACTATTGCTTGCAGGCTACGGTATACAACGTCAATCAATGCTTTGGCTTTGTGGCCGATGGTGAAACGCTGACAGCCGCGATCGCTCAATCTTCGTGACATACAAATAGGATGCCCGTCAGTCCCATAATTCCAGGCCGACAGAACATTTGAGGAAACGCACACATCCCTGACGCACGCGACATTGAGACTCCACACAAGTACGGGCGAAGCGTTGGGGCAAGCATATTTTGGTAAGTCCGATAGATTATGGCCCCAATGCCTCGCCCTGCAAGATTTTGATCCACACACACCCCGCGATACCTATGAACACAACGGCTGCACTAACTATTGACTGGGATGCTTTTATTGCCTCCATTGGCGCGATTGAGGTGATCCGCGATCGCACCCAAATCGAGAAATTATCCAAGGATTACTATTATTTCAGCCCGATTCTGCAGCCTCAATTGGCCGATAAAACGGCAGATTTGGTCGTGCGTCCAGTATCTGAGGCGGAAGTTTTGACGGTTGCTAAGGCAGCGGCAGCCGCTCAAGTTCCGGTTACGGTGCGGGGGGCAGGGACGGGTAACTACGGTCAATGCATTCCGTTGGCGGGGGGCGTGATTCTCGACCTGAGTCGGATGAATGCAGTGAAGTGGGTTCGCCCCGGAATCGCTTGTGTGGAGCCGGGAGCAAAACTAGCCGCAATTGATAAGGTGACCCGCCCCCAAGGATGGGAAATCCGCATGTACCCGTCTACCTATCGGACGGCCACCATTGGCGGGTTTATTGGGGGGGGCAGCGGCGGCATTGGCTCGGTAACCTACGGGCAATTGCGCGATCGCGGTAACCTCATGGCGGTTCGTGTAGTCACGCTGGAAAGTGAGCCCCGCGTAATTGAACTCCGCGGAGATGACGTGCAGCAGGTGAACCACGCCTATGGTACTAACGGCATCATTACTGAACTCGAAATCCCGCTGGGTCCTGCTTACCCGTGGGCTGAAGTGATTGTCACCTTTAATGACTTCATGACAGCAGCCCGGTTCGGTCAGGTACTGGGCGATTCCGATGGACTGATCAAAAAACTCATCAGTATCCACGCTGCTCCGATTCCCGGCTACTTTGCCGCGTTACAGCCTTATCTGCCTGAGGCCTGTCATGCAGCGCTCGTTATGGTTGCTGAGCCTTCGATGGAGCTGTTTCAGGCACTGGTAGATGAATTTGGTGGCACGATCACGCTGCATAAATCGGCAGCCGATGCCGGTAAAGGAGCTATGTTGGCCGAATTCACCTGGAACCATACGACGCTTCACGCCCGTAACATGGATGCGTCCTTAACATACCTCCAGACTCTGTTTCCCTACGATCCTGAGTTGAAGCTAATGCAGCACATGTACGAGCACTTCGGTGATGAAGTCATGATGCACCTGGAATATCTGCGGATGAATAGCACTATCGTCCCTGCAGCTTTGCAACTCGTCCGTTTCACGACGCCGGAGCGTCTCCAGGAAATTATTCGCTACCACGAGGAGCACGGCGCATTTATTGCCAATCCCCACACGTACATTTTGGAAGACGGAGGCCGCAAGGAAATTGATACAGCTCAGGTTGACTTCAAAGCTAAAGTTGATCCCCACGGCCTGCTAAATCCGGGCAAGATGCGCGGCTGGCTAGAGCGCACCTCTGTATAGCTTGAGCTTCAGGTGCATAGGGAGGACGTGTGGAAGCGCAGGAGAAGAGAAGCAGAGGGGATAGAGCGGAACGGACCAGTGAGAGCTTTGGCCAATGGAGCTGCAGTTGGCCTTATGCCAAACCAATTTCCTTGAGGCGTTGAGTTAGGTATTCGCCAGCCGTCAATTTAGGGAACTTTGCCGCTCCTCCAGTCTGGGCAATGCAAGCAGGATGAGGGGACAAATCAACTTCGGGGCGGGGGTGTACGAAAAACGGGAGTGAGAACCGTCGATCGCGATCGTTCATAGGATTGGTCACCCGATGCGTGGTGCTCTTAAACAGACCATTGGTGAGATTTTGCAGCATGTCACCCGTATCAACAATGATCTGGCCCGGGATCGCTGTGATGGGGAGCCAAGTTCCTTCCTGCTGCCGCAGCTCTAACCCCGGAGCGGTCGCCTCGCACAACAGCGTGATGAGATTGATGTCTTCATGGGGAGCCGCCCGGATGCTCTCCGGGGGCGCCTCAGCCGGAATCGGCGGATAGTGGATCACTCGCAGCAGTGTTGGGCTTTCCGTCGTCATGTTGCGCAGAAACGAACGGGGCAGTCCTAAGTAAAGGGCACAGGCTTCTAGCAAGATATTGGCGCAGGTCTCAAGGTGTTTGAACAGTTCCAACATGGCCGTTTGGAAAAGCGGTGACTCCTGAGGCCAGAGGTTGGCAGGTTGTGCGGTGGCACGACCGATATGCCAAAACTCCTTGAGGTCGGGATAAGCGGAGTCTTTGGCATGTTCACGCCCAAACGCCGTAAATCCCCGCTGCCCTTTGAGTGCCAGATTTTCGTAGCGGACTTTGCTTTTTTCTGGGAGCGAAAAGACAGCCTCAGCACTATCGTAAGCAGACTGGATGAGCTGCGGTGCAATGCCATGGTCAACCAGTGCAAAGAAGCCAATTTCTTCTAAAGCCCGTCCTAAGGTTTGGACAAAGACCTGTGCTTGAGCGGGATCATGATTGACAAAATCGGTGAGACTAAGGACTGGAATCGTCTGATGCATAGTGTTGGACAGGCTGAGTGTTGTCCCAGAATACGCCCCTTCGGCTAATCACGACAGAGTGTGGCACAGTAAAGGGCGAACCTTGTGGATTGCTATGGAAACGCTCGCCATCCAAGATACTCAGCTGATGCTACTGGCTGAAAAAGCTGCCTACATGCCTGAAGCAGAAGCGTTGCTGGTGTCAGATGTGCATTTGGGTAAATCAGAAACCTTTCAGCACTTTGGTATTCCAGTCCCTAATCAGATCAACGAAGCAACCCTAAACCGCTTGAAGCAGGCGTGCGATCGCACCCAAGCCTGCCGACTATTCGTTTTGGGAGACCTCTTCCACGCGAAGGCAGGCATGGTCGATACCGTTATCGATAGCTGGCTGCAGTTCCTTAACGACACTCAACTAGAGGCTCATCTAATTTTAGGCAACCATGATCGCGGCTTAGTGGATGTTCTTTCCCAGCTCTCGCTCACTTGCCATACCCAGCCGATTCAACTCAATACCTGGGTATTAAGTCATGAACCTTTGCCCATTGCTGAAGGGATCAATATCTGCGGTCATGTTCATCCCTGTGTGCGGCTGGGGGGCGGCAGCGATCGCCTCCGCCTGCCCTGCTTTTATTGGGAATCCGACTTACAACGGCTAACGCTGCCATCCTTCGGCGACTTCACGGGTGGCTATGATGTGGCAATTGGGCATCATGCGACTGCTTATGTCGTCGCCGAAGATCGCGTTATTCCCTTCAGCTAAACCTACGGATGTAGATCAGCCCTTCGTAGTAAAGATGGGCCAAGGGTGGATGCCCGTGCCCATCTTTAGGGAGAGTTTATGAACGCGAGGGGCACACTTCGCTTTGCCCCTCATGCCAAGAGACTGAAGCGCAGGTGCTTCCCTTGGCGTTAAGCCGGTTGGTGGATGTCAGCTCCATGCGCTAGCAGCGCCGCCGGATCAATCGCTAAGTAATGACCCAGCTTTAGTAAGAGATTTAACATCACCATGCCCTTAGCGGGCTCCATCTGACGCAGAAACGCAATCCATATACTGAGCTGAGCCCAATACAGCTCCTGCGATCGCACCAGATTGATGCCGCCTAGATTGCGCCCCAAATCAATCAGACGCCGGAGCCAATCGACGTCTTCTGAGAGTGTATCCGGGCTCGGATCGCTAAGAAAACGACGCAGTGACTGCCAAATCAGCTGTTCTAAAATGCGTTGTCCTTCAGGAATGGCGCAGTTGCAGTGAAATTGCTCTGCCTCATGGGCGATCGCCTCCAGCTCTAGTAAGCGCATCATGCCTTGCTGCAGGGGAATTTCTTCGGGATCGCTCGTCTCCTGTTCTAAGGACCGTAAGCTTTCAAGAGCGCGATGTTTGATAGCAACCTCTGCCGCCACCTGCAGCTCTTGAGGAACGGATAACCCATCGCGGTGAAAGGCTTTTAAGAGGCCATAGTTATCCCGGTATACCTGCGTATAGAGCTGATCGAGCCGCTGCAGCGTTTCCTGGCTAAGAAGCTGCATAATCCGATGGCGCTCTTCGGAAAAGAGCGTCTGCAGGGTATAAGCGCGATCGCCAAAGGCCGCATTGATCGCCACAATGACTTGAGCTGCACTGGCCTCGGTAAAAGCTGCCAGCACCGCATCCTTGACCCGCTGATAGTCCAGACGGCGACGGAAACTTTGTACGCAGCAGTGAAAATCCCATCCTCCCAAATGCAGGACAGCAAAACTCACATCCGTACGCTCACAGGTCACGTCAGAGGTGATTCTCAGGCGACCAACAGCGAGGGAAAGCGGACCCATACGCTGCATTTGATAATCTTGCTGATGCACGGTGTAGCTGTAGAGACGCTGTTCCCGATGGTAGGGAGTGAAAAGAGAACTCATAGCGTAGTGAGCCGCCACTTGGTCCAGACTGACCTGAGAGGGCGTAACGAGCTGACGATACACACCGGCCCCATCGCGAAATTGGGGTACATTGCTGGGAGCTGCTGCCAAACGCTGGATAAATTCCGACTCCAGCTCGACACCGGCAACTTCGCCGGCCAGCTCCATGGCGCGAGCCGCATACCGCAAAATCTGCGTACCCTCAGGCCGCGAGAGTTCTTCGAAGAACCAGCCGCAACTGGTATACATGAGCAGGGCGTGATGCTGCATCTCCAGCAAACGCAGCGCATCGACACATTCTGTACGCTTGAGCTGATGGGTTTGATGGGTCGCAAATAACTGCTCCCGGCTGGTTTGGCTGCGATCGCGAATCACCGCCACATAGTCTTCGCGGGCGGCCCAAGGATCCTTGAAGAACTGCGATCCCGTGACCTCGAAAATCTCGGCCAGTTCGTCCCGCAACCAGTCCAATGCTTCGCGCAGGGGCCGTCGCCACTGTTGATGCCAGACACCTCCGCCCCCACAGCCGCAATCATCTTGCCAGCGATCAACTCCATGAGAGCAGCTCCAGGCCGTTACGGGTTTGAGGACGGCTTCCCAAGTGGGGGGATGGCAGTGCCGGTAGTGAGCAAAGTTCGTAATGGTCCAGCCCTGCTGCTCAAATTCCTTGGTCACCGCATAGGCGAGCGTCTTTTCAGCCCCCCCCCGGTGATGTCCGAAGGTCTCGCCATCTGTAGCCACGGCAATGAGCTGTGAGGGACGGTGATCCCCGCGCACCGCCTGACCAACACGACCAGCGAAATGCTGAGACGATTCTAAAACGTCATTGAAGCCCATATCGCGCGATATGGGGCCATCGTAAAAGAACACATCAATGTACCGAGGCGAGCCATCCGCATTGTGGCTGGGCAAAAAGCAGCGATACGGGCGGGTGGGATCAATTTGGCCGCCCCCCACCTGTTGCCATTCGGGATCGCTATTGTGCTCACTCGGTATGGGACGACAGCGCTGCACCTGTGAAGGAGCCAAAATCGTGAAGCTGAACCCTTCATCAACCAAGGCTTCTAAGGTGGGATAGTCGACTGCGGTCTCGGCCAGCCAAATACCTTCGGGATCACGGCCAAACCGGGCTGCGAAATCGGCTTTACCCCACCGGATTTGCGTGCGCTTGTCGCGATCGCTGGCCAGCGGCAGGATGATGTGGTTGTAAACCTGGGCGATCGCGTTGCCATGGCCGTCTAAACGCGCGCAACTGGCGCGATCGGCCTCTAAGATCCGCCCATACGTCTCGGGATCATGACGCTCTAACCAACTCATCAAAGTTGGACCAATGTTGAAGCTGATGTAGGCGTAGTTATTGACGATATCAATGACTTCACCGTGTTCATTCAACACGCGGGCAAAGGCATTGGGGCGATAACACTCGTGATGAATCCGCTCGTTCCAGTCATGAAAAGGAGCTGCACCCGGCTGGCACTCAATTGCCCCTAAATAAGGATTTTCCCGAGGTGGCTGATAAAAGTGCCCATGGATGCAGACAGAAACCCCTGTATGACAGCGGGTACCCATTGCTTCAGAAGAGTGTTCAACGGTCCAATCGCGAGGCGTCGTGATGGATTCGCTCATATAGTTTGTTTGCCAAGAAGTGGGTGAAGGCTGGCTACTCCATCGAAAAGAGTGTCAGCCCAGAGAAAGCGATCGCTCAAACAGAGAAAAATTGCACTATGAACCTGTGACCAGCACAGTCATAACTCAGAAACATCCAGTTCCAAACATCTCACCGATCCCCAAAAGGTGTGAGTAAGGGGTAAAGACTACTTTCTGCTGCGATCTAGCAGGTGAGAGGAATGCGTCGTGAGGAGCTATCCATATCGCTCTAAGGGCACAAACGATTCAACGAACAGTAACCAATTCGCTCTCACGTATCTACAAGTTTAATACCTGACTCCGTATTCCTTATATCGAGAGAATTTACACTCTCACACGTTTCGTTACCGGACTTATTACACTCAAATTTCTGTACCGCACTTCGTAGAAGGAGGGGATCGCCCACTATGTAGAACTCTTGCGTGTTTGCTGTGGGATGATATCGGCATTTATACGTCATGGATCCCTCAAAGATGCACCCTATGATTCCAGAGCGTGTCTAAGCCAAAAGCGAAGCTGGCGAAATGTTTACGGAAAGGCAACTCACGAACTAGTAGCGCTTACAGTAGAAGCAAATTTTTTTAGTCCTCTTACCTGCCTGTGCCGGACTCAGACAATTACCGCGATCGCTTAGAGCTCATCAAGCGACTGTCGTCGCTGCCTGTGACGCAGCTTGATCGCGTGATCTTGGCACTCAATCCCACGCGAGGCATGATCCCTCCTGCAACAGCAAAGCCGGGAGACAGAGCATCCGCTCTATTTGAATGGGCTGAAAGTCCAATCGGGTGCGGTCTAGAAAAACTAGAGACTGTCCTCGATGCAGTGATCGATCAAGCGATCCCCGAGCCGCTGATACCAGAGGGAACTGCAGAGAATCGTCGGGATGTCCATGTTGGGCGATCGCTAGAAAATGCTGCTGTGGTTTCAGGCAATGGCGATCGCAGTGAACTCAACGACTACGGATTGCCTGCTACCAAGCCCGAGCCAACCCGCCCAGACGCCAACGAAAAGATTCTGATTGAGGCCGTATGGACGGAAGTGGAAGACCGCCTACGCCAATCGCTGCACAATGCCATTTTGATTCGTCTGGATATGGCCGAGCAGCGCAGCCAAGTCACCCGCCCTTGGGATAGCCAACTCCGCACCGCCGACCCAGCTGCCAAACCCCTTGATCCCAACACCCACATTGTTGAAGTGTTTGACCGCCGGGATGTGGGCGGCAAGCTGCTGATTTTGGGCAACCCTGGCTCCGGCAAAACCACCACCATGCTGGATCTGGCAGCGGAACTCATCAAGCGCGCCAATGCTCAGCCAGATCATCCGATTCCAGTGATGTTCAACCTGTCGTCCTGGCAGAGTGCGAAGCAAAGCATCACTGATTGGCTACTGAGCGAACTGAAGCTGAAGTACGGGGTGTCGCAACGGCTGGGGAAAATCTGGCTGGCGCAGAAAACGCTACTGCCGCTACTGGATGGTCTGGATGAACTGCCTTCAAAACGTCAAGAACCCGTAGTGCAGGCGATCAATGAATGGCTGCAGTCTGGTGAAGGACCAAGTCGCCTGCTGGTGTGCAGCCGTATCGAAGAGTATGAGCTGTATGCAGCCAAGCTGGCCTTGAATGGAGCCGTGTGTCTGGAGCCGCTGACGGATGAGCAATTACAGAAATATCTGAAATCGATGCAGATGGGGGAACTATGGGAAACTCTGCAGCAGGATTCAGCGTTGTTGGAATTGGTACGGACGCCGCTGTTGCTGAGCGTATCGATTTTGGCGAATGACGCGATCGAACCAGAGCAGTGGCGGCAAAAGCAAACCACCCAGGAGCGGATGACGTATTTGCTGGATGCCTACGTGGAACGGCGACTGCATGAGCTAATCACAAGTAAGGAGTATCCAGCAGGAAAAGAGCCGTCGGCTCGGCAAACGCGGCATTGGTTGGTGTGGTTAGCGAAGCAACTGAGATCAAACTCAGAAGATGAATTTCTTATTGAGAAATTACAACCCAACGTTTTAATCGGAAAGAGTCAGCTGAGAACTTATAGAATAAGCTGTGGAATAATCTTTGGGTCTATTTTAACTTCTTTATATTATCCTCTATTTAGCTCTATCAGTACATCGAAAATAGGATTGATATATCCTTTGATGATTGGCACTTTGATGGGATTTTCATGTGGCCTTGGCGTTAATAGATTATTGGTGGTTATATTCAATAATTATGCATGGAAAGCTTTTTGGGGGCTTGAAGAGATTGGACTGAGAGAATCTCTAAGTCTCTCCTTACTCAAGACTAAGCAGCCAAAAAATTGGAACTGCCTGTTAGTTGGTCTATTGATTGGTTTATCTGGAGGTGCAATTCTTGGCTTGGCAACAGTAATTTTTATTAATGATATTGAGCTGACTTATTTTGTTGTTTTTTTGGGTGTTTATACAGGGCTGACGACGGGGGTATTTCGTTTTATGAAAGATGAGATAAGTGTATACTTGATGCCTAATCAAGGCATGCTTTACACAATAAGAAATTTTATGTATTTCACTTTTATTCTTCTTCCAGTTTCGATTGTTTTTGTCAGAATGACTGGATTTCTTATGGATAAAATTTTTGACTTTCAAGGGTTAATTCTCAATAGTTTTCTTGTATCAATAGCTGTTGGTGGTTCTCTTGGTGGCGGTATGGCCTGTATTCAGCATTTCTCTCTTCGAGTAGCCCTTGTAAGTTCGAGATGTGCTCCTTGGAACTATGCTCGCTTTCTTAATCACTGCACAGAGCGTCTCTTGCTGCAACGAGTAGGGGGCCGGTATCGGTTTATTCATAAGCTAGTGCAAGAGCATTTTGCGGCAATGGAAAGATGAATTCGGAATTGGGAGTTTGAAATTCGGAAAGAAGTGGAAGGGTGGAAGGGTAGGTAAAGTGAGGAGTCGAAAATATAACAGCTATGTTTAAGAGATGGAGAGATGATGGGTGAGTCAATTTAAATACGAGCTTATTATTTACTGGAGCGAAGAAGATAAGGCTTTCATTGTTGAAGTATCTGAACTTCCTGGATGCGCCGCAGATGGAGAGACTTATCAGGAAGCTGTTGCCAATGTCGAGGTTGTGATTCAAGAGTGGATTGAGACAGCGAAGGAGCTTGGGCGTCCAATTCCGGAACCGAAAGGGCGTCTGCTTTTTGCTTAGCTATCTACGGCGTCTTCCTCCCAGGTGACGGTGACACCTAGCTTGGTTAGTGTTGTCTCAACTAATTCCCGGAAAGGTTGAGAATGGCCTCCAAACAAGTGGATTCTGGGTTTACGATTTGGAAGTCGGCCTTGATAAGCTAGGACTTTTAAGCCTTCTTTCCAGTTAGAAACGTGCTGGATTTCAATCACATACTGAATCTGTTACTAAGTCAGCAAAGCCAACTAGTACCGCTACGCAGAATTCAAAATTCAAAATTCAAAATTCAAACCTAAGGCAGATAAGCCTTCCCAGCATTCCGAAGGATGCGCGTACTTCTGCCGTCGAGTACTAGGGTTTCATACTCAGTTTTGCCGCCTTCCCGCTTTTGAAGTGCTTGCTGTACTTTGAACTCAGTTTCAAAAATTAAGGTTTCAGCTTGCAGGTTCATGCGGTTTTCTCTTGTGGTGGGCATTGAGTTTCAGCAAACATATGAAGATTGCCGGTGGCAAAATGCCCACCCTACGGATCCACCCTTTTCTTTTTCCCCTTTCCCCTTAAAACGGAATATCGTCGTAGTCGGGTTCGGGTTCGGGCTCGGCGGCGGGTGCAGGCGATGCAGCAGGGGCTGCTGCGGTGGGAGGGGGATCTGTGGTTTGCGCACTCTGCACAGCAGGTACTGTAGGTCTAGGAATCTCAGCCGCGCCCAAATCAGACAGACGGTGGAGTCTCTGAGCGGTGAGCTCGGCCTGCTTCTCCTTGAAGCCTTCAGGACGGTCCACGGTGTTCATCGTCAGACGCCCCTCAATGAGGACGCGATCGCCCACGTGATAGCTCTCTTGAATTTCCTGGGCCAGATTCCCCCAGCCGATTACCTTCATCTGCTGCGTTTCATCTTCGGGACGCAGACCGGGAAAAGCAACCGTCAACTCTGCGATCGCCGTCTGATTATCCTGGGTATAGCGCAGCTGTGGACCCACAATAATTTCAGCCATCAGCATGCAATGGTTCATGATACAGTCTCCTGAGGAACCGGGTGAATGCCTTGCTCTTGCTCAATAAACGTCTGGACACGCGTCCGATACTCTCGGAGTTGGTCGTCGGCCCAGTCTCTATCTTCGCTGCTCGCAAAAATGTGGACCAAGGGTTCGCCGGCATCGGGCAAAACAAGTATCCAGCTATCACCCGTATGGTCGAGGATTTTAACCCCGTCCACCAGTTCTAGCTCATCGACAGAGTGTGTTTCAACCAGATGACGCATGAGGGCTCCCTTCACTGTCCAAGGACAGCGCACGGTTTGCGTCCGGTAAGCAATGCGGGGTAGCTCCGACCATATCTGGCCTAAGGTGTGTTCTTGCACCGTCAGCATTTCGATGAGCTTGGCAATGCAGAACATGGCATCAAACCCGGGGTGCAACTGCGGGAAGATAAAGCCCATATCACTGCTGCCACCCAGTACGACATTGCTGTTTTCTTGGCAGGCTTCCATTAGGGCCGTAGGATTTACTTTGGTCCGAATCACCTGACCATCATGACGGCGCGCGATATGTTCAATGGCACCGGTAGCGTGGACCGGCACGACAACGGTGCCACGAGGATTGGCCGTCAGCACCATATGCGTCATCAGAGCCGTCAGTGTCTCCCCACGAATGGGAGTTCCCACTTCATCGACCAGCACAAACTGCTCACCATTGGCTGATACCTGCACGCCGAACGTTGCCTGCAATGCCTGCACTACCTGGCCCAGCTGGCCCAGCATACCTTCCCTTTCCGTTCCCGAGGGAGCGGTTTGGGTCAAGCTAGCATTCAAAACTACGGCATCACAGCCAAACTTACCGAGCAGGCGCGGCAGCACAGCACCTGAAACGGCATAGACATAGTCGATAACCACTTTGGATTTGCTATTCCGAACCGCCTCGACATTGAGGTGGTGCTCGAAGGCCGTCGTGTAGTTATCAATGACGCGGCTAGGGTAGGTGACCTGACCAATTTCGTGAATCTGGGCTCGCCGCAAATCCTCTTTGAAATAGGCTCCCTCAATTTTCTTTTCTTTGCCTTTGGGAATATCGATACCTTTCTCGTCAAAGAACTCCACCAAGATGTGATCGCTCCGGTCGGGATGGAGGCGAACATGGATGCCGCCAGCGACGGGTAGCGTCGGGATCACGGCACGGGCAACGGGAATAGCTGTGGCTTCTAGGTTCTGGATATTAATGCCAACAGACATAAGACCTGAAATCAGCGATCGCGACACCATGCGCGAGATACTACGCTGATCGCGTGAGACTGTGACATGGGAACCCGGTTTCAGCGTTGAGCCGTAGGCGGCTCCTAGTTTTACGGCAAATTCAGGCGTAATGTCGATGTTGGCTAGACCCGATACCCCTCGCTGGCCAAAGAGGTTGCGCTGAGCTGTATTACCCCAGATGAGATTGATATTCAAAGTTGCCCCCGACTCAATTTTCTTATTCGGCCACACTCGCACCTTCGGGCTAATCTGAGCCTCCTCGCCTACGGTAGACAAGGCTCCGATGACAGCACCCTCCAGAATATGGGCGCGACGGTCAACGCGGGTTCCTCGCGAAATGACACAGGCGCGCAGGTGTGCTTCCTCACCAATGATGGCTCCATTCCAGATAATGGGACGTTTTAGATCAGCATCATTACCGACAGTTACGTTGTCCCCGATAATAGTCCCTGCTTCAATATTGACACGTGCCCCTATCCGGCAGTTGCTGCCAATCATCACAGGCGGCTGAATTTGGGCAGTGGGGTCAATTTCAGTGTTTTGACCAAGCCAGAATCCAGGCGATTTCTCGGTGTAATAGTCAAAGGTCATAGTAACCTTGCTATCAATGGCATCGTATTGAGCATCCCGATAGGCGTCGAGGTGACCGACGTCGCACCAGTAGCCTTCAGCCACGTAGCCGAACATCGGTTCACCTTTCTCGAGCAGCAGCGGGAACAAATCTTTGGAAAAGTCGCACTCTTGATCTGAGGGCAGGTAATCCAGCACCTCTGGCTCCAGAATATAGGTGCCTGTATTGACCGTATCGGAGAAGATTTCACTGGTGGAAGGCTTTTCTAAAAAGCGCTTAATACGCTGCTCTTTGTCGATAATGACAACCCCGAACTCTACTGGGTTAGGCACATGGGCCAGAACGAGCGTAGCTTTGGCGCCTTTGGCTTTGTGAAATCGAATAGCGGCCTGGAGATCAAAGTCCGTTACCCCATCGCCACTAATCACTAAAAATGTGTCATCTAGTAGGTCCGCGATGTTTTTAACGCAGCCCGCTGTTCCCAAAGGCTGCTCTTCCTCGACCGCGTAGGTCATTTGCACGCCAAATTCGCGGCCATCTTGAAAATAATCCCGCATGACATCGGGCAAATAATACAGCGTCGCAATCACTTCATGAACGCCGTTGCGCTTGAGGAGATTGATGATGTGCTCGGCAATAGGTCGGTTCAAAATAGGAACCATGGGCTTGGGCAAATCGCAGGTTAGGGGGCGTAGCCGCGTTCCTGATCCCCCGGCCATTAACACTGCACGCATTAGATCCTCCTCGTACTAAAAGGCATATCACCCAATGAATGGGCTGACTTCCAGACTGCCTGGACAGTCGTAAAAACACTGCATAAAACGCTTTGGAACACACTCAAAAGTGGCTGCTCGTCTGTCGCTGTCAACGGGGCTAACACTGATTGAATATCACAGACAGGTACCGCTTGCAGTCATGCTTAAGACGCGGTCTGTCTGCCTCCGGCTGTGAGTGCGCTTCTACGGTTGATGTTCAGGAACTTGCAAATGTCTGACCCGCTCGACCAGAGAATTTGTTCAAACGACAGCTAACGAGACATCAAGGTAGCGACGTTGTTATTCTAAAGGGAAAGAGACAAGTTACCGAAACGGGGCTGGCAAGACTATGGTGAAACTTCTGGTGATTGGATTGGCGATCGCTTACGTGGTCGGTGCTTGGCGCTTTTGGAATGGATTTCATCGTACCAATTTCACGCAAGGCAAGTTAGGGCTGACATTGCTTTGGCCGGTTTACCTGATTGCGAATAAGTCTTACCGACGAAACTTTAACAAAGCGCTTAAGGGCTAGGATGGCAGCACTCCGTTTTCTAGCGTTTATCGCACGATAGTTATGGCCTCTACTGCATTATTCGAACGGTTTGAAACCGTCGCTCAGCGATACGATCGCGAATATCGAGGGGAATCGGTAGAGGTGCCAGAATCGGTAGAGGCGCTGCCCGTTTTTCAGGATTGGATTGCTGGTCGCCTTGCAACTCGAATTGCATCGCCTTTCTGGGAAATTGCTCAGCCCAAGAAGCGCCAGACGTGTCTGGATTTAGGATGTGGGGGTAGTTTTATGTTCTATCCCTGGCGCGATTGGGACGCCCGTTTTTATGGCCAAGATATCAGCTCTGCCATTTGTGCCATGGTGAATGCGCGCGGTTCGCAGCTAAATTCCAAGCTTTTTAAGGGAATGCGTCAGGCACCTGCCCATCAGCTGGATGTCTATGAGCCAGGTCAGTTCGATTTAGCGATCGCTACAGGGGTAAGCTGCTACTATCCCTGGGATTACTGGGATACAGTTCTTGCAGCCGTGAAGAAGGTTCTGAAGTCGGATGGGGTCTTTGTTTTTGATGTGGTGGACCCAGACAAGCCTTTGGCGGAAGACTGGGCCATTCTGGAAATGTATTTAGGAGCTGAGGTCGAATTGACTCCTTTGGATGATTGGCGGCGATCGCTGAAAGCTGCCGGAGTCAAAATCAAGAAAGAGCGTGAAGGCGAATTATTTCACTTATTTAAAGTCACCCTATAACATCGGTTTGCCATAGGGTACGTGAATAAGCTCGGCTGAGATGTCGCGATCGTGCCCACCTACTTGCAGACAAAACTTGCCTTAGGGGATTTACAGAAAAGGATTTACCGCTCGTAGGGTGCTGTTAGCGCAGCGTAACGCACCGCAGCATTGGTATTTTTATTCCTGGAAATCTCCTTACAACAATCGGTAGAACCGATTCGCACACTAAGGTAGCGCGCTCGACTCAGCTCAACACGCTACCCCAAAATTGAGAAGGGTGACTTTTCTAGAAATTCTCTAGAATTCGTTGCACAATCTGCATTCCGGTTACTGCCTGCCAGCCAAACAGACCTACCAGAATAATGTTTAGGCTAATGTGGGTTAACCGTGCTGTGTCATTGCCCTTTTGCATAAATGGCACCAAGGCAGCTGACGTTGCAATCAGGCCAGTCATTCCTAGACCTACCAGCAAGTGAGGGCCGAAAAACAACTTGCCGTTATTGATGTAGGTTACCGCCATGCCGCCAATTGTTCCCAGCACCATAAATGCCAACAGGGCTGAACCCATCTGATGGTGACGGATATTGAACTTACCCTTAATCAGCGTCTTTTTCTCGTCACCTTCTGCATAGCGCGTACGACGAATCTGAAAACCCAAGTATGCGGCATAAATACTTAGGCCTAGCAATCCCCACATAATGATGGGGTGAGCGAAATTCAACCAAGGCTTGATAGGGTCTAATGCTCCGAGATCCATGTCTTTCCTAACAACGAAGTTCCTTTACAAAAATTATAGATTCGTAGCCCCGCTAGAGCTACCCATCTGGGTTAAGAATCTCGCGTGAAGGCGAATGACGCATCACGGTTTCTCAAAGCATATGTTGCGGTGTTTCACGAATTGCAAGGGTCTGTTGCGTCTAAAAATTGTCTGACTACAGAAAACACATGATAAAGCTATTAAATGCTTTGCATCTTGAGCAGGTGATTCCTGAGAAACATGTTGGGTCTGGTCCGAATTGCCACGACTTGCCGACCGTCCCAGTTAGGTGCGAGGTTGCTCCCCACAATAAGAGGTTGCTAGCTATGACTAACGAACAGAAAAATTTACCTATGATGGCAGAGAAGCCTGGTTTCTTTGGTGAGCTTGCAGAAGCTATCATTGCGCTGTTTGGGCCAACACATGATGACTACCCTGCTACTGGGTTTCAACCCTTTACTGGAGAGCTGAGCCGGAAGCATTAAATCGCAAGCTTCGATGGTGATCGAAGGATAAGTTCTCCAAGCCTAATCCTTTTCTCTGCTATGGTCTCTATCCTGTTGGCGCAGTCTTCGGCTGCGCCTTTTTGTGTTTTTATTGATTGCCTACAAAGCGAACGTGTTCAAAAAGAAGAGCTGGCAAAAGTTCCTTAGTGATGATTCAAGGAACTTTGACCCTATTCCCGACGTCAATAAGGTGCAAACACGGATTGAGTAAAGATCTCATATGCCAGACCTTCCGAAGCATATGTAGCCCTTCACCCTCATACATTCTCTACTCCATACCGAGCTTTCCTATACCAGACTCGCAATCGCAACGGCTACTAGCGATGCTGTTACGGCATAAAATACACTGACCACCTGCAGCTCTGACCAGCCAGAAAGTTCAAAGTGGTGATGTAGAGGGGCCATCCGAAAAAAGCGCTTGCCTATTCCATCAGGTCCCTTTGTTGCCTTGTAATAGCTCACCTGAATGATGACAGAAACTGTCTCAGCAAAGAACAGGAGCGTGACGATCAGTAGACCAAAGAGATTACCGCTCAAAATGCCTACAGCAGCCAATGCGCCCCCTAAAGCCAAAGAACCGGTATCGCCCATAAACACTTTGGCCGGATTGCGATTGTGAATGAGAAAGCCTAAGCAAGCTCCGCTCATCGCAGCACAAAATATCATGAGCTCGGGATGCGTTGGCGCCACCAAAGCCGCGAGCCCAAGTAGCGCGATCGCGCCCGTTCCCCCCATCAGGCCATCGAGGCCATCGGTCAAGTTAGTCGCATTACTCTCTGCGACTAAGACAAATCCTGCTAAGGGCCAGAAAAGAATGCCTAAAGGAATACTGACTCCGAAGGGTAGGGCAACCGTTGTCAGACTGGTAGGCTGAGTCGCTAAGACCCACAGACAGAAAGCAATCGAAAACGCGACCTGGAGGGCTAGCTTGGTCCGAGGCGAAATTCCTTTGTTAGACTTCCGCTGTAATACTTGCCAATCATCCAGCCAACCAATGAAGCCATAGGCCAGGGTCAGCAGTCCAGCTGCAACGACCCCTGACGAAAAACCCGAGAGGGCGATCGCGACCGTCACCCCTACCGGGATAAAGAAAATCCCGCCCATGGTTGGGGTACCTGCTTTCTTGAAGTGCGCCTGAGGCCCCTCTTCACGGATAAACTGACCTGTTTTGAGAGCCCGCAATACCGGAACTACCACAAACCCTGCAGCGGCTGCACCCAACCAAGCAAAAACTAGGGGAACGGTCAGGGACTGCAGCTGGCCTAATCGATTAGCCACGCTGTCCAAAATTAGGCCACTTACCAAACTTCCGACACTGAGCACCCAAAGCAATGTCTGTCCTGATAAGGCGGTGGGCCTTATCGGCTTTTCCGACGAGAATTTGGCATCCACAACTGCGTTCACTCCTCACACACACGACCATTCAATCACACCACCAGCAGGCTTTCAGCCATCAATCTTGAATTCACGTCTACACATCGTCGTCTTCATCAAGATCCATATCGTCATCGAAGTCCTTATCAGAATCGCCCATGAGATCAGAGATCTCTTCATTGTCAGCCTCTTCTTTAGGCACCACGGCATCTTCGCGGGGTTTTAGCCGTCCGGTACCTTCTAGCCAAACCAAAATAGAAGGCTCTTGCTGAGTTGGCAGCACGTCTGCTGGCTGCCGACGCGGAATCTCACGAAGTGAAGGGTTATATGTCATAGGTACCTGGAATCAAATACAAACAAAAACGCGGAAATTTCCAATCCGCCGTCCGCTCTTCAGTCTGCGTACCTTCTAAAAGGTCGTAGATGAGCTAGCTCAATACAAATATGAGTCTAACACCGGCGAGATAGCTTACATGCCAGTGAATGTCAATCAGAACTCACGTAAACTAACAGGTGTATTCTTGAACAGGGCATAAGTTTACAATTTTTAATATCACAATATGCTGGAAAAAACAGAATTACTACAGGCGATCGCGGCTACAAACCGTGGACTGCTGGCATCAGAATCCGATCAGCAAGCGATTCAAACCTTGGCAGCCCGCCTAGAAGCTCGAACTCACAATTCCCAGCCACTGGAAGCAAAAGACCAGTTGGAGGGCATATGGCAGCTGTTGTATACCACTAGCCGTGAACTGCTAGGCTTTGATCGTATCCCTCTTTACAGGCTGGGGCAAATCTATCAGTGCGTTTATTTGGCGGAGCAGCGTATCTACAACATTGCTGAAATCATTGGGCTTCCTTATTTAGACGGGCTCGTTTCGGTTGCGGCTCGGTTCGAGGCAGTTTCGCAAAAAAGAGTCAACGTCGGCTTTGAAAGGGGTGTTTTGGGATTTCAGCGCTTACTGGGTTATAAATCGCCAAGCGCCTTTCTCCAGATGCTCCAGGCTCAGGACAAGTTGCCACTGTGGCAGGGAATTGATTTTCGCATTGACCGCGATCGCCAGTCTGGTTGGCTAGAGGTTACCTATTTAGATGATGACCTCCGCATTGGTCGTGGCAATCAAGGCAGCCTCTTCGTGCTGTGTAAGGTCATAGCGTAGCGGAAAGCGCTAAGTCGCCGATCTTTATTGTGTCTTAGAGCCTGAGGATGTCTTCTACGTATTGATATAGGGCTTCGTCTTCTTGCCCGACGAGACGACGGTGCTTGAGATCGACAAGTCCTGCTGCTAGGATGTCAGCCCGCTTCTTATAGTCTCGATGTCCTGCTAGCAAGTCTAAAAATGCTGTGTGTTCAATTTGTTCCCGGCTGGACTCATCAGCTGAGGGTGATTGAAAAGCCACCTCCTCCACGTCGTACTTCAGAAGAAAAATCAGGGCTTGACTGAGAGCCTGTAGCGTTTGCTGCAGCTCACGAGTATCGAGTGATAAACGCTCGAATCCAACCGAGCCTTCAATACGCAGTTCCACAATCGGTTGTTGATCAGGAACAAGACGGCCTTGAGCCATCGCTTTTTCCACTTCAGCGACGGCCAATTCAGCTAGGTCTGTTTCGCTTTCCTCCCCGCGAGTAGTAACCTGTAGGCGCACAATGGGGCGCTGTCGGTAGTCCTGCTGCAGCGATGCCTGAATCCCTGAGGCTGTCAGCTCAACCAAATACGCACCGCGAGCATATTTTCCTTCTTCGACGTTGTTGGCCTCAAGCGAACCTGGGTTGAAAATCCAGTCCTCAACGCTGTAGTTTTTGTGGATGTGCCCCAAAGCCAGATAATCAACACCAGCTTCTCGGAGCGGTAATAGTTCAGCGTATCGCAGGGCTCCTTTATAACGAGCAATCTGATCTTCGAGCCCATGGTGAAACATGAGAACCGTGTGTTCTGGGCCGGTGGGTAGCGCCTGCATTGCCTCTGCAATTTGTATGATCGCCTGGGCAGCAGCAGCTCCATACCAAGAAGAACCCAGAACTCTAACGCCACAGGGCAAGTCAATATATCCGCCCCGCTTCCGGTCTTCATCCCAGGGAGCATAGAGAGGCTCACCAGCAGCTACATTGCCCGGTTCTAAAAGCTGCAGTAGCCCCCATTGTGAAAGATACTTCAGCCAGCTCGTAGAGGTGCCGTAGGGAGTGTTGTCGTGGTTACCTTCGATCGCCAGCACTGGAATACCCTCTGCTTGCAGCCTCTGTAAACACAGCTGCGCCTGGTTCAACACTGCAGGTTGAATCACCCGATGCTCGAACAGATCCCCAGCAATCAACACAAAATCTACCGCTTCGGCGATCGCATACCGCTCGATCACATCCGACAGCGCACGGTAAAAGTCTTTGGTGCGTTCAGGGCTGTTGTAGCGATCGAACCCCAAGTGAATATCGGCAATGTGAAGAAACCGAGGCATGAAAATGTGCTCTTGTTTTCTACGTTCGGGTTCTCTATCAGGCGGAAGCCTCAGAAGTTGCCAGTGCTTCTAGCTGTTCCTGTTGGTCTTGCGAGATACAGGACTGGACCATTTCTTCGATGCCTCCTTCCAAAGCAGGAGCTAACGAGAAGTTCTGCCCTAGGCGATGGTCAGTGATGCGATTGTCTTTGTAGTTGTAGGTGCGGATCTTTTCCGAGCGAGCGCCCGTACCTACCTGCGATCGCCGCATGGAGGTAACGGCTTCCTGCTGTTCCCGAAGCTTCATTTCGTAGAGCTTAGCCCGCAGAATTTGCATGGCCCGTTCCCGGTTTTGCAATTGCGATCGCTCTTCCGTGCAAAAGATACGAATCCCAGTTGGCTTGTGGAAAAGATCGACAGCAGTTTCCACCTTATTAACGTTCTGACCCCCTGCGCCACCAGAACGCGCGGTTGAGATTTCCACTTCAGTAGGGTCAATGTGGATTTCAACATCATCCACCTCAGGCATAATGGCAACGGTTGCCGTCGAGGTGTGCACGCGCCCACCGGCCTCGGTGACTGGAACGCGCTGTACCCGATGAACCCCGGCTTCGTACTTCAGCTTGCTGTAAACGCGATCGCCCTTCACTTCCAAAACAGCTTCTTTGAAGCCACCCATATCAGCGAGCGACTCACTCACGAGCTGTACACGCCAGCTTTGGGACTCCGCATAGCGAGAATACATTCGCACCAAATCCCCAGCCCAGATACTCGCTTCATCGCCTCCTGTCCCAGCTCGAATCTCCAGCATGATGTTCTTCTCATCATTCGGATCTTTGGGCAGAAGCAGAATCTTAAGACGCTTCTCTAGGTCGATCTGTTGCGCTTCCAGATCATTGACTTCTTCCGCTGCCATTTCCTTGAGGTCTGGATCGCTGTTGGCTTCTCGATAGATCTCACGAGCACCCGCCAGTTCCTCTTGAACCTGTTTCCAAGTATCGTAAGCGAGCACGGTCTCCTCCAATGAAGAGCGGGCTTTGGCAATACGCTGAAACTCATCCGGGTCTCTCGCTACATCCGGATCAGCCAAACGCCGAGTCAACTCTTGAAACGTTTGATTAACGGAATTGAGCTTGTCTAGCAGATATGCCTCGGCCATGGGTAATTTGTTACCTTACTCACAAATACTGGATCCACAAAATGGGAGCTGAGTTGCCGCAATCTGCGGCAACATCCCCAGCGCTATGAGTTATCGTCTGCTTTAGCGTTCGGATCAGCCATGCCGTATTTGCGAAGGAAGCGTTCGACACGCCCTTCGGTGTCAATAATTTTCTGAGTACCTGTGTAGAAGGGATGGTTCCCCGACCAGACGTCGACATGGAGTTCCGGCTTGGTGGAGCCAACTGTCATAACCAATTTGCCATCACAGTAGACCTTTGCTTCGGGATACCATTCGGGATGAATTTCAGATTTTGGCATGGTTAAAATCCAATTTTACTTACACGATAGTTTGAGGACCTTGTTCGAAGGAAGGTCCAAACTCCAAATTCTCCGACAACCATTAGCGCTTAGAGAACTGAGGAGCTTTCCGAGCTTTCTTCAAACCATACTTCCGACGCTCCTTTTTACGCGGATCGCGCGTCAGATAGCCTTCGATTTTTAGCGGTTTGCGATTATCGGGATCAAGCTCACATAGAGCCCTTGCCACTCCCATTTTAATGGCATCCGCATGTCCCGTCAGACCCCCACCGCGAACGTTCGCGAGGATGTCATATTCAGCCTCTAGCCCTAGCGTCTCCAAAGGTGCTTTCACGGCAGAAAGGTAGGCGGCGTTGTATTGCAAATACAGGTCACCTGTACGACCGTTGATGGTAATTTGGCCGTTGCCAGGCACCAAGCGAACACGGGCGATCGCCGATTTGCGCCGACCAGTGCCCCAGTAAACGACACGATCCTTAGTTTCAGTCGCTTGCATTAGGATTGACCTCCGGGAATAGTAGTAATGACGAGGGGTTCAGGTAGCTGAGCCGCGTGAGGATGCTCAGCGCCAGCGTACACTTTCAGTTTGGTGAAGAGCTTACGTCCCAAGGCGTTTTTAGGCAGCATGCCTTTCACAGCCTTTTCAATGATGCGCTCAGGGATACGGGCCTGCAGCTGGTTAAAGGTCTCAGACTTCATGCCCCCAGGTCGTCCAGAGTGACGACGGTAGAGTTTGTCATTTGCCTTATTGCCTGTAACGACAACCTTCTCCGCATTAATAACCACTACAAAGTCGCCCGTATCCATATTGGGTGTGTAGGTTGGCTTGTTCTTGCCACGTAAGACGATGGCGATTTCGCTAGCCAAACGCCCTAAACGCTGATCTGCTGCATCAACGACGTACCACTTACGATCAATTGTTGCGGTAGAAGGTACATAGGTTTTAGTCATGGGTTTCCTGGTTTTAAGTTCGAGTCAATAAGCTTGAGGTCAATAAACTTGAATAAAAGCGAGAGCAGCATCAAATCGCGACGGGCGAAAGTACCTGGGGCAGGTGAAAGTGCGGTTGGGTATCATACCAAACGTTGGGATGAAATGGGAAATGGTCGTAGCCGACCCGTAATAGACAGAGGCCACAGGCAGGGGCTGCATACTTAACCCGTTCCCGCTGCCGACTCTGCCAAAGATGGGTAAACTCTTCGACGCTTAAGATGCCCCGACCGACCTGGACCAAGATGCCCATAATCAAGCGAACCATACCGTAGAGGAAGCCACTCGCCTGCAGCTCAACCGTAACAAACGCATCGTGGCGCTGGCACTCCGCACTTTGTAAATCAACCCATGAATGCGATCGCCCAGAGCCGGCTCGGTGAAACGCAGTTAAATCGTGATGACCCACTATCGGATTGAGTGCAGCCTGAATGCGATTTTCATCCAATGGCTGATAGTAGTAATGCCAAGTGAATGGACGGACAAACAGGTTGGGAACAGCCTCTGTGTAAAGCGTGTACCGATAGCGCCGCCAGCGCGCTGAGAACTGGGCATGCCAATCGTCCGGTACCTGAGCTGATGCCCGAATCAGGATGTCATCAGGCAGTCGATGATTAAGGATGCTGGCCCACCGAAAAGCCGGAATTATCTGAGGTGCATTGAAGTGAGCCACTTGTGCTGCTGCATGAACGCCAGTATCGGTTCTGCCAGCCCCATAAAGGGTCACTGGACGCCCCAGCACCGAACTAATGGCAGCTTCAATGTCGCCTTGAACAGTACGCTCTTTTATCTGGCGCTGCCATCCATGAAACCGAGTGCCCTTGTACTGAATCACGAGAGCAATGCGCTGAGATTCTTCCCAACGCCTCGCTTCATCAGCTTGCAATTGCTTTTGTAAGGCACTTGCCCGAGGCATCTCCGTTTCCTTCTAAGTCAGCTCAATGATGGCCATCTCAGCATTGTCGCCGCGACGGTTAACAGTCCGTAGGATACGGGTATATCCCCCTTGGCGATCGCCATAGCGCTCATTAGCTGCCTCAAACAAGGCATGCACAAGATCTTTGTCATAGAGGTAACCCAAAGCTCGACGACGCGATTCTAAAGATCCATTCTTGGCTAGGGTGATCATGCGTTCTGCTTCAGAGCGAACGGCTTTTGCCCGGACTTTGGTGGTCGTGATGCGACCATTGCGAATCAGCTCAGTAGTGAGCGATCGTAGCAGGGCACGGCGTTGATCGGCTGGTTTTCCCAGCTTCGGAACACGACGAGCGTGACGCATTGAAACTCCTTCCTAACGAGACAACAACTTGACAACAAAAATCCGAAGCGCACCGCCTCGGATTTTCTCCTAGCAACTGCTAGGGACCGAACATTTTGCTAAGAGGACTTAGCTGACTTTTCAACAGGCAAGGTGATGCCCAAACGCTGCTGTAAGGCTTCGATGACCTCTTCAGCCGACTTTTGGCCAAAGTTTTTGATTTCCAATAAATCCTCTTGGGTGAAATCAAGCAGGTCAGCCACAGAATTCACCTGAGCACGCTTAAGGCAGTTGTATGCTCTTACAGAAAGTTGCAGCTCTTCGATAGGAATATGATTCGTTGGATCTTCTTCCTTAGTCTCTTCATCCTGCTTCGGCTCCAGCGTAACGTCCTTAAGCGGATTAAACAGCGAGACTAATATGGCAGCTGCCTCACTCATCGCTTGTTGAGGTGTTAGGCTCCCATTAGTTGAGACATCTAGAATCAAGCGGTCTTTCTGTAGAGAACCGCCGACGATAACATCCTCAACCGTGTAGTTTACTTTGCGGACGGGCATGAAGATGGCATCAATCTGCATAAAATCTAGAGCCGCTGCTTCATCATGACTCCGATCAATAGCGCGATAGCCGTGTCCTCGCTCAATACGGAATTCCATCTCCAGAGTATGACCCTCTGAAACTGAAGCAACGTACTGCTCAGGGTTAATCACTTCAACTTCTGATGGCACATCAAAATGCCCAGCCGTTACTTTCGCCGGACCCTGAACAATCAAACGACCTATTTGCGGCTGCGAAGAGTAGCTTTTAAGAATAATCTCCTTCATGTTGAGAAGAATATCCAGGACATCTTCGCGAACACCAGGAACCGTAGAAAATTCATGGGTAGCACCCGCAATTCTCACAGCTGTAATAGCTGTCCCCTCTAAGTTGGACAGCAAAACCCTGCGTAGAGCATTGCCTACGGTTATCCCCTGGCTACGCCCCAAAGGCTCTATAACAAATCGGCTAAAGTGACTCTGATCGCCACCTATCGAAGATTCAACGCACTCAACCTGAAACTCTGCCACTGAGGTGACCTCCCTTGCCTCGTCAGTATTCTGATGCGCTCGTCTAAACCCGTCGCCGCTTGGGCGGACGGCATCCATTGTGGGGAATTGGAGTCACATCGCGAATCAGCGTGATCTCCAGCCCTGCTCCTTGTAAAGCCCGAATGGCAGTCTCTCGCCCTGCCCCAGGACCACTGACCATCACTTCGATTTGGCGCATTCCTTGATCCATAGCTCGGCGTGCGGCACTGTCTGCAGCTGTTTGAGCTGCAAACGGGGTTCCTTTCTTAGCACCTTTGAATCCGCTTGCTCCCGCAGAAGACCATGAAACAGTCTCTCCGTTTGCATCAGTAATGGTCACAATTGTGTTGTTGAAGGTTGATTGAATGTGCGCCACACCGTTAGGCACATTCTTTTTAACTTTGCGTCCACCCGACTTCTTCGTTGGTTTAGCCATCTACCTGCCGTCTTATCTCACTCGATTACTACTCAATCCATACATGACCCAGACTCAGCTGCTGACGCAAAAGTCCAGCAGGTTGGCGTCACAACACTCTCTACTTCTTGGGTGCTTTTTTCTTACCAGCAACAGTGCGCTTGCCACTGCGACGAGTTCTTGCATTAGTCCGAGTCCGCTGTCCCCGAACTGGCAGCCCAGCACGATGACGACGACCCCGATAGCAGCCAATATCCATCAGGCGCTTAATATTCAGACCTTCCCAGCGGCGCAAGTCCCCTTCGACTTGATAGTCGTTCTCGACCGAATCACGCAGCTTCGAGACGTCTGCATCAGTTAGGTCACGAACCCGAATATCAGGATTCACGCCTGTCTTTTCTAAAATTGCTTGGGATCGGCTCAATCCGATGCCATAGATGTAAGTCAAACCAATCTCAACCCGCTTGTCTCTTGGCAGGTCAACACCAGCAATACGTGCCACTACCTATTCTCTCCCCTAAACCTCAGCCTAATCAATGTGACCAGCCCCAAGAGCAAACGGCTTACCCTTAGGATGCCTTTCAACCTAATTTTTCTATTCCGGTAAGCAGCTTCAGGATCTATCCTTGTCGCTGCTTATGCTTTGGATTTGCACAAATGACCATCACTCGCCCCTTACGGCGGATGACGCGGCATTTGTCACACATTCTTCGGACGGACGCGCGGACTTTCATGCCCTAAACTCAGCACTCCACTACAGAAGTGTGATTGTACCAAAGTTTAATAGTTATCGTCAAACTTTTGTTGAGTCCAGCAAAATACTGTGGAAATCTCACTTGCAAAGGGGACTCAACTGTTGCTGCTGCGACTGATGTCCTGACTAATGAGGCTAGGCTTTTATACTTAATAGTTCTTTTGGGTTCCGTGCATTTGGGGCAAGCACATCACATTGGTTAAGGGCAAAGGGGAAAAAGAAGGGGTTGCTTTATGTCCCTATATAGTTCTGTAGCCGAATGATTCTGTAGCCGAGCCTGTCTATTCAACGCGATTTTCTATACGAAGATATCCACCCCTCTTGGAAGCGGTGGATATCAGCAGCAAGTACCTATAGGTAAAACAACGGTAGCTAAAGCAAAGAGTCAGCTGCCTCGCTTGAGAGCTGCTTCCACCTGCTTAAACTCCTGCTCCAAGCGCTGTTTGAGCTTATCGGGAACAGGACGGTTGGGGTAGGAGCTGTAATGGCCAGCCAGCGCATTCAGTGCCGTGCGAATCGTAGTGAAAGAGCTCAGGCTCTCGATTTCAGGATCGCGACGGTAGCGAGAAGCAAAGTCATTGATCAGACTACGAGCTGATGCTTCAGATGCCGCTTTGTCGGGATCGTCTTTGGGTAAATTGATGGCGGTTCTTAAGCTGTCAATGACGGTCAGGGTATCTTGGCGATAGTCACCGGTCATCTGACCACTGACGCCTGAGCTACTACAACCTGTTAGGCCAATTACAGCGACCAATACAAGTGAAATCAAGCGGGTCAATAGCTGTCTCATGGGATTTACGCAGTTCTAAACAGTGGGGCAAACCGGAATTGGGTCATCTTCGCCATATTACCCCGTTGTGGACTTCAAATGTTGCGCGGCAAAAATTCCAATAAGGCTGGGGATCGTCTGGGTGGCAGCGCTTCTAAGCCAGATTACTTAGGCCAAACGGATATACAAGACAGCCTAATATATGCAGATAGTCATAGCGATCGCATGTGAAAATTCGTTTACGCCTAATCTCCGGTAACCCAGTCGGGATATAGTAGATTCATTCATCTTGCCTGCTAATGACGTGGTAAGGTTCCTCTACCAGCAGCATGACTAGGGTGGTTCACGTGCTTCCTCTCACCAATTCAGCCAGTAGCTCAAAAGGTCCCAGTTTTTATTACTTTGCTTACGGGTCTTGCATGTGTCCGGTTGACCTCAAGCGATCGCTGGGTGAGAACACCCATGAATACGTCCTTGGACCGGCAACGTTGCCAGGATATCGGTTGGGATTTTTTCGGCGATCAGAACGACGTCAGTGTGGCGTTTTGGATGTTGTCAGGGATCCTGCTCAATCGGTAGAAGGCGTTCTGTATCGCTTGCCGCAGCGCCTGAGCAATCCATTGGATAGACGGGAAGTAGGATACAGGCATGAAACGGTAACGGTTGTTTGTCGAGGGCAGCATTACATAACCCGTACCTATACGGTGCAGGAAAAATTGACTCAAGAAATCGCTCCTAATGACTGGTATCTGAATGTCGTGTTGCGAGGCGCCTATACTTGTGGGTTGCCAGAGCAGTACTGCTGGCAACTTTTTCATCACATGCATAATTTGCAGCAATCACAAGTCGCAAGTGCTTGTCCGAAGACGGCGTAGGAAGACAAAGGATTCCTAATCACTTCACGGTCGTTTGGATAAGCTTGCGGCGAAGCCTTATTTACCTTTTAATCACCGATGTACCGGATGCTGACCGTAGAAAGGGAGGACGGTGTGCCATAGGGGGCGAGCACCGTTGAGCCACTGTAGATAGGCGAGCGAAAGGACTCCTGTAACTGATTTGGCCAAGCCGCCTTCGGCTGCGATTAAGTGATAGGGCTGAGTTTGTGAATCAAGGCACATTTCCCAGTCGGCATGAGTACGGATAGCTTCTGGGATCAGTGTTCTCAGGCCTACTGTATGGGGACGGTAGAGGGCTCCAAAGATTTCACTGCGTTGAGCCTGTAGGGTGACGGCAATATCAGCAGTAGATTCGGATGCTAGCGAAGACAGATGATGGTGTTGAGCGATCGCTGCCAAGCTGGATATACCGAATAAAGGTACCGAGAGCTGCTGGGCCAGGGTGCGGGCAACGACAACACCAACGCGGGTACCCGTAAATCCTCCTGGTCCCTTCGCAACGGCTAAAAAAGCAAGGTCTGCCCAATCGTAAGGGTGAAGGAATTCAGCAAGACAAGTGTGTAGATACTGGGTGAGGTCACGTCCTAGCGGCCAGATTTGATAACGTTCTCCCATATCTTGGGCTGGCGTCCTTGGACCGGTCACGCTTCCACCGGTCAACTCCGGGGTCTTAACATCCGTGAGAGCTAATCCTAGCTCAGGGCTGCTGGTGTGGATTGCTAGACCAATCATGCTGAGTTACGAACAGAACCATCGGGCATGACGGTGTTTTGAAAAGTCGCCCCGTCTAATAGCGCGTCTTCCAAATCGGCATCTTGAAATGTAGCTGCCGTCAAATCGGCACCACTGAGATTGACGCCACCTAACTGTGCTCCAGCGAGTGCCGCTGCATTGAGGTTGGCGCCTAGAAGATTAGCGTCTTTGAGATTAGCGTCTTTAAGGTTAGCCTGGGCCAGATTGGCGCGATTGAGACGGGCTCCTCGCAGATTGGTTCCTTCCAAATTTGTGTCGCTCAAATCAGCACTTGAAAGACGAACATCCATCAGGCTAGCGTCTACGAGTATGGCCTGGGACAGGTTCGCTCGCTGTAGTTCTGACCGTTTGAGGTCAGCCTTACTCAAGTTAGCCCCACTGAGATTGGCTCGACTCATTTCGACACCAACCAGGCTGGCTTGGCTGAGATCGCTATGGCTGAGGTCGCCCTGACTCAAATCAGACCGATTGAGATTGACTTTAACCAAAATGGCAGTGTTGAGGACGCTTTCGGCTAAATCAGCTCCTAGAAGGTTGGCACGGGTCAGATTTGCCTTGGTCAGATTCGCTTTGTTGATGTCGGCACCGCTGAGATCAGAGCGTGTCAGGTTTGCTTGAGTCAAGTCAGCACCGGACAGAGAAGCTCCAATACAGTTTGTTCTGGATAAATCGACATTTTTGAGGTTGGCACCGCTCATCAATGCATTACTCAGGTTGGCACCGCTCAAGTCGACTGGCACATCAGGGTTTTCAGATCGCCACTGATTCCAGTTTTCAACGCCTGACCTAAGCTTGGCAAGTTGCTCTTCATTTGCCATCTTGCTGCCTCAATTTCGCTAGCCTGTGTTGCCTCGATCCGTATCTGGCGTCTCGCATCACTAGAGACGGAAGTTTACGGAGTGGGCTGATCTACTAAAACACGTACCTGTCACATCGAAGCGACAGACATTTTTCAGGGTTTATCATGGCACATTTCTGGAGAGCGGATGGATATTCTTTTAACCAGAACGCCATCTAGCAGGGCAGCGATCGCTGAATGAGGTAGCCTGTTTGGGTTGCGCATAGCAGGGCTGAGAGTCCAGGCTGGTGAACCAATCCTACAATTGGAGCTGGCAGCGAAGAGGCCGCTGCGATCGCCGTGACTGGATGTGTTGGGCCTTGGTTTTCAGAGGGCGATGGCCAACATTGCAGGCGACCATCTTGACTCCCGGTCATCAGGTTTGATTGGTCAGGGTGAGATAGAAATACCCGTATCGGTAAGCCGAATCCTTGAGCCTTAACCGCTTGTAAAATTGCTCCAGTTGCGGGAAAACGCCACCACAGAGTCATATCCCATCCAGCGGTGACCAACGCGTGATCTTGCTGCAGCCAGCAGAGGGCAGTCACAGCTCCAGCATGACGGCTGAAGGTTCTTAAGCACTCTATTGTCGGCAGCTGTAACTGCCAGAGCTTTACCTGACCTTGCGCATCGCCGCTGGCAAGCATCGTTCCGCAGTGGCTCAACGCCAGGGTCGTGATCGCTGCAGCATGCCTCCGCTGAGTTGCCTGCCACGTACCGTTGGCATGCCAGACGTGTAGGTCTCCCTGCGTATCGGCACCGATGATCATCGCGCCATCGGGCGTAAATTTCAGCTGCGTGATGCCATGTGATGCTGAAGTCAGCGGATGACCGTGCCAAGCCCCTTGTCCGAGATGCCATTGCTCCAAAGTTCCTTGCCGCGACCCAAGGATAAACGTGGGCTGATGCGGATGAGGGGCCAGTATGGATGTATGTGGCGTTTTCGCAGTGAGCGTATGGAAGAGATTCTGAGGAGTGTGGAGCGATCGCACCTCAATCTTTCCAGCCGCTGTTAACACCAGCAAAATATCAGCTACCGGTAAGGCGGCAATCTGACGAATTTCGATGCCTAAGTCGAGTTCCCAGTTAGCAGGCCATCGCTGCGGTCGAGACACTGGCATAAAGGCCTGCTCAAGGGCAATGGGATGAGGGCTGCCGAGAGCTGTGAGAACGGCTGCTACAGAACTTAGGCGATCGCTCAGCGCCGACTGCACCATACCATCCAGGACCGTGGCGAGTTGGGCGTCGACATCAGGAACGATACTGCGCCAATGCCAGCAGCCGTTGATACCGTCGAACAAATCAAAAGGGCGGAGTCCGGTGAGCAGGTGCAGGCAAACTACCCCCAGACTATACAGGTCGCTGGCAAAGGTGGCTTCGCCTCGTAACTGTTCGGGAGCCACATATTCGGCGTTACCGACGGCTGTTGCTGGATGGGCTATCCGGGTGGCAGTCATGGGTTTGATGGCCCCTAAGTCCACGAGCCACCAGCGTGATTGGTCAGCGGGTTGGCGCAGGTTGACCGGCTTAATATCGCGGTGAATAATGCGATGTTGGTGCAGATGCTGCAAAATTGGCAGCACATCTTGTAAGAGCGCCCGAACCTCCTGACTGTCGAAGGAGCCTCGTTTATCTTGCAGTTGCTGATCGAGGTGAGTGCCCACCAAAAAGTCTTGGACTATAAACTGATGCGGCTCGCGTTCGAAATAGCTGAGGAGGTTAGGAATGTAGGGATGCTGACTAGCAGTCGCGAGATGCACCACATCCTTACGAAATCGCTCAGCAGCGGCTTCTCGCTCTAGCCGCGTATTGCCCACCGGGGTGAACCGCTTGATCAAACATTGCGGCTTGATCAAGGTAGTGCGATCGCGCCCCAAGAATGTCCGACTATTGTGACCTGTGCCGATAGGCTGGACCGCCTCGTAGCGATCGCCGAGCTGCAGCCGCCAACCGCATTCCTGGCAGAAGCGATGAGTCGCCGGATTTTGAGGACTCGGACAATCGGGATTGAAGCAGTAGGTCATCGCAACCGCAGTCGCAGGGCTAGCGGTAAATGATCAGACGCTTGGGCTGCTGCCGTCAGCACTTGTACATCTAACAATTCAATCGTAGCGGGTGTGTAAAAGACATAGTCCAGCTTGTATTGAGGCTGGTCAGAGGGAAAGGTGAAGTGTTCAGCTTCGGTGAACTGCTCGGCTGGCGTTGCGGGGGCAAACGTCGAAGCGTCCAGCATGGTCTGGATAGTTCGCGGTTCGCCTTCTTCGGGACGGTTGAGGGCGCTGTTAAAGTCGCCAACCAGCAGGACTGGACCTTTCTCGGCATAGGTTGCCGCTAGCTGACGGACGAACATCGTTTGGCCAAGACGCGTTGGGTTATCGAAGGCCTCGAGGTGAATGTTGATCAGCGTCAGGGTGCGATCGCCCACTGCTATATCGGCCACTTGAGCGAGTCGGTCTAAATACAGCGCATTGTAGAAGAAGGGATTGCTGGGCACTTTCTCAAGCACTAGCCGTTCATGGCGTTTAATGGGAAACCGACTCAGCAAGGCTTGCCCAGAAAGAATCGAACCGAAGTGAGCCGAGGGAGGCCAGAAGGGAAAGGGGACGTAGCGCTTGTCCCAGTTGATCGCGATCGCCTGCTGGGGGTATTGCAGGGCACTGGCGATGGCGGCAGCTTGATCCACTTTGAAGGAACGCTGAGCTCCTAGATCTATCTCTTGTAGGGCGATGACATCTGGATTAACTGATTTCAGGGCTGCGATCGCCGTCGCCAGATTTTCGTCATAGAGTTGGCGCGTTCGCTCAACGGCTTGATTGTTGGTAAGACCTGACAAATAGCCAATGTTGTAACACACCAGGCTAATGGCATCGGCTTCCGTTTTGAGGGGATATTGATCGACGGCAACTTGATGGGCGTAGCGATCAGCCGGATACTGACCTGAACTCGCCCACAGGAAAAAGGCAGCGATCGCGATCGCCCCTCCTCCGGCGAGGATTAGCAACTTTAACAACAGTTTTGGCATAGCTTACTTCACCCTGTTTGCATTCGATTTTAGAGTCTATCGATAGCTTGCACAGAAACGCATGCGCTTCCAGAATGTAGGGCGTGCGTCGAGCGAAATTTCGGCCATTCTCCCACCCTTTATCCTGAAACACCTGATGTCGGTTAAAAACCTTATCTTTTACGGTCTACTCATTTTTGTACCTATTTCGGTTGCTGCCCACTTTTTGGCCTGGGGCGATTCTGTGATTTTCATTACCGCTGCCCTTGCGATCGTGCCCTTGGCCGGCTGGATGGGAGCTGCAACTGAAGAAATTGCGGTGGTCTTGGGACCCTCTTGGGGGGGGCTGATGAACGCGACTTTTGGTAATGCAACGGAACTGATCATTGCGCTGCTGGCCTTGAATGAGGGGTTGGTAAACATCGTCAAGTCCAGCATTGTGGGGTCGATCGTCGGCAATTTACTGCTGGTGATGGGATTATCAATGTTGCTGGGTGGCCTCAAGTACAAAGAACAAGACTTTCAACCTGTGGTTGCTCGCGTGAATGCCTCAGCCATGAATTTGGCAGTGATTTCAATATTGCTCCCCACTGCCGTCAACTTTACCTCTGATGGCATCTCGGACCTCACGTTAGAGAAGCTGTCGGATGCTGTAGCAATTGTGCTTATTGGGGTCTATGCGTTGACGCTGTTGTTCTCGATGAAAACGCACAGCTATCTCTACGATGTCGGTACTGCCGAGCCCGATGAAGAAAACGGCGCGATCGCTGCGGCTAAAGACCCTATCGACAACCATCATGAAGAACACGACCACGCTCACAAACCTAATCTAAGCGTTTGGATTCCCGTGCTTCTCATTGCGACCTTAGCTGTCGCGATGGAATCGGAGTTCTTGGTAGATTCCTTAGAAACCGCTACCGAGGAATTAGGCTTTACCCAGCTCTTTACCGGAGTGATTGTTCTGCCCATTATTGGCAATGCGGCTGAACACGCCACTGCCGTAACGGTCGCGATGAAAAATAAGATGGACCTGTCCGTATCCGTATCGGTCGGATCGAGTCTCCAGATTGCTCTATTTGTGGGGCCAATCCTTGTCCTCGCTGGGTGGATTCTCGACCAGCCGATGGACTTTAATTTCAACCCGTTTGAACTCGTCGCCGTTGTCGTCGCCGTTCTGATTGCCAACTCGATCAGCTCTGATGGCCGCTCTAACTGGTTAGAAGGCATCCTCTTGATAGCTACCTACGTGATCTTAGGACTGGCGTTTTATTTTCATCCGGTGATTGATGGGATTGGATAATGAAAGAGAAGCTTGGGCTGAGCAGAAGGTTGAAGGGTTGTGAAGGGCGATCGCGTGAAATTTTCATATGAGCTACATAATTCAGTAAGTCCACGGCGGGTATCCACGCTAGGCTGGGAAAACTGGCAGCAGCGTACAGGCTCTTGCAGCGTTGTGTGATTGTTCGCTTCATAGCGTTTTTGCTTTTCTGCCACGCTTCGATTAAGTCGCCTGGTATCAAGCCAGCGGCTAATTTTTGTGTTTTTGGGGCAGAACCTCACCATAGGTTGTAGCCCTTCATTGTGTCGTCGAGACTGCTGATTGCATTTCCTGAATCTGCCATGAATCCCGTCACCCAACTTAAAGCCAAGCTTCCCTCCCCTCTACGCCGTCTAGCAGATCTTGCGTACAACTACTGGTGGAGCTGGACACCCGAGCGGATGTCTCTTTTCAGTACGATAGACCCGACTATTTGGCAGGACTGTCACCACAATCCAGCAGCCTTACTAGAATCGGTTACGTACGAGCGTCTATCGCAAATTGCTGAGGATCCGCAATATCTCAAGCGTTTGCAAGTACTCGCCCACCAGTTTGATGCCTATATCACTGACTCGCATACCTGGGCGAGCCGGGTGGCGCCCCACCTCACCCTTGAGGAGCCAGTTGCCTACTTTTGTCTGGAGTACGGCCTGCACGAGTCATTGCCTGTTTACTGTGGTGGCTTGGGTGTTCTAGCTGGCGATTACTTAAAATCAGCGTCAGACCTGGGCGTTCCTACGGTGGGCGTTGGACTGCTTTACAAACAGGGTTATGTGCGGCAGCACCTCAACCGGAGCGGCTGGCAAGAGGATTTTTATCGTGACAACGACTTCGCAAATATGCCGCTGGAGCTGGTGCGAGATGAATATGGACAGCCGGTAACCGTAAAGGTCACCGTGCGACAGCGAACAGTTCGGATTCAAGTCTGGAAAGCTCGGGTCGGTCGGGTGGATTTGTACTTGCTCGATGCCGATCGCTCGGATAATGACCTCATTGATCGACGTCTGACGGGGCAGCTCTATGGAGGCAATCGTGAAACTCGCATCGCGCAGGAAATTTTGCTGGGTGTTGGGGGCGTTCGGATGCTACATGCTCTGGAGATTGAGCCTGCTATTTATCACCTCAATGAAGGTTACTCGGCCTTTGTGTCCCTAGAGGTCGCCCGCCAAGAAATGAAGTTTTCAGGGCAGTCGTTTTATGAAGTAGAAAGCTGGGTCCGCGATCGCACGGTCTTCACTACCCACACTCCGGTCTCCGATGGCAATGACGCTTTTTCTGCTGACATGATGGATTCCTTCTTTGGGAATTACTGGCCACAATTAGGCTTGACCCGCGAGGAATTTTTGAATCTGGGAGCCCGCCGCTTTGGCGATCCTTGGGAGCCGTTTAGTTTAACTGTTCTGGCTTTACGGATGGCGCGTCAGGCCAATGGTGTGAGTCAACGGCATGGGCAGGTCTCTCGTCAGATGTGGCAAATTCTGTATCCTGACAAAGCTGAAGATGAAGTCCCCATTGGTCATATTACCAACGGTGTTCATGCCCGGAGCTGGACCGCGCCACTGATGGCAGCTCTGTATAGCCAGCATCTGGGACAGGATTGGTCTTTGAAAATGTCGGATCCGGAGCAGTGGAGCAAAATCGATACTTTACCGGATCGTGACCTCTGGCAATGTCACTGCATTCTCAAAGAGCGTCTGATTGCCTACACCCGTTCCCGGGTGCTGGCATCGCGGTTAGCCCGGAAGGAAGCGGCTGATGATATCGCGGCAGTTGAGCATCTGCTCGATCCCAACGTGTTGACTCTGGGCTTTGCTCGTCGGTTCAGCCCCTATAAACGGGGAGCGCTGCTCTTCAAAGACCTACAGCGGTCTATTCGGATCTTGTCCCATGCCCGTCGTCCCATTCAGATCGTCTTTGCGGGTAAAGCCAGACCCGGTGATGATGAAGGCAAGCGCATTATCCAGCGACTCATGGAATGGTGTCGCCATCCGGCCTTGCGCGATCGCGTTGCCTTTATCGAAGACTATGACATGTACACGGCTGAGCTGATGGTGCATGGCGTCGATGTGTGGCTCAATACGCCCCGCCGCCCTACGGAAGCCTGTGGTATTGGTGGCCAAAAAGCTGCGTTCAACGGTGTTATCAACTGCAGTGTGCGAGACGGCTGGTGGCATGAAGCTTATAAGCCTAGTCGTACAGGTCAGCCGGCAAATGGCTGGGTCATTGGCGAAGAAATAGAGACCAGTGACCAGGAAGTTCAAAACCAAGTGGACGCCGATTCGCTCTACACGCTGCTAGAGCGCGATATTGCCCGACTTTATTATGATCGTGATCGTCATGGTGTTCCTCATAAATGGATTGCCATGATGAAGGCTTCTATTCGTACCCATGCGCCTTTGTACAATAGCGATCGCATGGTGGCTGAATACGTTACCCGGGCCTATCTCGAAAAACCCATCCCCGAACCCGAATCCGTCGTTGTCAGTCAGGTTGCTTGAACTCCATGGCCATTTGGGAAGCCGACTGCTACCGCCGCCCCCTCAAGAGCGAAGCCGGACACCCCCTCTGGGAGCTGCTGATTTGCGATACGGCTTTTCAGTTTACCTATGGCGTTACTACTCCCCAAGCAGATGTCAACAGTACCTGGATACAGCAGCAGTTAGAAACCGCTTTACACAAGGCCGCAGAAGAACCAACCGTGATTCGAGTGTTTCGCCCCCAAGCACTCTCGCTGATCCAAACTGCAGCACAGGCTCTGAATCTCGATGTCCAGGCGACGCGCTACACACCTGCTCTGAAACAGTGGCTAGTGCAGCGATCGCGGTGGTACCCATCGCAACCCAACTTCTCAGCCGAACCCTACGAACCCGTAGCTCTCGACCAGCCCGCTCCCATCCCCTTACCCGAATCTCTCCAAGGGGAACAATGGCGCTTTGGCAGCGTCTCCGCTCAGGACTTCCAAGCAAGTCTAATCAACGAACCCATTCCTATTCAGTCCGTCCCCAAGGATTGGTTACCGCTTCAGGCAGGACTCGCCAGTGATGCGGCCATTCCCGGTGTTATTATCGACGCTGGACGACAGGCTATGGCGCTATGCCAGTGGCTGCAAGAACAACAGCCTGCTGCGATCGCCTACATCCCCGGTGCCCCCGACGGTATCCTGCTCGAAGCGGGCTTGGTAGAACGCTGGGTTCTATTAACCTTTGAAGATGAATCAGTCAAATCTGCTGCCCGCACCTTCACTGAGCGCAAAATCCGCGCCCAAGGACTCCACTTTCTGCTCGTACGCCCTGACGATTCTGGAATGACTTTCACAGGCTTGTGGCTGTTGCGTCAGTAGAAGCTATTTGTATTGCCTGGGAATTGGTAATCTCTCATATTAGGAAATGTAGTTAATCAAGACCAGTATTTTGAGCCTATTGTGACTTACATAAATCGGATACTTAGTGTTGTAGATATACTATCCTTTGCATACCGCTATGAAGTGTAGTTATTAGATTCGATACGGCCATAGTCGAGTTTAACGATGCGATCGGCTAGGTGGAAGTAGTGATCATCGTGGCTGATAACCAGCACTGTTTTGCCTCGTTGTTTCAGTTCAGGCAATAGTTGGGTGTAGAAAATCTGGCGAAAGACCGGATCTTGATCGGCAGCCCACTCGTCAAAAAGATAGATGGGGCGATCCTCTAGATAGGCGGTGAGGAGAGCAAGTCGTTTTCGCTGTCCTTGCGAAAGTGCCACTGTCGAAAGCTGTCCCTTCTCTACCACAACTTTCTTGTCGAGTTCTAGCGTCTTCAGATACTTCTGGGCTTGAGCATCCAGTTTCAGATCCTCATCACCTATCAAGCGCTCGAACAGATAGAAGTCCGAAAAAACCGTCGAGAAATGCTGACGATACCACTCGCGATTGTTGTCAGTGATGGGATGGCCGTCTAACCGAAGCTCACCTAAATTGGGGACGTACAGCCCCGTGATGAGTTTTGCCAGGGTCGATTTGCCGCTACCGTTACCGCCGACGATGAACACCAGTTCCCCCACTTTAATCGTTAGGTCAAGGGGGCCTACGGTGAAAGCATGATTAGCCTCTTCGCTCTGATACGCATGGCTGACTTGGCTCAGTTCAAGCCGTTGCCAGTTTGACTGCGGGGCCTGACGCACAACCGTTTCTAGTTCAGTATTTTGAGACAGGGTCAGCCCCATCTCTTTTACCTTCTGAATCGAGACATTGGCATTCGCTAACGCTGGCAATTGCTGAATCAGTTTTTCGAGGGGGCCGAGCAGATATGTCAGTGTCAGGATGTACGCAGGGAGAATCGCCTGAGCCTCAGGAATGAAGCGGGGAATGCCGAATAGCAGTAGGCCGATTAAGGCGAAAAACAGAAGCTGCCCCCCACCGCTGGCGATCGCGGCCACTTTGAGGGCTCGTTTTTGATAGTGGCGCGAGGCAGCTGCACTAACAGTGAGTTCCTCATCAAAAAAGCGTTGTCGTCGAGCTGAGTGCAGCTTGAGTTCTTTGATGCCGTCGGTGATGTCTCGAAAGTGTTGGAACAGGCGATCCACTTCTCGCCGAGCCTGTCTTAGATAGCGGTGCGCATAGGCGATAAGCACTTGCACCAGCGCGATCGCTATCCCCATAAACACCACTACCGCCACGAACACCCATCCCGAAAGCCAGCCTAAATAAATCAAACAGCCAGCCACTACAGCAATATCAATGCAGATAAAGGGAATGACAAAAACGGTATCGGAGATAGCCTGTACGTCTTTGGTTAGCACTGCCAGCAGCTGGCTTGGACCCAATTGCTCTAGCTGACGTAGCGGTGCTGCCAGAATGCGCTGACTCAGCTGCAGGCGCAATCGATACACCGAGTCTTGCGCGATATCGATAAGTAAGAACTGGGAAAGACTACTACTGACTAGTGCTAGTAACACCAGCCCCCCGAACAGCAAGATAGAGGCCTGGGTTGTGGCTTGATTGATCGCACTGTTGATGAGGGCAATTAGCCAGGCACTGCAGCCGCCGCTGATCATGCCCGTTAGGATAGCGATCGCAACGCTGACCCAGGATGCCTTAATCAAAAGCCAGAGAATACTCATAGAACTCCCTGATGGAGGCTCGAAGAAGAAGCGCTTCCAGCCATGACGTTAATCATTTTGCAGAGTGAATTGGGCAACTGTGATCGATGTCTATGACAGTTTCGCCTCTTAGTAATCTCATCATTCGGCGTTCAAGCTTTTGAGAATCTTCTTGGCTAGACCTTCTTTAATTTCCGTATGCCGTGGAATGGCCTCAACCATACCCGTTGCAGGGTTTATCCAAGGAGAATGAGCAGCACCTTCTCGCTTGAGATAGCAGCCAGCCTTGCGTAAGATAGCAGCCAGCCTTGCGTAGCTTTTTCTCTAACGCTCTGCGTTTCATGGAATCGAGAGAGTTTCCTCAATAGCATCCTGGGGTAAACCCCTACGAATATCTTCGAGGCGATCCTCAATAATGAGCTGGATTGCACCTTTGAGGCTTTCTTTGGCTTCTTCTATCGTTTCGCCCTGCCCGTTAGCGCCAGGAATTTGAGGGCAAATTGCCCAATATCCGCCTTCTGCTGCTGCCTCGATAATGGCTGTCAATTCTGCTTTCATGAAAGATTTTCCTCAATGGTCCCTGCTTCGGACTGGACTAAGATATGCATTCAACTCGTGATAAAGAAGCGTGCAATTAGCTCAATCATGAAAAAGCTGAAGTTGTCCGTTAAACATCTCAGCTTCGTTTTTAAGACAACAGCCTAATTGTAAACGCTACAATCGACGGCATTGAGCAGCACGAAAGATAGCCCTATGACAGCCCAGGCCCAAATTGGCATCATCGGTGGCAGTGGCCTCTATAAAATGGATGCCCTCACTGATGTTGAAGAAGTCCAGATTGAAACGCCCTTTGGCAATCCCTCGGATGCACTGATTGTTGGCACTTTGGAAGGTACCCGAGTTGCTTTTTTAGCCCGTCATGGACGCAGCCACTCGCTGATGCCATCAGAACTCCCGTTTCGAGCCAATATCTATGCGATGAAAGCGATCGGGGTGGAGTATCTCATTTCGGCTTCAGCCGTCGGATCGCTGCAGGCTCAAGCTAAGCCCCTCGATATGGTCATCCCTGATCAGTTTATCGACCGTACCAAAAATCGCGTCTCCACCTTCTTTGGCGAAGGTATTGTTGCCCACATCGCCTTCGGTGACCCCATCTGCCCTAATCTTGCCAAAGTCCTCGCCGATGCTGTGACGGGTCTCAACCTGCCGGATATTGACCTCCATCGCGGCGGTACCTACGTTTGTATGGAAGGACCGGCCTTTTCTACCAAAGCCGAGTCGAACCTCTATCGCAGCTGGGACGCCACCGTTATCGGCATGACTAACCTGCCCGAGGCCAAACTGGCTCGCGAAGCCGAAATCGCCTACGCCACCCTTGCCCTCGTTACCGATTACGACTGCTGGCACCCCGACCATGACAGCGTTACCGTCGAAATGGTCATCGGCAATCTACAAAAGAATGCGAAGAATGCTCAAGCAGTCATCCGCGCCGCTGTTAGAGAACTCGGGACAAATCCTCCGACCTCCGACGCCCACTCCGCGCTGAAATATGCGGTGTTGACGCCACTGGATAAAGCGCCGAAGGCAACACTAGATAAGCTGGAACTGCTGCTGCGGAAGTATTTATAGGAGGTATGGGGATAAAGAACAATCTGTTCTTTGTTGTTCGTTATTAGTCGTTGGTCTTTTGTAGCTGATCGTGGGTACTTGCTAATGGGTGATTGGTTAACCAGATTTCCTATTACCCGTTCCCCAATCTTCCTTCTCTGCTTCCGGCTCTCGCCCTACATCACTTATCAGCTTATTTCCGACGTCCTACTTCACCCTTCCACCTCCCTTCCACTTCTTTCCCTACCCAATTCTCACGTTCCATGCCTACAGTATCCCTATAGTCAAGCATGACGCAGTTTAGGGGATGAACATTGAGCATTTGCACCTATATGTGAGAAATGCTGCCATCTGGCGCGATTGGTTTGTCGAGAAACTTGATTTTCAGCCAGCATCGGCAAAGTCTCTGGGGGGACTAAGCGAGTTTGCTGTCTATGGTGCTCAGGTCAAGGTTCTAATTTCATCAGAGCGGATAGGTCACCCAGCGGTTACACGCTTTTTGAATCATTACGCTGAAGGGATTGCGGATATTGCATTTCGGGTCAAGCATCTAGAGCAACTGATAACTAAAATTCGAGCAACGGGTGGGCAGATAATTTCCCCCATTCAGACGAGCAAGGGGTCTATAGATTCCTTTCGATGGTGCCAGATTGCGGGCTGGGGGAGTCTCACACATACCTTGATTGAACCTACAGAAGACACCGAAATACCCCAGACTCATTGCCTGAATTCTGCTGCGATCGAGAGACTTACCTCGGTATTACCGATGCAAACAGACAATTCTGTGAGCAGGAAAGATCCCTCGATTCAAGCGCTCGTTGGTGGCGCTGGCCAGACTCAGCGGCTGCCGTGGTTAAGTATTGATCATGCTGTGCTGAATGTTCCTGCAGGGCAGTTAGAGCCAGCGGCGGCTTGGTACGAAGACCAGCTAGGCTTTGTTCGTAAGCAGGAATTTGCGATCGCAACGGCCCAGTCTGGACTCCGCAGTTTGGTGCTGAAGCATCCAGAGGGCAATGCCACTTTGCCAATCAACGAGCCAACATCGCCCAACTCACAAATTCAGGAGTTTTTGGAGTTTCATCGAGGCGCGGGTATTCAGCATGTGGCGCTACAGACAAGTGACTTAGTGCAGACGGTCGCAGCACTGCGGCAAAAAGGGGTGGCTTTTTTATCAGTCCCAGCGACGTACTACGAGCAGCTGCGAGAACGTCCTGGATTTTGGCAGGACGCAGGCGATTGGGACGCGATCGCCCGCCAGCAAATTCTGGTCGATTGGCCTACTGAAGAGTCGCAAACGCGATTACTGCAGACCTTTACACAGCCCCTTTTTGAGCAGCCAACCTTTTTCTTAGAACTAATCGAGCGACAGACAAAACTAACCGATACTGGAATCAAGCGAGCCGAGGGTTTTGGCGAGGGTAATTTTCAAGCCTTATTTGAAGCGATCGAGCGCGAACAACAGCAACGGGGAAGCCTGTGAGATGGAAGAATGGAGGGGAAGGCTGTCATAAATCTTCACTGTTCATAGTGTCGCTGAGTTCGAGTCGTCGCTGGCCCTCGCAGAGGAGCGTTATTCTGATATGTTTCGCATTTTTACGGATTTTGACGGCCCAATTATGGACGTGTCAGAGCGTTACTATCAGGTCTATCAGTACTGTTTAGACAAGCTTCAAGAGCCTGCTCAACCGGTTACCGTTCTCTCTAAGGAAGCCTTTTGGCAGTTGAAACGGGCTCAAGTGCCTGAGCGCCAGATTGGTCGCATATCCGGACTCCATGATGATCAGGCACGACAGTTTGCCATGCTGCGGCGCGAAACCGTTCACGCGGATCCTTTTTTGAAGCACGATTGCTTGATTCCAGGCACGGTCGATGTCCTGGAGCAGATTCAGGCGATGAATTATCACCTCGTAGTTGTCACTATGCGACGAGCGCACACGCTCGATACCGCGCTTGCTAATCATCACCTAGAAGGCTTCTTTCCGCCTGAAGTGCGCTACTGCATTCCTGACAACCATGTCAAAACCCACGACACCGTAGAGAAAACCCGCCTCATCGAAAAAGCGCTGACTGAACTTCCAGCAGCCTGTGAAGCTTGGATGGTGGGTGACACAGAAGCTGACATCAGCGCGGCGCAAGCTCATGATGTGCCTGTAGTAGCGGTACTGAGTGGAATTCGCGATCGCGAACGACTGGAATCCTGTAAGCCTGATTTTATTGTCGAGAACCTACAGGCTGCGATCGCGATCATTACCGCTCATACTCCTCGTAGCAACGTACCCAACTGCGATCAACCGTTATAGAGACGTTTGCGCCATTTGTTGAGTCGTGCATCGGCAATGGTGGCATATCGCCGGGCATCGGTAATCTGTGCTTCCAGAGCCTCAATCTGACTGGTTTGCCAGTCTACTTGCTGCTGGAGCGATGCCGACTTATCAGTGGCATCAGCGAGAGCCGATGGGGCCCAACTGTCTTGGAGCTGAGTGGCTCCAATGGTTGCCAGAGGACGCAAATCACTGAGCTGCTGCTGTAAGCGAGCAATTTCCTCCGACTGCTGAATCATCGTTTGTCGCAAAGCTCGTTCAGCAGCCGATTGCTCAGTTTGTATCTGGGTGCTTTGATGCTTGGCCATAGCCCCTAACTTTGGTTTGAGGGCTTCTTGAATAATCTCGCTAGCGTCTCGCGGGCGACCGGCTCCATAGGGAGACTTGCGAATTAGAGCACGGGTTAATTGAGGCTCGTTATTTGCAGCTAAGCCTTTGTCGCTACTAGAAGCACTCCGCAGCAGCTGTAGTGTATTGGTAAAGCCCAGCGGTGGCTGTCCCAGTTGCGTCTTATAGCCTCGGTAGTAAGGCACTACATTTTCGCCAAAGATTGCTTGATATTCATCCCCATCGAGATAAGTATCGATGTCGGCTTCAAAGCCATCAGCGTCCAAGATAGCGCTGTGATATTTCATTTCTTCAAAGCTGCTAGGAGCCCGACCTAGCAAATGTTTGAAGTTAACCTCGATCGCTCGGTACCGGTAGCAATTGTCAAAAAAGCGCGAACGATACAGCTCTGATTTAGCGAGGCAGCGGATGAATTCACGGACACTCAGCTTGCCTCGTTGCAGTTGCGATTCTAGGGTCGCTAGGCGTTCACTCTCCATGACATAAGCGTTGCCTAAAACTTGGCGATAAATCGCTCGTATAACAGTCTGCACCTCTGTTGTCGAAGCTCCTGACCACAGACGAGTGGGATCTGTTTCATCAAAGGATCGGATGCCCAGCTTGACATCCGGGTTAACTGTCGGATTCACAAAGGTGCTTATCATAACTATGGTCTCCTTAATTAAGTTTAAAGGCTCGATCAGGGACGAAGTTTAAGTAGATAAAAACTAAAACTCACGTCACCCAGTCAATGAAATAAGCTCAAGGGTTAATATCGAAGCGCGTGCGAAAGCTGCCGTATTTAATCCAGTACTGTTTCAACTCATGTCCTGGTGCTAAGAGACTGGCTTTGACACGATACAAAAGCACCTGACGGTGATTTCCCATCCAAATTTTGCCGACAGAATCTACTGAAATAACCGTTCCACCGAGTACTGAAACACAATCAGAAAATCGGTCAATCGCGCCAAAATCGACGGTTTCAAAGATGAAAAAATTACCCGAGCAAATCAAGTGTCGGCTCCGGATCCAGCCCTGTATTTTTTTCTGAGCTTCCGGAGGCAGCATTGAGACCTTTTGGCGATTCAGAGTGGCAGAAGACTCTCTATTGGGGGAACGTAATTTCATGGGCAAAGCTTTCTCGCTTCTCGAATTTTAGGGAACCGTGCTCCGACCCCCACACCTGTTCATGGGTGTCTATATCGAACCCTCTGTCTAAACTGGCCCAGGTAGACTCTGTGATTTCTACATCACTGACCAAATAGGTCTGGCGGCCTTTCTTTTCAATCAGACAATTGTTGCCAGACTCAACCTGGCCGATAAATTTATCTCCCTCACGTCGAAAAATCATGGAGCAGTGTTGACGACGTTGGATGCAGGCGGGAGTGATGGTTTTCATGATCGAGGGTTCGCGAGCAGCGCCAGCGTAGAGAATTGCATCCGTCAGGCTGTAATTCTCGATGTAAATGTGATCGTCTTGATCAACTAAACGGTGAACGCCTTGTCGATAAGGTGTCCACAAATCATGGTTGAATACTTGCTCAGAATAGAAACCAATGCCGGCAAAAAAATCGAAGGGCAGTGGTCGGAAAAAAACGCGGATATGCGCGTATTGGCTAGGATTGTCAAACGCTTGCTGGCAGTTGCTGAAATCTCCTGACATCCAGCGAGCAAGCGTCACCAGTTCACTGAATTGAGTACTGGAGGTAAGCTGCGGAGAAGGATTCATGGTCAGGGCGTTAGGTAAACGTTTTTTGAGACAATTTGCTTCGATGCCTTAGAAGTCGCTTCAAAGCTTTTTAGGACTACAACTGGCGAATTTCTGAGGAGAAAGAGGCTGTCACCACTCCTGTACCGCCACTGGTTTTGATCAGCGAGACGCGACAACGAAGGTTGGGATTGACAAACCAAATTTTTTCTTCTGCTGCTGCTCGGTCATAGCTGGTTAGCAACACAAACGTTCCGTCTTCCATCAGACGATAATCCCCCGCAGCCGCCATTGTTTCAGCGTAGCCCTGATCACGCAAAAGCTTGCCACAATTGGGCTGAACAGGATCAGGGACAGGTACTAAGACGGATGATCCTTGCAAAACCTCCTCACCTTCGTCCCAGTCAGAGCGTCCTTCCCAACGCATCTGAAAGGGCGAAACAGTTTGCTTTGGATCAATGCCGTAAGACTTGCAGAGATCAATGACAGGCGCATCTTCGCAGGTCAGAGGCATGATCTCGATCTCAGACTCGACCGCCTCAAAGTGGGCAAATGCTAAATGGTGCGCGCTGCGCTGCGATCGCCAGTGTCCAATGGACTGCGCGACAAATTCCTGAATGTCCATGAAAACTGCATCTCGTGAAGTTATTAAAATCGTGCTTTGCAAAAGAGACGGCTACATCAGGTCAGCGATTGAACCCAACAATGTAAGCCATTGAATGTATCTACATCTTAGTCAGATCAGGATGTGCCTTTCAAAGATGGGACGTTTTTGTCGCAAGAGTCAGAGCCTGTAGCTAACACAGCGTCAAACTCTGACTCTTCAGCAGTTGAGGTTCATCCTCTACTCTGAATCAGCTGCCCAAGCGACTGAATGAGCAGACGTCTCCTAATTCCAACAACTACACTGATGTCACTTTAAGCGCTTGCGACCTCAGTGATTTTGAGGATTTTACCGCCGGTCTTTTGAATATTCTGGATCTTCCGCGATAGCTGACTGTAGCCTACCTCAAACGTTGCATTGCTTTGGGTGACGCGAGAGCCATAGTTTGCTTTCGTAACCGTGATCCGGAAGCGCTTACCCGTATTAGCGTATGCTCCACCCCCTCTGGCAGGAGCCACAATCTTGGTAGGGAGGTTGTTCCCGATATCGCTGATCAGAGCTGCCGCCATGCTGTTGTCACTGGTGGAATTACCCCGATACAAGGAGAACGTTCGGTTAAAGCCGACGTTCTTGATTCCTGGCTGACTTTGGTTACCTCGGCAGTAGGGCACCGTGTTGTCACCGAAGCTAGCGTTGTACTCGTCGCTTTCGAGATATGAATTGATGTCAGCCTCATAGCCCTGATTGTTATAAATCTGGACATGCTCAGAGATTTCCGCCTGATCAACCGGAGCCCGACCTAACAAATGCTTGAAGTTCAGCTCAATGAAGCGATAGGGAGACGCATTTTCAAAAAACAGAGAGCGATACAGCTCTGATTGGGCTACCGCACGGACAAATCCTTTAACGGTGATGTTGCCATCGCGTAGCGAGGATTCCGCACTTACGAGTCTTTGCGACTCCATAAGGTGAATATTTCCAAGTACCTGTTTGTAAACCGCTCTAATGACTAACTGCAGGTCATCCTCAGTGAAATTAGGGCGGAGTTCTACTGCATCAGTATTCTCAAGCCAGAGAGCCATGATGGTTTTTCCTCATAGTGATGTTTTAAAAAATCAAATCAAATCGCCTTGGATACCCAAAGCTGCTGCTGTTTGGATATGGAAAGTTTAAATATTGTCTGTTTAGAAGCAATATTTAAACTCACTGTCGTGTTCTATGGAACTGAGTGAAGACCCAATAGGATGCCTTATTAGGTCTTCAACGCACTACGCAATCTCGGTGATGCTGACAATCTTGGCCCCGGTTTTATTGATGCGCTTGATTTGAGGCGTCATCTTGCTGGCGGAGACAATGTACTCCGTGGTGCTGATGCGGCGGGGCGCATCAAACTTGGAACCACTCACTAAAATCTTGAAACGCTTCTCTGTACCAGAACCAATGACCGTTGCAGTCGAAGGTTTGATGGGATTGGCCCTATTGCCTGCGATCGCACCCACCAACTGCGAAGACTTAACGCCACTATCGACATAAGCAGGACCGCGATCGATGGCAAAGATACGGTTATATCCAACCTGCTTCATATTGCCTTCGCTCTTGTTACCGCGCGCGTAAGGAACAATATTTTCGCCAAAGGCCGCTTGGTATTCATCGCTGTCGATATAGGAATCAATCTCAGCTTCATACCCTTCCGACACGCAGCGCACGATATGCTCCGACACTTCTCGTTGGTCTTGGGGGGCACGTCCTAGCAGATGCAGGAAGTTGAGCTCCACAAAACGATAGGGAGCACAGGATTCAAAATAACGAGAACGATAAAAATCAGACTTGGCTACAGCCCGAACGAACTCACGGACGGTTATGGAGCGATCACACAACTGAGACTCGGCAGAGACCAGCCGCTCACTATCCATCACATGAGGATTCCCTAAAACCTGCTTATAGACGGCGCGAATGATGACTTGAACATCTTCCAGGTCGCTGTTGGGCCATAGCTCAAGCATGATTATGTATTCTCCTAAAGTAGGTGCTAAACGCTTTTTGCCAAAAGGCTGGCGACAATCACCAGCCCAAAAAGATTGATAGAGGTCTCTATCAAATCGCAATCACTCCAGCTTCTACCGACCGTGAGGGCTTTCAGCTTCGCAGTCGGGTATTAGCTAAAGTGCATTGTTAACTCACTAAACAGGGGTAATGCTAGCGATCACGCCACCCTGCTGATGAATCCGCTGGTAGGTCTCAGAAAGCTTGTCATACGGAACCAGATAGACCTGATTAGCGCGGCGGAACTTGGAAACCTTGCGGAACGTATTCGCGCGACGAGCTGTGACCTCAATCCGATAGACCTTGCCATCAGATGTTGCACCCACTCCCTGCCGCTGACGCGCAACTCGAGGTGGCTCTTGAAAGACAGCGCCATCACTAGCCGGTGAAACGACTGGGGTCGGCGTCTCCTGAATTACGAGTGCGTTCAGGCGAGGACTCTTGCCCGCTGTATCACCCTTCAGGCTACTGCTGGAAGCACCTCGGACCAATTGGAAGGTGTGGGTAAATTGCACCATTTTTTCGCAGGCTTCACTTTGATAGCCACGAATGTAAGGAACAAGGTTTTCCCCAAAAATGTTCTGATATTCGTCGCTATCAAGATAGGAATCGATATCAGCCTCAAATCCTTCGGTGTCCAGAATGTTGCTGTGCATCCGCATCTCCTCTAAGTCGCGAGGAGCCCGACCGAGAAGATGTCTGAAATTCAGCTCCGTAGCACGATAGCGAGGGCAGCCATCAAAAAAACGTGACCGATACAAGTCTGACTTGGCAACCGCGCGGACGAATTCACGAACGCTTAGCTCGCCTCGCTTAAACTGCGATTCGGGAACGGGCAAACGCTCACTTTCCATGACATAGGCGTTGCCCAAGACTTGCCGATAAACAGCGCGAATGTAGGATTCGGCTTCTTCGACTGAGCGACCGGGAACCCATTCTACGGGAGGAGTCTCATCGAACAGGCTGACTCCCAATCTTGAGGCTGGTCCAAAAGGCATTCAAATACTCCTGGTTAACGGTATGAGGTTAAGCAAGTGTTGCAAAAACTAGAGGCCACTAGCTACCACCATAGGCTGGTAAATGCTTATGGCAAAAGGGGAATGACTGCTCAGACTTCCCATCGAGCCAGACATAGACAGCCCTAGCCGGGATTTATACGGTTTGTTATGAACAATCTTCTAATAGAGCTGACGTTTCTTCTTAGAAGCCTTCATTAATGTTTACGTTCGCTGTAAGGTACCACCTCTAGAGGGACACAGCGAGTTGAAGTGTGTTTTGTCAAGCGCTACATCCCCTTGGGTAAGCGCTTTTTTTATAAGCGCATCTAGCCCGGAGCGTTATCCGTATCCTCTGTAGGCAGATAAGAGATCGCTAGGATAGGATGGCACATCGTAGGGATGGTTACAGACATGTTGGGTAGGCGTCGACAATTCCCTCATCTGGTAGGAGCAATGATGGTGAGTCTGGCTGCGATCGCAGCAGGGTGCAGTCAGCCCTCTTCACCATCGGCTACGACGAATGAAGCACCTTCTGAATCGGAAGCTGCTGAAGTGATTTCAGTCGAGCGGGATATGGCAGTACTACGTCTGTTGTACAGTCAGGCGCCCGTTACGCTGAATCCCCACTTGGCGACTGGGGTGCAAGACTTTGAAGCAGGGCGAATTGTCTTAGAACCCCTGGCTACAACGAACGACCGTGGCGAACTAGTGCCTGTTTTGGCAGCTGCCATTCCTACCGTGACTGAGCAAGGGGCCGTAGCTGTTGAGGGTGAGGAACCGGAAGCCGCTGAGGGCGATGAATCGGAAGCTGCTGAGAACGAAGAACCTGAAGCCGCCGAGAATGAAGAACCGGAAGCAACAGAGAGTGAAGTGAGCGTTCCGGCTGAAGCCGACGAAAGCGCGAATGATGACGATGACTCTGTTGAAGCAGCTGACCAGTCAGGAGTAGCGCCTGATGGAAGATCCGTGACTTGGACGCTGCGCTCGGACATTACCTGGTCTGACGGAACACCTTTCACCTCAGAAGATGTGGTGTTTACCTACGAATTTATTACGGATGAAACAGTTGGGGCAGCCACCGCTCAGTATTATGAAGCTGTCGAGTCTGTCGAAGCAATTGATCCGCATACGGTCAAAATCACTTTTAAGGATGTGACTGCCGCTTGGCAAATTCCGTTTACGGGGCAAACCGGAGTAATCTTGCCGAAGCATATTTTTGAATCGGCAGCAGACGCAGAACTGCGGCAAGCGCCTGTCAATCTACAGCCCGTTGGGACCGGCCCTTATAAGGTGACTGCCCTACAGACTGGCATGGTGTGGTACGAGCCGAATCCTAACTACCGCGAAGCGAATCTGCCATTTGTGGGTATTGAGCTCATTGGCGGTATTGCACCCTATGCGGCGGCTCGTGAAGTGCTGAGTACAGGCGCAGCTGACTTTGCCCACAATCTGCAGGTAGAAGTGGATCTGCTAGAAGATTTACAGGAATCTAGCGAGGGAACCGTGATGCCAGTGTTTGGCGGCCTGGTAGAGCGGATTATGTTGAATCCTACCGATCCTTTTGCCGCAACTCCCTCAGGCGAACGTTCGAGCTTGGCCGCAGAGCATCCCTTTTTGAGTGACCGACGGGTACGACAGGCCATCGCCTACGCGATCGACCGCGATACGTTGACTAAACAGCTCTATGGCTTTATGGGACGCCCTACGGGACAGCTCTTAGTCGCACCCAAGCTCTATGCCAATCCCGGCACGGTGCCTTATGAGTACAATCTGGAGAAAGCCAATGCGTTGTTAGATGAAGCAGGCTGGGTTGATACTAATGACAATGGCATTCGCGATCGCGACGGCACTGAAATGGAAGTCGTGTTTCAAACGTCGGTGAACCCAGTGCGCCAGAAGACCCAAACCGCCGTCAAAGAAAGTTTGAAGCAGATTGGTATTGATGTAGAAATCAAGCGTATCCGAGTGGACGATTTCTTCTCCGGCGATCCAGCGCAGACCAACAGCATCAATCACTTCTATGCTGACATGCAAGCCTACACGACAGGAAACGATCATCCCGATCCCACTATTTACCTCAGCTGGTGGACCTGCGATCAAATTGCAAATCAGGCAAATCAGTGGCAAGAGCCTAACAATGCTCGCTACTGCAATGCTGAATACGATGCACTATGGCAGGCTACAACGAAGGAATTGACACCTGAAAAACGAGCTGCCCTCTTTCAGGAGATGGATGCTTTGCTGGCTGAAGATGTTGCAGTGATTCCTATCGTTCACCGGGCGATCGCCAATGGCGTAAATAAAACACTGACGGGCCTAGAACCGACACCTTGGGATACCAGCACCTGGGATATTGCTCGTTGGCAACGGGTAGACGCTGATAAAGTCTCTTGGGAGCCGCATTGAAGCCTAAAGACTTTACCTATTGAGGGTTCATCGAAACGCTTAGCTTTAATTAATTTTCGACCTCGTCAACGGATATAACCTCAGGCGACCTGATTTTAGGGAAAAATGATTACAGAGAGTGCATCCGTAAGAGCTTGGCTCCACATAATGCTGGCAGGCATAGATCTCTCATCTCAGGTCCTTCTCTATCCTTTTTATAAACTCTGTTACCTATGTTTTCGATTTACATCCTGACTTACAACGAGGAACGGGACATCGCTGCCTGCATCGAGTCAGCACTGCTCTCCGATGATGTCATTGTGGTCGATTCCTGTAGTCGCGATCGCACGGTCGAAATTGCTTCTCAGTACCCGGTGCAAGTTGTTGAGCATCCCTTTGAAAGTCATGGCAAACAGCGCACCTGGATGCTCGAAAACATTGCTACAAAGCATGAGTGGGCTTACATCTTGGAAGCTGACGAGCGCATGACACCGGACCTGTTCCAAGAATGCCTCGACATTATCAAGAACCCTGAGCATATTGGCTATTACGTGGCGGAACGGGTCATGTTCATGGATCGCTGGATTAAGCACAGCACCCAATATCCTCGCTATCAGCTACGACTGCTGCAAAAAGGGAACGTTTGGTTCACCGACTACGGGCATACCGAACGTGAAGTTTGCCAAGGGTCTACGGGCTTTTTACGAGAGACTTACCCGCACTACACCTGTGGCAAAGGGATGAGCCGCTGGATTGAGAAGCACAATCGCTATTCCACTGATGAAGCTAAGGAAACGCTTAAGCAGTTGGAGTCCGGTCAAGTGAAATGGCAAAAAGTATTCTTTGGAGCCACTGAGGTAGAACGCCGCCATGCCCTCAAGGACCTGTCGCTGCGGCTGCCTTTGCGTCCTGTTGTCCGCTGGTTCTATATGTACTTCATCCTCGGCGGTTGGCGCGATGGCGAAGCCGGTTTCGCTTGGTGTACGCTGCAAGCCTTCTATGAGTATCTGATTGTGTTGAAGGTGAAGGAACTCAAGCGAGAACGAGCTGAAGCTTTTACCCCAGAGTCTGTATCGGTTTCACAGGCGTTACCCGTTATCGAGAAACCGATGGCTCAGCGTTAGAGCTCTGTTTAGCGTGCTCGGAAATGCTGCAGCCTGTTTGATTCCTTAGGGGATTTCCAGGAATAAAAATACCGGGCTGCGGTGCATTACGCTCCGCTAATGACACCCTACAGTTGGTAAATTCTTTCCTGGAAATCCCCTAAGGTTTCGGTTCCTGTAGAGAAGGAAAGAATTGTTATTGAGCGTAGTGGCACTGCTAGCCTTAATGCTGTAACTCCAACGGCAACTGCTTTTCAATCCGGTGAAGTGGCTCGCGTAGAAGCTTATGAGGAAAAAGCGCGCATCGGCAAGGAAGCTTTCGTCAGTGAAGAAGTCAATGTCCGCAAGGAAGTTGACCGGGATGTTGTGGCTGGGAAGGAAACTCTGCGTCGTGAGAAACTAAAGGTTGACACTGATGGTAACCCAGTAGTTCAGCGCAAGGTCAAGTAGTTCTCTTAGAAACGCTGCGTTACTAAGGATTAAGGAATGCTCTCTTACCAGTGTTAGCATTCCACTAAAACGCTTTGACGATGCTGTTTTGTATGAGCAGAACAGCATCGTTATTTCACTTTAAATATGCCTAAAAACACTACATATTGAACGGCTAAAGCTAGATCTTCTAAAGAAAAGTTTGCGAATTTCAACTCGGAAATTAGCGGTTTACGCCGCAATTGAAGCACTAATTTGGCGATCGCACTTTTGCAGCAAATACTATACCTCCCTGCAGCACATTTCTGTTTAGCCTGAATAGGCTATTGTTACCCAATTGCGTCATGCAAACGCTACACTCAAATGCGGTCTGCGTAGCGAGAAATAGAGATAATATGGCGGTTGACTACGATTTGGTTGTGTTGGGCGGTACTCCGGAAGGATATGATGCAGCACGCCATGCAGCTCGATTGGGAGCCCGTGTTGCCCTCATATTGCAAGGAATTGACGGACGACGATCACCCTTACAGACCCTGGGAGCCCTTTGCTCTACTCAGTTACTTGCTGTTGACAATCATCCCTCCCTAGATGCGACTCAAGTGGCTTGGCAGTGGGCTATTCAGCGGGCTGAACTGATCGCTGATACGCTTGCTAGCGATGACGCGCAACAGCTCATGGTACAAGGCGTCGATGTGATTGCCGAACACGGTCAGCTCATCCGCGATCGCCCCCTCCACGTTGCCACTGCTAACCGACACCTGACGACCCGAGCTGTCCTGCTGGCAACCGGCAGTGTCCCTTACATTCCTTCCATTGCTGGCCTCAGCTGGATTCCTTATGAAACGCCAGAAACAGTGTTACAGCTGGAAACACCACCTGAGTCGGTTGTCATCTTGGGCAGTGCTCCTCTGGGGCTGGCACTGTGTCAGCCCCTAGGCCGCTGGGGCATTCCTGTGACATTAATTACGCCCGCTGCGGCTTTACTGAATCGAGAAGATCCAGACGTTTCAGGCTGGATGACGGCGCAACTGCAGGCAGAGGGCGTGCACCTGCGTTTAGGGGAAACTGTCGAGACAATCGCTACGAATGACGACACCACCTACGCACTTGACTTACTTGATACAGCGATTACGACGGCAACGGTAGTAGTTGCGGCTGGCTATCGTCCAAGTCTGGTGGGTATGAACCTGGAGAAGTTCTTGAACTGCGATCGCCCCCTGACCGTCAATGCTTATTTGCAGACTCAGCACCCTCGCATTTATGCCTGTGGATCGGTACTGGGCAGCTATGGAATGCCAGCAGTTGCCTGCCAGGAAGCCAGGATTGCCGTAGAAAATGCCCTGTTTTGGAACCGCCGCCGCATCGATTACAGTACGCTTCCCTATGATTTACCGACTCAGCCGGAAATGGCCCGCGTTGGATTGACCGAGCCTCAAGCCCGCCAGCGCTATGGTGAGGCTGATTTGCTCATCCATCGACAGTCACTCTATGAAAACCCTAAAGCCCAATGGCTAGAGTCCACCACCGGATTTTGCAAGCTAATTGCCCATCGCAACGGCCAGATCCTGGGGGTGCATGGTGTGGGACCTGGGGCTAGTGAATGGGTTCAGGCCCTAGCATTGCTGATGGCTCAAAAAGTTTCCTGGCACGCGGTTGCGGGGCATCCTTTACTACCTCACAGCCTGAGTGTGATTTTGCAGCAGGCAGCCGGACAATGGGAGCGCGATCGCTGGCAACCCGGCCAGTGGCGACGCGATTGGGCCGAAAACTGGTTCAACTGGCGTCGCAGTCGCTAGATACTGGGAGTAGAAGCCGCATAAGCAGTCAAACATCTGGAAAGTAAGGCACAATCCCTCGGCAAAGGGTAATCAGCCTCGTAGCACTGACCATCAAAGCCTCTGATGTTGTTTTGAGCCGTTGAAGCCGCAATTGAAATTTGGGGTAATTCAATACCTCGGCTAACTCAGCCAAAAGCGATTCAGATGAATAAATTTGCACCTGCCCCATCTGTGCCAGTCGGATCAGCTTCGAAGGAGTTCCCCCGAATAGCAGGGCAGAAATCCAAATGTTGGTATCAAGCACGATTCTCATTCTGGACTCGCTTGTGCCTGATTTCTTTCACGATTTGACAGATTTCTGCTTCTGAAGGTTGTTCAGGATCAGCGCCGTTCTCTTCAATGCGTTGAAACAGGACATCTAAGGAAATGGGCTGAGCAATCCTCTTTAGCAGAATCGTGTCCTCATTTTGCCAAACCAGATATTCGTCTCCAGGGTTCAGTGTTTTGAGAATTTCTGGCGGGAAGTTGAACTGGCGATCGCCTGTGACTCCAACAACTTTGGCATTAGCCATGGCCTTATTCCATCAGTCGGGACATTCTGCATGTTCTTACATTCTGACTCCTGCGGAATTACAAGTACATAGCCTGAAGCTATAACTGAGGTATTCTCCACAAACAAACCGATTCAATGCACGAAGCACGGCAGGTAGGGATTGTTGTTCAAGATCGCTATCGTATTCTGAGCGTTTTGGGACAAGGCGGCAGCGGCATCACCTACGCGGCGGAAGACACGATTACGGGGCATCGAGTTGCTCTCAAAGAACTCTCGCTCCGGGGCTTAAGCGACTGGAAAAAGCTGTCACTATTTGAGCGGGAAGCTCAGGTCTTAGAAAACTTACAGCACCCAGCTATTCCTAACTACCTGGACTACTTTCAAGTCGACACGGCAGACAACCGCTTTTTCTACATTGTTCAGGAACTGGTTGAAGGAAAATCCCTAGTACTCGGCGGCGTAAATAAGCCAACCCTCAAGAAGTCAATGGTTTGCCTGTATAGTTCCACTTGAAGGGTTTTGCCAAGGTGCGATTGAAGTAGTCCACAAAGGCCAGAATCTTAGCCTTGAGTTGGGCTTGGCTCTTAAAGCTGGAGCGTCGGAGCAGTTTCCGCACCAGAATCGAAAACCAAACTTCAATTTGATTGAGCCAGGAGCAATGCTTCGGAGTAAAGTGTACGACCAGCCGGTGGTCTGGATTTTTCAAAAAGGCCGCCCGCGTGGCCATGGATTGGAGAATCCCCGATTTGCCTTTCTGGCCCAGTTCGAGGGGCTCGGGTTCCAGTTCAGCGACTAAGCGAACAACAGCTTCCGACTGATGCGTGTTGAGACAATCCATGACGAGATGAATTTTGGGAGCCGTTGCCGCCTGGGCCAAGAGGGCTCTGAGATGAGCCTCTAAATCCTGTTCGGTACGGGTGTCTCCCACGGTGGCCTGGTCAATGCGTCCGGTGGCCACATTCAAAGAGGCTATCAAGGTCTGGGTGCCATGGCGGATGTACTCGAATTCAACTTTGGCACAGCGACCTGGTTTCATGGCAAGATCCGGCATGGCTCGTTCCAAGGCTTGAATGCCGGTCATTTCATCAAGGCTAAAGGTCAACTCCCCCTGCTCCGCTCGGGCGGCGGCTTGTTGATAGACAGAGCAGATGTCCTCGACCTTCACGGGGAACTCAGGGTCGGGGGGGGATGAAGCCAGTAGCGACTCTGGTGCGGCTTGAGTTCCGCTTCTTCCAGCAGTCGTCCCACATGGCGGGGACTGATACGCTCGACGATCTGTTGCTGTTGCAACTCATCGGCCAATTCTTGAGCGGTCCAATGACTAATCGGGCGTCCATACTGCTCGGGCGGGGCACAAGCTAAGGCGTAGAGCTGCGTAATTTGCTCCAAGGTAAAGGTCGCGGGGGCTCCGGGGCGTGGAGCATCTTGGAGACGCTCGACCACCAGCATCTGGGTGGGGGTCAGTGCCAGCCACCGTCGTCGCCAGCGGCGAGCCATCTCTTTGCCAATGCCCAATTCACGCGCAATCTGCCCTTGGCTTTGGCCGTCGCCAGTACGAAGAATAATTTTCGCTCTCAGAGCAATTTGCTGTGCCGTGCTGGGACGCTTGACGAGTTTATCTAAGGCGGCGCGTTCTGAATCGCTTAGATGAATGGGGGGAGCAATCTGGCGAGGCATCGTAACTCAATCTTCTTTGACCTACCTCTCAATGGTAGGGCTATTTCCGCCGTCCAGTACTAGCCAATCGGGTAACTACAGGCAAGCGCTTCGCCGAAGCTGACGTACGGCATATTGCTTTGGAAGTTTTGCCAATCCTGCAATACCTCCATGAACTCAACCCACCAATCATTCATCGCGACATCAAGCCTCAAAACATTATCCAACGCGATGATGGACACATCTTCCTAGTAGATTTTGGCGCTGTACAAAGCGTCTATCGCCATACAGTTGCTTTTGGGAGCACGGTCGTAGGCACCTATGGTTACATGGCTCCCGAGCAGTTTCAAGGGCAGGCGTGTCCTGCGACAGACTTATATGGCCTGGGCGCAACTCTGCTGAATTTGCTCACTCACAGTTCGCCCTCTGAACTGCCTAAAAAGCGTTTAAAGTGCGATTTTCGCCCCTATGTCACGGTTTCTCCAGTGTTTGCTGATTGGCTGGATAGGCTGCTGGAACCGCTGGCGGAAGATCGATTTGACTCAGCACGAGGCGCGATCGCCGCACTTTCCTCGCATGCCCTCGCTAGAGCGAGCCACATCTCACCAGCTCTAAAACCAAAGGTACATCCTTCCGAATCGGATGAAATCACTTTTGAATATCACCTTTCCGGGTTTATTGAAAATCTAGAAGTTAAAACCCTGAAATTGAAACCTTAGAAATTCTGCCACCTTTCTGTGCTTGAGGAGGGGGTTGTATGGCTGCTTCCATAACAAAGGATCGACTCTCTCTCTGGATAAGATGTTCTAGTACCGCTACGCGGAATTCAAAATTCAAAATTCAGGCAGATAAGCCTTCCCAGCATTCTGAATAGTGAGCATACTTCTGCCGTGATGCTCTAGTTACAGGCGGTGCGCCAGGAAAGACCCGGTTCCTTAGGGCAGCACATCTTCGATCGCGATCGCCTGTGAAATCATCCCGATAGGGGCGGCGGCCTGCCCCGGTTTATAGAGCTGATAGCTGTTGTAGCTGAAGCCGTAAATGGCGGTGGCATCGGGCACGGAGTCAGTGTAAACCTCAAGCTGGCGATCACCGATGTTCAACACCCAATATTCGCTAATGCCTGCCTTTGCGTAGAGGCTACCCTTAACTTCGCGATCGTACAGTAGTGAGGTATCAGCGACCTCCACAATCAGCTTGGCTACAGTCGGGTGAGCGTCCGCATAGTCGCGAATCAGACCTTGGACAACCGCCACATCCGGCTCCGGTTCTGATTCAGAACTGTCAGAAATGGTGAAGGGTTTGCGCTGGCGGATGTAATAGCCAACGCCAAACATTCTTCTGAGAGCAGAGTCCATCAGATCGAGTGCAACGGCATGGGAACTTGACATCGTTGCCATGTCAATGACATGCCCTTCTACAAACTCCACAAGCGGACCTCAAAGCAACAATGGGTCAATAGACAATACTACGCGGCAACAGTCGCCCAGATATGAGATTACAGGAAAGTCTCAGCGATGGATGCTGTTGATGCTCTTAGGTTTCAACCTCCCTGAAAGCGTGGTTTCAACCCGAAAAGTTTCCCAAAGTGACATCAGGTAGGGCGATCGCCACTTTAGGCATACGGGCTTACCCCCCTCTGATTTCATCGATTTCTTTAATACTTAAACAGTAAGCATTATTGTCAAGCCGTAACACAGGTCGCCATATCGGTAAGGAGTCACTTGCAGTCAGCCACTATCAGCGGGCCGATTGATCGAGAGCTGACGCTTTGCCCCGTGTGCCACTGCGTTACCAGCCCTCGTACCTGTGATGTCAGCAGTCCCCACTTAAAGACCGAAACCCCCTTTACCCCTGAATCACTATTTTCACAGCAAGCCGGAGAAGAGAGTCCATGCAGCCGACCAACCCCAATCAGTTTACTGAGAAAGCCTGGCAGGCCATCGTCCGCACTACGGAGATTGCTAAGGAAGCCAGAAACCAACACATCGAAACTGAGCACCTGATGAAAGCTTTGCTTGAGCAGGAGGGGCTGGCGGTTTCGATTTTCAACAAGGCCGAAGTGAATGTTCAGAATGTGCGCGATCGCACGCAATCTTTCATTGACAGGCAGCCTAAGATCAGCAACTCAGGCGGATCTGTGTACCTGGGTCGCAGTTTAGATCAGCTGTTAGATCGAACTGACAACTACCGCCAAGACATGGGCGATGAGTATATCTCCGTTGAACATCTCTTACTCGCCTATGCTCAGGACAGCCGCTTTGGGCAAGCGCTATTTCGAGAATTTGGCCTGAACGAAAACCAACTCCGCACCTTGATTGAGCAAGTTCGAGGCAACCAAAAAGTGACTGATCAAAATCCTGAAGGCAAGTACGAAGCCTTAGAGAAATATGGCCGTGATCTAACTGAGCTAGCGCGGGAAGGCAAGCTCGACCCGGTAATTGGTCGTGACGATGAGATTCGCCGCACGGTCCAAATCTTGTCCCGGCGGACGAAAAATAATCCAGTCCTCATTGGTGAGCCGGGTGTGGGCAAAACGGCAATTGCTGAAGGGCTCGCCCAACGCATTATCAGCGGGGATGTGCCGGAGTCCTTGCGTGATCGCCAAATCATCGCCCTCGACATGGGTGCCCTCATTGCTGGCGCTAAGTATCGCGGTGAGTTTGAAGAACGCCTTAAAGCCGTCCTTAAAGAAGTTCAGGATTCTGAGGGACAAACCGTTCTCTTCATCGACGAAATCCACACTGTGGTAGGCGCGGGGGCAACTCAGGGGGCGATGGATGCCGGCAACTTATTGAAACCGATGCTGGCACGGGGTGAACTCCGCTGTATCGGGGCCACCACCTTGGACGAGTATCGCAAATACGTCGAGAAAGACGCCGCACTAGAACGGCGCTTCCAGCAGGTTTACGTCGATCAGCCCTCGATTGAAGATACGGTCTCAATTCTGCGGGGATTGAAGGAGCGCTATGAAGTGCACCACGGGGTCAAAATTGCGGATAGTGCGCTGGTAGCAGCAGCCGTTCTGTCGACGCGATACATTAGCGATCGCTTCTTGCCTGACAAGGCGATTGATTTGGTGGACGAATCTGCCGCCAAGCTCAAGATGGAAATCACCTCTAAACCCGAGGAACTTGATGAAATTGATCGCAAGATTCTTCAGCTTGAAATGGAGCGACTATCCCTCAAAAATGAGACGGATGCTGCCTCTCTGGAGCGCTTAGATCGTTTGGAGAAGGAACTGGCCGACTTGAAGGAGTCTCAGTCCAGTCTCAATGCTCAGTGGCAAGCGGAGAAAGATCTGATTGACGATATCCAAAAACTTAAAGAAGAGCTGGATCATGTCAACATCGAAATTCAGCAGGCCGAGCGCGATTATGACCTCAACCGCGCGGCTGAACTGAAATATGGCAAGCTCACCGACCTCCAACGGCAGCTTGTAACCGCAGAAGAGAAACTCGAAAATGCTCAAACCAGCGGTCAGTCTTTGCTGCGGGAAGAGGTGGCCGATGAGGATATTGCTGAAATCATCTCCAAGTGGACGGGCATCCCTGTGAGTAAGCTGGTGGCCTCCGAGATGGAGAAGCTGCTGTATCTAGAGGCAGAACTGCATCAACGTGTCATTGGTCAGGAGGAGGCCGTAACTGCAGTTGCCGATGCGATTCAGCGATCGCGGGCGGGTCTAGCCGATCCTAATCGGCCCATTGCCAGCTTTATCTTTTTGGGGCCGACTGGGGTCGGTAAAACGGAACTCGCTAAAGCGTTAGCGTCCTACATGTTCGACACCGAAGACGCGATCGTCCGCATTGACATGTCGGAGTACATGGAGAAGCATGCCGTCGCTCGTTTAATCGGTGCGCCTCCCGGATATGTCGGGTTTGAAGAGGGGGGCCAGCTCACTGAGGCGATTCGTCGTCGCCCCTATGCTGTCATCCTGTTTGACGAGATTGAGAAGGCTCACCCCGATGTCTTCAACATCATGCTGCAGATTCTGGATGATGGTCGCCTGACGGATTCGCAAGGTCGCACCGTAGACTTCCGTAATGCGGTCGTGATTATGACTAGCAACATTGGCTCCCAGCACATTCTGGATTTAGCGGGCGATGATGCGAAGTACGACCTGATGCGCGATCGCGTGATGGAAGCCATGCGGAACAACTTCCGTCCTGAGTTTCTGAACCGGGTCGACGAAATCATCATCTTCCACAGTCTGCGCCAGGAACAGTTGCGCGAAATCGTGAAGCTGCAAATCAAGCGCTTGGAGAAACGCCTTGAGGACCGCAAGATGACGCTCACCCTTTCTGATGAAGCGCTAGACTGGGTCGCCCAAGTTGGTTTCGACCCCGTCTACGGTGCTCGTCCCCTCAAGCGCGCGATTCAGAAGGAACTGGAAACACCGATTGCTAAGGGAATCCTACGCGGTGAGTTCCAGAACGGTGACGAAGTCTATGCTGATGTGCAGAATGAGCGCCTAATTTTCAAGCGCTAGTTTCTCGGGTTCGCGATCGTGTACAAGAAGCGAGGGTTTTTCAAAAACCCTCGCTTCTTGACTTTAGGGGAAAAATTCGGAATCTTTACGCTTCACCTCGAAGAATGCCTCGGATCGCGCTTTCGTCCACAAACTCTGTTTCTTCTCCTGCTTGAATCGCATTTGCCAAGCCAACTTCTTCTAGGGCTTCGAGAATCAAGTCGTAGAAAACCTCACGCTTCTGCTGAATCATCTCGACCAGCACCTCTGCCAGAAGTTCTTTGGCTTTATCATCACCCAAGGCGGGTCGCATAGGGAAGTTCTCGCATACTATTTGCTTTAGATGCCTAATTCCAGTACCTATCTATTGCTGATGGCGCACTTTCGCTTTGTCACGCTTTGGGAAATCGCTGCTCCGCGAGAAGCGGTTTGGGATGTGTTAGTGGACTATGAACAATGGCCGACCTGGTGGCCTTCGGTCAAGGAGATTATGGAACTGGAAGCCGGGGATCCGGTGACAGGTATTGGCCAGAAGAGTCTCTTTCGCTGGAAGACTCCTTTGGGCTACGGATTTGACTTTGCAACCTCAACACTAGAGGTAACACCGCCACTGTTGCTCGTAGCGCGAGCGGAGGGACAAATTATCGGCGAAGGTCGTTGGGAACTCACAACGACTGAGCAAGGAACTGAGGTGGTTTACTTCTGGACGGTAGAGACGACCCAGCACTGGATGGATTGGATGGCTTCAGTAATGCGCCCGCTAATGGAGTGGAATCATGCTGCAACCATGCGCCAAGGTGGGAAGGGGCTAGCTAAGTTCATGAACAGTCCGCTTCTACGTAATGAGGACATTGATTCTAAGCTTCGCGATCGCAACACCTCGCTGGTCTGATTTCGCGAGTTCGCTTGACTATCTTAGAAAGGGATGATGGAGGGAATAGGCCATGGCTGTGTTGATTAGCCGCGATCGCATTGACTTGCCCCCCGGCAGCGAAGTCACATTACGCTATCAAACCTGGGCCGACTACGAAGCGCTGCTAGAGAGCCGCCGCGACAATGCCGCCATTAAAATTCGCTTCAATGCCCACACCCAAGAAATTTCGCTTATGGCTCCTTTAGCCGGTCACGGTCGACGCATTGATATGTTAGTAGACCTGGTTAAAGCGCTACTGCGCCACCAGGAACGCGATTGGGATAGCTCTCATCCCATGACGCTAAAGCGTTTTCAAGAAGCGGGTGCTGAGCCTGTTGCCTGTTTCTATATTCAAAATTGGCAGGCAATACTGGGCAAAGATCGAATTGATTTGAGCCAAGATCCACCCCCTGATTTAGCGATCGAAATGGACCTGACTTCGCTAACAGGTTTAGATGTCTATCAGACGCTAGCCGTCCCTGAGGTGTGGATTTACCGTAAGGGCAGCTTAGGCATTTATCGACTTAGCCCAGACGGATATCAGGACAGCTCAACCAGTCTTGCGTTTCCTGATGTGGATGTCAAAAATCTATTACCTCAGTATGTAGAACGCGCTTGGGCTGCAGGATCCAGCATTGCCCTACGAGAGTTTGAAGCGTTCCTGGCATCGCTTTGAAGCAAACCATGGCAACCGCTTAGTTGCGGCTAGAAAAAGCTTCGTAGTACATATCGCCTAAAGCGTCATGGAATCCCCAACCGATTCCTGAGGTATCTGTGACAATACTCTGACAGCGGGGCTGAAAAATATCTTGTAGGTCGTATTTAGTGATCCATTCCAAAGCCTTGCCGTACATACTTTCCATGCTGTTGTAAAAAGGCTCATCGATATCGCCATACGCTTGCGTGAACTTCACTCCCTGCTCGACGTAGAAGAGCATAATATCCGCAATACTCGTCGTACTGTTGGCAATCTTCTTGTAATCATTCACGGCTTTTCTGGCAACTGAAAGTCGCGCTTTGCCAAAACCACGGGCTGGGAAAAACTCATCCTGGATAACTTTTCGATATTTCTCAATAACCTGATCCTCGGATTGCGGGTCAAGCTTCAGCTGGTAGTAGTCCTTAACAGCTGGAATCTTTTTGAACAGTTCAGCAATATCCTCAATCAATTCTCCCTGCGATCGCACTTTGAGATATCGCTTGAGATCGGTGATGCTTGGCTGCTTTGAGGATATTTGTTTTGAGGGCATTGTGGTATCTGGAACGAGGGTACTGAAAATCAGAGAAAATTTGAGTCTTACACCCGATGCTACAGTATGGCTAGGTTTTGTTCTTCTTTCCCAACCGTGCGATCAACGCCAGTATTGGACTGGGTGAGACAATTTATGGCCCTCGAAACTGACCCATCAATGCAACAGAAGCCTTTGAGCTTCGATGAGTTTCTTGCCCGTTATGGCAGCGACAATCGTTACGAATTGATTGATGGCGAGGCGTTTGACTTGGAACCTACGGTCAACCTTTCACACACATGACCTGCTTGAGCGTTGCGACCACTTCAACCAAGTCGGCTTGATTGGCCATTACCTGCTCAATCGGCTTATACGCTCCAGGAATTTCATCCAAAACCCCTTCATCCTTGCGGCACTCAACACCTTTGGTCTGCTGGAGCAAATCCTCCAGTGTGAACGTGCGCTTGGCCTTTTTCCGCGACATCTGGCGACCGGCTCCATGCGAGCAAGAACAGAAAGCGTCCGCGCAGCCCTTGCCCTTCACAATGAAAGACTTAGCTCCCATCGATCCGGGGATGATGCCGTAGTCGTCTTGCTGTGCCCGTACTGCACCCTTGCGCGTCACGTACACCTCGTCACCGAAATGCACTTCGCGCTCAGCGTAGTTGTGGTGGCAGTTCACCTGAATCTTGGGCTTAAACGGCTTGCCACCCGCCAGGTGCTTTTCCACCACGCGCTTGAATCGCGCCATCATGACTTCTCGATTCCGCAGGGCATAGTTCTGTGCCCACTGCAGATCGTGCCAGTACGCCTCAAATTCAGGGGTGCCTTGCACAAAGTGGGATAGGTCCGGATCGGGCAGCTTCAAGTTCGCCAACTTAGCTAGCGCTTTAGCTGTCTCAATATGGCGCTGCGCCAACATGTTGCCGATGCCCCGGCTGCCCGAGTGCAGCATCAGCCATACCTGCCCCTCCGTATCCAAGCACAGCTCAATAAAGTGGTTGCCACCCCCCAGGCTGCCCATCTGCTTTTGGGCCTTGCCTTGCAGATGCTGCACTTTGGGATGCAGCGCTTTGAAGTCGTTCCAGCCTTGCCAGTTGGTGGCGTCTTTGCCCACTTCTTTGTTTTGATTGAAGCCGACGGGAATCAGCTTTTCCACCTCGGAGCGAATTTGCTTGAGCTTGCCGTCTAGCTGATCGGCTCGATAAGGAGTGGCGATCGCGCACATGCCACAGCCAATATCCACCCCCACCGCAGCCGGAACGATCGCGGCTTTGGTTGCCACCACGGAACCGACCAAGGCTCCCTTGCCCAAATGAACATCGGGCATGAGGGCCACGTGCTTATGCACGAAGGGTAGGGAGGCGACATTCTTGGCCATTTGGGTCTCGTTGGGCGCAAGCTCATGCCCCGCCCAAGACAGCACGGGAATGTCAGTTGATAAGGGTAATTCTTTATAGGGCATTGTTCTTGGTTCTTAGTTCTTGGTTCTTGGTTCTTGGTTCTTTAATTCTTCTGTTTCCCAGCTTTCGCTACATTACGCCCTAAAAGTAGTAGCTGCGTAAGCTACCATCGTAGTGGCCACTGTTGCGACAACATCGCTTGAAAGCGACGTCCGGATCCGCAGGGGCAGAGGTCATTGTTGCCAAGTTTCTCCTGCAGTTCTTTATTGCCATGAACAACTCGGACACCGCGTTTGACGGCTTTCTCGGAAGGATATCCTTTTCGACGCTTGCTAGAGGTCTCAAAAGCAATAGACGTCAGTTTCATCAAAATCTTCCAGGATGTCCTCGAGATTTATGTTGCCGTTTGGGTTAATGCGTTTCATGATTCTTATCTCCTACGGATTTGCTTAAACAGTGAATCGTTATGGCTTGGGCAGCTGACTTTTGATAAAGCGAATTTCCTTTTTATTACACTGCTTTTTGCTGACAGCGTAGATTCTGCATCCTGCCATGTAGTCTGCCTCTAGATAGGACACATTTCCTCGTAGGACATCGGTTACAGAGTCCGCGATCGCTGCTGGGAAATCGGCAAACGTAACCAAATACCAGATGTCATTCAACTTGCGATACTGATGGTAGATATCGATGACTAAGACATCGGTTCGGGGTCTTGGCTTTTGCTTGCGACGTCTCTTTTCAACCGCGCAGAGAATGCCTGTTTCAGGATGAACGTAGAAGCGATCGCGATAATGACCCTCTAGAGAACGAAAGTGTCCCCATTCGGGCTTCTCGTAAACAACATCGTCAATGATTTCAGTATGTCGAGCAACGTAGTCCCACACATGGCTAAGAACATGCTGTCCTGCCAGAGTGCTCGTGTCTAACTGCTTGCACAGTTTGCTATAAACGTCGTTCCAGGGTTGATTGAGGTGCGATCGTAAAAATCGCCGCAGCGGCCCTAAGTGATCAGACAAATACTTGGACTTGTCTCGTGTCTTAATCAAATAGGAACTGAGTAATCCATCTTCACTTGCCTCCCGTGTGAGCTTCTGGAGGTGCTTTTTGACACCCTTTAACTTTCTCGAACTCATCCTCATGCCACCTCGAGGACGTTCGATCACAATCTCGCTTAGGAGTCATGAAAAAATAACCTGAACAATTTCACTTCTACAAAGTAGACTGAAGACGTAAAGAGTTTGGCAGCATAAGGGATGCCAAGTGAGGAAACAGAAGCCATCATTCAACAGAAATATGAACACCTGCGACCCTATTTGAATGAGGCTAGTTTACGGGCATGGGCCGCAACGGAGGCGCTCAGTTGGGGACATGGCGGCATTAGCAGTGTTGCCCGAGCGACAGGGCTATCTCGAACCACAATTCATGCTGGCATCGCTGAATTAAAGCAGCCTCAAGCCTCGTCTTTGTCGGTGTCTGGTCGGACGCGCCTGCGTCAACCGGGTGGGGGACGTAAACCCCTAATTGAAAGGGATCCAACCCTGCTGCATGACCTGCAATGTCTAGTTGATCCAGCCACCCGAGGGGAGCCAGAATCGCCTTTGCGCTGGACGAGCAAAAGTAGTACTAAGCTAGCCCGAGAACTTCAGGGGATGGGGCATCAGGTGAGTCCAAGGACAGTTTGCACGCTGCTTGATGGCTTAGGCTACAGCCTCCAAGCCAATCGGAAAACGCGTGAAGGCAAAACTCATCCCGACCGCGATGCCCAATTTCAACACATTGCCGATACCGTTATCGCTTTTCAAAAGCGTCATCACCCCATTATTTCAGTCGATGCCAAGAAGAAGGAACTCATTGGTCACTACCAAAATAAGGGGCAAGACTGGCAACCGAAACAAACGCCGATTGAGGTGAACACTCATGATTTCATGGACAAACAAACCGGCAAGGTGATTCCCTATGGTGTCTATGACCTCACCGAAAATCAAGGTTGGGTCACCGTGGGCATTGACCACGATACCGCTCAGTTTGCCGTGACTGCCATTCGTCAATGGTGGTATCACATGGGACAACTCATTTATCCAGAGGCTGAGGTCTTGATGATTACGGCTGATTGTGGGGGGAGTAATAGCTATCGAGCCAGATTATGGAAATGGGAACTGCAACAGTTAGCTAACGAATTAGGGATTATCCTGCATATCTGTCATTTCCCACCCGGCACGAGTAAATGGAATAAGATTGAGCATCGTTTGTTTTCCCAAATCACTGAGAATTGGCGAGGTAGGCCGCTAGTGAGCCGTCAAGTTGTCGTCAATTTAATTGCTAGCACCAAGACTTCGACAGGACTCACAGTCAATGCGGCTCTCGATGAAGGGACCTATCCCACAGGTATTCAAGTGAGTCAGGAGCAGTTTAATTCCATCCTGATTGAGCGTGACTCTTTTCATGGGGAGTGGAACTATCAGATATTGCCTTCTCAACAATCGGAATAGTTCAAGTTATTTTTGCGCTGATCCTAAGTGCCGCACCTCAGCATATCCGTGCTGAAACTCCCGTGTCTGTTGCAGTGAACTATACTCCTGAGCCGGGGCAACGGACTCTTTTGAACACGGTTTCTGGCACGGTGAGTCCCGACGCAACCACCTTCAAAGCTGAGATTCCGCTGCCTGCCTTTGCCGTAGGCAGCTATGAAATCAATGTTTCGTCTACCGCCAAAGACTTTTTACCCCAGACGGAAACGCTGAATGTTTGGCACAGTCCTGAGGCTTTGGCGGCCAGAGCAAAGGGTACGTTAGCGGATTCTATGACCCAGCTATCAGGACTTAAGATGTGTGAGCAGGTATTAACCGCTGAAGAAATCGCGCAGCTAGAGGCAGACCTCGATGCTGATAGTGAGACCTTACCTGAAGAGAATATTGAAGATATTGATGACAGCGATCGCTGCCCTGATGACAGCACCACTTTTCCTGACGGGATCCAAACAATTGCCGTAGATACGGACATTGGCAACACAAGTATTGCCCGCACCACAGACGGGACAATCAACCTCACCTACGTTTGGCGCTACGCCGAAGCATCTAACCAGCCTTATCAGGAAGTGCACACCAAAACGGTTCCCATCACGTCCGATCTCAGCACCTTTGTCTACACATTGACCGGGCCTGAAGAGGGGTATCCCTCTGGTACTTACGAAGTACTGGTGTTTTTAGAAACCGATGCAGCGCGTCCTATCCGCCGCGAGTTTAGCGTTGGTGAGAACTAGACCTGTGGATGGGTCATTAGAGATAGCCGTCGCCGGCTCCGTTAGCACAAGACGGCGAGCCATTGGGCCATGCGCTAAGCGTCAGAACAATACTAGGTTTCCTAAGTAGAAAAGCACAATTGTTTATAAAACCGGGCTTCGACTTCGCTCAGCCCTCAATGCCTCGACTGGTGGGGTGAGCGGAGTCGAACCCCAAACTGATCATGAGTTTAATTCTGCCCACCTACTTAGCCTCAATGGCTAAAGCTACGTATGGGGTGCCAGGAGAGGGGAGAGAGCCTGCCTCTCCTGCAGCAGAATGCACACTCTGAAATCAGGAACCATACCGATTTTCGTTGTAAATTCTACCGATCCGTTAGCTCCGTGACAGGTCACAGAGCTACATTGATTTCCTTTGTGTAGCTGTGATTTAGAGAACTGGTATTACTGAGGTCTCGTTGCAACTTCTAGGAGGTAATCCTGACTGATGGAGTGGGTTCCTTGGAAGTCATAGTCTTCATAGGCACTGACAACTAAATGCACCTCACCACTCGCAGGGACAATCCCGCCGAGTTGCTCCCGCCCCGAAAATTCAACATAGCTACTCTTGCCGATAAGAGTGCCGTCACTTGCCATCCAACCAATTCTCAGACCATATTCCGACCGAGCCGTTTCGGAAATGGTGAACACGTGCCCCGGTGTTAGACCGCTAAGTGTGAAGTAGTCGACATCACCCTGAGTTTGCTCATGCCCAACCAGAACAGAGACAGTGTATTCTCCCGACTGACCATGGGCCGTAACCGCAAAAGGCTCACACCCATCAGGATCTTCACAGTAAGTGTAATAGTCGTAATACTCGATAGTGCCGTCGAAGTTGTCATCGCCGCCACCTGAGACCTTGAGGTTGAGTGTTCCATTCGCGGGCACAGCACTCGTTATCGCTGGGTAGGGAACTCCGTATGGATAGCTACCATAGCCCAACATAACCAAGTCGTCATCGCTATCAAATAGCCCTAAGACGGCGGTCGTGCGATCGCTGCTCATTTCCAGAAATACCTGGATCGGCTCTGATGGTGGTAGGTCTGTAACAGTGATTGTACTGACTTCACCAGGCGTGAGCGTCGCTGTTGTCTCATAAATAAACTCGGATGCATCCAGCGCATCGAGCTGGCCAAATAAACGAGTGACGCCAGGTTCGATGGTGACGCGATCGCTGAACTGATCGTTAGGCGCCGTGTCCACATTTTGAAAGTTCTGAGCATTGGCAGACAGCGGCATCATGACAGCGCTGACGAGCGCTAAAGAGATTGCAGAAAGGCGAGGAAAAGGAAGAAATGACTGCATGAGATAGACAATTTTGAGAATCTAATTGAGTGGTAGAGAACCTAACGTATAAACAGACAGCTTGCCCGTAGCCTATTCGTAGGAAAAAAGGACAGCCTGAAACTGACTTTGTAAGGTCCCGCGTCTAACTATCAGCCCTACCGCCGCTAGCGATACCTGGTTAAGGCCATCAAGCTGATACAAAGAAAAACCCGCTTCAGGAATAGGATGATCATAGACTTCGGTTCATGACTATGCCTTCAGGATGAGCTCGTCAAATTCCTTACATGTTGTAGCCAGTTATCCAACTGTCTGCAAAAACGCATTGACGGCTTGCCAAACCTGATCAACGAGGTCTGGCGCGTCAGCATCAAACCATTTGATAGAACGTTTGCGAAACCAGGTCCGTTGGCGCTTAGCAAACTGTCGTGTATTTTTTACGACCAGGTTCCTAGCAACTGGCAATGTATAGTCGCCTGCCAAATAGCCTAGAATTTCTGCATAGCCAAGCGTTTGAAGTAGGGGCAAGTCAGTTCCATATCGCTGACAGAGATGCTCGACTTCTCGAACTAACCCTTGTTCTATCATGACAGCTGTCCGTTGCTCGATGCGAACCTTTAAAGCCTCAGGATCGCAATCCAAACCAATGTAGAGAACCGGGTAAGCGGGTGGGCTTTGTCCCTGTAAGACCGATAGCGGCTGGCCTGTCACATAGGCAACTTCTAAAGCTCGGATAGTGCGAATGGCGTCGTGGGGATGAATACGTCGGGTAGCATCGGGATCAACCTGCTGCAGTAACTGATAACACTGGGGCTGACCCAAATGCGCAAGCTGCGATCGCAGCCTCGGCTGAGGCGCCACTGGTGGAATCTGCAGCCCATCGACAATGGCTGAAATGTAAAGACCTGTACCACCGACTAACCAAGGCAGCTGTTCTCCGCTATCTTGGAGCAGCTTAATCAACCCCTGAGCCATCTGTTGATATTCGGCTACGGTCAGAGTGTCAGTCGGTTCACGGATATCGATGAAGTAATGGGGTGCTTGGGAGCGCTCAGTTGCCGAAGGCTTAGCGGTCCCAATGTCGAGTTCACGATAAACCTGACGGGAATCAGCGCTCAGTACCGCCATTGACAAGCGTTTAGCAAGGGTAAGTGCTAGCCCCGTTTTGCCTGTAGCAGTCGCGCCCCCAAGTGCAATCAGGCAGGGTCTATATGTACTATTTTCAGTATCTGGCTCTGGATTCGAACTGACCTGGCTAGCTTCAGCGAAAATTGGCAATGATATCCCCCCTTCAAGCGTCCATAGAAACTGCTCTAAAACCTGCCTCAACAGGTTTGTGCTAAAATTTTAGGGTGTTTTCTCGTAAGATTCGGTCAGAGGCGCTTAAGCGCTCTTCAGTGGAGTAAAAGAATTTATGGCAACCAACTACGGTGCTGAGCAGATTCAGGTACTGGAAGGACTGGAACCTGTTCGTAAAAGACCTGGAATGTACATCGGCAGCACCGGGCCACGGGGACTACACCACTTAGTGTATGAGGTGGTTGATAACTCTGTCGATGAGGCTCTGGCGGGTTATTGCAAGCATATCGAAGTTGATCTAAACGCCGATGGTTCGGTTACGGTGCGCGACGATGGCCGGGGAATTCCTACCGATATTCATCCTCAAACCGGGAAATCAGCTTTGGAAACTGTGATGACAGTTCTCCATGCAGGGGGTAAGTTCGGTGGCGGTGGCTATAAGGTTTCGGGCGGCCTACACGGGGTCGGCATTTCGGTGGTGAATGCACTCTCCGATCACGTCGAGGTGACTGTTTGGCGCGATCGCAAGACCCACATCCAGCGCTTTGAGCGGGGTATCCCTATCGGCGATTTACAGGTTAGCAACAGTGATAGCGATCGCACTGGCACCGCTGTCTCCTTTATGCCTGATGACACCATCTTCACGACCGGCACTGAGTTCGACTACACTACGCTAGCGGGACGATTGCGGGAACTGGCTTACCTGAATGCGGGCGTTGACATTACCTTTACTGATTACCGTCTAGAGCTGTTGAAAGCCGATGAGCCTAAGGTCTCTCGTTATCATTACGAGGGAGGCATCAAAGAGTACGTCGGCTACATCAATAACGAAAAGCAGCCCCTCCACGACGAAATCATTTACGTCCATTCTGACAAGGATGGCGTGCAGGTTGAAGTTGCGCTGCAGTGGTGTGTGGATGCCTATTCCGATAATCTGTTAGGCTTTGCCAACAACATTCGTACGGTTGACGGCGGCACTCACCTGGAAGGCTTGAAGACCGTCCTCACCCGGACGATGAATAACTTTGCCCGTAAACGCAACAAGCGGAAAGAAAACGAATCGAACCTGAGTGGTGAAAACATTCGCGAAGGCCTGACGGGCGTCATTTCGGTGAAAGTTCCCGAGCCGGAGTTTGAAGGGCAAACCAAGACTAAGCTGGGCAATACCGAGGTTCGTGGCATTGTTGACACGTTGGTCGGCGAAACCCTAACCGAGTACCTGGATTTCAATCCAAGTGTGGCTGATGCTGTTTTGGAAAAAGCGATTCAGGCGTTCAATGCTGCCGAAGCTGCTCGCCGCGCCCGCGAACTGGTGCGCCGGAAGTCGGTACTAGAATCATCAACGCTACCTGGTAAGCTGGCCGACTGCAGTAGTCGTGATCCCGGCGAATCGGAAATCTTTATCGTGGAGGGTGACTCGGCAGGGGGTAGTGCCAAACAAGGGCGCGATCGCCAGTTCCAGGCGATTCTGCCGCTGCGAGGCAAAATCCTCAATATCGAGAAGACCGACGATGCCCGAATTTACAAGAACACTGAAATTCAGTCCCTCATTACGGCGCTGGGTCTGGGTATCAAGGGCGAAGAGTTCGACGAATCGCAGCTCCGATATCACCGCATTTGTCTGATGACCGATGCCGATGTCGACGGAGCCCATATTCGAACCCTGCTACTCACCTTCTTCTATCGCTATCAGCGGGCGTTGATTGACCAAGGTTTTGTTTACATTGCCTGTCCGCCTCTATACAAGATCGAGCGGGGACGGAACCACTGGTATTGCTATAGCGAGCGCGAACGCGATGACCTCATTAACAATGAGTTTCCTGCAAACGCTAACTACACCATCCAGCGATTTAAGGGTCTGGGTGAGATGATGCCTGCTCAGCTGTGGGACACCACCATGAATCCCGAAACACGCACGTTGAAGAAGGTCGAGATTGAAGACGCGGCTGAAGCCGATCGCATCTTCACAGTGCTGATGGGCGATCGCGTTGCCCCCCGCCGTGAGTTCATCGAAACCTACGGTCCTAAGTTGAATCTGGAAGATCTGGATATTTAGGCGATCGCTAGCCTGAGATTCATGGGCGATATGGTTTTCACCACAGTTGAGGAACTGTCTAGCATCTTGCGCACGAAACGCCCATCGCCATAAAAAATTCAATCCTTTCCGAAACTTTCCCGTTCAGAACATCTTGCGCGAGTTTCAAGCGTTCGCTTCGCCTGACTAGGGACAAAATTGTTTCAAGCGATTGTCCTGAGATAAACTGTAGTGACAAAGTTTGTTGGTACGGATATACTGGTATCAATTGAAACAATCTGTACTTGGGGATACTGGAAGTCTTATCAAAACTATGACAACTGAACTTGAAAACCGTGTAACTCGTCTTGAAGACCGGGTGACTGCACTAGAAGAAGAATTACCTGCAATCCACACAGAGTTGCGGATACTCAATGCACGTACTGAAACAGTAGACTCGCGCCTGAAAGTGGTAGAGGCAGGTATGGAGCGTATTGAGACTGTTCAGGCCCAACACACCATAACCTTAGCTACACACTCTAAGCAGTTTGAAACCGTAAATGCGACCTTAGCTGCACACTCCGAGCGATTTGATCGCCTTGAAAGCATGATGGGGCAAATACTTCAAATTCTTGATGATCGTCTTCCTCCTGCGTCCTGATATGGATTAGAAGATTTCCAGGAATGCAAGTACTAATACCCGCTGCTATCTTGCGAGGGAAGGGGATGGGTAGATGGGCGGAAGAGATTGCTAGCCTTTCCTTTTCAAGGATTCAGCAGATACTTCATGCCTGTCGGCAGCGGTTCTCTATTGAAACACAGTGTTTACAAATTTGAGCTTGACGGAGCACTACCCAAGATCCTGCTGCTGAATATGTGCAATGGCCGCAATCAGGGCATCTAGCATCACATCGTAGCTCTGGTCGGGCGATCGCTCCAATGTCATTAGCCCTGCCCGCTCAACCGCAATGAACCCATAGGTCGCTGCATTCACCATTCGCATTGCATCAATGAGCTGCGTGTCGCTCAAATCATAGGCATCAAGTGCTTGCCGCAAAAAGCGCATGAGCTGTTGAATAATTGCATTCGCTTCAGAATCACTGGGCTGAAGCTGCACTTGCATCATGACCTGGTAGCGGCCAGGGTAGGCCTTGGCAAACTGACGAGGAAAATGACCTAGTTGCTTGAGCAAATCCCGAGTCATAAGACGTCCGGCAATTGTTTTCTGGCATTCCGCCAGATACTGTCGCCAAAGTTCAATTACTGTAGCGCGCTGCAAATCGGCTCCATTCTTAAAGTGCTTGTAGATGGCTGGGGGTTTAATCCCAACAGCGCGCGCAACTTGACTAACCCCAAGCGCTGACGCTCCGCCCTGATCAATACAGGCGATCGCAGCCGTAACGACAGCCTGACGCGACAGTGTGTTTTCTTTGTTCGGACGACCCATTGACCGGAATTTAGTTAAAGGTGTTAACTAAAAGCTAATACCTTTAACTTTTAGTCTATAGAGACGGGAGGTCGCTATGACCGATCTGGTATTTCTGCCTGCCCATCAGCTGGCCCAAATGATTCGCGATCGCACCCTCTCTTCGGTTGAACTGGTTGATGCCTGTCTAGCTCAAATAGCAAGACACAACTCCAGCCTTAATGCCGTATGCACTTTAGACGAGGATAATGCCCGCACTGCCGCTAGGCAAGCCGATGAAGCACTTGCCAACGGAGCGATTTGGGGTGCGCTTCATGGCGTCCCCATCACGATTAAAGACTTCTTTGAAACGAAAGATCTACGCACAACTGCAGGCTATCAACCGCTGCAGGACTACGTACCGAAGCAGGACGCGACCATCGTGAACCGCTTGCGAAGCGCCGGGGCAATCCTCTTAGGCAAAACAAATCCATCTGATGTCAATGGAGCCTACCAGGGCATCAACGATATTTTTCCGCGCGTCAACAATCCCTGGAATGTGGACTACACGCCAGGCGGTAGTTCGAGTGGGAGTGCAGCCGCGATCGCGGCTGGCTTTTCGGCTCTCGATGTAGGCAGCGATATTGCTGGTTCGATTCGTCAGCCTGCCCATTTCTGCGGTATCTATGGCCTGAAGCCAACTGACCGGCGCGTCTCTCTAGCGGGGCATATTTTGGAAATCCCTGGAATGCCTGAGTGTATTCGTCAAATGCTGGTACCTGGCCCCTTGGCACGCTCTGTAGAAGATTTGCGCCTGTGCTTTAGGTTGATTGCGGGAGTCGATCCGCGGCAACCCGATGTGCCCCCCATTGCAACTGAGTATGCAGCGAGCAAACCGCTCACAGGTCTCCGCATTGCCTGGTCCGATAACTTCCGCGTTCCTGTTGCCGCTGCAATTCAGACCGCGTTTCATAAGGTTGTGAACAAACTGGCTGAGAGTGGTGCCATCGTCGAAAATTGGGCTCCTCAAGATATCGATTGGTTTGCCGTTCAAGTACTTTACAACAGACTGGCAGCCTACAACTTTCGCTATGCCCAGCCACTCACTTGGGATGCCATTCGCAAAACTTTAACGATTGTTTGGCGCGAAGCGACCCAGGGCGAAAAATCGCTACGGCAGCTTGGCAACCCATCCCAGATTGCTAAGGAGATATTTTCATTGACGCTCCGGGGTTACTTTGAGGCGCTGACAGAGCGCGATCGCATCACCGCTAAACTTGATCAAGCACTAGCAGCCTGGGACGTATGGCTCACGCCCGTAGCGGCAACCCCAGCCTTTACCCATCGACCGGATTGGAGTGCCGTCGAAGTTGATGGCAGAGCGTATCCTCATAGTGCTGCTAACGGTGCTTACACCATGCCTTTTAACCTCAGCGGTCATCCCGCAATTGTCATTCCCATTGACCAAACTCAAGAGGGCCTTCCCATTGGCATACAGCTTGTCGGTAAACGCTGGCGAGAAATGGAGCTGTTGGCGATCGCCCAAACTTTAGATGCTGCGATTGGAGCCTACCAAGCCCCGTCTGGCTATTAGCAGGACTTTCAGCACCGTACACCAGGCAACCTACCCGGCGTAACGTGAGTCCGACAGCAGCGTTTGGGCTACGTTTACGTCCCGGGCTAATTAGGAAAGTGTACTGCAAGTAGACTCAGAGGTTCAATGACTTACCTGGCAAGGGTTTCAACTCATTTAAATGAGTTTCCCCGACGAGCCCGCAGTTGACTCGCGGGCGGATTGGCAGCGGAGTCGAAAATCGGCATCGGACTCACGTGGCATAGGAAAGCGTGACAACAAAAAAGCCAACTAAAAATCCCGCAATCGTCGAGTAGGTCACCGTACCACCGCCGAGTTCGTAAGCCTCAGGCATCATGGTACTGGAGAGCATAGAGAGAATTGCCCCCCCCGCCAAAGCCTGAGCTGTACCGAGAACTGAGGTGTTGGCAAACGGAATTAGGGCACTGCCCAACATAGCCGTCAGGCCGCTCAAAAGGACCGCCCCACCCCAAAGCCCAATAATTCGATTTGCTGGCGTCCCGGCCTGCTTCATACCAACAGAACTGGACAGCGCCTCAGGAATGTTGGAAATAAAGACAGCCATTAAAAAGGAAATACTAAAGTGGCCGCTGCCCGCATTAAAGCCTAAGACCAGTGCTTCGGGGATATTATCCAGCAGGGTGCCAACCAAAATAGCGAGTGGCGTTGAACTTTTAGCAAGCTGACGGATCTGCTGTTCAGACAGAGGAAAATCAACCCCAACACTGTCTAGAACCCGCTGCCGCCACTGCTCATCGGTCTCTTCGGGTGCTTTAGCCTTAGAGCGAGTGGTTTCACGCAAGCGTCGGGCCAGAATCCGGCTGAGACCACTGGCCAGCTGAGGCGATCGCGTCAACATGCCGTCAAAGTCTAGCTTCTCTAACTCGTAGAGGTGCATGGGTGTCCGGGCAATGACGCTGGCCGAGCGTTCTTCCCCCGTCAGCAGAGACATTTCACCAAACATTTCCCCCGGACCCAGCATCGCCATCAAGCGAGCACCGCTGTAGATGTCAGCCTCGCCATCCACAATCATGAACATCGCATCCCCCGGATCGCCTTCCCGGCATAAAACCGTTCCAGATTCGACAGACAGTGGTTTCAAGAGCGGAATTAAAGCCTGCACTTCTGATGGCGAGAGGCTATGGAGCACCTCCACATGGGCAATCCGGTTCAGAATCTCTGAGGTTTCTTCTTGGCGATGCTGATAGAAAAATCGCCGCGAGGAGGAGGGATGGCGGATAAAGCCACCCTGATCATCGATGTAATTGATAAGGGCGGTAAAAATCGTTCCACCCAAGACAAAACCGATTAAGACAGGCAAAAACCCAGCTTCATCGTAAACAGGCTTCGTAATATCGAAAGCAATTGCGGCCAACAAGGTACCGCTACCAAACGCCATGATGCCTGCTATCACCACGCGACCTGGTTTCCAGCAAATGCCAAGGATAGCCCCAATCAATAAACTGGAAGCTCCTAAAAATCCCTGAAGTAATGCGTTGAAGGGCATAAATCGGTCTCATCCACAGGCCCACGATAAACCCGAAAGCCCTTTGAGAAGAACACAGCATTTCTGAATTTTATGGCATGTATGTAGAGGCGTCGATTGTTAGTCGGTTTCTAGGGGCAAATCCGCTTGCCGCCAGCGCTGCATGTCACCTTCGAGGTGACGAACATGCTCAAAGCCTGCCTGCTCCAATGCCAGCTCAGCAATACCCGCTCGGACACCCGCTTCGCAATACACCACGAGTTCACGCCCCGTGAACTCGGCAATTTCTGACAGCCGATTGGGAACTTCGCGATAGGGCATATTGATTGCTCCCGGAATGTGCCCCGCCTGATATTCAGCTTCGGAACGGACGTCCAGAATCAGCGGTGCCTGGGGCGTGCCTAGTCGAGGAACCAAGGTCTGGGGTGCGATCAACTCTGTCGATGACCAGACACTCTGACTAACGAACAATGTCAAGCCCAGCCCCAATAAGATAATCAGTCCTTTTAATCGGGTCATCGGCGTTAGGCGCAGCAGTTTCATAGTGAAATCAGTGGAAAAGAGGACTCGATTTGACGCATCGTGCAGTTAAATGCCCGGTTTAAAGCATTAGCACCTCGTAGATCAGTGAGAGCTGATACCGTTCTAGATTGACTCCACTCTCAATTTGAGAGCTGAAAACATCTACCAGCCTAGCTTTAGGCACCCACCATCCTCAATCATTCGACTCAGGACAGCAAAATCCCAAATCGGAAAGGGGGGATTCACCCGCCAGAGGTATACTGTTCATCAGCTTAATGTTCTTTTATGAATTGCTCATGAGCTGCTGCAAAGACAGCAGCTGGTTCAGTATTAAAAGCCTGTGCGCTTCTGATATTTATGGCTTCTCCCCGCCGTCGTCGCCGTCGTCCCCCCCGACAGACATCTCAATACTGGCAGCAGCTCCGCAGTTGGTTTGATGAGCCTGCAGGTGTTCCAGTGGGCTGGCTGTGTTTAACGGGGCTTCTGTATGCTGCGATCGGTATGACCATGGCGGCTTTTCCGGCACCGTATTGGATCTGGAATCTGGCGTTGGGTGGGGCGATCGCGCAAGCAATTGCTTTAGCAGGTCCTCAGGCTCTGAAGCGATTTCGTTGGTTGAGTGCTAATGGGCTGGCCGGTCTGGCAATTCTGGGAACTGCAGCCATTGGGATTGCCTTATCGATTGCTCTGGGATATTCCGGCACCGACAATATTGATGAGATCGTTCCTCAAGAAACCGTCTTCAGCGTTATCCGGGTTAGCCTTATTGCCATCGTCATTGCCGCTCTGGGTGCCATCGTCGGTGCCAATACAGGCGATCGCCTGCTCAAATCCTTTAACCGTCTGCAGACGACGCTCGTCTTAGCCTCCGCTTGCATTTTGGGTCTGGGCATGGGCGGACTTATCGGTCTTCTGATAGCGGCAGAATAAGGCGATAGCGAATCGGGCCTTTCACGGCGCGGGGGTCCACGGCATGTCCTTTCTGCGTGACTGCAATTTTACCGGCATCGTGTAGCTCAATTCCAACGGCTCTCACCTGCTCCATCAAGGCTCGCCAATCGTCGCAGCTTAAAGCTCGTGCGACTTCGGAGGGGCAAATGGTCTTGGTGGGGCCGCGATCGTGCACCAACTTCAAGAGGCAGTCTCGAATTGCCGTATTGGTGATGGTCGTCATGTCGGGCAAGTGTTAAAGGTGAACGGGCTGTGGCATAGGAAGTTCAAGAAACTCTGCGATGTAGCGATTTACCAAATCTGGCTTTTCTTGAGGCACCCAGTGACCGCAATTAGCCACGAAGCGCAGCTGAAAATCACGGACATAGTCTTCGGTATCTTCTGCTAAGGCTCGCTCAAAGGCCGGATCATCCTCACCCCAAATCAACAAAGTTGGGACTTCCAAAACAGACCAATTCTGCGGCGATGGATTGGCGCCTAGAAGATTACGGTAGTAGTTCAGCCCTGCTTTGAGTGCACCGGGCTTTGCTGCTGCTGTTTTGTAAGCTTGAATATCGGTTTTTGTTATGCCACTGCGGTTAACAGCCATAGAATCGAACGCTTGAGCAATCAGCTGATAATCGTTAGCCTGGAAAATCAGCTCGGGCAGCAGGGGAAGTTGAAAGAAGCCGATATAGGCACTGCGTAACCATTGCAACGGCGAAGAGCTGAGTCCATCGAAAAAACGCTGCGGATGAGGGCAGTTCATCACAATTAGTTTCTCAACTTTATCGGGATGGCTGTGGGCTACGCTCCACGCGATCGCGCCTCCCCAATCATGCCCTACCAAAACACATCGTTCGTAGCCCAGCCCTGTAATCACGCCTGTGATATCGCCAACCAATTCCGACATGGCATAGGCAGAAACCGCCTCTGGCTTGTCGCTGTCGTTGTAGCCCCGCAGGTCAAGCGCTACCACGGTAAAATGCTTCGCCAGTACAGGAATCTGATGGCGCCAACTGTACCAAAACTCAGGAAAGCCATGCAGCAACAGCAGCAATGGCCCCGTCCCTTGCGTAACGTAATGTAGCCGCAGGCCATTGGTCTCAATGAATCGATGCTGCCAATTAGCAATGGGTGGTTGTGACATGGGGCGATTGGCGAACTCTATTCATACTATAGATAAGTTGGCGAGTGATGGGGGGTGTAGACGCGGTAGCGTTTCTCAAGCCACCCACCGACATAGCCTCCTCACAACGGTTGCATCAACTGCGCCTATTAGGATGCATACATCCCTTGATTACTGCCAAACGAATTAATCGACACCTGCAGGACCGAGTCAATGTAGCGCTCATGTATTCCGTGTAGAAGTGGGCAATGGCGACCATAGTAGACGCCGCCGCATGACCCCCCTTACCTCTCACGCCGCCATTATCTCAGCCCCTGAAACGATGCCTTCGGACTTGATATCAGCAGTCTATGATGCTGATACCGGAGAGATAGTGGTCCAATTCCCCACGTACCATACCCCAGTTACGATGAAGGCAAAACCGTTTGTAACCAAGACCATATGAGTATTCCATCGCAACCCAAGACTCACACCGACATCCGTATCAATCGCATTTTAGACGCCAATCTTGATCGGGCACGTGAGGGGCTGCGAATTCTGGAAGACTGGTGTCGGTTTGGCCTCAACAATACAGATCTCACCGCAAAGCTAAAACACCTGCGCCAAAGTTTGGCCCAATGGCATACGGCTGATCTCCGAGCTGCACGCGATACGCCCGGTGATCCCGGCACCGCGATTACCCATCCACAGGAAACAGTCCGCAGCAGCGTCGCCCATGTCCTGCAGGCTAACTTTTGTCGGGTCGAAGAAGCGCTGCGATCGCTCGAAGAATTTGGCAAAATTCACCATTCTGAAATGGCTGCTGCCTGCAAACAAATGCGGTATCAGGTTTATTCCTTAGAAAGCACGGTACTGGGACATCAGCGTCATCAACAGCTGAGGCAAGCGCAGCTCTACCTCGTCACTTCGCCAGCGGAGAACTTGCTAGAAGTCGTCGAAGCAGCACTGCAAGGGGGACTCCAGATTGTGCAATATCGCGAAAAAACAGCTGAGGACTGCGATCGCATTTTCCTCGCTCGTCAGTTGAAAGCACTCTGTCAGGCGTATGGAGCCTTATTTTTGATTAACGATCGGGTGGACTTAGCTTTAGCCGTCAACGCTGATGGCGTTCACTTAGGACAGACCGACTTACCCATTGCCGTTGCCCGCGATTTACTCGGTGCCCACTGCATCATTGGTCGCTCCACTACGAATCCAGAAGAGATGGCAAAAGCGTTATCAGAGGGCGCTGATTATATTGGCGTTGGCCCCGTCTATGCGACACCCACAAAACCTGACAAGCCTGCAGCAGGGCTCGATTACGTGCGCTACGCTGCAGCCCATTCCCCCGTCCCGTTCTACGCCATTGGGGGCATTGATGCTCAGAATGTGGCTGAAGTGATCGCGGCTGGTGGCGATCGCGTCGCGGTCGTCCGGGCCATTATGGCAGCTGACAACCCCACGGCAGCCACTCGCCAGTTTTTGCATCAACTCTAGCAATCTATCTTGCCGACACCTGCCTCGGTATGATGGCTGTGTGGTTCAGGAGACGCGCTGGATGGCGAATCCATGATGACAAACTGTGAATGTGAATGACTGACTTAATCGAACTACAGGTCAACGGCGAGGTTAAAACCTGCCCACCGCAGACTCTTCTGCCGGACTACCTGCAGCAGATTGGCCTCAATCCCCGCCTCGTCGCAGTCGAATACAACGGCGAGATTTTACATCGCCAGTTTTGGACAACAACTTATCTGCAAAAGGGCGATCGCTTAGAAATTGTCACCATCGTTGGTGGCGGGTAAAAGGGTAGATGTTTGCGAGGGCAGATGAGTAGTGAAGTTAAGGGGAAGGAGGAAAGAGTAAAAGGTAAAAGGCCTTATTGCAGATACCCTTTTCTCCTTTCCCTTTTCACTTTCACCTACAGTATCGACTTCCCAGCTCCCATCACTTCCGATCCCCCTATGCCCCTTCCACCCGGTCACTCCTAACTAGCTTTTCGTAAAGCCCAGCCCATTCTGCTCTGCGTAGCGATTCATAAAACGCATGAAGCGTTCCCACTCTTCCTCGCTCTTCATAATGAAAAGAGCCTCAATGCCAGAGGGTTCGCCGTTGAGAAATTTTCCCTTCACCTCGCGGGTTACAAGCTCACCTTCTTCGTCCACCATATACATACCCGTGACTTCAACCCCTTCTTCTTGCGAGAGTGCCTTAGGATTGTCGAAGTAGAAGGTAGCGGTGCCGTCGCGACCGTCAGGAGAGCGTGTCAATCGAACATCAGGGATCACCTCTTCAACAACGCCGCGCGCAAATTCAATATGAGCCATTGGGAAACCGCCTAAAAATTGATATCGTTAAGCGTTTAGTATCTCATCTTCAGGAAAGATATGTTTCGGTCTCATGAAAGATTCTACGAAGGCTGATCCCCACGCCTCATGTGGGTGCTGGTAACAGGAGAGTAGCATCATTATCAATAGGACGATAAGCTCCTTCCTCATTGATCGCACCAAATGCCTTCAGACTCGCATTGACGGCCAGTGGTAAGCGCGGATAGTCAAAATCCGCATCGCCTGCCGAAATATGGGCCCAGAAATCCTCAAGTTCGGGGGCAAACGCTTCGGCTTTGGCCAGCGGTAAATCGAAAGGAGGACAGGTCAAAAGCTTCACCATAAAAGGGGTGGAGCGATCGCGCATCCACTGTAAAGACGTGGTTTGCAGATCGGGCCAGCCAGCAATGGCAGGAATGCGGAACGTCTCGACCTGCAATTGCACCAGCCCCGACGCCTGAGGCGTCACGTTCACGATGCGATAGGGATGAGGATAGCTGACAAGCGATCCCGTTGTGATTTCCCAAAGCGTCCCAGCTTGAGCGATATCTTGCACATGCAAATGACCGGTCAGCAGCAAATTGACCCCAGCCTCTTCTAACAGTGACATCAGGACGCTGCGATTCTGCAAAATATAGCGCTGGCCCAAGGGATGTTTAGCCTGTCCCGGCAAATGCTCCAATACGTTGTGATGAATCATGACCATCACCCACTGTCCCTGCAGGTCTCGCAGCCGGTTTGCTAACCACGTCAGCTGCTCATCGTCCATATAGCCCACCGGAATTTGCTGGCCGGCGTCATCAAAAGCGATGGAGTTGAGCCCAATGAGGTGTACCCCTGGCAGGAGTTCACGACAATAGTAGGGCTTGTCAGAGTCATAGCCAAAGGCGCTGTAAACCTGTGGAAATTCTTGCCGGCTCAGGGTGCGATCGCAGCCGTCGCGCGAAACAATATCGTGGTTACCAGGCACCACGTAGGCTGGAAAGGGCAACGATTTGAGGCGATCAACCAACCACTGATGGTTGTCCCGTTCACCGTGTTGGGTGAGGTCGCCTGGTAGCAGCAAAAAGTCTAAGTCTTGAGTTTCTAGCGATCGCAAAATACGTTCCAGAACTGGAATGCTCACCTCCATTAGGTGAAATCGATTGGGAATATCCCGTAGCGTATGAGGCAGAGTGATATGGGGATCACTCACCACAGCAAATCGAAAAGGAGGCGTCATAATAGCTATTCGCTAGGTTTTTCGGACATAAAGCGTTCAATATCGCGCACCGCATCATCCAGCAGCGTTTCTAAATCGGCATCCAGAGACAGCTCAGGTGCTGGCTGCGATACCGAAGTCTCTGGGACAGCGGGCTGCTGAGAATCTTGATCGACATCCTCAGACCGGAGCACGGCCTTCAAGGTATCCAGAGAGCTGATGAATTCCCGAGTCGCACTACGACGACTTTCTTGCTGGTTTTTATCCATTTTAGGCAGTCCTCTCAGGAGGCACTGGCATCACAACTGGAGGAGCTCGTCATTTGCACCACTTTAGTATCAAACGTCGAGGGGCGACATCAGGAAATCTAGGAGAGTTGGGTTCTGCACCCTTCCCAGTTACAAAGTACGTTGGTTTTTCAAAAGATTCAATATCATGCCCTAGAAGCCTATCCTCAGCAAGACAAGGACCCTAATTTGCTGTCTGCAAAAGCAATCCACGCGGTTCTGCTAATCACGAGCTGAGGGAACAAACTGAGTAGGTGTTGTCTTAATCACCCTCTCTAGTCAAAATAGAAGGGCTGTTCTGCCTACTCTAAAGCACTCAATCGACTGCTCAAGTAGACTTGCTTCGCTACGACTGGCTAGGAGAAAACTGTGAGTCAAGCCTTTGACTACGATCTATTAATCATTGGTGCAGGTGTCGGAGGACACGGCGCAGCCCTACACGCCGTGCGTCGGGGCCTCAAGACCGCCATTGTAGAAGCTGCCGATATGGGGGGCACCTGCGTTAATCGAGGCTGCATTCCCTCCAAAGCGCTGTTGGCTGCATCGGGGCGGGTTCGAGAACTGCAAAATTCGCATCACTTAAACGCGCTAGGCATCCAAGTTGGTGGCGTTCAGTTTGATCGGCAAACAATCGCTGATCATGCTAAAAACTTGGTGAGCAAAATCCAAGGCGATATGACTAACAGCCTCCAGCGGCTCGGCGTTGATATTATCCAGGGTTGGGCACGCCTAGCAGGTGAGCAGAAAGTTGTCGTCGCCACGGCAACCGGGGATCAGACGATTACTGCTAGAGACATCATTTTATCGCCAGGATCCGTGCCCTTCGTACCGCCCGGCATCGAAATTGATGGTAAAACGGTCTTCACGAGTGACGATGCTTTGAAGCTCGACTGGCTGCCCTCCTGGGTAGCAATTATTGGTAGCGGTTACATTGGCCTTGAGTTCTGTGACATTTACACTGCTTTGGGATCAGAAGTAACCCTGGTGGAAGCGCTGGATAAGGTGATGCCAACCTTTGATCCCGATATTGCTAAAGTGGCAGAGCGCGTACTAATCAAACCTAGAGATGTGGAAACAAGGGCCGGTGTATTGGCCATGAAGGTGACACCCGGTTCACCTGTGGTGATTGAACTGGCCAATCGTGAAACGAAAGAGATTGTGGATATTTTAGAGGTAGATGCGTGTTTGGTTGCGACCGGACGGATTCCCGCCACCAAGGATTTAGGTTTGGCGGCGGTAGGGGTTGAAACTGACCGCCGAGGCTTCATTGCAGTGGATGATTTGCTGCAGGTGCTGCGAGGCGAAACCCCTGTGCCTCATCTCTGGGCTATTGGGGATGCCACTGGCAAAATGATGCTGGCCCACACCGCCTCAGCACAGGGGATAGTTGCAGTGGATAACATTTGCGGCGAGTCACGCCAGATAAACTATCGCAGTATCCCGGCGGCGGCGTTTACGCATCCTGAAGTGAGCTTCGTCGGCCTCACTCAACCCCAAGCTCAGGATCTAGCTGACAAGGAAGGGTTTGAAATTGCGACGGTTAAGACCTACTTCAAGGGCAACTCTAAAGCGCTGGCAGAGGGCGAGTCAGACGGGTTAGCCAAGGTGATTTACCGCAAAGATACGGGCGAAATTCTGGGCGCACACATCCTGGGTCTGCATGCCTCTGACTTGATCCAAGAGGCAGCGAACGCGATCGCTCAAGGACAAACCGTGACGGATCTTTCTTACTGTGTGCATACCCATCCCACTTTATCTGAGGTGATGGATGAGGCATTCAAGCGAGCTGTTGTTAGCGTGTGAGGCCCTGAAAATATGTCAATTCGTCGTCGGTCTCCTTACCCTGAGGTATCTGTACAGTATTTGACCTACAAGGTTGAAGCGCCCGATGCTGAGCCCAGCAATATTCTGGAAGAAATTGTTTGGCACAAAGAGAAGGAAGTTGAGAAGCTACGGCGACGCTTGCCGCTAGCGGATCTTCAGCGTGAGGTATTAAGTGCACCTCCGGCCCGTGATTTTTTAGCAGCTTTGCAGAATAGTGCTCGAACGCCTGCACTCATTGCTGAGGTTAAAAAAGCGTCTCCTAGCAAGGGGGTGATCCGTGAGGACTTTGATCCAGTTGCGATCGCCAAAGCCTATCAGACTGGAGGAGCAGCCTGTTTATCTGTGCTGACAGACGAAGCTTTCTTTCAGGGAAGCTTTGACTACCTGACCCAGATCCGGGCCGCCGTTGATCTTCCTTTGCTTTGCAAAGAGTTTGTCTTGTATCCGTATCAGATGTATTTGGCGCGGGTCAGGGGCGCTGATGCCGTGCTGCTGATTGCAGCTATCTTGAGCGATGAAGATCTACGCTACTTTACCCAAATTGCCCAGGCTCTCGGTATGAGAACGCTGGTAGAGGTACATACCCAGAAAGAACTGGATCGGGTATTAGCCATTCAAACGATTCAGCTCATTGGCATTAACAACCGCAACCTGGAAACGTTTGAGACGTCCTTAGCCACTACAGAACAGCTAATACAATCCCGACAAGACGAGCTGCGATCGCGAAACATCTTCATTGTCAGCGAGTCAGGAATTCATACTGCTGCTGATGTCACCCAGGTTGTTCAAACGGGTGCTCAAGGCATGTTGGTTGGGGAGTCTTTAATGCGACAATCAAATCTAGTTGATGCGATCGCTCAGCTCTATGCCTAACGCTTTATCTCAGCCCTTTTCTATCAGGATTCACCCTATCCCATGAGCGAGTCTATTCCTCTCCCGTCCCATGTGCATTATGAATTGCTGTTACGACTCCTAGAGCAGCAAACCTCTTTCTCCGTCTACGAAGAACCTTCTCTCAAAACAGAAGTGAATGAACTGATCATCACGCTACGGAAGGCCCTCTCGCAACAACGCAAATTAGAGGAAGACTGCGAACGTCTCGGCATCGCGATCGACTATCGCTGGTCCCTCAACGACGTCCCTCAGCCCTAGGCTCTAACTCCGCCTCAGCAGAGCTGGGGCGGCCTCCATGGCTCCGCTATGACTTCAAGCAATCAGCTACTGCTAACAGACATTCAACTCACCAAAGCACTGACTGCAGGGGCGATCGCCTGCAGTACAGGTGACAAGATCACCACCGAGGCTGCTGCAATCACAATCGTAGTCGCCAACCTCATCACCTGATCAGATGCTTTTTGGTAAGTATCAAACTTATAGTCAATCTTCTCGACATCATTTCCTAGGCGATTCAGTCGCTGACCAATCTGCTTCAGCTCCGACAGCACCTGCTGTTGAAAATCAGTTGCATTCTCATCTACCTGCATATGCCGCCCCCAACATCCCTACCTTTATTATGGCCCCAGGCTATTCCCCTAGCTCCGTCGGACCAACCCCTAAGAGTTAATTCATTTAACAGAGAAAAACTCCTAACCGCTGCTGCTTTTACAAAGCTATAGCGAAACCTCAAATACCTGACCCAACTTAGGCTGAACCCAACCGCTTCATCGCCGCCACCAACCCTCCACTTCCGCGAGGTCCAGGACGGCGGCACGTCCTGGTTGATGGGGTCTGGGGAAAGCAAAATTTCCCCAGGCAACACGCCAATACCAGACCCGCGTCGCCGCCTTATACCGATTCTCACTGTAAATGCTACCGATCCGTTAGCTCCGTGACATGTCACGGAGCTACCTTGATTTCCTTTGTGTAGCTTTGATTTAGAGAACTGGTATTACCCGCCCTTACCCAAAGGATTATCAACCACCCCTCATATCAATCAACGCAATTTTCTCGCCATGGATCATCATTGCTAGAGTGCACCCGCACCATGACACCATCCCTGCTCCCAACCCTGACCGCCCACCTCTAATGCAGCCAGAGTACTCTCAGCCTTCACCAATAACTGCTCCGAAGTCGATACTGATCGCTCCCAAACCTCTATGTGCAAATGACCCCGCGTCGTATCCCAGCACTCAAACTGTAGCCCTGCTAGTGTTGGCACTCGCACCTTTGCTGGGTTTTCCGCTGCTTTTCCCTGCAGCACCACCCGATAGCGATGATCCCAAGCCTCTACTTCCCACGCCCCCCAAGACGCAACCTTCCACCGAATCGGCGCATGCAAAGAACTCAGCGAAATGAATTGACCTTTTACGTGCAGCCCCACTAGCCCCACCGTCTCATGGCGACCCAACACCTGCCTGAGCCCTCCCACCGCCGTCACCGTCAAATCCGGTTCATCCTCAAACGCATTGCACTGTATCCAGAACCAGCGCTCCGGAAATGCCCCACCCCAGTTTTTCTCTGCATAAGCAGGGGCTTGCGTAAACTCGTAGCGCTGACCTTGCCACTCCGCCCAACCTGTCGCCAGCCCATGGGCCATCAGTACCTGCCAACCTGGCTCAAAGATAGGCAAATACGACAACCAGCCAGCCGTCGGGAGCTGCGGACGCTTGGGATCACCCCAACCATAAACCGGTCTCACCGTGTAGTCCCAGCGGGCGATCGCGCCCGTCGGCGTATCCTCCAGGCAACCCTGATGCTGCGTTGCCGTCACCTGATACCCTCGACACACCTGGTGAAAAAACCTCTTGGGGTATACATAGCGAGCTGGGAGTTGAACGGTATCGCCCCCATGTCCGAGTCCTAAACGGTGCGGCCAGGCCCAGAACTTTTCAACATCCCCAAACGGACAATAAAGGTATTGCTCTCCCGGCCCCAGAATCTGAGCAGCTCCACCACTAAGAGTTGACTGTCCTGCCGGATCGTCGATCGAATACATAAAAGCGAAAGTCTCGCCCGCATCCGGTAACGTAAGTCGAAAATACCATCCCTCAAAAAATCGCCGGGGGAATTGATCCCAGTGATAGCCACTATGAGGTGTCCAGAAAAAATCAGGCATCAATCCACTGGGGGACATGCTGCCACGCCTGTTTGAGATCCGCTTTGGCGCGATCGCATTCCGGACAGTACTGCTTGACTAGCTGCCAGAAAGCTTTGGAATGATTCATATGCACCGTATGGCAGAGCTCATGAATCAGCACATAGTTCACCAGAGGTGGGGGTAAAAACAGGAGCTTGTAGTTGAGGCTGATGGATTGATGCGATGAGCAACTGCCCCAGCGACTCGTCTGACCTCGGACAGACATCCGGCTATAGGCCAAATCGCACTGCTGGCTGAGTTTTTGCAGCCAAGGTGCTAATTCAGCCCGGGCCTTACGCTGCAGCCAACGGCGCAGGAGATCTAAACAGGCTTCAGTATCCTCTAGCCCACCTCTGAGCGTGAGCTCCTGTAAGTCGCTTTGGGTAAGCGCTACCGTTGCACCACGAGCTTGCTTATACAGCACCTGCCAGGTTTCGCCACAGGCTTGCAGGGTAAGGCTGTTGGGCTTCTCAGCTTCATGCTCGGCGGGCAGGGTATCGCGCTGTTTCTCAATACGCTTCAGTGTCTTTGTGATCCAGCTGCGCCGCTGCTCCAGAATATCGGGAATCTCTTTGGGATTGAACCCAGACGGAACAACGACTTCCAACTTACCTTGATAGGAAACCTTCAAGGAAACATGGCGAGCACGGGTGCTTTCGCGCACCTGATAGTCCGGCAGGGGGGCTTGATGATCGGCCAAGGGAAATAAGGTGAGTTGCTGAGCATCCTCTAGTATAGGCATAGCGATCGCGATTATTCCCAAGCGAGTTTAGTGCACCTCAGACTTCTCTGAGACGCCATAATTTAGTTCAAATGTATCATCCTTTTTCCAAGGGTGAAAGTACCCCGTGTGACGTAACAGCATATAAAGATTACCTCTGGAGTTTTGCCTCGTCTGAGTTGCCTTGGCAATCCTCAAAACGACTTCTCTCAGAGTGTCCGGACTGTTCTGGTAGGCTCGCATAGAGCTCCCATTCCGCAGGCCAATCCGTTACGGTAAGGGATACTTGGTTTTGCTGGGGAGACGTGGATGGTTCAGAATCTCGATTTTCAGACGTATAGCGATCGCCTGCCCCCCCAAAATATCGATTCTGAGGAAGCCATCTTAGGTGGCATTCTGCTAGACCCCGAAGCGATCGGGCGGGTCATGGAGCTGCTGCATGCCGATGCCTTCTACGTCAGCGCCCACAAGACGATCTACCGGGCCGCGATCGACCTTCAAAGTCGGGGATTGCCCACCGACCTGATGACGATTACAACTTGGCTGAAGGATCGGGAACTCCTCGAAAAAATTGGCGGGCAAGGCCGCATTGCCCAGCTAGTAGACCGCACTGTCAGCGCTGCCAACATCGACCAGTACGCCAAGCTGGTGATGGAAAAATTCATGCGACGACGGCTGATTCAAATCGGCAGCGAAATCTCTCAACTTGGGTTTGAGGCCGATTCCTCGCTGGAGCAGTCTTTGGATGAAGCTGAGCAAAAACTGTTTGCCATCACCCAAGACCGGCCTCAGCAGGCCCTTACCTCCACTGCCGATATTCTGATTGAAACGTTTGCTGATATTGAACAACGAGCTGAAGGCTTAGTTCTTCCTGGCATTCCCTGCGGCTTCTATGACTTGGACGCCATGACCCAAGGGTTTCAGCGCTCTGACCTGATTATTGCCGCTGGGAGGCCGTCAATGGGCAAAACAGCCTTCGTGTTAGGGATTGCTCGTAATATCGCCTCAACACAAAAGCTGCCGATTGTTATCTACAGTTTGGAGATGTCAAAGCAGCAGTTGGTGTATCGTCTGCTCTCCAGTGAAGTCAGCCTAGAAACCAATCGACTACGGACGGGACGTATTGCCCCGAATGAATGGGAGCTACTGGGACAGGCCATCAACAGTCTGTCGGAAATGCCAATTTTCATTGACGATACGCCGAATATTTCGGTAACGGAGATGCGATCGAAGGCGCGACGATTGCAGGCCGAACAGGGCGGCGCACTGGGCCTGATTTTGATTGACTATCTGCAGCTGATGGAGGGCAGCAGCGATAACCGCGTACAGGAACTCTCGAAGATTACGCGATCGCTCAAGGGCCTCGCCCGTGAACTGAACGTACCAATCATCTCCCTCTCGCAGCTCAGCCGGGGCGTCGAATCTCGCACCAACAAACGCCCTATGATGAGCGATCTAAGGGAGTGCGTGACTGGAGATACACTGGTCTGGCTGGCTGATGGTCGACGCTTACCGATTACTGAACTGATAGGTCAAACCCCTGAAGTTGTCAGCATGACCTCACAGGGGAAACTTGTTAGAGCTAAGGCTAATCTCATTTGGGAAGTGGGTACGAAGCCTGTCTTTGAGCTGACTACCGCTAGTGGCAGGAAAATCAAAGCTACAGACAACCACCGACTGTACACATTCGACGGGTGGCAGCGTCTTGGGAAGATGCAGGTGGGCGATCGCTTAGCAGTTGCTAGTCACATGCCCGTACTGTCAGCTCCTGCAGAGAGATGGTCCGATTCACAAGTTGCCTTGCTGGGTCATCTGATTGGTGATGGCAGCTATCTAATACACCAACCACTGCGATATACAACGGCATCTGAAGAGAATAGTGAGATAGTCAAGACTGCTGCAAAGGAATTTGGTTGTACCGTTAATCGCCACCCTGGCAAAGGAAACTGGCATCAGTTAGTCATATCCGGAAATGGCAACCGCTGGCATCCCGCAGGTGTTGGCAAATGGCTGAAAGAGCTAGGCATCTTCAATCAGAGGTCAGCGGAGAAACATGTGCCTCCAGGAATATTTCAGCTTCCCGACGACCAAATCGCTCTATTGCTCCGTCACCTTTGGGCTACCGACGGATGTATCAGTGCTTATCATCATCCCAATGGGCGTAAGTATAAGGCCAGTATCTTCTTCTCTACCGTGAGCGAACAGCTTGCCCGCGATGTAATGGCACTTTTGCTACGATTGTGTATCCCCAGTCAGATGCAATGGACAAAAGCTCGATGTTATCAAGTCCATATTTATGGCAAAACTCATCAACTTAAGTTTTTAGATACGGTAGGGGCATTTGGCCCGAGGGTAGAACCTGCTAGAGCAGTCAAGATAGAACTTTTGCGTCGAGGCAAAGCCAATCCCAACCGCGATACTCTTCCCATCGAGGTCTTCGACCGAGTCAAGCAGAAAATCAAGGAGCAAGGGATTTCCCATCGCCGTATGGCACAGCTAAGAGGGACATCATACGGAGGGGCTGCTCATTTCAAGTTCGCGCCAACACGAGACGTTTTACTCAGCTACGCAGATATCTTGGACAGTTCAGAACTCAGAGAAATTGCGACGACAGAGATATATTGGGATGAAATCGTCTCAATCGAGCCTGCTGGAGAAGAAACTGTCTATGACCTTACGGTTCCTGAGACAGCTTCATGGATGGCTGATGGCATTGTTTCTCATAACTCGGGCTCGATCGAGCAGGATGCCGATTTGATTATGATGCTGTACCGCGAAGAATACTACGACCCCGACACCCCCGATCGCGGCATCACGGAAATCATCATCACCAAACACCGCAACGGCCCTACTGGCACTGTGAAGCTCCTCTTTGAACCGCAATACACCCGCTTCCGCAACCTGGCTCAGGGGCCTTCTTGAGGCTTGCCCACATCCCCGCCAAAGAATGGAATTCTCTGGCTCATGAGCTTAAGTCCTCGGACGAGGACTCCCCGCCAAGTTATCTAGCGGTATCAACCCGACCCACTCGAAGGGCATTCCCTTCAGTGGACTTGGGTTCGTGAGCGGGTGAGTTTTGAACTCGACGCGGCGTCAGGGTTCACCCCCGAAGCCTCTAGGTCAGTTCCATACAGGCAATAGGGCCACGAGATTTTCTCTGACTAGAGAATCATCCATCCCTACGATGCCCGCCTCCTCTGCCTCCCCCGCCTCCTCTGCCTCCCCCACTCCCCCAGCTCATTTCACCTCCCTATTCCAACGGAACTTGCCGAGTGAGGATACGGCAGTATTTACCGGAACTGTGAGGCAGTAGCGGACTCCATTCGTCGAGGCGGGCAAAGCCTTTGACGTGGAGACTGTGGCAGATGGCGCGAATGCCGGGTGGCGTGCCGATCACGAGAATGCGGACAGGATCGCGCATGGGTTCGGTTGGTGTGGGGAGCTGAAGGGAAGGCGTTTCCAGGGGTTCGACCAAAGGAGAGGGAACAAAATTTTGCAGCATAAGCGTGTTGCGGATCGTCAACAATTAGAGCGTACCGCATGTGTTGACGATTGTCAGCATTTACGCCATGAAACTGCTCTGACACAATTGCTGCATGGGCAGAGCGGGCAAGGCATTAAAGCAGGTTTTGCAAGACTATGGCATTAGTCAAAATCAACTTGCTGTCACAATGAAAGTTGATCGCTCAAACATAAGCCGCTGGGTTTCTGAAGAGCGCGATCCTTCAGCTGAAGCAGTTTATGAAATTCGAGAAGCACTGAAGCAACTCAACCCTGAAGCAGCTGACAGTTTCATTCAGCTTTACTTAACCAAATAGAGATCACACGATCTGACTCAATTCATGTTCACGGTAATGCTGGCAGCATTGGCGGCGCAAACTATGGCCCAATGGCCACCTACATTAACCGAAATGCTGAAGAAATCACTCGTCTGCGGGGATTTCCAGGAATAAAAATACCGGGCTGCGGTGCATCGCGCTCCGCTAATGACACCCTACAGTTGGTAAATTCTTTCCCGGAAATCCCCTAACGTCTCTCCGTGAGACAAGCCAGTCATTTCCGGAAGAGCAAAAAGAAGACGTACTCATGGAACTGGATGATCTGGAGTCTGATTTGAAAACTCCAGAAAAGCAAGACTCTAAACGCATTGGGAAGCGACTGAAGCGGCTTATGTCCGCAGGAAGCGCTGTAGCAACTATTGCAGGAGGAGCTGCTACATTCTCCGGTAACATCAATGAATTCACTAGCAATGTGCTTGAGCTTCGCGAGAAAATTGGCATCAACCTAGATAGTAACCAGCCAGCACAGGGAAGCTCTTAACTTACAGAAGTAAGAGTTCTCTTCCTCGGGAGAATTTTGACAAAAATGTTTGCTATCACTGTGTAAAAATGCCTAACTGTTCTTGAGGTAAAGTTATTCTGTTCATCGCTATCCTTTTGTCCCTCAAAGAGTGGGGACAACAGTTCTTCGATATCAAAGTCAAATCTGCGATCGCTTAGAAAGTTACAAGCCATCAACTTTAGGATTAAGCGATCTATATTCAATCAGATTTTCTCAAGTTCGTAGCAATCACTCCACTACACCTCAACTCGCCAAACTCAGTGGGGGAGAAAACCTATGAACGGCTGAGAGCAGAACTGATTGAACATAAGTCTTAGCAGGTAATGGCCAATCAAGCCGACTTGGTTGAAGTGGTCGCAACGCTCAAGCAGGTGATGTGTGAAAGGTTGAGGAGGTTGTCATGAAACTAGCCGAAGCCACGATTATCGCGAACTCGACGCTCAGATTCAGGCCACCAACTGGGCGATCGATCTCATCGAATCGTGAGCACATGAATGAGTGGGTAGCCCATTCAACCGAAGCGAGTACAATCCGTCAACTGGAGAAGTTGAACCAATCGGCTCTTAACCGATTCCTTGGCATCACTGGGGCAGTGAACATGGGTTCAAATCCCACTTACACTTTATGCCCAGTATTGTGACAAGCGCATCGGGTAAGTAGAAAAGCACAATTGTTTATAAAACCGGGCTTCGACTTCGCTCAGCCCTCAATGCCTCGACTGGTGGGGTGAGCGGAGTCGAACCCCAAACTGATCATGAGTTTAATTCTGCCCACCTACTTA